>NZ_JAIVFQ010000169.1 GCF_020829495.1 Nostoc favosum CHAB5714 | reverse complement strand
TCGGCGTTTTTTTGTGAGTTTTTTACCGATTCTCAATTAATCTTAGCGATCGCTTCCGCCTGCCCACTTGAGTAAATTCATATATAGCAACCTTTTTGGGCTTTCCTATCCGTCGAACTCACGTTTACCTGACTCAGAGAATTTGCTAGTTGGGACTCGAATTGTCGAGGTTTGCGGGAACTGGGAACTAATACCGGACATTTATGAGTATCTGTAACTGCAAGCCTATCTTTTAAAGATTTTCTTACTCCCTGGGTGCAAGATCGAACTACTCTATCCTCTCGAATTTCCTCGCCTTTGGCAGAAGTCCCGACCAAAAGAACAACCGCACTTGTCAGCACAAGGCTTTGAAATAATCTATCTATTTTCATCTATTTATTTCCCCACACCTAGTAATATCACTTCCCTGAAACCGAAGACAAACAGTAACTATTGACAATTATTATCAATCAACTTTAAATTAGCTTAATCATATAACATGAAGTAACTTAGGGCACAATATCAACTGACTTTTCCCGTTAAGTCTCGAAAAGCTTGCTCACAAAGGATTGAGGAGAAAGCACAGCATATACGGTACAGTAATTGAAATCGGGTGCTGGAGGGGACAAGCAATGTTGGACTGGTGGGAGAAAAATTTTGCGACCTGTGATTTAGGCGACATTCGTTTGAATGAGCGTGCAATGTCAATTGGCTACGCTATAAGTCAAGGATTTGGCAAAGCACTGTCGGAATCCGTATTTATTTATCCTTATATAGTTTGCTTTTTCCACGCCGACTTACTTATTATCAGCAACTACAGGGGGAATTTGGGCAAAAATAGCGGATTGTAATAGTTTGGGAAACTTTTTCCAGGCGATACTGCCTTTACGACTTTTGATATACAGTTGCATAAATTCTAATAAGGCTGTTGGACTTTCTTCTGGGGGAAGATTAACAAAAAGGTAGGTGGGTTTGTCTGGGCTTGATATGGACACAACACAGCCTTGGCTGCAAGCCCATAAGCATTCAACGGGTTTTATTTCTAAGTCGTCAGATGCCAACTTTTCGTTGTATAAACTGTTGATTTTGTCAAGTAAAATTTTGCCGTCGGTGGGTTGATTTTTTGGTCTTTCTTCAGAGGAGCGATCGCAGGATTTACAGACGAAGAGGGTTGGTTTGACCGTGGAGTTAGGGTGTATTGAGGTGATTCTTTTAAGGGTCATTAATGACTCGAAAAACACGAAGAATTTCTTAAGCATTTCAGTTTTTTGATCCAATCATAATTATAAATTTTATACAACTCCTGAGTATAATCAATACCTTTGCCAAAAGAAGAGGATGAAGCCAGAGGGCTGATGTAGTAGATGCCAATTTTGTTATGAACTTATACAATTTTGTATTTAGGTCTTATTCGCCACAACTTCATCATAATCGGTACTGATAGAAAGTTCTTTCCAAGCATCCAAATCTCTTTTGATATACTCCAACCCGTAATTTATACTCTCGATTGCATCGGTTCCCAGTGCTAATCGAACTATTGGCTCTTCGATATCAACTATTTTAATCATTGCTAAAGCAGCTTTCTTCGGGTCTCCCGGCTCCTCTAGACGACTACGTTCCATACCAGGTTTAATGACTTCATTACGTCGTTCATCAATAATTGCTTTATACTCCTCTTCCTCTATTTGGGTATCATTTACAAAAATAGAATTTACAGGAAAATCAGTAAAGAAAACACCTGGTTCAACTATTATGACTTTGATGCCGAAAGGTTGGAGTTCATAATGTAAAGTTCCAGAAAGTCCTTCTAACGCCAGTTTGCTAGCAATATAAAATCCTCCACCTGGTTCAGCCATAAAGGAAGCCATTGATGAAATATTTAAGATGTGTCCCTGACGCTGCTTTCGCATGTGAGGTATTACAGCACGCAGCGTTGCTAAAACACCAAAAAAATTCGTATCAAACTGACGGCGAACTTCAGAATCACTAAGTTCTTCAATTAGTCCGACAATTTTACATCCAGCGTTATTTACGAGTACATCGATATGTCCAAAATAATCAATTGCTTGCTTCACAGCATCTTGCACTTCTTTTGGTTTCGTCACATCAAGTTTTTTTAAAAATATTGCTAATAATGCAATTTTACCTTTGCCTATAGATAAAAAAAGAGTATTACTAAAGTATGCTAAAGCCCATATAGGTGTTAATATATTGAAAATTCTAAAATCTAACACATTATCTTCAGTAAAATTAACCTCTGGCAGAATTAGCCCCAAAAATTTACTGGGATATAATTGTAGAGGCAGCCACATGAAGATTAATAAAATAGTTCCGATAACTGCAAAAATTAAATATGATTTTTTAACCCTTCTATTATTATTTGCCCCATAATTCATACCAATTATAGGCTGTAAAGCATTTGCTAAACCAATGGTGGGAATATATGTAAATGAACACAATTTTACACTTGCTCCAAAGAAAGCAATATCACTATTATCTCCGTAATCATAAATTAAATTAAAAATTACAAATTCTTGAACCAATATCATCACTGGATAAAACAGAGAAGATACTCCTACTGATATGATTTCTAGAAGTAAATTTATTGCGATCGCTATTCTTTTTAGATGAACAGGGATAAAGCTTTTCCCAGCAATAAAATAAGATAGATTCAAAATACTAGAAACAACCATTGCTATAACTGTAGCGAGAGCAATACCTTGGATACCCCAATTATATACCGTAATAAATATATAGTTTAATAAAATATTAACACTCACAAAAATCAAGTTAAATATTGTATTTAATCTAATGTTCCCTTCTGAATTTATCACCTCACCACAGCCTTCTCCTAATATCAAAAATATAGAACCTAATACATATATTTTCAAATAGCTTGTACCTTCTGAGGCAACTTCACCATTTCCCCCCATGAGTACAATTAATTCTTCACCAAATATATAACCAATAAGTGTAATAAAAAAAGAAAATATAACACTTAAAATTATAATACTTTCAAATATTTTGGATTGAGTCTTAACATCTCCAGATCCAATGGATCGACTAAGAACAGAAGCAGAGCCTACCCCTATCAAGCTAGCAAATCCATTTACTATACTTGTAAGTGGCAGTGCAAGTGAGATACCTGCTAAAGCAGTTTCACCAAGAAACCTTCCTGCAAATAAAGCATCAATAAAACTATTTAAACTAAGCATCAATATCCCCAAAATACTGGGAATTGATAACTTGAACATCAGTTTAATAAGATTGCCTTGAAGGATTTCATTTGCGATCTGAGATTGTTTTTGTAAAGTCATTTTTTAGTTGTTGGATGCAGAACACATCTACGCTATAGGACTCCTATTTGATTTGTGAAAAAATTCCGTACACCTGGAAAAAGTTGATTCCCCACTCCGTACAGACGCGATTAATCGCGTCTGTACCTACTCCCTGCCGACGCAAATAATTTCATGAATCAAATCAGATTCCTAATATATTCGCAATGACAATTCCAAAAATGTCTATTTAATTTTGCACAACTGCTTACGATCTATATCCAGTTGATGAAAAACTAAATCCAAAGGCTAGAACAAGCTAGAAACAAGTGGCTGTGAGTATCCTTGATAGTTACGCCTACCATGCATGACCATCTTCACACCACTTGCGGGGTAAGAAATCAAACCTCCATACTTGGGACGTTCTGGTTTTTTACTGACTAATGCTAGCTGATAATGTGAAAGAATCGTTGCTAATACTAGCTTCATTTCAAATAATGCAAAAGCTCCACCAATACAACTCCTCGCACCACCACCAAATGGCAGAAATTCAAAAGATGAGTATTGTTTTTCAAAGAAGCGCTCTGGTTTAAATTGTTTAGGTTCTGGATATATATCTTCACGTTGATGCATAGAATAAATATTACCAATTAGTATTGTTCCTGGGTCAAACTCATAACCCATTATCTCAATCGGAGACTCTACTAACCTGGGAAAAGTGAATAACTGAGTTGGGTAAATTCGTAAAGCTTCATTGCAGACATTATTTAGATAAGGCAATGTAACAATACTCATAGGGTCTGGAGATTCACTAAGAGTATTTAGCTCTTCGAGTAGTTTATCGCGAACCTCAGGTAGACGATGAATCCAGTACAATGACCAGGCGATCGCAGCACCGGAAGCATGTTGAGCTGCGAAGATAGGAGATAATAGTAGGTCGCGCACTTCTTCATCGCTTAATGCTTCACCTGTTTCATCACAAGCAGATATGAGAGTGGAGAGAGTATCGCTGGATAAGGAATCTGGTTTTTGACGACGTTCAGAAACCTCTGAGTACAGCAATTGGAAAATTTTTTGATAAAGGTTAAGTTGATATCCCTGTGGACTCCATTTACCGAAATCCCGGTTCACAAAGGGAAGTTTTAACAGAAGATTGATCAAAGAAGATTGTTCATATTTCATCAAAAAACTAAATAGATGCTTAATTTTTTCATAGCGATCGCCTTCGCTTAAACCTACTACAAGTTCTATGCCTATTCGGAGTGCAATATCTTCGATAATTTCGTAGGCAAGAAAAGATTTACTTATCGCCTGTTGACTCATTATTTTATCTGTAAGTTCGCAGATACGTTGTCCGAAAGCTTGTGTACGCCCTCCTTGGAAGGAAGTCATCAAGAGTTTACGTCGGTGTTTATGACGCCAACCATCTAATTGCAGAACGCCTTGCTTCCCCGTACCTATAGCAAAACTTTGGTTTAATGCACCGCTAGCTGTAATCTCTTTTGTATTATTGAAAATTTCTTTAATACCTTGTGGGTTACTAATATAAATAATCGGCTGAGAATCAGACATTATGGTGATAATATCACCATAATGTTTGTAAATAACATCCATATAACCAAATGGATCGGCCTCGAATTTGAGATAAAATAGCCAATTAGGGTTTCTTGGTGTTGGAGGTAGTTTCATAGGTATTAATTAGGTAAAGTCTTATCTATACAAATTCTTAATTGTTTAGCTAATTCCTGAATATGAGGTTCAACAAACATCGAAAAATGGTCTCCGGGAACTTCAATTAATTGTATAGGTTGAATCGAGCATTTACTCCAACCTAGTAAGGGATCATCAGTATTAAATTCTGTACTTTCAAAATCATGAATAATTTTCTGACTAGCTCTAAATAAAGTTATTTTATCAGGATAAACCGATGCAACATAATCTCGCATGGCTTGAACATGAGCCTTGAAAAGTTTGTAATAATTCAGAAAATCTTCAACTTCTGTATCGCTAAATATGTAGTTTGCTTTCTGATTAATCAAATCAAGTTGCTCATTCAATGACAAATATTGAAGTTCCTCAAAAGTTACTGAAAAGTCTACATTATTATCAGTTTTTATTGATTCTGCCATGCGGAGTAAAAATTTAGCATCATCATCTTTTATAGATTCAATAGGTGTTTCTGATAATATAGTATCCATAACAACTAATAAATCTACTGTTTGACCTTGCCTTCGTAGTTGTTGTGCCATTTCAAAAGCAAGTACACCACCATAACAATGACCTCCTAAAAGATAAGGGCCATTTGGTTGTACTTTACAAATTTCTTGCAAGTAGCGAGTTGCTGTCTCTTCTACTGACATGATTTCTGGTATGTCTTGCCCTGGGCTATGTTCTAAAGCATAAAATCGATAATCTTCACCAAGCCTTCTGGATAAATTAAAGTAGTTATTAACACCTCCACCAGCGCCATGCACACAGAAGAAAGGTTTCTTGGAACCGGAAGAATTAATTGCTATTAGAGGAGAATTAGAAATCTCGCGAGGTGGCTGAGTGACAATGGTTGATAGTTTTTCAATTGTTGGATTTTCAAAGAGAGTAGATAGGGTGAGGTTATGCCCAAATATGTCTTGAATTTGAGCCATTAAGCGGACAGCCAAAAAGGAGTGACCACCCAAATCAAAAAAATTGTCTGTCACCCCGATAGGGCTAGTCTTAAGAAGATTTTCCCAAAGTTTTACTAATGATAATTCTGTAAAATTACGAGGAGCAATGAAGGATTTATGAGTATTTTTCCACTTATTTTCACTGTTTTGCAGCGCACGCTTATCTACCTTGCCATTAGGTGTAAGTGGAAATGCATCTAGTACAACAAAGGCAGATGGTAGCATGTAATTCGGTAATTTTTGTTGTAAAAATAGTAAAATTTGTGTAGTTATATCCTGCTTATTTGTAACAACATAGGCAATCAAACGCGGATTCTCTTGAGTGTCATTGCTAGCAATTACAACAGATTCTTGCACATCTGGATGTTGTGCGATCGCAGTTGCTATTTCACCTAATTCTACTCGAAAACCCCTAATTTTTACTTGCTCATCATGACGACCCAAGTATTCCAGATTACCATCTTGGACATATCGGACTAAATCGCCTGTTTTATACAGTTTATTTCCGGGTATAAAGGGATTATCAATGAATCTTTCCTGGGTTAATTCTGGGCGATGCAAATAACCCTTTGCTAACCCATCACCACCAAGATAAAGTTCTCCAACTACTCCTATAGGTGTTGGCTGTAAATCACGATTTAATACATATATTTGAGTGTTATCTATTGGACAGCCAATGGGCACAATGTGAGCTTGTTCTGATAATAAACTAGTATCGTAGTAAGTCGCATTGGCGGAAACTTCCGATGAACCATAAAGATTAATTAGTTTTGCAAATGGCATCAATTCTCCGAAAGCTTGAACTAATTTAACCGATAATGCTTCTCCGCTAGTTATCCAGAATTTCAGGTGCGTTAATTGCTTAACTAGATGGCTATAATTATCTAAAAGTAGTCGTAATAATGAAGGTACAAGTATAATTCGAGAGACTTTGTGTTGTGCTAGAGATTCTATAAACAATTGTGGCTCTAGTACAGTTGCATTACTGATAATTACTATGGGAATTCCTTGAAGTAAAGGAGCAAAAATTTCCCAGACAGAATCGACAAAACTAATAGCGGTTTTTTGACAGCAAACTTCTTTTGGAGTGAAAGGATAGGTCTTCCACAACCAGTGTAAACCGTTTACTGTACCCCGATGGGTACCAAGAACACCTTTAGGTGTTCCAGTTGACCCAGAAGTGTAGATAATATAAGCAAGATGATTCCTAGCAGAAATGTTAATGGGATTTTCCAAGCTTTCTTGTGAAATTTCCTCTTTGTGGATATCCAAGCAAACGGTTTTAGCCGCAGATAATGATAGTTCTTCTAAAATTTCTTGCTTACTAATTAACAGCGATGCTTGGGAATCAGAGAGCATAAAATTCAAACGTTCCACCGGATAACTTGGGTCAAGGGGAATGTATGCACCACCAGCTTTGAGAATAGCTAAAATCCCCACTACCATATCTAGGTCGCGTTCTAAACATAGAGCAACCAAAGTTTCTTTTGTTACATCCTGCTTTTGTAAGTGATGTGACAGTTGATTAACTCTATGGTTTAGTTGACGATAAGTTATTTCTTCAGAATCGCTAATTAATGCTACATAATTAGGTCTTAGTTCAACTTGCTCCTCAAATAATTGATGCAGAGATACATCTTGAGGGTAATCTGCACGAGTTTGGTTAAACTTAAATAATAATTCTTCTTGTTCAGAGGCAGTTAGTAGCGATAATTCACTCAGATGCTGCTCTGGATTTGCAACTATATTTTCTAATAAAGTTTGAAAATTGTTAATAAATTGGTTAATTGTTGTTGAACCAAAAATATCTGTGTTGTATTCTAAACAGCCTGTTAATCCCTCTGCGGATTCAGACATTGATAGAAAAATATCTAGTTGAGCCGTACCGCTATCAAACTCCAAAGGACGTAAAGTTAAACCAGACGCTTCCTCTACAGAGCCTGGGGTATTTTGTAAGACGAACATTACCTCATAAAGCGGATTTCGGCTTAAGTCTCGTTCGGGTTGCAATTCTTCTACAAGCATCTCAAAAGGCAAATCTTGATGTCCATAAGCATCTAGAGTCACCTCCCGTACTCGATGTAAAAGTTCGCGAAAACTGGGATTACCACTGAGATTATTACGTAACACCAAAGTATTAACAAATAAACCCAGCATCCCTTCCAATTCTGCACGGTTGCGGTTAGCAATTGGAGAACCAATTAAGATATCTTCCTGGTCTGTGTAGCAGTATAGTAATATGTTAAATGCTGCCAGCAAACTCATAAATAAAGTAGCGTCTTCTCGCTGACTTAATTGCTTGAAAGCATTAGTTAGGGATGCAGAGAATGTAAAGTAGTGCTTGGCACCTGTGAAAGTAGTAAGGTTAGGGCGTGGACGGTCTGCTGGCAGTTGTAGTACAGGCAGTTCACCCTGAAGTTGTTGCTTCCAATAATTTAATTGGGTTGCGAGGAATTCACCCTGAATGCGATCGCGTTGCCAAACAGCAAAATCTGCATACTGAATCGGGAGTTCGGGTAAGGGAGAAGGTTGATTTTTTGAGAACGCAGCATACAGCGTTGACAGTTCGTGCAGGAACACATCGCAAGACCATCCATCTGTAATAATGTGATGCATGGTCACAAGCAAAACGTGTTCTTCTTCACTCAATCGCAGTAAAGTAGCCCTCACTAATAGCTCTTTAGCCAAATTAAAAGGTTTTTTTGCTGACTCTGCTGCAATTTGTTTAACTTCGGGTTCCCAATCTTTACCAGATAAATGTTCTAGGTTAATAATATATATATTCCAAGTAGATTGGGGAGAAATTTCTTGTATTGGCTCTCCATTTACAACCCTAAAATTTGTCCGCCAAACTTCATGACGCTTGAGAATTTCATTCAAGCTTTGCTCAAGTGCCTTTATATTTAGATTACCTTGTATATGAAAAGTGATAGGAATATTGTAGAAAGAACTCCCATGATAGAGCTGGTCAATAAACCATAGTCTCTGTTGAGAAAAAGATAGGGGAATATTCTGAGATATTTGACGTTTGGGAATAGTATCAGCTTGAAATTTTCCTTTCTTCCATTTTTCTAAAAGAGCTTTTTTAGCAGGTGATAAGTTAGAGTACTGTTTATCCATAAGTAGGTGGGTGGAAAAATTTATAAGTATGTAACAAAAATTTAACCTGAAGAATTGGAGTTGAATTTGATACGCTCCGTACTGTAGTTTCCTTTTTTTCCCCTAGCTTGAATACCATCAATTACA
>NZ_JAIVFQ010000168.1 GCF_020829495.1 Nostoc favosum CHAB5714 | reverse complement strand
GTCTTTTCTCAAACATACCCGTGCTCCAAAGAAGAAGAAAGATCCTCCAAAGTATGACCCTCAGCATCCACATGTTTCCACTGCCAAACTTTTAGCGACTGCAAAAAAGTCACCTTGACAGGGCTAGTCTTGAGGGTAGCAGAAATCATCTACATCGCAGAAAATCTGGGTTACATCTAGGCGAGATACAATTGTGGACATAGTTGAGACACCCTTGAATTTTTCTTCTTATTCCAGTCTCAGCTTTTTTTTGCACCTTTTTCAACCCGTCGAACTCACGTTAAATTAATGAATCCCAGACTGTACGCGCCACAGACTGGCATAAATTCCATCCAGTGCTAGTAATTCCTCATGCTGACCCTGCTCGACAATTTGACCGTCATCCATCACATAAATACAATGACTGTGACGAATTGTAGAAAGACGGTGAGCGATCACAATCGTAGTCCGATTTTGGGTAATCATCGCCAGCGACTTCTGAATAGCTGCTTCCGTTTCATTATCCACCGCAGAGGTCGCCTCATCCAAAATCAAAACTGGTGGGTCTTTGAGAATAGCACGAGCGATCGCCAGTCGTTGTCGTTGTCCTCCAGAAAGTTTCTGTCCCCGTTCGCCCACAATTGTGTCATAGCCCTGGGGCAGTTGCTCGATAAATTCATCGGCTGCGGCTAACTTGGCTGCATGGATAATCTGTTCTTGATTGGCATGGAAACTACCGTAACAAATATTTTCAGCAACCGTACCGTGGAACAAAAACACGTCCTGACTCACCCAACCAATACATTGCCGTAAATCGAATAAATTGAGGTCGCGGATATCTATGTCGTCAATTAAAATCCGCCCACTCTCTACCTCATAAAAGCGTAGCAAAAGCTTAACTAACGTACTTTTACCTGAACCCGTTGCTCCCACAATGCCGATGGTGGTTCCAGCAGGAATCTGTAGGGACAAATTTTTGAGTGTATGGTTGCGCTCATTGTAGGCAAAGGTAATATGATCAAATTGCACTTTACCAGCCACAGTTTCGATTGGTAAGGAGCGATACTCCGCAGGAGTCGCTGCGCGAACACCTCCTGGAATTGCAATCGGGGTATCCAGTAAGCCCATGACACGACGTACTGATGCCATCGCTCGCTGATATTCATCCATGATTTTACTTAGTTCGGTGAAGGGCCATAGTAAATCTTGAACAATATACACCATAAAGCTATAAGTTCCCACACTGAGACGACCTTGTAGCACTTCCCGACCACCCAGATACAGCGTCAGCACAAACCCAAACAAAATCAGAAATCGTAGCACGGGCTCAAAGGCTACACTCAGGGCGATCGCCCGTTTGTTACTGCGACGATAGGATTCACTTTCTTGGTAAACGCGATCGCTTTCATAAGCTTCAGCCGTAAAGCTTTTGATGGTGGCAATTCCAGAGATATTGTTAGCGAGGCGGTCGCTAATAATTCCGGCGTGATCGCGTACTGTGTCATAGCGGGGAGCTAACCGGGATTGAAAGGTGAACGTTCCCCAGAGGATAAACGGGATGGGAAACATTGCCAGCCACCCAATACCGGGAGCCAGCAGCAAAAAGCTCATCCCAACTGCAAATACTCGCGTGAAAAAGCCGATCAGGTTCTGAGCGCCAGAATTGAAGAAGCCCTCAAGCTGGTTGATGTCATCATTGAGAATAGATAGCAGGATACCCGTGCTGCGGTTTTCAAAGTAGGCAAGTTCTAGTTCTTGTAAGTGGTTGTAAGTATCGACTCGCAGTTCGTGTTGTAGGGTTTGTGCTAAATTACGCCAAAGTTTGTCGGCTGCATATTGGCTGAGGGATTCTAGACCCCAAGTGGCGCTCGTCAGCACAGACACCACTAATAACTGAGTTAGGGGATTTTGAATGCCAAACCGAGCAATTAACGAAGTTTCTCGTTCAACTACCACATCTACTGCAACGCCGATGAGATAAGGTGGTGCTAGGTCTAATAGGGTACGCAGAATCGAATAAATAATTGCACCCCAAATTTGAGGTTGATAGGGTTTGGCATAGCGCAGTAAACGCAGGAGGGGGTGAGCAGAGCGTGTTGCCATTGTGATAGAAATGATAGTTTACAAGGAAAGCGAACTAGAAGGGAAGATTAGGGTAATGTAGGGGCTGAATTTATCGGATGAGGGTGATTTGTTAGTTCGCGTTTGTGCAGCTTTTAATAACTTCTCAGAAAGCACATCTAGTAGTTTAGGGAGTATTGACAAGGTATTTGTAAAGGTCATCAATCACGGCACTAGCAGCAGATGGATTATTCCATGTCCATGCCCAAAAATCGACGAGAAAAACCTGATTATTCTTAACAGCTTTTAGCTGCTTCCAAATGGGCTTTTGCTTTAATCTCTCATAAGTCTCCATTTCTCCAAAATCATAAGTGTATAGAAGAAACAAAAAATCGCCATCTAGTATATCCAGTCTTTCCTCAGAGATATTATAAATTCCACCACTAGGCTTAATAACATCCTGCACTGCTGGGCGTTGCAGTCCAACATCATTAAGAATAGAACCCGCAAATGAATTTTTGACTAAAACATAATTGTTGGAAGGAGCAGTACTAGCGACCGAAACTGTGCGATTTTCATAACGATTACCTAGTGCTGCTTTGAGTTCTTCAATTCTCTGATAATATTGTTCCCAGGCTTGCTGTGCCTCTGCTTCTTTCCCTAATATTTCAGCCACCAAATTAAATTCGTCTTTCCAGTCGGGCATATCAAAAGGAATGAGTACTGTAGGTGCAATTTGAGAAAGTAAAGGATATACTGATTTGAGGTATGCCCAAGCCAAAATTAAATCAGGTTTAAGCAGGGATATTTTTTCCAAATTAGGGTTATCTGGAAGTCCTACTTGTTGAATTCCTTCTATCTTTCCGCCTAAAAAGGATTGTTCACGTAAATATATTTTTTTAAGATCCTCAAGTGTATTAGCATTACTACCGATGGGTTTAACACCTAGAGTGAGTGCATGACTTAGCAAACCACGGTGTGAAATAACAATAACCCGTTTAGGATCATTGGGAACGCAGGCTTCCCCCATTGAGTTTTGTACAACTCGGCAAGGTATTGAGATATTCGCTGCGTGTTCTGTTGAAATATTGCTCAGTTGCATCTTTGAACTGTTGCAAGCTGTAACCAAAAGAACTGATAAAGCCATTAATAGCAATGGTTTCATTACCACATAACTCATCAGGGATTTTTTCACATTCATTGGGCTAGTTGTCCACAGCATTAAAATCTATGAAAATTTGTGCCAGTTACCGAATAACTAGCACAAAGCATAAGTTAAAACTCCCAACTAACAGAGCCAACAATGGTCAGTGGGTTTCCTCTGTTAATATAAAGTGTGCCAAAGTTGACAGAGCTAACATAATCGATGTTGAAAAGGTTACGAACATTGATTGCTGCATTAAATCCATTGCGACGGTAGTAAAGTGCTGCATCAGTCCGCAGGTAATCTCCTACTCGGAATGAGTTTTCCAGATCGCCTTGACGCTCACCCACGTAAAATAGCCCTAAGCCAAATCCCACCCCTTGTAAATCGCCTTCCTGAATAGTGTAAGCTGTCCATAGACTTGCTTGATGTTGCGGTATACCTGTGAGGCGATTACCAACTGCACTGGGTATAGAATTGTCTTCAATGACTTCTGCTTCTGTGAGGGCATAGGCAGCAATGATATTCCAACCGGGTAGAATTTCACCCGTAACATCTAACTCAATACCGCGACTTCGCTGCTCCCCAACTTGCACTTGAAACCCTTGTCTCGCTAGTTCAGGATCGGGATCGGTGGTCAGCACATTTGTTCTGGTGAGATTGTAAGCTGCTAGAGTCGCTGAGAGTCTGCCATCGAGAAAATCAGCCTTGACCCCAACTTCGTATTGAGTTCCTCTTGTTGGCTCAAATGGGTCATTATCTGGATTGCGCCCTATTGATGGACGGAACGATTGACTATAGCTAGTATAAAGCGATACATTCTTGCTGGGCTGATAAACCAAACCAATACGAGGGCTAAAAGCTCCGTTAGTTTGAATTGCCCTATCACCATCAATCAGCCCGGTATCACTCGATATCCAATCGTAGCGACCCCCAATCAGCATTTTCAAATTATCAGTAAAGGCGATTTGATCTTGAAGATAGACTCCGTAGGATTGGCTAACACCAAAATTAGTCAATCGAGCAGGTGGAATTTCTGGGAGTGGGACATCATAATTTGGA
This sequence comes from Nostoc favosum CHAB5714, assembly GCF_020829495.1. Lineage (GTDB taxonomy): Bacteria > Cyanobacteriota > Cyanobacteriia > Cyanobacteriales > Nostocaceae > Nostoc > Nostoc favosum. Next base: position 4,950 of record NZ_JAIVFQ010000168.1, on the reverse strand, counting down.
TTGAGAATATCTAGAGGAGGCAAATCAAGTGCGCCTAAACTGTCATCAAACCAAAAATAAGATACTTCACGATTGAAGTCAAAGCCAGCTACAAGCTGATGGGATATTGAACCAGTGTTAAACTTTCCAACCAAATCGACCAGTCCAGTGTATTTATCTACTGTGCTGACAGAATCATAAGCAAAGAAATCTGAAACAAATCGATCTTCCAATACGCTGGTATAGTAAATAGCCTGATTTTGAAACGTTCCAAAAGTTGTTGAAAGACTATGGCGAAGCTGCCAACTATCGTTAAATTGATGATTCAGGGTATAACCAACTCTGTGAGTTTCTAAATCTGCTAACGAAAAGTAGTAAGGATAGAAGTTACTAGGTATTAGACTGCCATCGCTAAGGAGAGGTTCAACGTCACTATCTGTACGGAATTTACCGTACTCATAGTAAAGATTTAGATTTGTGCGATCTCCAAATCTAAATGTCATTGAGGGTGTGATACTTATTTTCTGATCTTGGAGAGGAGTTGAATCTTTAAAGTCCCCTCCACCCTGATAGGCAGCAATCAGGCGATACAATACACTTCCGTCCTCAGTCAAGGGTCCTGAGAAATCAATGCTGGGTTGATAAAGCCCATAATTTCCAGCTTCAAATCCGATTCTGTAGTAAGGTTCAGCTAAAGGTCGCCGAGTCACAAAATTAACGACCCCGCCTGGCTCTAATGCCCCAAACAAAACTGAGGCAGGGCCTTTGAGTACCTCTACTTGCTCAATTGCTCCAATTGGGATAAAGGATTGTCTAAATTCACTGGGTAAACCATCTCGGAGACGAATGGATGAAGAAAAGGATGAAGAAAATCCGCGAATCGCAATATTACTAATCCCAGCTTCGATTCCTCTAGTGTCACTGTCAAGCACGCCACTGACGGTCTCTATTGCCTCAAGCTCGTCTCGTATACCACGATCTTCTAGCACCTGTCGCGGCACAACTTGAATCGATTGGGGAATATCCCGCAATGGGGTATCCGTCCGCGTTGCCGTACTCGCATTGGGTACATTATACCCATCTTGCTCACCGGTCACCACCAACTCAATCGGCTCATCTTGTTGTGTTGCGGGTTGTTCTTCGGGTTTCTCTGTTGCTGGCTGTTCTTCGGTTGGTGTTTCTGGGGTTTGTGCAGATGTGGCTGTAGATGAAACTGCAAAAATTAACCCTTCATCCCCATCAAACAACTCAACCGCAGGTAAAGCTTTCTCCCCAACCACCGTTACCCGCACGGTATTAGCATCAACATTTGTAACTGTAATGGACGTAATCCCTTCGATGGGCTTTTCTGATTTAAACGTAAAAGCATCCGCATTGGGTAAACGCAACTGTCCACCAGTGATATCGGCAATAAAATTATTACCCGTACTGCGATTGGCGACTTGCAGTTTATCCCCAAGGCTTGTTTCTAAAATCACCTCCACACCTTTCTCGGTGGCATTTGCTTTTACACCCGTAATTGCGACAACATCCGCTTGGGTACTGGGTGGGTTGGTTGGTGTTGGTGTCTGTACCAACATTTGAGCGTTAGTTGCAGGAAGTTCGATTTCGCTCAGTTGGGGAATATTTTTACTGACTTCCTGCAAGGCGATCGCATTTAGCTCTGTAGAATTAGATTTATGTTCCTCATTGCTTAATTTTTCCTCAGCCAATCCTGGCTGAATTGCAACAATACCTAAAAAGCCTGATAGACTAGCCACCAACGACAAACTAACACCGACAAACAACTGCCAATGCTTCATAATAGTTCCTTAAAATAACTCCTCACACTTTTTAAAAAGCAAAATACAAAAGTCCCTCAACCTGCTTAAAAAGCTGGCTAAGAAAAACTCGGATACCTGGGATTACAGCACTTCCGGCAGCTATGAGGTACATCCTAAAAGCTGAAAGCGATGATAGGAGAGGGGCAAGGAGAAAACTATATTGCATAATAGCCGGAAGCGCTGTATTGAAAATAGTTCTTATTTGCTTTGTCAAGCTGAGTATATAAAAGAGCTAGCAATCAAGTCTACTCAAAAAGGGCATCTATCTACTCAAAAAGGGCATCACGTTATTTTAACGTGAGTTCGACAGAACTAAAAAATGGCAGGAGGTAGAGCAGGCAAGTCTTTTGGGTAAATGTCAATAGATGGTTTTTGAGGTAAATAGGTATAAGCAACCAAAGAAGCCATCAAATTGACCAAAAAGTTAAATGGGCTACGATGTCGGGAGTGTTCTATTTGACAGATGTTTTTGAGATGGTCATTCACCGATTCAATCACTGCTCGCTTGCGTAAGAGAATTTTATCAATCAGTTTTACCAAACGATTTTTCATATTCTTCTTGGATTTTGTGATTAACTCTAAACCTCGCTCGTATAACTCCTCAAATAATTTTTGTGAAATATATCCTCTATCTCCAAAAAGTTTACCAATCAAATCCTGGGTCATCTCTGGCACTGGTTTTCGGTCATCTACGTTAGCAGGAGTTAATTTGAATGCCAGCAATTCTCCCCGGTCATTAATTATCAAATGAAGTTTAAAGCCGAAGTGCCAACCAACCGAATTTTTGCCCCAATTTACCAATCCTTTAAATACTTTATGTGCATGGGCGCGGCAATTATGGCACACATTAATCGGAGTTGAATCAATAAAACTAATCCCCGTAATTTCTCCCGTCCTTGTATGCAGAAAACAGCACAGTAGCATTAAGCTCCTTCGCGTAGCGTCTCGAAGAGAAGGCATCAATTCCACAAATCTGGTATAGCTGACTAAGTTTGGAAATGCCTCTCGCCAACTAGGCAGTACGTGCAATGTATAAAATTCTTTAAAGGTGCGATAACCACTGCCATGAAAGGCGATGATTATTGTTATCACTTCTGATATGCACATCCGTGACTTACTGCGACGTTCTCCTTTTGTCGATGGTAACTGTGGTATTTGCTGCCACAAGTTTTCCCACTGATTACAGAAGTCATCAACATCACAGAATATTTGTGTGATGTCCAACCGAGATACAATTGTAGACATTGCCGAGACCTAGTTTTTCTTTGTTATTTTTAGTCTCGGTGTTTTTTTGTGACTTTTTTGCTGATTCTAAATCAATCTTAGCGATCGCCTAAACCGACCCAGTTTCTTGCACTTTATATCTAGCAAGCTTTTTGGCTTTTTCTCACTGTCGAACTCACGTTATTTTATAAGAAGAATTCAGAACTCAGGAGCGGAGCCGGAGACGCTCCGCCTCCGGTCAGAATTCAGTATGAATTCTGTACGAGTGGGTGACGAATATTGCTTAAAACCTCGCCCCTAGTGGGCGAAAAAAATTAAAATATTCTCGCCTTAAAACTCTATCCCTTTATGGGTATAGTATTCTGAATTCTGTATTCTGACTCCTGTTTTATACCTGATAAACACTGGCTTGGTGTGATGCAGAATCGGCGCTTAAAAGCAGCAGCAAAGTGTCCTGGGTTAGAATAACCAACTTGATTAGCTACTTCGGCAACGGTAATGTTTCCTTGTCGCAGTAACTGTTCTGCACAGTCCATGCGTCTATCGGTCAGATAGCCAAACACTGTTGTACCGAAAAGTTCGGGAAATCCGCGTTTAAGGGTGCGAGTACTTACCCCTACCATCGCGGCTAATTCTAATAATGATGGGGGATTTTCGAGACGGGAGATGAGAATTTCTCTTGCGTAATCAAGTCGGGTGATGGTTTTTGGCTTTAGACGTAGTGGCGATCGCAATCTATTATCATCTGCGATCAGTGGAGCTAGTTGTAATGCCATCAACTCCAACACCTTACCTTGCAAATATACCTGCTTTGTTATTCCTTGAAAACGACAGTTAATAATTTGCTGTGCTACTCCCCGTATCGCTGGAGTGGTTTTTGGGTAAAGTCGTGTCTGCCAGTCATTACCCTTTGCCAGTAGTTTCAATTGAGGAAGCATTTCTCCATCCTCTCCAGGAAAAAAATCTGTCAACATCGACGGTGGCATCAAAATTTGAACGCCTAAAATATGTTGAAATTTCTCAGTCTCCTCATTCATCTTAGGTTGAATCCCACCACCTGAAATATGTGTGTATCCTTCCCCAAGCTTTCCGTAGTCGCTTTTGATTTTTCCTGAAAGTAGGACATTAAAATGTAGGGGATGTTCGGAAAGGGGTATTTCACAACGCACATCATCGTGATATTGCCAATTAGCAATTGAAAGCCAGAGATGTGGAAAGACCTCTATGTTTCTTTCACAACCTTTGCCCAGTTGTTTAGGTATTTGATAAATAGTTTCAAATTTCTCTGGATTTTGCAAGCTGCTACGTTCGGTCTGCTTCCACAGTTCGGAGTCTTCTTTGTGCGTTAGGGTGATGGTCATGCTTGGTGTTGAGTAATGATAATTTATATTTAATGATAAATCTTATCAATAAAAAGCTAATTATTGCAACTAGACCCAAAAGACCAAAGTAATGGTTCGTATATAGGTAATTTATTTTGATGCCAATAGCTGTAGCATAAAGGGCACCAAGCTTTGCAATCACGAAGTAAATAAACATAAGTTATTAATTCATGCCAATACATCATAGTTAGACAAGTTAAATCACTACGTAAAGTGAGAATTTCTAGAGATTCAACTAATTTAGATGTATACCAACCACTAAAGTTTAGTAACTTGATATGAGAACGATTTGTAAAAGTCCTACCAACAATTCCCTTACAAGATCCCGATAAGTCATCATGCCCCCAAAAAAATGGGTAGATTTTATGCTTAATTAATTTATCCGGGGTAATGCAATGGGTATTGAGCCGAGATACGGATACCGTTGGCGAATTCCCCAAACAGCTAAACTGAACCGATTAGTTCAGCAATGAAACGATTGAGAACCTTCTGAGCAGTTTTATACCCAGTAGCTTGCTTACCTAACTTCAGTTGGGACAAAA
>NZ_JAIVFQ010000167.1 GCF_020829495.1 Nostoc favosum CHAB5714 | reverse complement strand
GTATCAAAAGTAGTGGGGGGATAGTTAAAATTAGCTTTGTTAATAATCAATACTTGGCACATGTAACGATTGATTATTAACAAAGTTTTATATTTGATTTGTTCAACAGTTTCGCACCGGGAACTAGTCTAAACTCCAGTAGATATTTACTATGATGAATTTACTTCTTTAGTTTAAATGGGGTATATTTCCCCCCCAATGCTTCTACAATTGTACGGGTATTCACCTCCATCATTTTGATATAAGAATCTCCTGGACTTCCCTTAGCGCCAATTGAATCAGAATAGAGTTGATTTGGTGCTAATTTCACCCCTGCTTCTTGGGCAACAGTCTTAATTAAAGCTGGGTTAATTGTAGTCTCAGCAAAAATTGCAGAAACGCCTATTTTTTTAATTGACTCTACCAATCGCTGGACTGTTTGAGCGCTTGGTTGTTCTTCGGTACTAATGCCAATTAAAGTACCTGCGATCGCAATCCCATAAGCACGTCCATAATATTGGAATGCATCATGAGTTGTCACCAGTTTACGCCGAGGTGCGGGGATAGTTTGAATCTGTTGATTAATCCAGCTATGCAATTGTTTTAATTCATTAGTAAGTTGCGATGCCTTTTGAGTAAATTTTTCTCTATCTTCAGGTGATCTCTCAATCAAAGCATCCCGTATTGCATTCGTCATTGCGATCGCATTTTCTGCACTACCCCAAACGTGCGGATCTGGCACAACTTCTCCTTTGCCTTTATCAAGCTGCAAAGATTTGACAGCTTCCCCCACAGCTAACTTTTGCGCCTTATCACCAGAAGCATTCATCAATTTAATCAGCCCCGGTTCGAGGTTGTAGCCGTTATACAAAATCAAGTCGGCTTCTTCCAAAACCCTGCTGTCTGCTGGTACTGGTTCGTAAACATGGGGATCAGTACCCGGTTTTAGGATTCCACTTAGTTGAATTTCGTCTCCTCCAACCTCTTGTGCCAAATCAGCAATGATAGTACTTGTTGCAACCACTCGCGGCTTATCTCCCTTGGTAGTGTTGGAGTTAGAGTCTTTCTGGGTACAACTGAGTAAAGCCAAAGGCACAAGCATTCCCAAACAAAGCCGGAAAAAAACTTTTCTCTTCATTCTGCTGATTATTCCCTTGCCGTAAGGATTACTGCCGTCTATCTCTAGTATTAGTTTCATTTATCTTGGATATTACATCTAATTATAGATTTTTTCATATTTCTCTCATTTTTATAGTAAGCTCAAGAAATAAATATTTAAACCCGATTATGAAAAACGTCTCTTTTCCTGCAAAATTGAGCCTATCCCAGACAAAAATAGAGGAAATGCCTGCAAAAACTGTTAAAGCTTTTGACATGAGTTCCAAAGCAGCAATTAGCATTGCCCATCTAGGGGTATACTACCGGACACAAGAAGCCTTAAGGGACGTTAACTGTATCGTCAAACCGGGAAAACTGACGGGTATTTTTGGCCCCAACGGTGCTGGCAAAAGTACGCTGATGAAAGCAATGTTAGGCTTGGTTCCTGTTAGTAGTGGTACGGCGCTATGCGAAGGCAAACCCTTGATGCAACAATTAGAGAAAGTTGCTTATGTACCACAACGTAGCCAAATTGACTGGACTTACCCCGCCACAGTCTGGGATGTAGTAATGATGGGACGGGTAAAGAAAACAGGCTGGTTGCGTAGCTTCTCGGCAGTTAGTCGCCAAGTAGCAAAAAGCGCCATAGAAAGAGTTGGAATGAGCGAATATTGCGATCGCCCCATTGGACAATTATCAGGAGGACAACAACAACGGGTATTTTTAGCCCGTGCTTTAACACAGCAAGCAGAAATATTCTGCTTTGATGAACCTCTAGTAGGCATTGATCAAAAAACCCAGGCAGTGATTTTTGAAGTCTTCCATGAACTCGCCGCCGATAACAAAATTGTGCTAGTAGTCAACCACGACTTAGGGGAATCAATCACCCACTTTGATGATTTAATATTACTAAATCGTGAATTAATCGCCACAGGTTCACGCCAACAAGTACTTACACAAGAAAACCTACATCGTGCTTATAGTGGTAAAGTAATGTACTTTTCAGACGCTGCATAAAATGTCATTGGGTATGGGGCATTAGTGAATGACAAATGACAAATGACAAATGACAAAATATGTTACAAGCATTAATTGAGCCGTTGCAATACGGCTTTATGCAGCGATCGCTCGTGATTGCCATTTTAGTTGGGATGTTGTGTGCAGTTGTAGGCAGCTACTTGATGGTACAACGACTAGCCTTGCTGGGTGATGCCATAAGTCACTCAGTTTTACCAGGATTAGCGATCGCTTTTATGGTAGGAGCAAATATATATATTGGGGCATTTATTGCCGGAGTTATCAGTACAATGGCGATCGCCTGGATTAGAGTGCGATCGCCAATCAAAGAAGATGCGGCAATGGGCATAGTTTTTTCAGCATTCTTTGCCCTTGGTATTACCCTAATTACTGTTATTCAAAAAGATAACAAAATCGACCTTAACCACTTCCTTTTCGGTAACATTCTCGGTGTTACTATTGATGAAGTGCGGGATACTGCTATTATTGCCACTATTGTTTTAATAGTTGTTCTTTTATTATACAAAGAGCTTTTATTTTACACATTTGATCCTTTAGGCGCTCAAGCCGCAGGTTTGCCCGTCAATCGGCTGAACTTTGGACTAATGGTGCTAATAGCTTTAACAATAGTCGCCAGCATGAAAGCTGTCGGTGTAATTTTAGTATTATCACTTTTAATTACACCAGGAGCTACCGCCTATTTGTTAGTTAAACGCCTCAACCAAGTAATGATTTTGGGTGCGGTAATTGGGGTAATTTCTAGTATTAGCGGTATGTATCTGAGCTACTTTTATAACTTGCCCTCTGGGCCTGCGATCGTTTTAGTAGTATCAGGATTCTTTCTGCTGGCGTTACTCTTTAGTCCTGGATATGGTATTTTTAATTATCGTAATGAAGCATTAAATAAGCTAAAAGATTAAGTAAAGTTGATTGTGCTAAAGTTTTGCATTTTTCTTATTATCTACTAGAAATTGCGGCTACAAATATAAAGTCCGCTTACTAAAAAGGCAGCTAATTAAAGCAGTTTGATTACCACTAAGCATGGCACTGCTGTTAATAGGTAGCACCATGCTTAGTCAAATGCTAATTAAGAGGATGTTTTAAAAGCCCCAGAAGGTATAATTTTGCTGTTCTCACTTGGGTTAACTTCGACGATAAATCAAGGTTTTAGCCATGTACTGAGATACTTGACTGTACTAACTAGGAGAACAAAAGACCCTTTTAAAACATCCTCTAAGAACTAACACCAAGAGCGGGTGTGTGAAGCTCGAACTTCTTCGCGTCAACAGCCCACAAGTTGTAGTCACTGTCTTCCTCACGTCGATAAAAGATTCTATGACCCTCATCAGCATCGGCTGTTTCTACTGAGAGGAGAATTGTTACCTTGATTTGCTCTGAACCAGTTTCTTCTTTCTCCAGTGATATCGTACCTTGGTAAAAATCACGACTGGCAATTGTGACAATACCGTCAAACGTCAGTCTTTCACTGTGAAAGTCTACATCCTCTACATCATGTTGCCAAATAAAGTTTGCTGTACCATTATTATCAGTAAGGATAAAAGTTCCCACACTCGGAGCGAGAAATCCCACGTTTGGTACGGGAGTATTATTGGCAGTCGGTACATCTTTAATGAAAGTTTTAGGAAACGGCATAACGCACCTCTAATAAATTCAGTCTGGAATTTTGGATCATTTGCTAAAATCCGGTAACTTATCAATGTGAAGTTACACAGAGGACTCACAATCAAATTATGACATTTTGGATTATTAAAGTAACAGTACCCCTGTGGGTACTATTGAGAAGCAAAAGGTCGAGGCGGTTTGGAATCATGAATGCGATGAAGAGTTACTCGCTTGGGAGTGTTAAAGCGATCGCCTGCAATCATCCAGACTATTTTTCCTGCCTACAGTTGTGATACAACAAATCATTGCAAGTTCAGTTAAGCTGGCAACAGCAGTTTATCCTCAAAACAATGACAGCAAGTAGTCCCACAATTTTAGCCCTAGACTTTGATGGAGTCATATGCGACGGACTAATTGAATATTTTGAGGTAGCATGGCGTACCTACTATGAAATTTGGTCTTTTGCTAACGACACACCACCAGATGATTTAGCTTTAAGATTCTATCGCCTACGACCTGTAATTGAAACGGGTTGGGAAATGCCCGTTTTAATCAAAGCCTTGGTAGATGGAATTCCTGATGAGAAAATTCTTCATGAATGGGCAAGCATCGCCCCAAAACTTTTGTTAGATGACAAGCTGCAAGCAAGAGAAATTGGCGCGAAACTAGATAAACAACGAGATGAATGGATTACCACAGATTTAGATGGTTGGCTAAGTCTGCATAGATTTTATCCAGGTGTAGTAGAAAAAATAAAATTAACTCTTGACAGTGGAGTTAAGCTATACATTGTGACAACTAAAGAAGGGCGTTTTGTCCAACAATTGTTGCAACAAGAAGGAGTGAATTTACCAGCAGAAGCAATTATTGGCAAAGAAGTCAAGCGTCCTAAATATGAAATTCTGCGAAATTTAAAGCAGGAAGCAGAAAACAAGGCAGTTAGTCTCTGGTTTGTAGAAGATAGACTCAAGACTTTGCAGTTAGTCCAACAGCAAGCAGACCTTGAAGATGTGAAACTCTTCCTCGCAGACTGGGGTTATAATACCCAAGCAGAACGGGAAGCTGCCCAAAATGATCCGCGAATTCATCTGTTATCACTGTCTCTCTTTTCCAAAGATTTCTCTGCTTGGCTTTAAATATATGAAATAGGTTGCAATCATCTCTTGATGCCTTTATCCTAAAACGGCTTGTCATTGTCCAGATGTTTGTAATAGTCAAATTGTTGCATTTACCGGTATCCTGCCAGGAACTTAAGTTCCTGGCTTATAACTTAAGTCCACTCAAGTGGACTGAAATCATTTATTTAGTCGTCTGAAGAGAACTTTAGTTATTAGCTTCGGAATTTATTCCAACGCGAAATTGTAACGAAGCCGGATATATAGCAAAGATTATAAACCAGAAGCTTACGTTTTTCTATTTAGGTGAAATAATAACTCATAACTATTCACTCCTCACTTAGCACTTACTTTTATGCTTGATCTTACAAAACTGGCGCGACAAATGCAGGGTTTAAGTCAGCATCTTACTTTAGAAGCTGTTGCCAGTCGTCAGCGTTTAGAATTAGCGCAACAACATCTCAAAAATGCTTACGAGTCTCAACAAGATTTAATCGATCGCCAGGAAAAATGGCGCGATCGCATTCTCTTTGCTAATGCTACCCCAATTGAGCCGTTAGAAACCTGCATTGATATCCCAGTTCCCCCCAAGGTACATACTGTCATCGCTACCGATGGTTCCCAAATTGCCCCCAACCATCACGAAATTGCCTACTGTTATCTTTTAAATATCGGTAGAGTAGTTTTACACTACGGGCAAAATCGCCATCCATTACTAGATAGTTTGCCAGAGGTATTTTATCGCCCGGAAGATTTATACATGTCTCGGCAGTGGGGAATTAGAACCGAGGAATGGATGAGTTTTCGCCGCACTGCTTCAGAAACAACGGTATTGGCAGAACTTGCATGTGCAGCGAAAGGAGAAGCACCAGCATTGGCGATGGTAGATGGTTCCTTAATTTACTGGTTTTTAGAACAATTACCGATGGATGCACGCGATCGCATTTTACCCCCCATCCTGGAAGCTTGGCAGCAAATGCGTGATGCTCAAATTCCCTTAATGGGGTATCTTAGTGCCTCTCGCAGCATCGAAACAATGAACTTTTTACGGTTATTAGCTTGTCCTCATCCAGCGCCAGACTGTAAAACTTATTGCCCAAATCAGCTAGAAAAAGTAGCTTGTAAAATTTTTGAACAGTTGCGAGATACTTCTGTTTGGGCAACCCGACTCAAACCAGGACAACGCAGTACCCTGTGGCGCAGTAATTCCCCCATTCTCGAACTCTACGGAGATCAAACCATTTACTTTTGCTATGTCCACGTTGGCACCGAAATCGCCCGGATCGAAGTTCCAGCATGGGTAGCAGAGAATGTAACCATACTAGACCAAGCATTGGGGCTAATGCTAGCACAAGTCCAAAAAGGATATGGCTACCCAGTAGCGATCGCAGAAGCCCATAATCAAGCAGTGGTAAAAGGTGGCGATAGAACGCGTTTCTTTGCCCTCCTCGAACAACAAATGATTAAAGCTGGTCTAAAAAATGTGGGAACTTCCTATAAAGAAGCCAGAAAGCGCGGCAGTATTGCTTAAGTCAGGGAATAAATGCTTACATAAGCAGAACCCATAAAATAACATTAAGCAGGTCGGCGTAAATATTTGTTGTTTGAATGAGCCAGAAGCCAAGAAGCAAAAGGGAAGAGCGTTTTAGCCTAGTTTATCTTTATTCACATAGTTTGCTTTTATTGTGCCACCCTACTTACCTAAAATTAGTTGTTACTTGAGAAAGCTTTTGGGGAATTATATAAATGTAACCTCTTTATTTGCTGAAACAAGTATGACTATAGATAAAATTACAGATAGCTCGATAGACTATCCAGAAGAAGAGTATTTATCTTCCCGGCGGCGCCGACGCCGAAGTTCTTCATTAGAGATAGATAATCAAAGCTTGGCTAATGATGTTATTAAATCTAGTGTAGATGAACTTGTTAATCCTTCTAATAAACCGACAAGAATCAATTCATCAATTGATTTAACTCTTCTATTGTCCAATAAGGTTGTAATAAATTTAAATGATTACCCAGACATTTTGGATATGTTAGCTGCACATCGAGACAATAAAGCAGATAATTATCCAGATGATTTATCTTATGGGCATTATCAATTACCACGTTTCTTGCCTAGAGGGGAAATAGGTTATGCTTATGCCTTCTACGAAGAAGGAGAAGATGAAAAAATACATTTTTTTGAACATGATGAAGACACCGAAAAAGACTTAGAAATTAGTCTTGAAAACGCTTGTCTAAAATATAGAGAGCAATTTTATACCTACGTGGTGTGCAAGGATGTATTTCCAGCTTTTGAGAAAATTTTAACTTGTCATGGATGGAAGTTATCTACTCTTGATCTAGATTTTGCTTTTTCGTGGCTGGATACTAGGTTGGAATTAGAATACTTTTCTTCTATATCAGACTTTCAAGAATTACCTAAAAATCATGATGATGTTATCAATTTATTAATGAATTTCTTCGTTCTAGAACTTCCTTGGAATAATTATAGTTGTGATTTTAATTTTAGTGATATAAGTTTGAATCTAGAAAATATGGAACCATATCCTTGGCTTGAAAGCAAAGATTTGTCCCTACCAGAAAAACTTAGACTATCCGCAGATTATGACATCAAGTTTCACCTTAATCTATTTAACTACTTTATTGAAAAAAGCAACGAAACCACAGATAAAAAGCTGCCAGTTATTCACAAAATAATTGGAGTTTTAGTCTCACTATCTTCATACTATGAAGATACTACTTCAATTGTTGAAAGTTTAGCACAAAAGGCTAAAGTCCATTCTTGGATTGAAGATGTTGTTAAAGAGAGAGTAGAATACCTCAAAAGTATTTTCGATGTTGCAGAAGACTATATTTCTGATTTGGATGATTTTGTTTCTGAATTTGATAATGCACTTGATGTAATTTGAACTCGTAAAATTAAACTATCAAAACTTGAGGGGAAAGTTTACATGGAATTACTTGAAGTAAAATGGACTAAAAATTTTAAAAAGTTATATCAGACAAAAGATAGTAAATGGACAGGTGAAACAGACAAAATAGGAGAACATATTAAACTGCATTGGAGAAACCAAAATAGTAGAGATGAAAACAATGCAAATGAACCAGGAAAAGGAGAACTGATAATTTTAAGACAATATGGTGTCATAACACACATTTTTCGGTTAATCGACGATAAATTCAACACCGAATTAACGGATAAAGATGAATTTAATATTTATCGTTCAGTTGAAGTCATTTGGGTAACTAATGATTGGAATTGTCCTCCTAGTACCAGCATTTTCTTTGCTTCTGGTGTTCACTTTCCTGCGAATGGAAAGGTGTATCAAATAGAAAAACTGAAAGCTTTCAAACAACGTTGGGGAGAAGGAAGATTAATAGAATTTCAACATTATCTTCAACAAGAATTAGAAAAATACTAAGCTGAGAAGGAAGGGCTGAAAATTGCTGTATAAATCAAAAGTTTCCTTATATTTAAAGTACAATTCTCATACTCAAATCCAACCACTTCGACTGAGTAATTGGCGCACTGCTAGAAATATAGTCAACACCTGTCTGTGCCACACCGCGAATCGTTTCCAAAGTCACATTCCCCGAAGCTTCAATTTTCACCCGGCTATCCTGCTGGCGAATCAACTGCACCGCCTGACGCATGGTATCCAAAGGCATATTGTCTAACATAATAATGTCAGCGTTGTACTGCAAAGCCTCTTTTACCTGCCCTAAACTTTCAGTCTCTACCTCTATAGTCAAGGGATAAGGAATCTGAGAACGAATACGGGTAACAGCTTCTCCAATTCCCCCAGCCGCCGCAATGTGATTATCCTTAATCATCACCGCATCATCCAACCCCATGCGGTGATTAATCGCCCCACCCAAAGCAGTCGCGTACTTTTCCAACAGTCTCAGCCCTGGTGTAGTTTTACGCGTATCCACCAACTGAGCAGGTAAATCAGCAATTTTCTCTACATATATATTAGTCAGCGTAGCAATCCCACTCAACCGCATAGCTAAATTCAGAGCAACACGTTCCCCCATCAGTAGCGCATCCAGAGAACCATGAATTTCAGCTACTACCTGTCCCGGCTCACACCATGCACCCTCAGCCGCAACCGCCACAAAGCTGACTTTTTCATTCAAAATCTGAAACACCCTAGCAGCAACTGGTAAGCCAGCAATTATCCCTGCAGCTTTAGCTATCCATTTAGCCGAGCCTAGCGTTACATCTTCTACTATTAGCGTATTTGTTGTGCGATCGCCCCTGCCAATATCCTCCAACAACCAGCCACGCAACAGTGGATCTAAAACCAGCCAGGGCGGCAAAACACCAGAATTCCTCACAACTTTATTGCTTCCTTAGTGACTTCCAGGAATACTATAGCCTATAACCCTTACTCTCTAAGGCTTTCATAGGTACTCAAAAGCCGTCCAAAATAATTTTGGAAAAAATAGTTGACACAATCAAGGAGGTTCGTTATATTGAATAAGTGCCGGAAGCGAAGCGTTTCATAGCGACGCTTTCAGGAGACCGAACCTTGAAAA
>NZ_JAIVFQ010000166.1 GCF_020829495.1 Nostoc favosum CHAB5714 | reverse complement strand
TAAGATAATTTATATTTCCAAGAAAATTCGATTTGTTTTGTTTATAGCCTCATGAGATTTTACAGTTATTTAGATATTTCAGGAATCCTTTTTAGTTTTTATTAGTAAATAAGATGCGTTTGCCCTGTCAGGTTAGGTGTTTGTTTCAGGGGCCATCTTGGTTAACCTGATGAATAGATAACGGTAAATCGCCAAACAGATAGGACATCTCTGGGTGTCATTGACTCGCTGGCTCATTAGAGCAACCACGATGGTGGGAAATGTCTTGGGCTTGGCGTTGGCGTTCCCGAAGCATTCCGTTACGTAGATAAAGCGATAATGTTATAGTAGTATAGGGAATATGGTAAAATATCCCTTACTTCATGGCATTTGAACACTCAAATGTGTGAATGATATAGCTGGAGAGGTGTCCGAGCGGTTCATGGTGACGCACTCGAAATGCGTTTTGGGGAAACCCAACGGGGGTTCGAATCCCCCCCTCTCCGTTTTTCCTTATTCTGTAAGCATTTCAATTGTTTAAGCTTTAAGCTATCTGGTTTAATTGGTTTAAGTTATATAACTAAAGTTAAGTCATAAGTATAGTTGATTGTTAGTTATCATTACCCTATGCCTTCACTTGTTCTTATGTTGTCTAAAGTTATTCAATAAGTTGTTGAATAAGTTATCCAACAACTATAGAACACATAAAAAAAGGGGGTTATTATTCCCCCGCTTTAACGCTTCACAGATTTTAAAGGCTAGTTATTACATCATTCCCAATAGGTCTATCACTTCACTTAAATGATTTTTAGCCTTGTACAGGTTGATTAAATTCTCTTGCTGGTATCTATTGGGTACAGACACCCTTTTACCTTGAATATAAGTACAATATTATGCTTATGCTCCCTTAGTCTTTTGCCAATCTGCTAACGCAGCAATTACAAAGCTCGCTGCTGGATGGTTAAGGAATTGCTCGAAAGCAGAAACACTACCTTCTGTTAATGCACTAAGTATCCGTGCGGCTAAGGTAGGGTTACTGTCGATTTGTCTGATGGTTTCTATAGCAATCGCCTCCTTGCCCTGTTTCGTTTCAGTAGAGTATGACTTTTCTAGCTGTTCAAGGATTTTTTGAACCTCGGCAACAGCCTCAGAGGATGTTTGAAAAGTTATGAGAGGTAGAATTTTATGCCAATCGTCTCACCATAATTCGGATCATGGCAATGTAAATAAACGTCTCGGCAGTTTCAGGCAGTAGCTCGTAGTCTTTGTTTAACCGCCGACACCAAGTCAGCCATCCGAAGGTTCGCTCCACCACCCAGCGTTTAGGCAGCAAAACGAACCCCTTACGCTCTTTTGGTCGTAGTACTACTTGTACAATCCAACGGCAGAAATCCATCACCCAGCGCATAAATGGGTCACCGTCAAAGCCGCTATCAACCCAGACTCGATTCAGGCGCGACACGGCATTTTCCATCTGTTTAACCTTCTTGAGGACTTGTTTACCACCTTCACGTTCACCTGTACTGGCAGCAGTAACCAACACTCTCAGTACTAATCCCAAGGTATCGACTGTTAAAAAACGTTTGCGTCCCTTGACTTTTTTACCCTCGTCGTACCCTACTGCTTGGCTCACGAAAGCGCTACTTTTGACACTTTGACTGTCACCGATGGCTTCAGACGGACTCGGTTCTCGATTATTTTCCATTCTTGTCCACAAACAGAGTCGGTCATGCATTCTTACCCACGTTCCATCTTTGCGCCAGTTACGAAAGTATGTGTAGACCGTCTGCCAGTTAGGGAAGTCGCATGGGTTAGCACGCCACCGACAGCCTTCACACAGTACATAGAAAATGGCATTGAAAATATCCAAAATCTCGACTTCACGAGGACGACCACCGGGTTTTGGGGTTGGTATTAACTTGCTAATCAATTCAAATTGATCTGGGGTCAGGTTACTAGGGTAAGCTTTACTCATGGCTCTCAATGGTGCTGTATCTACGTATTTACAGCTTATGTCCTGAGAGCTTTTTTTACTGCATCACCGACTTTTCAAACATCCTCTAAGAGGGAAAATGCAAAGTCTCTCTCCTTTTAGGAAGAGATTTAGAGAGAGGTTTTTCAAATAACGGGAAAAGTCAAGAGAGTAAATATAGCAGTCCTATTTGATTCGTGAAAAATATAGATAAGGAAACGAACCGCCAAGTACGCCAAGGACGCAAAGGGAAGAAAGAAGAAAAAGATATATAATTTTCACAAATGATTTAGGACGGCTATAATACCAATTTAAAAATTCATTGCGACAGATTGACAGAGAAAACCCAGATATACTAAGCATTTCCAATCCCAAATCTAAAATTGTATAAGGAATTTAGCTAAAGATGAAACAAGAAAGAAAATGATGCTTTTGTATTGGCAAAAGGCGTTCAATTTTAGATTGTGAATTTTGGATTTTAGATTGAAGAAAAAATTTCAAATTGACTAATTATTGTCATCTTGTAGCTTTTCCTGAGATTTCTGATCATTCTGGGGTTGACTATCAGTCGGTGAATTTTGCTTTTCCACTGTTGGTACTACTACAGCAGAAGGATCTGATTGTTTGGATTCTGACTGTTGGGATTCTGTCGGTGGCGCTGCTGGTATAACCACAGAATTTGACGGAATCACCGGTTGAGGGGAAGCAGAATTCTGATTAGAAGCGGGTGAGTTATTTTGTGGTAATGGTGCGGGGGAAGCACTACGAGATGAACGAATAGCCCGTAGTTTTTCGACTAGCGAGGGTGTAGGTGAAACGCTAGGTGAAGGTGCGGATTGTTCGGAATCGCCGCGTTGTGATTCTTGTGTAGGGTTGCTGGGAGTTTCTTGTGAGGAAGAACGACGATTACGCCGGCGCTGCTTGGAATTAGAAACAGGTGCTGATTCGCTTCTTGAGGTGGTGTTAGTCTCTTCACTCCTCTCAAAGCTAGGTGCTTTCGCGGCTGGTTCTTGAGTTGGCTGTTCAAAAAGCGGTTTTGCGGTTGGCTGCGGCTGAGATTTGGGTAAGATGCTAGTGATGCCAAAACCTGCTGTAGCAGCAACCAGGGCTACACCTATACCAATGAATATTTGAGATGACCCCAGTTTTTTTGCCAGTACATTTTCTTTGGCGATGCCTGGGTTGGGCTGTGCCAAGGCAGATGGTTTATGAATGCGATTCTGGGAAGTTTTCCCATTCCCAATTAAAGTTACTGCCTGCTGGGCAGATAAATTGACAGTTGGCACTGCATAAGTGGTTAAGGCTTGCGGTGTCATATTCACCTCATTTCCAGGTAGCAGTTGTAACCACTCAGCAACTGTTGATGGGCGAAAACGAGACTCCACTGCCATACCGCGCATTACGGCCTGGTTGACAGCAGCACTCAAGTGTGGTTGCAGTTCACGGGGGGAAGGCATTTGCTCGCGATCGCGCAATAATGCTGGCATAGGAACCTGTGCTGTCAACAGTGAATACAAGGTTGCGGCTAAACCATAAACATCCGTGGCGGGTGTGCGCGGCGCTTGCGTCAAATACTGCTCAATGGGAGAATAACCTTCAGAAACCATACCTGTGTGAGTCTGCCTGACACTGCCATTAAATTCCCTGGCAATGCCAAAATCAATCAGTACTACTTCCTGGGTTCCTTCACGAAGGATAATATTATCTGGTTTGACATCTCGATGTAACAAACCGTTGTTATGTACTACCTGCAAGGCTGCCCCAATTTGCCGGATGTAATGAATTGCTGTGGCTTCAGGTAACGGTATCCCTGGTAATACAAATGCGTCTCCCAAGGTTTCGCCACGAATGTATTCCATCACCATGTAAGGCAGTCCAGCCTCGACAAAAAAATCACTAACTCGGACTATATTTGTGTGAATACACGTAGCTAATCGTCTGGCTTCATCTTGGAATTGGCGCTCAAATTTTGCAAAATCAGGATGTTGTCGCAGCCGTTCATTGATGGTTTTCATTACCACCTCCTGACCCAAGTAGTGATGCGTAGCTTTAAACGTAATGCCAAAGCCACCCCGCCCTATTTCTTGAATTAGGGTATATTTTCCATCCTGCAAAATTGTGCCTGCTAACATAAAGAGTCCTGATTCCTGAGTGAGCAGATAACTAGCGAGTCCTGAGTCTTGAGGGATTCCTAAAAAATTTTCCCATATTTTTTGATATGGGGCAGGGTTTTTGCCTGTCTATCTTACAGGATGATTTAGTTGTTGGAACTCTCCAAGTAAGAAAGACCTCCCCATGAGCACAACAGTTTTATCTTTATAGGATAACGCGAGAGTCAAGAAATCCTGAAGTAGGAAACAAGCTCAATTTGTCTTCGACGCCTGTGATGTGATAACTAACACGCTACTTGCTACAATGCCAAAGAGCTATTCTGTAATTTTTAATAAGTTAATAACCAGTATATTTCGGATATTTTAGTGAAACGCGACACCATTTATTACCAAATCTTTAAGCGATTTCCGTGGTTTATTTTTGAACTCGTTGATTACCGCACTGAACAGGCACAGAACTATCGATTTGAGTCCGTTGAGGTGAAAGAAACCGCCTTTCGTATTGATGGGGTCTTTTTACCTCCAGAAGGTACAACACCCAGAACTATCTTTTTTGCAGAAGTTCAATTTCAGAAAGATGAAGCTCTTTATCATCGCTTTTTTACTGAGTCGATGATGTATTTGAACCGGAATCAGTCTCAATACGATGACTGGTATTGTGTGGTAATTTTTCCATCACGCAGTTTTGAACCAAGTGATACAAGAACTCATCGATTATTTTTGAACAGTGACCAAGTGCAACGAATTTATTTGGATGAGTTAGGCACTCCCAATCAGCAATCAATAGGCATCAATTTAATGCAATTGACAATCGCCTCAGAGAAAGCGATCGCACAGCAAGCAAAGCAATTAATTAAGCAGGTACAATTAGAGTCAAAGGATTCACTGACGAAAAACGAAATAATAGATATCATTACCACAATTGCTGTTTACAAGTTTTCATCTTTGAGTAGAGAGGAAGTGGAAGCTATGCTAGGACTGACTTTAGAGCAAACAAGGGTTTATCAGGAAGCGAAAGCTGAGGGTCGGGAAGAACGGGAAGCTGAAATGTTGTTAGAGCAAACGAGGATTTATCAGGAAGCCAAAGCTGAGGGACGGGAAGAAATATTAAAAGCAACTGTGCCTTTGTTACTAAAAACGGGGATGAGCGTGGAGCAGATTGCTCAACAGCTAAATGTTGATTTAGAATCTGTCCAAAGCGCCGCACAGCAGAGCGCGTAAAACAATGTTATTTATACCAGTTCTGTATGAAGATGCGCCAAACTAATATGATAAACGAACCGCATTCGCGTTAGCGTCTCCCCTTGGGAGAAGAACGCAAAGGACACAAAGAAAGAAATAAGAAGCCAAGAAAATTTGGCGCAGCCTCACAAAGAAATGGTATTAGACATAATTTTAGACGTTGGTGTAGAAAATGAGCAAACGGACAGTTTTGACTCTTTTTTCAGTTTTTGGGAGAAATCCGGGTTAATACTCTGAAGGCTCATTTTCTTAAAATCGCTGACCTATGCCTAAATGCACTTTGCTTTCTCCCTGGTCATTAATACCATAGTCAGCCCGAATTAAGCCTAGTGGTGAATTTAATCGCACTCCAGCCCCATAACCAAAACCATAACCTGGTTTACCTCGCACACCTGCTGGATCTCCTAATACAGTATCACCGGAGCCTAAGTCTGAGGCAAAGTCGGCAAATAATACACCCCCTACTATTGGTAAGACGGGGAAACGATATTCTGCTGAAGCTAACACATAACTGCGACCACTCCCTACATCTCCAGAATCGTAACCGCGCACTGAGTTGGAACCACCCAAGTTAAAGCTTTCGTAGGGTGGTAAATTACCAAGGACGGTACCAGCTTGGACATTCACCGCAAATACTTGTGGCTGTTTGGTGTTAAATAATTGGACTGGTAAATATTGGCTGTAATTGGCTTTGAGGCGATTTAGGGAAATATTTCCTTGACCGATGGGGACAGATTGTTCTGTACTCAAACTCACAACGGAACCTTGAGTTGGATTGAGGGGATTATCTCGTTGGTCTTTGGTGGCGGTGAAGGATACGGTAGTTAGGTCGTCAACGCCAGTTCCACTCGCAGATAGGGGATTGCCTTGAGCGTCATTTGGAGTAATATTACCTTGGCGATCGCGAATACTAGTTCGGGTATAGTTTAATCCTAATGAGGTATTCCAGTCGTCAATTGGTCGCTGCAAGCTGACACCACCGCCAATTTGACCTTCTCGAACTTTGTCGCCGTTAGCTAGCTTAATCTTGTCGTCAAACGTTTCCGAAAGTTCCTGACTACGAAAACCATTCACAGTGTACCCTAAGCGATCGGGGTTACTTATCCGATAGGGACTGATAAATTTGCTATTAAACTGCAAGTCTCGGCTGCTTACACCAATATTCACACCTAAAGTATCATTAACACCACCGACATTCTGATCTTGATAGCTGATTGTGCCTACTAATCCTTGATCAGCATTGTAACTACCACCCAAGTTAACACCACGCGCCCCAGTTTCTTTGAGTTGGTAGACTAAATCTAGTTTTGTCGCATCTCCTTCTAAGGCAACATTCACAGTCTCAAATAAACCGGTACGATATAGCTGTTGTATGTCTTGCTTTACGACATTTTCTTGGAAGATTTGACCAGGTTTTAGCTTGAGTTGCTGTTGCAGGAAATCTGTTTTGGTGCGTCCTCCCACAGGATTGCCCTTGCTATCAACGGTTTTACCCTCGTCGTTGACAAAGCGAAACTTGATATCACTTACCAAGCCTTCAGCGACATTCACAGTAAGAATACCTTGAGAACTGGGTTTAATTGATAACACGCGTGCTAAGTTATAACCATTGTCGGCGTACCATTTGTTAATTTGTGCTACTGCTTGCTGGAGTCCAGCAGGACTGATGGTGGTTCCAATTTGAGATTGCAATTGTTGTTGGGCTACTTGGTAGGTGAGGACTTTAGCACCAGATAGTTGCAGCGATAGCACAATTACCGGTTGTACTTGATAAACTACATTCAATCCAGCCTGCGTGCTAAAGCTATTCACACTGGCATTGCTAAATAAACCTGTATCCAAAATTGCAGCTACATCTTTTTGTAGCTGGCTTTGACTGGTTTCTCCACCCGTCTGGGTTTTAATTACTTTGCGAATGATTTGCTGCAATTCTTGATTGGCTCCCACTACCTGTACAGATGTAGCTGTGACTACTAAATCGCTTCCAGTATTAGGGGTTTTGGGAGATGAGGGGGATGAGGGAGATGAGGGGGATGAGGGGGATGAGGGGGATGAGGGGGATGAGGGGGATGAGGGGGATGAGGGGGATGAGGGGGATGAGGGGGATGAGGGAGCAGGGGAAGCAGGGGAGGCGGGGGAAATAGGGAGGATGACTTTGGAATTTAACTGTTGTGCTGACTTTAAGATTACTGTGGAATTTTTGTTTGCACCTGTTTGCACGGCGACGGGATTTTGGGAAAATTGTTGTGCAACTATAGTTTCTGGGGAAGCAATTGTCTCTATCCGTGCGGGAGTGTCTTCAATTATCGGCACTACCAAGTTACCAGCTTTTGCAGTTGGAGTAACGGTTTTAGTAGGTGCAGCCGTTGCTTGCTGAGTGACATTGGCAGCAGTTAAAGTAGCTAAAGTAAAAATTGCACTAGCAGAAACTCGCATAATATTTAACCTAATTAACTGGGAGTTAGTTGTAGAGACGCTAGCGAATAGGGATAATACTAACTTCCAGCTTCTTCGCCAATTTCCCTATTTATACCTCTTACCCCAACAGACAGTTAATTTTGATGTTTTGTTTCTTATGAGTAATGTATCTCGGTTATCTCTAGCTTCTAACTCTCAAGCTGCAACTTCTCCTTTACGCTTACTTGTATTAAGTAATGGTCATGGAGAAGATGTCATTGCAGTTCGGATTTTGCAAGAACTCCAACGACAATCAAACCCACCAGAAATCTTTGCTTTACCTCTGGTGGGTGAAGGACGTGCTTACCAAAAGTTGGATATCCCCCTTATTGGTTCAGTCCGCACTATGCCTTCTGGCGGCTTTATTTATATGGATAACCGCCAATTAGTGCGGGATGTACGCGGTGGTTTATTACAACTTACCCTCAGCCAGATTAAAGCTATTCGCCGTTGGGTGAGTTCTCAAAAAAAATTAGGTAATAAAAGAGCGATTTTAGCTGTGGGCGATATTGTCCCGTTGTTGTTTGCAACTTTCAGTGGCGCTAATTATGCTTTTGTGGGTACGGCAAAATCTGAATATTATGTGCGGGATGAAGCTGGATTATTACCACGGAAATCCAAAGATGCGCGTTGGGAAAACTTTTCCGGTTCAGTTTACCATCCTTGGGAACGTTGGTTAATGAGTCGTCGCCGTTGTAAGGCGGTGTTTCCTAGAGATGCACTGACGACGGAAACATTAAAACAATGGCCAATTCCAGCTTTTAATTTGGGTAATCCCATGATGGATGGTCTGCAACCGACCTTTTCACGCCAACAATTTTATAGTCAGGATAGCCAACAACAAGAGATAGTTCGGCCTTTTGTAGTGACTCTTCTTCCTGGTTCCCGTCCGCCAGAGGCATACGCTAACTGGGAAATAATTATGATTGCTGTATCTGCGTTGATGGCAAGTTTCCAGGAGCGAGATTCGATTTTCTATACTTCTAACAGAGTGGTGTTTTTAGGTGCGATCGCTCCGGGTTTAGACTCTCATATTTTATCCCAAAGTGTGCAATCCCAAGGCTGGCGCACTGAATCAGCATGTCCTATCCAAATTGCTGATCCAAATATCTTGACATTTAAACAAAGGAATGCATATCTACTGCTGACACAACAAGCCTATAATGATTGTTTGCATTTGGGAGATATAGCGATCGCTATGGCAGGTACAGCCACAGAACAGTTTATCGGTTTAGGAAAACCTGCGATCGCGATTCCCGGTAATGGGCCTCAATATAACCCTGCCTTTGCTGAAGCTCAAAGTCGTCTTTTAGGCTCATCTTTGATTTTAGTCGAGCAGCCAGCAGAAGTTGCCAAGATAGTACAGTCTCTATTCAAAGATCCTGATATTTTGCAAATTATTGCCGAAAATGGTATGCGACGCATGGGGAAATCCGGAGCCGCACTACGCATTGCTGAATGTTTACAGGAACGATTTTGATTGGGCATTGGAAATTGGGCATTGGGCATTGGGCATTGGGCACTTGTACTGAGCGAAGTCGAAGTATTGGTCAACAATCAATAGTTCTTCTTCCCCTGCTTCCCCTGCTCCCCCTGCTCCCCCTGCTCCCCCTGCTCCCCCTGCTCCCTGCTCCCAGCTAAGAGCTCCC
>NZ_JAIVFQ010000165.1 GCF_020829495.1 Nostoc favosum CHAB5714 | reverse complement strand
ATAAATATTCTGAAACTTGTATTTTTCAATTATAAACTATTTAACTCAAGTTAAACTTTGAAAATTGTGTCAAAACATGAATATATATGGTTTACCAGATGTCAAAAAACCCTAGAGGATGCCAGTACCATGACTGGAGAATAAGCTGCCTTCTCCACTGCTTGCTGCTGTTGTAGCGACAACTGGATTTTGCGACTAGTTGTAAATCGTTCTATCCAAGCTCGGACACGGGGCATATCCTGTACTATCGGCAGGCTCAAGCGTCGGCATATCATCCGCGCCAAGTTCATCTCTGTGTGAAAAAACGTTGGTCTGTAGCACAGTAGCAGTTTCTCTCCATCATTGCCCCGCACGATTTCTCTGATTAATTCTTCTTTTGCGCCCATCTGTTTAATAATGTCGGCGATCGCTTCAGGGGCTGGCTGATGGTCATCAGTTGCCAGCAATTTGATGACTTTCTCAATGAGTTCTGGTTGGGGTAGGTAACAATGTCCATCTTCGGCTGCTTCGGTTAGTGCATGGATGATGCCAGCGCAGTATCTAAATTCGGAGTCCGTTGGTACACCTAAGTTTCGTGCAATCTTGTCCGCAGTCAGAAAACCAATGCCGTAGATGTCCGTTGCTAGTTGGTAGGGATTAGAGGTGACTGTAGCGATGGAATTATCTTGGTATTGTTTGTAAATCTTGACTGCATAAGTTGTTGAAACACCGTGGCTTTGCAAAAATACCATCACTTCCTTGATCGCCTTTTGAGTTGACCAGGCATTCTTGATGAGCTTGATCCGCTTTTTGGCTATGCCTGGAACTTCGATAAGCCGGTCAATTTGGTTTTCAATTATGTCTAGGGTTTCCAAACCAAAATGTGCAACGATGCGTTTGGCTGTGACTGGCCCAACACCTTTGATTAGCCCACTGCCTAAATACTTTTCAATTCCGGTGAGGGTAGCGGGTTTTGTTTCTTTGTAATTGGTGACTTGGAATTGTGGTCCATACTGCGGATGCTCCCGCCAAAAACCTGTTAGCTGAAATGTCTGTCCTGGTTGAATATTTGCAAAACTGCCGACGATTGTGGTGAGGTCAGTGGAACGTGAACGAGTTAAACGCGCTACGGTATAGCCGGATTCCTCGGAGTGAAAGGTCAGGCGTTCTATTACCCCTGTGATCGTTTCGTAGTGCGGGGTGACATTTACTTGTTGAGTAACAGGACTTAGGGGTGTGGACATTGGTGCTCAAAAATGCCGCACATCATTATAAACTGAGCCGTGGGTTTATTGTAGTACATAAATACTGTAAGATATTTTCTTCAAGTCTTACCCAGGATTTGCTCTTGATGAACTATTGCAGACCACTTGATCAACAAGCGAAAGCTTTTTATTTTATGAAAGGCAGAAGGTCAAAGTCTTGACGAATTTCTAGGAGCGAACTTGTACTGAGCGTAGCCGAAGTGGGAGCAGGGGGGAATAACAGTAACCTCTCTGCTACCCCTTTGCCCCCTGCGGTCTCAATGAAGAGATATCTTAACCGAACGGTATTGATTGCGTAAGGGTTACTCTCATTTATTCAAAGCAATATCCTGCAATCGCTTATAAACAGAACCAATTTAGCACTACCAAAACCATATATAAGTTAACAAGTATGATTTTAAACATTCGTTTTTCTGCATCTTTAGCCGCGACTGTGCAACCTTCTTGTTTAATCTAAGCATCAACTATCATCTCGAAGCCGCCGTAGATCATTCGTTTTGCATCGAAAGGCATTTCAGCAGTTGGATTGGTTTCTGGTTTCATACGTGGATCTGCCATGACTTGCTCCATAGCTTCGTCTCTAATTTGGCGTGAAGGCCAAACAATCCAAGAGAAACAGACAGTCTCATCTTCTTTGCACTTAACTGCCATCGGAAATGAACTAATTTCGCCTTCTGGAACATCATCGCCCCAACACTCAACCAACTTTAATGCACCATATTCTTTAAACACAATAGCCGCAGCTTCTGCGTGTTGCTTGTAAATTTCTTTGTTGGCTGTAGGTACAGCTACAACAAAACCATCGACATAAGGCATTGAATTTAACCTCCCAGGTTTGGCTTAAACAAGTTGTCATGCTTCACGAAAATTGACTCTCTAGAATCGGCAACTTCCAACCACACTCAATATTTTGGGAGAGCGAGTTGTAATTAATCGTCTGCTTCTAAAAGCTTGCCGAGAGCTTCAACCGACTGCCGCCATCCGCTTTCCATGCCGCTGGCAACCATGCCGTCACGGTCTGACTGGCTCATTGCTGTGCTATGCGTGCGAATCTCAGTTGTATGTTCGTCAATTGCTACAAACTCAGCTTTTTCCAGCATGACATGCCCACGTTCCGGCATCCCCAAGAATTCAAATGTCTGCACGATCCGTTCATGGGGAGCGACTTCATGAAAACAGCCCCTAAACTCATACTCGTTACCATCTTCTGATTGTTCAGCAATGTGCCAACTGCCGCCGTCTTGACAATCGAAGTCATACACTTTCATTGAATTACCGCGACACCACCAACTAGCAAACAGTTCTTCTTTGGTATATGCTTCAAATACCTTTTCTAATGGAGCGTTAATTGTGACAGTACCCAGGATATTTTGTGAATTTTCTGGAACTGTTACTGTAAGATGTGCCATACTTCTCTCCTCCTACTTTGTTATTTATCTTCTAGTAGCTTTTCCAAAGTATCGAAGCGGGCGTTCCAGATTTTTTCATACTCGCCCAGATATGCTGCGGCTACTTTGATATTTTTCGGCTGAATCTGGATAACTTTCTCCTTCCCACTTCGACGCTTGGTAATGAGTCCGGCTTTCTCCAACACACTGACGTGCTTGGCGATCGCTGCCAAGGACATCGCATAAAATTGTGCTAATTCGCTGATAGTATGTTCCGCTGTTGATATTCGTTCAAGAATGTCTCGACGCGTCACATCAGCAAGCGCACCAAAAATTTTATCAAGAGCTAAATTTGATTCAACCATTTGGTTGAATGATAGATGAAGATACAGCTCATGTCAAGTGTCCTGAGCCTCTGAGGGATGATATTACTAAAACTCATGTGGGTAATACACGACGCTGATTAAGGTTTCGCAGTAGAAGGGGCGTATGCCGTAAGTCTCACGGCTGGTGGTTTGATCGCATTGCTTACAAACGAAATTAAAGGCTACCCAAAATGTTAGTAGTGGGTTTGTCACAATGCGTTGCAATTGCTCGATACTGCCTGAGTTTATTGCTCTTGTCTTACTACTAAGTCCACTTCTGTTTTCAATTTTTAACAATCGCTTCAAGCTGACTAAGCAGATTCTCTAGCTGTTGAGTTTTTTTCGGATCACTCCAAAGCATCTTGTTTTTCTTTGCCACCTCAATCGTGTTAGTTAAGCGTTGTTTCAGGCTTACAGGTTCGGACTCGGACAGTGCTTTTTTACTACCATTCAATGCTTTAACTCGTTGCTTGATTTCAGAAAGACTAAGGGAATTATTGATAGCTTCTTCTAAAACTTTTTGCCTGCTATCTTTGTCTTTGACACTAGCAATCATAATTCCTTTAGTGTAATGAATTTTACCTTGACGAATAGCATTCAATATCTCTACTGGTTTTTTAAATAAGGGAAGTCTAGTTGCAACGAATGATTGCCAAGTAATTCGCCCGAATGAATTAAATACCTGTTGAACAAGTTCAGCTTCTTGACTAACCAAAACGTTTTGGTTAACAGTATTTTTTGTGGCGTTGTTCATTCGGTAAAGAAAACTAACAACTTGCTCAGTTTCGTAGCCCAGTTGAATTTCAAGCACTCGCAAAGTGTTGTCTAATTCCTCTAAAGCACTAAAGTCACGGCGATTTGTATTTTCTGATATCGCAGCATAAAAAGCGGTTCGATCATCCCAATCAAAAACCTTGACTGGTATATCTTCCAATTTTAGTATCTCTGCTGCTTTTAATCGCCGAAGTCCTGCAACCAACTCATATTTTTCAGATTGAGTGGGATGGGGACGTACCCACAGAGGAGAACGAATTCCATTGGGTTGAATATCATTTAGCGCCCATTGTTGTAGCTCTTCTAAATCATAGTAATGCCGAACTGGCTTGCCATCTGGAATAAATGTGAATGTACAAACAATTGCGTTGTGCGGAATGATTTGTTCTTGAGCTATTTCTGCTATTTGTACAATTTCCTGAGTAGTGGCTTGTCCAAAGACAAAGTTCAGTTCTTCATTGTTAGCAATATTATCTTTAAGTTTTCGTCGAGTCATGATTCTGATTCAAATAACTTCAAAGCTTCTGTTAGGATTTTGACGTAAGCACTTGCCGCCGCTTTAGGAGCTTCTCCCTTCATACGAAATACTGTACTACCTTGTCCAGGTGCATCCTTGATACATTGACGGTCAGGAAGGGTAGTATTAAGTAAAGGTATAATACCGCTTTGCAAAGCTTCTCTAGCTTCTCGTAACAAAATAGTATTGTCTTTTACTGCATTTAGATAAAGCGCTGCTATCGGCAGCCCTCCTCGAATTTCCTTTGCTTGACGCACAAATTGTACAATTTTACCTGTACTTGCTAAATCGATCATGGAGTCCCTGCAAGGAATAAGTACTAAATTAGAACGGATTAAAATTGCTTTTGTCACCTCACTTGCATTTCCTGGGCCATCAACAATTACAACATCATAAGACTCTGCTAACTTTGGAAGTTCGTCAAATAAAACCTCTGGATCACCAATGACTTTACAAGGCAAGTTCAGATCCTTCAACCAACTTGATGAGCTTTCCTGCCCATCTGCATCAACTAGGATAGTGGAATGCCCCATCTGGGTAAACCAATCAACAGCATGAACTGCTCCTGTTGATTTCCCTGCTCCACCTTTCTGGTTCGCAAATGCCAAAATTTTAGGAAGCTTTTCAGATTTGGTCGTAGTCTTCGTCGGCTTGGATTTTACCATAGGAGCAATTCTCACTTTGCAACAATTGTATTAGTCTTCATAGAATTATCATTTCTAAGATAATTTTCAAGTATTCTTTTAGAACAGATTCAGCAGAGTATCTATTATCGAAATAAGTCAATTAACCAAAATATATGGCTTGATGTTATCACTGATTCAAAAAAAAAGAATAAAAATAAAGTTAACCAAAACGTTTTGGTTAAATAAAACGAATATAAGTAACCCCCCTGACAGAAAGACTAATGAAATCTACTGAGCGTCCATCTAAAACACCAGAGAAACAAGACCCAAAGCTCAACGGTCAAATTTCCAAATTTAGCCCTACCCCGGTTGATGACAAGTTGCCGGAAGAACTCACAACTGGCCAACAGCCTGTCCATGCCCCCGTCGAGGAAAAACTCCTAGAGCCGCCAAAAGTTGAGCCGCAGGTGACTGGCAAGCGCAACAAGAAAAAACTAGATTCACCACCAGTAACCAAACCTCATATACCCTTCCAAGACCGCTCCGAAGAACCAGAATTACCACCATCACCCTGTCAGCACATGCAATTCCTGGATTGCAACTCGGAGGTAGGGCGTGTGATATTCGAGTGCTATCATTGCAATTCGGGGATAATCAGCGAGTACACCGGAGAACCCGTAATGGGCGAGTACAAAGGACGACAAAGAGTAATTTTCACAAAAGTAAAATGCCCCAACTGTGAGCAAACAGCGATTAGACTGCAAGCAAGGGAAGTACTTTCGACTACGGCGATACCTTCACCTTGGCAGCAATGATGGCACACTCCCTCTTCAAGAGTCATTGGTGAAAGATATTTACAACTGATAATGCAAAAGCTGAGATTTTTAACCTCAATAATGACTGCACTAACGGCGCTCACGCTTAATAGTTGTACCACCGCTACAACTGAACAGTATGAAGCTACAGCACTCACCAGTTACACCTGGCAAGTAAAGTATGCCAATGATCTAACTAGTCAACCACAGCCACGCATTGAAACCTTTGCGAATACTTCAATGTTGAATAGGAATGGATTGAAACCGCCAGGAGCAGTTGTTGGGCCAGATGACCGAGGGTTATGGTGGCCTACTTTACCGCCGCGACCAAGTGTTGATGAAGTTGAACAACGTAAAAGACCTCAAGAAGAGGCAGGCAAACCTGAATTGCTCAAAGATGTAAAGTATAAACTGACCTATGGAGTGGGTAATACTCAGAACACACTACCTACTAATTATGATGTTTATCGGCAAGTAGTAAAAGCTTACCCCCAAAAAACTCCTTTGGAATTGACTTTGGGTGTGAATGATAATTCAGTAGAGAAAGCTGAACCTGTAAGCAAGTAGTAACGCACTCGTTACATAGTCAGCAAGAAGTTAAAGATCAAGACTGAATTGCTTTTCAACAAAAGATTGACAGTAAAGTATAAATCAAAGAGTCAACGATGATCTAAATTAATTTCTGCTACGTTGATAGAAAAGATTTCAAAAATTCTTCATTGGGGGCTATATGGGGGCTATATATACCCCGACAACAGTTAAGTACTTTTGTAATCTTTTGACTCCCATATAGCACCTATATAGGTGCTATATGGGGTATATTTGATTGATTGATATTTTGTACCCCATTTAGCCCCCAAGGGGTTATGATTAGCTCTTGAGGCTGGAGAAAAAAGGGGGAGTTATTTTATTCTTCTTTCTCTTGCTCTTGCAGATCGCTTGAACAAATAATTTTCACAAATTAAAGTGTATTTCTTGGAGCCTATGTCAAACATTCACACCTTACAAAAAATTTTTCCTGCGGGTTTCGATAACGGTTACGGAAGCCTTAAACTTTTAGTCGATGGCTTTGAAGTAATTCGTGTCCCCAGCTATATAACCAATGCCGAGATGGAAGATGTTCCAGGGCGTGTAGTTTTTAACGGTACTGCTTACACAGTTGGAGAGTCCGCTTACCGGACAGGAAATTATTTTGACCGCAACACAGACAATAATGAAAATAAAGTCAATAATGCGTTGTTGACTTTATTGGGTGCGTTGGCACATCTCCCACACCGTAAGGCTTGGCACTTAAAGTTAGTTGTCAGTTTACATGATGTCGGTCTGGCTGAAGAATTACAAAAAGTACTCAATGGAGAATATCAGCCAATACTTGCTGGCAAGCAATCAGACGTGAAAGTAGAAGTGCTTAAAGTCGTACTAGAGGGTATGGGTGCATTGTTTGGGCATCCACTACCCAAAAAATTAACCATTTTAGACTTTGGCAATGGTACGACCTTGTATTCCCGTTACAACCGGGGTCAGCGAGAAGTTCACACTGCTTACCCAATCGGTGTAGAAGTTCTCATCGATGATATCTCCCAAAAAATGAAGCATTTAAATGGCGGAAAAATCGGAGATGCTTCCAAAATTCGATTTTGTCTAGAGATGGGGCATACCAAGTACAGCCGCGACATCGATATCAAAGATGTTTACAGCGCTTCTTTAAAAGATTGGTATGAAAAATACTTGAAGAAAGTGGTGAATCTGACACTTGATGCCAAGCACCAGGGGGATGAAATCTGGGCAATTGGTGGAGGTTGCCTCTTACCAGGATTTAAGAAGCTGTTGGAGAAAAACGGCTTCAAAATCCTGGACAATCCGGTAGAAGCCAATGTCTCTGGGCTTTTAGAGATGGCAAAAACCATTAGCAGCAAGAACCCAATTACTACATCTCTTAAGTGAAGTTATAACAATGGCAGATAAAAAAGACTTAGCACCGGAAAAAGTTCGCCTCAAAGATAATTACCGAGAGCGCATATTTGCAGAATCGCAAAAACTAGATAAAAGTTACCTGGACACGATTTACTTTATAGTTGATTGCTATTTTGTTTTCATCAAAGCTGGATTACCTGCACAACAAGTAGCTTTCACGCCGAATAATACTGAAGATAACAAACTTATTCAGCCGACTCAAGAGCCATCTATTATCGAAAACCAAGAGGATTCTGATGACCAAACCTTCACTCTTGATTTTGAGTTGTAAGGGAAGTATGGGACTGCTGCTTCTATAGTGCGTAAGTCAAGCGATCGCACGATAGCGTCATCGCTTTCTTTTGCATAAAGAAGATAATTCTAGCACCTCTGTTTGCTAAAGTAATTCTAAGGCGCGTGAATTTCCAAAGAATCCAGAGCATTATAACTATGAGAATACTTCATGGCACCTGGATACCAAACGAGGAAGCTGACTTTATTCAGTCAGGGTCTTTTTACTTGTGGGTAGAAACTCAATTATCCCAAAAAAGTTACACGAATACTCAACAAATTCATCCTGGACACTTGGTAGAATCCCAATTAATCGCCTTTTTAGTAGAAGAATTGGGAATAAAAGAAGACAAGACTATATTTTGCCAGCGCATATCTCCCAAATACTTTGCCTTACCAACCACCAATAATCAGCCCCTACCTTCACCAGAATTAACCAAGTATTTAGAAATTGAGTTGACTGACAGCTATGAAGAATTCCAATACTGGCAGGTAGATTGTTATGAAACAGTAGTATCTACCAAAAATGTTACAGCACTTAATATTATCAAACTACTTAAAGATATCCATTTTTTAGCAATATATAATGCGGAGAAGTTTCAAATTGGTTCAGATTTATTATTTTGGTATCATTACACTCAAAGTTTTAAACAAGTAATCCTCAAAGACCAATTTATTCCCGCCCTAAAATATCGACAGTTATCATCGGAAAATCCGAAGAAAAAAGGCAAAAGCAAGACTGATAAAGCCGCATTTGAAATTTATGCCACCTGGGAAATTATTTCGTCACAATATGAAGCAAATATTCTTAAATATATTGACTATATGCCACTAATATGTGTGGCAGGTAAAGCAACAGTTAGTTATCCTATTGAGTTTTTTGATCGAGAAACACTATTGCGTCACTTTTCCGAATATGTACTTGATGATTTAGTGACTCACACCCCATCTACAGCCGCTTTTGACAAACAAATTGCTGATTCTCTAATTGAATCTTGCTTTTATCCTAGTCAGCATAATCCACTAACAACAAATACTGCCCTCAAGGAATATCAGCAATGGTTGGTGTGGAAAACCAAAATTACCCGTACTCAAGCTGATTCACCTTTTCATCTGTGCTTCCAGTTACATTCTCCTTCATCGTCACAAATAGACAATTGGCAAATTCAATTTCTAGTAGCCAGTAAACAAGACCCCTCTTTGAAGTTGGCCTTAGCAGACTACTGGACAATGAATCAATTTTCCAAAACTGCTGTACATAAAGATTTTGGTAAAGATTTTGAAACAAATTTGCTGCTGAATCTGGGTTATGCAGCCAGGATGTATCCCAAACTCTGGCTTGGGTTCCCACGTCGAGAACAAATGATTAGGGACTTGCGGAGAAATAAAGTACCAGTCATCCTAGAAGGTAGGAAGTGCGGGTAGTTCCGCACTTAGACTAAATCTCTAGAATAGGAATCCCTGTTTTGATGCTCACTGACAACATCAAATCTAC
>NZ_JAIVFQ010000164.1 GCF_020829495.1 Nostoc favosum CHAB5714 | reverse complement strand
CCTCATCCCCCTCATCCCCCTCATCCCCCTCATCCCCCCTCTTCTCCCGTCAGGATTGCAGTAGCCCGCGATCGCGCTTTTAATTTCTACTACCAAGACAATCTTGATTTGCTGCAACAACTTGGCGCAGAACTGGTTTTCTGGAGTCCCTTAGAAGATGCTGCAATACCAAAAGATGTGCAGGGAATGTATTTTGGCGGTGGTTTCCCAGAAGTTTTTGCCCAGCAACTAGCAGAAAATACTAGCGTTCGTAATGCCGTGAAAACAGCTATTCTTCAAGGAATGCCGACAGTTGCTGAATGCGGAGGATTAATGTATTTATGTGAGCAAATTATCGATTTTGAGGGGAAATCTTGGTCGATGGCGGGAGTTTTACCGACATCTGCTGTAATGGGTAAGCGTTTAACTTTGGGCTATCGTCGTGCAGTAGCTTTGCAAGATAATCTGTTAGTGAAAGCAAATACAACTATTTACGGACATGAGTTTCATCGTTCCCATTTAACCTTAACTCCTACTCAGCCCCTATTTGAAACTTCTCGCTACGATTGTGACGAAAATATGGGATGCGAAGGATGGGGTTTACCTGCAAATGTTCACGCTTCTTATGTTCATCTCCACTGGGGAGAAAGTGGAGAAATTCCCCAGCAGTTTCTTAAAGAATGTCTGAAAGTAGCACCTTCATGAACGTGGATTTAAGCAAGCGCAAAACCCAGTTGAATGAATTTAAAAGTATCAGAGAATGTTTTTATTATGGAAACCTACGCTTCAAAAAAAACCTCAGAAGGTCAAGCGGTAAATGAATTCATCAGAAGGTTTGCCTTTAACAAACTCTGCGTTTCGATTGATTTTGTGCAATTGGAACCCAAGCCTCTCGACCACTTTACGGGAGGCAATATTGTACTGGTTTACCGACGCGTGTAGTATGGATAAGCTAAAGCGTCGTTGGGTTTCGGCGATGGCTAGAGAATTGTAGATGTTAGCGTATCCCCGGTTCTGGAAACCAACAAATGTCATAAAGCCGATTTCCGCATATTGATCATCAAAAATACCTATCTCGACAACACCAACGTGTTGGTTTTGGGGAGTTATCGCAACCCATTTCAGCCAGATCATAGTCTCGTTATCGGGTGATTTTTCTAGCGCGGCGAACTTGAATTTTTGTTTAACCTCCATGAGGGTCGGGATTTGCTCCTCAAGATATTCGTACAGATGTGGGTTGCTTATATAGGAGTACAGGATCTCGGCGTGTTGTTCCGTAACCTTTTCTAGGCGCAAGATTACCGCGTCTGTTGGCATGATTTTTCTGATTCTCTTTTATAGACATCTCGTGAAAAAGAATGTAGAGACGCGAAAGCATTGCGGGACGTTAGCGTAGCGGGGCGTTCGCGATAGCGTCTCGTAGAGAAGCACAGCCCAGTACAATTTCGCGTCTCTACAAGGGTTCTGGATAACGCATATTTAATTTCTACCAGATGTCTATTAGGATTTGGCGACCAGATCCACTATTTTTACGCCGACTAGCGATAAACTTACTAACATTTATAAACACTACCATTATTAATATCTCTTTCAGCTTTAAAAATGTTTTCAAAAGAATAAAGATTGAAAATTGTCTTATGTTCTCGATACTGATGATTATCTCCACAACCTACCTGAATATCATCAATAGACCAATTGGCAAAACCGATTCCCTTCAAGTCCTTTAGAACTATGCGTATTCCCGGCATTTGGGTTGTTCCTGTTCTCCAACCTTTGGAAGTAATGTAATAGGACAAAGTACCTTGAATTTGGTTATTATTCAAC
Source organism: Nostoc favosum CHAB5714 (assembly GCF_020829495.1). GTDB lineage: Bacteria > Cyanobacteriota > Cyanobacteriia > Cyanobacteriales > Nostocaceae > Nostoc > Nostoc favosum. Next base: position 7,695 of record NZ_JAIVFQ010000164.1, on the reverse strand, counting down.
TTAATTAAGCTCAATTTCATGTCATCAAAAATAAAATGTTCTTGACCTCTATCAAGTATATTGCTCAAGATCCATTTATTATTCCATTTATTAACTTTGCTGAATGAGTCTGGAGTTTCTATGGGTTTAGAAGGTTCTAGCCTCTCATAACAAGAAGTTGTCGCTTGTTCTTGAATAGTACTCATATTGATTTCACACCCATCTGCTAACAGTGTTGAGATAAACGACTGTAATCCTACCCCAATAATGTGTTCTGTCGATACTATTCTTAATAAGTTGCTATAAATTAACGTAAGTTCGACACATTCATATCGTCATTCAATCTGCGAATCAGACGGGATAACTCACGAATGATATTCACCGCAATTTCGGGAGTTTCTTCGATCGCATCATATAGCTGCTCTTGCGTCAGTTCCAAAAATTCGCAAGGTTCCAAAGTCGTTGCGCTGGCGGAACGAGGTTGAGTATCAAATACTGCCATCTCACCAAAGTATTTTCCCTGTTCTACCTCTGCAAGTTGTTTATTACCGATGTGAACTTTAACTCGGCCTGACACAACAATATAGAGCGATCGCCCTTCTTCTCCCTGGCGAAAGATGGTGTAATTAGCTGGAAATGACAATTCGTTCATTACTGAAGTGAGCCGCACAATAAAATCATCCCGCAATTCCTTAAAAATTGGGACTCGCCGGACAAATAATAAACGGTCAACACTGGTTAGCATAATTACAAGTTAAATATCAAACATTACTGTAAATTTTAAAACTGAAGCCACGCGATTAGTCATATTAACCGATGTTGAACGCTAGCCGTCAAGAATATCTTAAACTTTACCAACAGAAAACCACTTAGCATTGCTTCAATCCGAGCGATGCCTACGGCGGTAAACTACGCTCTTAAAGTTCTCAGATACTAGCTCAGTATACGGTGTAGTCATTTGCGCCCCTTACCCAGTTCAAACCAAGATATTAATCAATTTTATTTATCGTTTTAAAAAACAAGAGTATTTGCTCTTATTTGGTCGCAAGCCATAATATTGACTTCATGAGCTCCCAAGGTACCTTGCTGAGAAAAAAAATCACCAATTTGATTAGAGGCGATAGCTTCTAAAAACTGGGGAACTGGCTAATGGCTAACGAACCGCGATCGGTTGTCGTTAGGTAAAACAGTCACAAAATCTCCTGAACTGCTCACACATCTAGCAGCAGACAAGGACTAAGACAAACAGCATTGAATTATCGTGAGCAACAATTATGAGTTGGCTAATTAGTACATTAATTATTGGAATCTCTGTAGCTTTTGCAACCACCTTTGACGACAATTTATATTTGACAGCTTTCTTTGGAAAGGTCAATCGCAGCTTTCGTCCTAAGCATATTGTTATCGGTGAATTTCTTGGATTCACTACCTTAGTATGTGCTAGTCTCCCTGGTTTCTTTGGCGGTCTTCTTATTCCCAGCACCTGGATTGGATTACTAGGTTTGCTTCCCATCGCCATTGGTATCAGTAATTTCATCAGCCGAGAAGAGGAAGGAGAGACAGTGCAAGCTGTGTCAGTTGACTTAACCTCTCCTGTCAAATCTGGACGCCAGAAGAAATCACTATTAGCAACCATCCGAGATCCGCAAACCTATCGCGTTTCCGCAGTGACTATTGCCAATGGAGGAAACAACATTGGGATCTATGTACCGTTGTTTGCCAGTAGCAATCTTCCAAGTTTGGGTGTAATTCTAGCTGTTTGCTATTTCACTGTTGGGGTGTGGTGCTTACTGTCTTACAACCTGACTCGTAATCCTCTCATGGCTCCCGTTTTAACTCGCTATGGTCGGAAAATCTTCCCCTTTGTCTTAATTTACTTGGGACTCTCTATCTTAATTAAAAGTGAAACATATCGGCTTTTACCTAGTCTGGCAATGCTTTCTCATTAGGGATGAGGGGATTGCACCTGATCTAAAAACTCGAAATTCTTGATGGGTGCTATCTCCCTGATGTAAGCAAAAAAATCAGCGATCGTTTCCCATCTCAAAAGATTTTTTAATCACTTGAATTTATCAATTGGAATCAAAATAATATTTGATGTTATCAATCAATTTATCTAAAGTGAGAATAAAGCACATTATTGATGGCTCTTATAAAAGCAAGCCCAGCACTACGAATCAGCTTATGAAGGAACTAATGAATAAACCAAATCCAAAAAAATTAACTCAGTGGATCGTAACAGCAGTATTTCTGGTACTTGTAGCAGGATTTTCGCTCCTTGACCAGCAAGCAGTTAAAGCTCAAACACTAACACCATCCATACCTACGGTATCTGAACCAGCACCAGTAATATCTCCGCTTACATCCCCAATGGAGTCTGTTACTGCCCCAGTAATATCTCCGGTTGCATCGCCAATAGTGTCTGTAGCAGAAAACGTTAGACGTTTATTACAAACCAATGAATGTATCGGATGTAATCTGACTGGAGCAATGCTAAAGGACGCAAATCTGCAAGCGGCAAACTTGGAGGGTGCTAACTTACAAAATGCAGACTTAGAAAGGGCTAACTTACAGCAAACAAATTTACAAGGGGCAAACTTTCAAGGGGCAGATTTAGGTAAGGTAAACCTTTTGGGAGCAAACCTTGTGGGAGCAAACCTATTTGATGCAGACCTAGAGAAAGCTAACCTGTCGGGAGCAAATCTGCAAGCGGCTAACCTACAGGGCGCAGATTTGGAAAAGACAAATCTTACAAATGCAAACATCCAGGGGGTTAACCTGATGGGCGTTGATTTGGAAGATGCAATCAGACCGGAAGGATTCACTGTTCAGTGATGAAACTGAAGTTCTCTGTGCAAATTTAATAAAAAATTTCAATTGCCTGATTCAGTAATGAATACAGGCTTTATTTTTTAAAATGTGAGTTATATCATGTCAGCTTGATTACTTATTATATCATGTTCGCTTGATTACTTATCAAACCCGAAGAACCCCACCCCGCCAAAGCTACGCTTCGTCTCCCCTAAGAGCAAGCGGGGAGGGGATTAAGGGGAGCCAGTGCGGTCTTGGGGTTCACCTGCGTGGAGCCGGATAGCGTGTGGGGTGCAATGACTGTGGAAATCATAACTAATTATGCGAACATGATATTATATCATGTCCGACTTAATACTTAGTCAAAAGCGAGCGTTCGCGCAGCGTCTCTAAGAGTTGCGCGGCAATCCCAAAGCGCAAGCGAATTGCTACCCTGCGGGAACGCCAAAGGCGAACATTCCACTTCGTTGCATACCCAACTCTTGGAGAGGCTGCGCCAACGGGAACGCCAGGGGCGAACGCAATGACATATGGTAAGTGATTTGCCGAACTTGATATGACTCTTATACCAGTAGATACAGCAGATTTCAATTTGGTGAGGTACACAAGCTCGCGTCTGTTACCCAGGTGTAAAACGTGTTTTACTGCTGAGTTCTAAATTCTGCTGTATGTGTGCCAGTTTCGTAAGTCCTAAACTATTTCCATCAAGAAATATTCTACGCTGTTTGATTTTGTTCCAACCAGTTAAGTAAATCCTCAATGGTTGTAAAATCCAATAAAGCCTCGCCAAGTGCTTCTAATTGCTCTAGGGAAAGAGTTTGAATGCGCCCCCGAACCTCTTGTGGTAACTCTCCTACCCGTTTTTGTAGTTGCCGTAGCACGAGTGTTTGTCCTTGTTCCTGTTTTCCCCGCTCGTAACCAATGCGTTCGCCTGTGGTAATGTAGCTCATAGTCCGCTCCTGCTCAAATTGCTTAAACTCTTGCCAAAATTCTGCTTCCAAGGCTTTTGGTAAAATCATAACCCAATCAATAAATCGGTAAAGGTTACGAATATCTTTTTCTTGCAATCCTAATTCATACAATCGGCGAATCAAGCTAAATTTCCAAGCTTTACGTTCTCCTGGCTTTTTATTTGTTTGCTGTGTCTTCAAATGCGCCATTACTACAGTTGCAAATGGATTGTCACTGGCTTCTAATTCTGTCCAACGATTTTGATAATCCAGTAGCTTGACGGTTCCAAATTCAAAGTTAAGCTTGGTATTGGGATAATTATAACTATATTGATTGGGTCGCCATGTCGGATCGGTATCGCACAAAATCGCCAAACTGATGGCAGGTTTCGCAAATCTGTCAAAAATTCGCAGGTTGTAGGAAAACATTCTTTCGGCAAAAGTATCCTCTGATTTTGCTTGGATTTCTACATGGATTAATAGCCAAGTTTCTTGTCCTTGAATTTGCCAGACTTTAACTAATTTATCTGCATATCTCCTACCAAGTTCTGCTTCGCGGGCGATTTGTTGAAATTCCTTATCGAGAAATTCGTGGGGACGTTCCCAATTAATTAGTTCTGCTGTTTGGGGAAAGAAAAATTGCATTGCTTGGGGAAAGTAAGCTTCTAAAATTTCTTTCCACGGGCTATCATTATCTGCTCTTTCCAGTTCCTCGGTCATCAGTTGATTGTTATACCATCTAGTAATCCTAAATCAACCTGAGTTCGACAAGTCTTATTTGACCTCTCCCCCAACCCCTCTCCGTGTCGGAGAGGGGAGCAAAAAACTTAATTTTTCGTTGCTCCTCCCTTTCCGTTTCGGAGAGGGAGGCTGGGAGGGAGAGGTTTGTCGAACTCACGTTTTTAAAAGTTTGTACCCATGTAATTGTCGGAACTTGCGATCGCAACAATAGTAGATAAAGGAACTTCAGCAAAATACTGTCGCTGAAATTGTTCTTCTCTAACAGCAGCTAAAAATCGTTCCACTGCTGCCTCAGCCAAGTTTTCTGCACTATCACTTGGATGCCAGGTGATTTGCAAATAACGGTCTTGTCGTTTGACTGTGAACCCTAAATATTTTAAAGCTTTGATGCCTACAAGTAAGGTTTGGTCGGTGATGCCGATTTTCTCTAAAAGTTGGACGCGGGTAACTAGTTGATTTGTGCGACTGAGATATTTGGCAATTCCTACAAGAGTCAGCCAAATTTGATTGGGTGGTTGAAGGTTGGGTTTAGACCAAGCGATCGCTAATTGTTGTTGATTGTCATGCGTAGATGCAGAGCCGCTTATCGTTAGACACCGCCGCAACCAGGCGCGTAAATCATCCCAGTTCGTGGGACAATTTTCAAGCAAGAGTGGGGGAGTCGGTAGAGACGCGATTAATCGCGTCTGTACTTGGGAGTCGGGAGTGGGGAAGTTACGCCAGTCTAAGATGAGTGGGGAATTCCGAGTGTTGAGTGCTGAGTTAACACTGGGACGCACAGCAATTAATCTGATTTCATAACGTTTTTTGAAGGTGTTATAGTCTAATTCTGCTATGCAATCACACCTTCCTATGGGCAATTCATCTTTGTAGTGCCCCCACCATATACCAGGAAAAGCACTTCTGCTGGAATCATCCCGAATATCAAACTCGGTTTTAATGTACTGTACTTTTTTCCCTTGCCAATCCTGCTGATTGCGATGCCAAGCATTTTCAAACCAGCAGTTTTGAATTAGCAATTTCGGAACAGGATTACCCATTCCACAAGGTTCTAGCAGTTTCAGTTCCAAAAATAAATCTTTCCCCAAGTCTGCGACTGTTACCGTCAAGTCCGCTTGCACAGTTGGCGTTAGGGTTGTACTACCTAAAGATTGCCGCAACTGCTGATTAATCGCTGCTGTAAATAAAGGAATATTCTCCACCAACAAACTCAAACCTGCTGCAAAGGGATGTCCCCCAAAGCGATGTAACAGATGTGCTTGGTCTTTCACCAGTTGGTATAAATCCACAGAATTCACCGAACGGGCGGAACCACGGGCGAGGGGAGGGGATGAGGGGGATGAGGAGGATGAGGAGGATGAGGAGGATGAGGAAGTAAGATTTTCTCCCTCATCTCCCCCATCTCCCCCATCTCCCTCATCTCCCTCATCTCCCCCTGCTCCTTCCGTACTTAACAAAATAGTCGGGCGACCTGTTTCTTGTGCTACTTGTCCAGCAACTAAGCCCAATACACCCGCAGGCCATTGGGCATCTTCTAAAACAATAACGCTGGTGGTTGATAAGTCTAATTGAGTAAGTTTTTGTGCTACTTGCGCTTGTACATCTTTTTGTAAAGATTTGCGGCGGGTGTTTGCGAGTTCTGTAACTTCGGCTAGTTCGTTACAACGTTTGGCATCTCGACTAGTTAATAATTCAACGCAAAAACTAGCATCGCCTTGGATGCGGCTGACGGCGTTAATTCTTGGCCCCAAACCAAAGGAAATATCTGTGGGGCGATCGCCACTTTTTTGGCACAATTCTAATAATCGCCCCACCCCCGGACGCCGACGCGCTGCTGCTGGCTGTTGAAAATCTGCTTGCAGTCGTTGAATTCCCAACTGTGCTAAATAGCGACAATCTCCACTTAACTGCACTAAGTCGGCAATTAATCCTACTGCTACTAAATCTAATAAATCCTCTAACGGATGTTTTGCAATATTAGGCAGACTTTGATATAATGCTTCCACTAACTTATAAGCTACTGCTACCCCAGAAAGATTAAACAGCTGATGTTCTCTGGGCAAATAACGAGGATTAATAATTGCTGCGACGGGTGGGCGTTCTGTGGGTAAGGTGTGATGGTCTGTAACTATTACGTCTATACCTAGTTGTTTAGCATAGATAATTTCTTCAATGTTTGTGCTGCCTGTGTCGCAAGTAACAATTAATTTGCAACCTTGTTTTGCTAGGTTATCAATCCCTTGATTATTGAGTCCGTGAGATTCTTTCAGGCGATTGGGAATATAGTAAATTAACTGGGTATTTTGTTTAAAAAATTGCCCCAATCCATCCCAAAGTACAGATGTGGCGGTAATACCATCAGCATCAAAGTCTCCCCAAATGGCAATTTTTTCTTTGATGTTATATGCTTGTTGCAACCGGGCGATCGCTAAGTGCATTTCTTGCCCAAACTCAAACGGACTCGCTGGTTGATAAGCTTTGTGGTTAATAAAAGCTGTTAATTGTTGATGATCTTTAATTCCCCGTTGCCATAACAATTGTGCTGCATATATTCCACTTGATGCGGGTGTATGCTGTTTCACCGCTTGGATGAACCACTCCGGGGGTTGTTCGGTTGCTGCTATAGTCCACTGCTGTTGTTCTGGCATAAAAGAAAGTTAGGAGTTAGGAGTGGGAAGTTAAAAGTTGGAAACTGAAAAGTTAGAGGCTATTTATAAACAAAATATTAAGTAGAGTGTGTTACGGCAAAAAGTGACTTAATTTCTTTATACCCTTATTGGATTTTACAAACATCCTCTAATCTATCAATATTGGGTTACCCTGCGGGGATCTTGCTACATTCCTCAAACGCCACTTGCTACCCTGCGGGAACGCTAAAAGCGAACAAGTCGGGAAACCGCAAGGGCGCAGTGGCTCCCCAACCTTGTATCTTAGAAACAGATACCTCGAAGTCGTGTTGAGGTACTTCAAAGTCGTGTTGAGGTACTTCAAAGTCGTGTTGAGGTACTTCAAAGTCGTGTTGAGGTACTTCAAAGTCGTGTTGGGGTACTTCAAAGTCGTGTTGAGGTACTTCAAAGTCGTGTTGAGGTACTTCAAAGTCGTGTTGAGGTACTTCAAAGTCGTGTTGAGGTACTTCAAAGTCGTGTTGAGGTACTTCAAAGTCGTGTTGAGGTACTTCAAAGTCGTGTTGAGGTACTTCAAAGTCGTGTTGAGG
>NZ_JAIVFQ010000163.1 GCF_020829495.1 Nostoc favosum CHAB5714 | reverse complement strand
GACCACATTTTACACAAATGTGATTTTGTTTACCTCTTCGTTTACCATTTTTTCTAATTTCAGTAGACTCACAGTATGGACAATACACAGTAGAAAACCTCAATTCATCCCTCTATTATGCAACGCCTTTTTAGGTTAAACATTGCCTACAAGATGGCTTACTACTAATTTATGCAGACGCAACCCGAAAAAACAGGACAAAAAAACCCACAGCGTTTAAAAACATATCTTGCTAGCTGCATTCCCCAGATAAAATAATGAAGAGTGCTGAGTCACCGAAATGGTCGATGACCGACAAAAAAAAGATACAAGCCCATAAATAAAAAATTTAGGGCATTGTTAATTTTGAATGCGTGAATTTTGAATTCGGAGCGAAGCGACGTGACGCCTTCACAAGACGTAGATACTGTAAACGTTCCCAACATCGACCCAGAAGGATATGGCAACTCAGACAATGATCCTCTTGATGAGTTGCCAGGTGAAGTCGAAATGTCCCTTTTCGACCACCTAGAAGAGTTGCGGCAGCGCATTTTCTATTCGCTGATTGCCGTAGCGGTGGGTATTATTGGCTGTTTCTTTGCCGTTAAGCCGATTGTCCAGCTACTTGAGGTTCCAGCACAAGGAGTAAAATTTCTCCAACTTGCACCCGGAGAATATTTCTTTGTCTCCGTCAAAGTTGCAGCCTACACTGGCTTCGTACTTACTAGTCCTTTCATTCTTTACCAGATTATCCAGTTTGTGCTTCCAGGACTGACTCGCCGTGAACGCCGTTTACTGGGGCCTGTGGTTTTGGGTTCGACTGTGCTGTTTGCTGCTGGGTTAGTATTTGCCTATTTACTCCTTATCCCCGCAGCTTTGAAATTTTTCATCAGCTACGGAGCAGATGTAGTTGAACAACTTTGGTCAATTGATAAATATTTTGAATTTGTGCTGCTCCTGTTATTCAGCACTGGTTTAGCATTTCAAATTCCCATCATCCAACTATTGCTCGGTAATTTGAACATTGTCTCGTCAGAACGGATGGTTTCTGGTTGGCGTTACGTGATTATGGGAGCAGTCGTTTTAGGAGCCGTGCTTACACCTTCTACTGACCCCCTAACTCAAAGTCTTTTAGCGGGAGCAGTTTTAGGGCTTTATTTCGGTGGTGTTGGACTGGTTAAACTTACAGGTAAATAACGATATTCCAAAAAATCTAAACTTAGTTTTAGTTGAGGAGTGCAGTTAGTAAGATCCTAACCACTATTTCCAACTCTTCGGTAACACGATAAAGGTTGATTGCTTGCTCAATATGCTGTGTCTGTCGGTATAATCTGCCAAATTGCCAAACATTACCTGTTGTTACCGCTCCTAATATTTCTGTTTGAGTAGAATCAGTCCACCTGTCAAGAGCTATCATCTCAGTTGCCAGTTGTGTAAATCCCCTATTTATATCTGCTTGCTTGGCTTCAATCACAATTAAATTAGTTTCTGTTTTGAGGAAATAATCAAAATTACCTTGAAGTCGGTTATCAACTTTGATAGTGTATTCAATTCGTAATTTAGCACGGGAATAGTGAATTAAATCGGTAACAATTGGCGCAATTAGCATTTCCCGGCGTGTAGCTTCGTTCTCCAAATCTACATAGGGTAAAACTTCCTCAATTCGCTGCTTGAGGTCACTAAGCCGGTCTAATGTACCAGAATATTGTGGTAAATCAATAAATTTCCGCTCGAAGGAATAGCCGAATTCAGCAACTAAATCGTCAACCGCAAACCCTAACTCAAAGTAATTACTAAAAGTATACGAGCGATTTGGGTCTAGCAATGGTTGGCGGCTCATTTGAGTTTTCTCCAAATTGTCAATATCTTTTACGAAGGTATTTTTGTATAAAAAACACTGTAATTACTCAAAAAATTATTAATGTTAATGCAATAGGAGGTCATAATATCCATTCGGAAGAACGTTCACCCAAATCTAGAGGAATGCTAACAGCTTTGCCGAGGCGGGGGCGATCGCGTGTTTGGGTAATATATGTTTGTACCTGCGTTGACCCCCCCAAGGCATGAAGATAATTAGCAATGGTGTCAAGATGCTCTTGGTACTCCGCCTCGCTCAAGGGAAAAGAAGCTTGCTCCAAGTATTTCCACATGACTTGCAAAAATATCTTTCCCTGTGCCCGTCGAAACTGGACATCATAAGAATATCCCCACTTATCAAGCAACATCTGACGTAATTCCTGTCCTGTCATAGCTTTTCTCAATCAGATTTTACATTTAGTTATGATGTTAAGTTCCGTGACTCCAGTATGATAAGGATATAAAGAAATGTAATGCTAACAGAAAAGATGCTTTTTATATCTTGGAACAAAGAAGTATGGCATCGTTGTGAGCGCTAGCATTTCGACTTAGACAAGAGTTCCTCAAGTACAGTACTTTTGTCAAAATGCTTAACAAAATACACAAAGAGCGCGTAGATTATGGCTCAATTTTCTGAATCAGCAGACGTGCCCGATATGGGGCGTCGTCAGTTCATGAATCTGCTCACTTTTGGGACTGTCACTGGAGTGGCTCTGGGTGCATTGTATCCCGTTGTCAACTACTTTATTCCACCCGCAACTGGTGGTGCTGGTGGCGGTACAACGGCAAAAGACGAGCTAGGTAACGATGTTAGTGTCGCTAAATTTCTAGAAAACCGGAATGCAGGCGATCGCAACCTAGTCCAAGGGCTAAAGGGAGATCCTACCTATATTGTGGTAGACAGCAAAGAGGCGATCAAAGATTATGGCATTAACGCCATCTGCACCCACTTAGGTTGTGTCGTCCCCTGGAACGTTGCAGAGAACAAGTTTAAGTGTCCTTGTCATGGTTCCCAGTATGACGAAACTGGTAAGGTTGTTCGCGGCCCAGCGCCCCTGTCTTTACCTTTGGCCCATACCAGTGTAAACGACGACAAAATCGTCTTGACCCCTTGGACAGAAACCGACTTCCGCACCGGTGATCCAGCTTGGTGGGCTTAATCAGTGCTGAGTTATGAGTGCTGAGTTCTGAGTAAGGGAGTGAGGAAGCAGAGGATCAGAGGGGCAAAAGGGCAGAGGAGATAATAGTAACTCCTAACTCCTAACTCCTAACTCCTAACTTCTAACTCCTAACTCCTAATGACCAATGACTAATTCAATCGTTGCCCTTATTAGAGATGAGAAATGTTTTCTTAAGAGCGAGGTTAACTCGCAGCGCTAGAGCGATCGTAAAAACATTGCTCATAGCGATCGCTACTGTGACATTTTACTTCACCAGCGATCTAGCCCTTCCCCAATCAGCTGCCGCCTATCCCTTTTGGGCACAGCAAACCTATCCCGAAACCCCCCGCGAACCAACCGGGCGGATTGTTTGTGCCAACTGTCACCTAGCAGCCAAGCCTACAGAAGTGGAAGTTCCCCAATCGGTGCTACCTGACACTGTATTCAAAGCTGTGGTGAAAATTCCCTACGATCTGAGTGCCCAGCAAGTTGGTGCTGATGGTTCTAAGGTTGGCTTGAACGTCGGTGCTGTACTGATGCTACCTGAAGGCTTTAAGATTGCTCCCGAAGACCGTCTTTCTGAAGAACTTAAAGAAGAAGTTGGCGACACTCCTTTCCAACCCTACAGCGAAGACAAAGAAAACGTCGTCATCGTCGGCCCCTTACCAGGTGAACAGTATCAAGAAATCGTCTTCCCAGTTCTTTCTCCCAACCCCGCAACCGATAAAAACATCCACTTCGGTAAATATTCAGTTCACTTAGGTGCTAACCGGGGGCGCGGACAAGTTTATCCAACTGGCGAAAAGAGCAATAACACTGTTTACAACGCTTCCGCTACTGGCACAATTACCAAGATTGCCAAAGAGGAAGATGAAGACGGTAACGTTAAATATCTAGTCAACATCCAACCTGAATCTGGTGATGTTGTCGTTGATACGATTCCTTTAGGGCCAGAACTGCTTGTTTCCGAAGGGCAAGCAGTTAAGACTGGTGAAGCTTTGACCAGCAACCCAAATGTCGGTGGCTTCGGTCAACAAGATGCAGAAATCGTATTGCAAGATGCCTCTAGAGTCCAATGGATGATTGCATTCATCGCTCTTGTAATGTTAGCCCAAGTTATGCTTGTGCTGAAGAAGAAGCAGGTTGAGAAAGTTCAAGCTGCTGAAATGAATTTCTAAATTCTCTGCTAAATCATTCCTTGTAGGACAGGCTTGTTGCCTGTCTTTTTTATATGTTATGGTTCCAAGTCTGTACATAGGACTCAGAGGTTTATATTCAATTTGTTTTAACAAGTATATCTACTTAATCAAAAAATTTTATATTAACTTATAGTCTTTTTTTGTGGAATCTGTTATATTTTAGTTGTAAGTTATAACAATCGTTATAACAAAACATAACTTCTCATATCAAATTTATGATGTCTAAATATTGCATTTGAATGCTAGTGTCTTCATACTTAGGAATTAGCTCATGGCTGTAAAAAGTTATCCCGTAACTCATGCAAAGGTAGGAAATCAAGATGGGTTTCGCTTACCTCGCGCATTCTCTAAAGATTATCCCCATTTAGCTAATGCTTCAGGTCATATTGAAGTGCTATCTGATAACACGTTCTTAGTTAGATTAGAAACCGATAACGTTGATGAAGCTGATGAAGATGAGGGCATTATGATGAGCCTTTTTCTTGACTTTCTGATGAAGAATGCTATGCAGAACCCTTCTCAACTCGTTCCTTATACTCAAGAAATGAGCGATGAAATGGATGATTTACTGGCTGATGTAGTTATAGATTAATGGCTGCATTTACTTGTAATGGATGGCAAATTTTTTTCTACCCATTGTTTAACGAACAATGGGTAGAATTGCGTAATAGGGTTCGTATTTTAAAAAATGAGTTACCTAAAGAAGAATTTATTACACATTCAGATGTCAAATTCTTAAAAGCATTGAATATTGGCATTAAAGAAAAAATTCCTCAAGACCCTTTTGCTAGTCACTTTACTTTGCAAAAACCTTTGCAAAAGTATAGCCGTCTCAAAAAAATGGGGCTACCTGAACGATATAGATTATTCTTTAGAGCATTCAAAGAACTAAAAATTATTATTATTCTTTGGTTAGGTTTTCCTCGGAAGGAAGGCGATAAAAAAGATTGTTATCAAGTTTTTAGCAAAAAAGTAGAGAATGGGGACTTTCCTGAAAGTATTGAGAATCTACTTGCAGAATGTGAGTTAGAACATTCTGATGATTAAAACGAAGAGTAAGCAGTGATTGGACACGGCTAGCATTAGCGAAACTTGAAGCGCACAGCAAATGATTAACAAAGAAATTGCCGAGCATTATCTGTGGGGTAATAATTGTCATGGCTGGCATCTTGTTAAGCAACCATTGAGCGTGATTCACGAACTGATGCCAGCAGGAAGTTTTGAGGTGAGAACATTATCACCAGCGATGTCTACGACGGGCTATTCGGCGTCGCACCAGTTTTTCTTTATCTTATCTGGAAAGGCAACCTTAGAAATCAATGGTTCCCGCCAAGTGCTTTCTCAACACGAAGGTGTAGAAGTTCCGCCTAATGTTCCTCATCAGATGCTCAATGAAAGCGACTAATAGGGTGAGCAATACCCACCCTACTGCTGTTGATCATTTTTTGTGAGACTATAGCGGACGATAGACGCGATAGTTGATTTCGGGGAAGATATTATCCATTAACTCGACTTTTTCTAACCAACCACTGTCAACTTTGCCGACTTTAACGTCTTCATAGAGCTTATTGAACCGCATCAGGTGCGATCGCGTCCGTCTAACTGCATAGGGTACCATTGTTCCCGTCCGCATAATAAATGCCCAGTCGGAAGATTGTGCTAATAACAATTCCCTCGCCGCTTGGTTGAGCGCTCTCCACTGCAATTCATCCTCTGGTTCCAAATGCGAGATTTCAATCATCCGTTCAGCAGCTTTGTGCAAATGCGGATAAACCCACGCGTTCGTTTCATTTAACCAATATTCGTGGAAACCCTTGAAACCCCAACTCGACTGCGAAGGACGACAGACTTGCTGAGTTGGCTGATCTCGCAAATAGTCTGCTAAATGGGTCATTTGATATGTTTTTTGGTCATACCACGACTTACGGAATAGGTAATCGATGAACCAGGGGCCTTCATACCACCAATGTCCAAATAACTCTGCGTCATAAGGCGAAACGATAATTGGCGGGCGCTGCATTATACCATAAAGATGCTCAGACTGCTGCTCTCGGTTATACATAAAGTTAGCAGCGTGTTCTGCGGCCTTTTCCCTAGCCCAATAAGGATCATAAAGCGCCTTATCTGAAAGTCCTAAACCACGCCCAGTAATTTTGTGATACTTAATACCCGTATTTTTTCGCTGACCATTGGGCATGATGTAGGGCTTGATATACTCATATTCTGCTTCCCAGCCCAAATCTTTGTAAAATTCTCGATATTCCGCCGCCCCAGGATAGCCCACTTCAGAAGACCATACCTGTTGGGAAGATTCATGATCTCGACCAAAGACTGCAACACCAGTTTCTGTATAAATTGGGGCATAAGTGCCAAAGCGCGGACGGGGACGGGCGTAAAGGATGCCATGCCCATCAGTGAGGAAGTAGCGTAACCCAGCATCGGCTAGCATCCGATCTAAACCTTCATAGTAGGCACATTCCGGCAACCAAATGCCTCTGGGTGCTTTTCCAAAGGTTTGCTCGTAATGTTCGCAAGCTACCTGAATTTGCGCCCATACCGCCTCTGGATACATTTTCATCAACGGCAAATAGCCGTGAGTAGCGCCGCAAGTGATGATTTCCAGGTTGTTACTGTCTTGAAACTGCTTAAAAGCTGTCACCAAGTCACCTTGATTACGTTCCCATATCTGACGCGCTTCTTTAAACTCAGTAATGTAATGTTCGGCTAAATAACGAAGATGTCCATTATTGACATTATGTTCTGCTTCTAGTTCTATAAGTTCTTCTAGTTGGGTCAAGTGTGCGTCATAGCGTTCTTGCAGCAGAGGATCACGAAGCATCGACACTAGAGGTGGTGTCATACTCATCGTGATTTTAAAGTCGATACCGTCTCGCTTTAAGCCTTCAAATACTTTCAATAATGGAATGTAGGTTTCTGTGATGGCTTCATAGAGCCATTCTTCCTCCAGCACGTAGTCACTTTCCGGGTGACGAACGAAGGGCAGATGTGCGTGGAGTACAAGCGCGACGTAGCCGATAGCCATAGTGATTTTGGGGTGATACTTGTAAGTTGAAGGTCGAGAGGTTTGGCTGAAATTAACAATATTTTAAGACTTTATGGGGATAGTGAAGATACGAGTGTCAACTTTTCACATAAAAGGAACGCTTAGGCTACTGCTTCATGTTAATTGTTCACAACTTTAAGATATTCATCCTCATCAGCCAGCAAAGTTGCGATCAGTTTTAGAGGTTGTGCAACGGACTTTATCAGATATTGTTTGGTTCATAGCACCATTTTCCCATGCCTTTTTCAGAATATTTGCTCAGGATCAATACCTGCGGCTCGTAATCGTTCTGTCAATATTGCAGACCGTTCACGTTCCTGTTCTAGCTCTTGATTTGCTTGCTGTAACTGTTGGTTTACTTGCTCTAACTGTTGGTTTGATTCTTCCTCTGGTAACATCACCAACTGCCTATCTGGTGTAAAAAAGCGTAATTTGCCCAAATATACTGCCAAATACAGCCCTAATTGCTGACTCCATAACCAACCTGACTCAGTGGGTACAAGGTCTTGATATTGCCCATCAACTAAGTGAAATTCCTGTAATTCTAGGTTGTTTGGGTCAAACCAAAAGTAATCTGGAGTGCGAAATGTATTCTGGTATATTTGCTTTTTCAAACCTTTATCAACCGAGGCAGTGGAATCAGATAACATCTCATTGACACTCTCCTGCCTAAAGGCGAGGAGATTCTTAAGACTTCACAATCTTAATATCCTGTTTGCACAGGTTCCCAAACTCGCCACGTTTGCACGGGAGTGCGTGGTGATATCTTTTGGGCGTTTTGCTGACTAGCAGCTAGTTTCGCGGAGTCCCCACGTACTATTTCCAAACATCTATCTCTGATTGTTTTTGCAGCACCGATGTCAGCGTGTTCATGATATCCGCATTGGGTGCAGATGAACTTCTCACCATCACGATTAGACTTATCAATATGCCCACAATTTCTGCATTCTTGACTTGAGTGCTTAGGATTGATTTTAATTACGACTTTTCCTTGCTTCACAGCGAGATACTCAATCTTTAAAATTAACTCCGACCATGCTGCATCAGAGATAGAGCGATTTAAACCCTTCTTTCTTGATTGTCCATTTTTGAGAAACCTGCCAGATATCTCATCAACCTTAACTTTACAGCGCTTCAACATTCCAGAGATGTTTAAATCTTCTAACGCAACAGCATCAACCTTTCTGGATACTATTTTGTTGGCGACATCCCACTGGTAAGCTACTCGTTTATCTGTAATCTTTTTGTGAAAACGTCCTAACTTATTAGCTGCTTTTTTACGATTTTTACTACCCTTAGCTTTTTTGCTAACTCGCCTCTGTCTAATTTTCAGAGTGCGTTTAGCTTTTTTGTTGGTTGAGAATTTAGGATTATTAATTTGATGTCTATCAGACAAGTGAACAAGTTTGGTTATCCCCAAATCGCAACCAAGGACAGACTCAACTTCATTCAATGGTTTTGGTATGTAATCTGGAATGCTTTTGTTTTCGATCCTAATTGAGACATACCAGCCATCCTGACGCTTGCGAATCGTAGCAGCTTTGATGGTAAATCCATTTGGTATTGACCGGGAATTAAAAAAACGCATCCATCCCAATTTGGGAAGATAGATTTTACTACCTTGAAGTTTTACACCCATTTGGTAGGTGAAAGATGTAAAATTACTCCTGTTTTTGAACTTAGGAAAGCCTCTACCCTCAAAGAAGTTTTTGTAAGCAGTGTCAAGACGTTTAACATTTTGCTGTAGTACTGTAGAGTCAATTTCACTAAACCAGGGTGCACGTTTCTTTAACTCCGGCAATGCAGTTATTTGGATATCTCCAGCACTACGCCGTGGGTTTTTAAGCTTACCGTCTAAAACGCTCTTGTTATCTTTCCAAGGTTCTCCGCTTGCGCCATTTTTGCTAACAAAACAAGTCAGTGGACAAGCTTCTCCCTTGGTTGTAATATCGCAATAGTTACCTTGAATGAATTGCTGATTATATTGAGCTATTCTGTCAGCTAAACTCCAGTTATAAGTAGAGCGGAGCATATCTAGCCAGTTACTCATTTTAATTGAGTGAGTAACGTTAGGACGCAGCTTAAAACAAAAGTTTGTTAGCAAATACCATCACCTCCTGTTGTTGATTAGCTTCTTTGAATATACACTACATATATACAAAATACAATCAGTAATTCAGAAGCATGGGAAGTTTTTCTCCAGACGAATATAGGCACGAAGGAAACGCAATATCACTTCTTAACTACCACTTCGTCTTTATCCCCAAGCGCAGAAAGAAGGTATTGGTAAACGCAATAGCACAAAGACTACAGGAAATTATCTGTGAAGTCTGCAATGAGAATAGATGGA
>NZ_JAIVFQ010000162.1 GCF_020829495.1 Nostoc favosum CHAB5714 | reverse complement strand
AGCGAACATAAGACCCGACAATCTAATGGTTGAAGGGCAGTTGCGGAATCCCCGTAAGGAAAAGAAGCAGAAACCTAAGTCGTGAGGCTTAGGAATCACCGCACTTTTAGGGCGGTGAGGATGTCAATTAAGTAATTTACGCAGTAGCGATCGCTGATATTTTAATTCTTTTAAGCGTTGAAGACTTAGAAGTAATTTGGTATACTCGCTAAAATTACAACGCTTTAGGCTAAATCAATATGTCTAATTGAATTGAAGCGGGTATAAGGATGCTAAATAATCCACTCAAATCCTGTAAAATTAAGTTTCTCATTTTTTAATTTCTGAAATGCCACTCGAACTGCAAAACCTCACAGGTGGTTACACTTTAGTACCAATTGTTCAAGACATTAACCTCACTCTGCAAACAGGAGAATGGTTGAGTTTAGTTGGTGCTAATGGTTCAGGTAAATCTACTTTACTCAAATTGCTGAGTCGTATTCTCGCCCCACAGCAGGGAACAGTGCTACTTGATGGCAAAGCAATTCACTCTCAACCTCCAAATCTAGTTGCACAGAAACTGGCATTGTTACCGCAACAACAAACGGTTCCCGTTGGCTTAACAGTGCGACAATTAGTCAGCTTAGGACGCACGCCACATCAACCTTGGTGGCAATGGGAATTAACCGCCGAAGATTGGGGCAAAGTAGAAGCTGCAATTGAAAAGACCCAGCTAGAAAAATTTAGCGATCGCTTAGTCGAACAACTCTCAGGCGGTGAAAGACAACGCGCTTTTTTAGCTTTAGCACTAGCGCAAGAACCAAAAATTTTACTATTAGATGAACCTACAACTTTTTTAGATATCAACTATCAATTGCAACTATTGGAACTGCTTAAAGAACTGAATCAGCAACAGGGATTAACTATTATCACAGTTTTACATGAACTGAATTTAGCAGCACGGTATAGTTCCCGGATTGCATTATTAAAACAGGGTCATATTTGGGAAGTTGGTACACCTGAAGAAGTTTTGACACCAAATGCGATCGCCCAAGTATTTGGTGTGGAATCTGTGATTATTCACACACCCGTTGGTTTACAAGTTTGTGCCATTTCTGCTGTGTCATTATAACTCGATTACTTTTCTGACCAGAGTTTGACCAAATAATTACTAATTCGTAATTCGTAATTCGTAATTGAAGAGGGTACAGAGCAAGCACTAAATTTTTAATTTAGTGCCCTTACGAAAGATATGGTTTTTAACCTTGATCCATATTTAATATTTATTGTCAATGCGTAAGTCCTATTAACTTCTTTCTTTCTTTCTTTCTTTCTTTCTTTCTTTCTTTCTTTCTTTCTTTGCGTCCTTTGCGTCCTTTGCGGTTCGTTTTTCTTTAAAGCTGCATAGTGTCTATGCCAAGCCAGCAAAAACATTCATCTAAACACTTGGATACCCCATCCTTTGACAAGATAGGGTATCCAAGTGGGGAAATAACCAGAGGACTGAACACTCATCCTAAGACTTGGTTTCCTGTGTCTGTGCGTCAATAATTACACTCCAGTCATCATTTGTCACAGCAGCTTCAAGTTGACGCTGACGTTCGGCTATACTCGCATCTATTGTTTCTAACTCTTTAGAGAGGGTTGTATCAGCCATTGCTTTTCGCAGTTTTAGCTTTTTCTCCTCGTAAGCTTGACGTTCCGCCTCTGACATTACCGCCTTCGCAGCTTCCCCTACTGTACTAGCCCACATATCGCTTTCAGTTGCATTACCAGGTGGTGTACTTTCGAGTTCTGCTATCCACGCATCTCGCAAATCTTCCATTTCTTGACGCTTGGGGAACTTGAAGGCTTGCACACGTACAAAAGCACACTTTTGCTGACTATTTTGACTGACATGACCGTTTAAAGAAAGCAACACATTCCGAGAATAGCCAATATACTGCGTGCAGCGTTCTGCGTCTAATACTGCATAAACACCTGCAATTTTAGCGTTTTGAGCAGCTGCACTCCAAGCCTCAAGGTTAATGATTTCAGTACCATCGTTTGCCAGTTCAGGGGTTATACTCACCTCAATGGCGGTGTGTTCGTCGTCAGAACTATACAAAAATTCATGTAGTCCACGGTGGTTTATAGGGACATTTTGATGTTCAATTGGCGGGTTGTGCTGAGTTTCCATCGTAGTTTATCTCCGAGTTATTAATTAGCGTTACGCAAATATATGCCTTTAGAATATTGAAGCTTAAATCTACTCACATCCCCAAATTCTTGCTGACAAAGCGAAAACAACTATTAGACCTTATATGAATCAATTAACACCTAAAGATTGGATATTCATCAAACAGCGATTAACTCCTTATTTATTTTTACTACCAGCCTTAGTTCTTTTGGCGTTAACAGTCTTTTGGCCTGCACTGCAAGCCTTTTACCTCAGCTTTACCAGCTACGAAGATATTGCCCAGCCGCCACAATGGATAGGTTTTGCCAACTTCCTCAAGCTTTGGAAGGATGCAGTTTTTTGGAAAACCTTGGAAAACACTTTTTTATATCTTGTGGGTGTAGTACCAATTTTAGTAATTGCTCCCCTAGTGCTGGCAATATTGGTAAATCAGAAACTGCGGGGGATGAATTGGTTTAGATCGGCATACTACACCCCAGTGGTAATTTCAATGGTGGTTGCGGGAATAGCCTGGAAATGGCTGTATGCAGAGAACGGATTACTGAATCAGTTTTTGAAAGCTTTGGGACTTTTTTCAGAAGGTATTCCTTGGCTTACTAGCCCAGAAAAAATCTTTGGTATTGTACCAATTTCTCTAGCCAGCGTCATGGCTGTCACCGTGTGGAAGGGGCTAGGCTACTACATGGTGATTTATTTAGCAGGGTTGCAATCAATTCCTGCTGATGTGTACGAAGCTGCTGCGATCGATGGCTCTGATGGTATCAGCAAACATTGGGATATTACCATACCTTTGATGAAGCCGTATTTAGCACTAGTGGCGGTGATTTCGGCTATTTCTGCCACCAAAGTGTTTGAAGAAGTATACATTATGACCCAAGGAGGGCCACTCAGTAGCTCTAAAACGATTGTTTATTATCTATATGAGCAAGCTTTTGGTAACTTGGAAATCAGCTATGCTTGCACAATTGGTTTAGTGCTATTTTTGATAATTTTAGGATTATCAATTTTGCGATTAGTTATTAATCAAGAAGGTGGAGATAATATCACAATCTGATATTGCCCTATCAGCCACGATAATCTTAAAATATTTAAAAATCCAGAATACATGAAAACAGACACGATTTTTTATACCTTATTTCAAATTCTTCCAGGTGTCTTATTTGAACTTTTAGAACAATCTCAATCCTTAGCATTGCACTACCAATTTACCTCGGTAGAAATCAAAGAATTAGCACGTCGTATCGATGGTTTATTCCTACCAAAAGCTGAGTTCCCAGAAGACCCAATCTATTTTGTTGAGGTACAGTTTCAACGCGATGATGATATTTATTGGCGAATAATAACAGAAGCTTTCCTATATATAAATCAATATAAACCTCAACGTCGTTGGCAAGCAGTATTACTTTTTGCTCAACGCAGTCTCGACCCAGGCGTGCCATTCATATCATGTCCGCTTGATTGCTTATTAAACCCGAAGAACCCCACCCCGACAATCGTCGCTTTGTCTGCCCTCCCCGCTTGCGGGGAGGGGCTGGGGGTGGGGTGTAATGGCTGTGGTTAGCATAACTATTTATGCGGACATGATATCATTTATCAAACATCATTAGCTCAACAGCAAATTCGGATAATTTATTTAGACGAGTTAGATGATGTACCATCGTCTTCGATTGGGCTAGGAGTGATTAAGTTAGTCGTTGCAACAGAAGATAAAGCCGTACAGCAAGCGAAAAACTTGATAAATCAAGTACAGCAAACGGATGAAGCTAACCGTAGCAATCTCTTAGAATTAGTAGAGAGAATGCTTATCTATAAATTTGTAAACAAAACTCAGCAGGAGTTGGAAGCGATGTTTGGATTAACCGATTGGAGACAAACTAAATTTTACCAAGAAGTAAAGGAAGAAACAAAGCTGGAGACTATACCCCGTCTGCTTAAGTTTGGTTTAAGTATAGAGCAAATCGCGCAAGCATTAGAATTGGATGTTGAACAGGTACGACAAGCTATTGATAAGCAAGGAAAAGAGGGAACAGGAAGTAATTCATAATTTATAATTCATAATTCATAATTGAAGAGATTTCTTTAAAACCGCGTTTGATACTCCACTACTGCACGACTATCATCGGTTAAGTTAGTGGAAGCACGCACACGAAACTCATCGTTTATCCGATAATTAACACCCCATTGGAATGGGTCATTTGTTGTCAAAATCTTGATACTGGAAACCGATATTTTAGAAGAAATATCAACTCCAGCCTCTGCTGCTAATTCCAAAGTTGAACTGCTCCTTCCAGCTTCGGGATTCTCAGAAATAACGGTAGGAAATATCCGCAGTTCACTTAAGCCAAAGCTACTCCCAATCTGGTTAAAAGCTGACTGAAAATTGTTGAACACAGCCGAACCTGCGATGTTAATCAGTCCCAAAGTACTGTCACCTCGTCCTTGGGTGTCTACAAACCCACCTCCTAAAAGAGCCACAATTTCGGTTTGACTACGTGACGGACTACTTGTCAGTTCTAGATTTTCATTCAGTTTGCTGGCTAGACCGTTGATACTGGCTTCGACTCGAACACTCTCTAATGCTGATAAACCTGTGGTATTTACGCGGCTGAAATCATTACTTTGAGTTACGTCCAATACCTTGGCATATAGCCGAATATCTAAGTTGGGGTCGCGGGGTTGAGAGGGACTAAAAGTTGCGGTGTGTGTATAGCCACGAGCAAGGTTAAATTGGGTAGTAAATAAATTCACCCCGCCTTGTTCTAAGCGAATAGTACCATCGGGTATTGGCTGATTGATTGAGCCGTTAACTATGAGATTACCAGTTGCGCGGAAACTGAGAATAGGAGGACGGGTAATTTGGACGTTTTTACCGAGTTCTAAATCTAAATTATTAAATCTAGCGATCGCATTTCCCGACCCATTCTCAATTTCAGATTTACTCTGCTTATTGGCTTTTGTGGGTGATACCCCAAAACCACTATTTGCAGATGAAGCAGTCCCGGTAGATTCTGCCAGCAATACCTGACCATCAAATAAATTTACTTTACCACCAATTACTGGGTTAAGGGCAGAACCAGTAATCTGCAAATTGCCGCTAGCACCTCCCAGGTAAAGTCCCTTCAGATTTAACGCTAGCTGATCGAGATTAACGGTCAGGGGATTGTTGATAGTATTGTCATTGTTAAAAATGGGAATTTCTCCAGCAGCTTCTACCTTCCCACGGCTAAATCTACCCTGGAGATTTTCCACTAAGATGGTGTCAAAATTAAACAGCACTCTACCTGTAACACGTCTGAGCTTACCTGGGAGAGCCTGGGCTGAAAAAGTAGCATTATTGATAGTAGCAATTCCATTTACTTCGGGTTTTTGCAATGTTCCCCGCACCTTGAGGTCTACTTCTCCTTCACCTTTCTCAAATACCACTTGCTTAGTCAATGCGTTTAACAGTGCCAATCCCTCGTTTTCTAACTTCACATCTAAACTGATTTGATCGCTGTCTGGTGCTACGGAAGCAAAAGGCAATTTATAAGGTATGCTGCCAGTAATATCAACAGGTTTTGGCCCAGCAACTGCTACCGTACTACCAAAGTTTAAGCGTCCGTTGGCATAGCTGAAACTTGCGATCGCTGACTCTATTTTGTTCTGATTCAATAATCCTTGTGTGATTTGCAATTCCCCTCTAGCTTGGGGATTAGCAATGCTGCCTGCTAAAGCTGCTGTACCGTTAAGATTACCTGTGATTCCAACTGGTAGTTTGACAACATTATTCAATAGTTGTACCGGAAAATTATTCACCCGCAACTGTCCAGATTGTTCATCACCGCCAACGTTACCCGTGAAGGCAATCAGTCTGTTTTCAGATTCGATTCGTAAAGGTCGTAAACTCAAAACACCGTTTTCAAAGTTGCCTTCGGCAATCACTTTGTCGGCAGTATAAAAACGATTCAGTTCTTCCTTTTTACCCCAGGCAAAGTTTTGTCCATTCAAATTAAAATCCACTGATAATCCATTGGCTGTAGCAGTATTTACAGCCACTTCCCCATTGAAAGTCCCCTTTAAGTCTGCCAAATCTGGTATGGGAGTGGAATTAAGTCGCTGTTCTTCCTGTTCTGCTACCAAAGCTTCAATTTCAGAAAACCGTTGGATTTGGGTTAATAAAGGTTGATTTTGCGCTCCTTGGGGGGTGGTGGTTAGATCCTCTGCTGTGCCGTAGATTTCTGCTGAACCACCTGGCAAGTTTTGTAAATCAAATACCTGCGCTACAGTTAGAACATCTTGGATCTCTCCCTGGTTGACGTTCAGTTTACCTTGTAGTTGAGGGCCTTTAGGGCTTTGAGCAAAAGTACCGACAAGGGCGTAGCTACTTTTGCCTTTGACAAATTCGCTACTGGTGAGTGTGCCTTTACCGTTACCGTAGCGGAATTGAGCAGCTATTCGATCGCCTTTAACCCTGCCAATTTGCGGATTAGCGATCGCTAAATTCCCTTTAGCTGCCAATGTCTGCTGATTAAATAGCAAATCCCCAGTTAATAACCCAGTTATCTTACCAGTCAGGCGAGTAACTGGTGGCGGAGTCAAATTCAATATTTGTAAGGGGAAATTTGCAACTTTGAGCGCCCAATCATTCCCTTGCACATTGCCTGTGGCTGATGCTTGCTGCCATTTTACTAAGAAGGATTTTGGGCGATTATTGGCATCTAAATTAAAGGCGAGGCGATCGCTATTACCCGCCAAGTTCAAATTCAACCCGCGTCCCTGCGCTGAATCGATGTTTCCAGTTAACAACGGCTCAAAAGCAATATCTTGAACAACCAAGTCTCGTAAATTAATTTGCCCTACCACATTTGGCAAGGGCAACTTACCAGTTATTTGACCATTAAAATCTACTCTCCCCGCCACAGCAACCTGATTAGGAAGATTGATCGGTAACTGTTTTAAGTTGTAATTCTGCGCTTGGACGTTGAGATTTAGGGCAGTAATTTCCGGTATACCTGCCTTTCTTGCATTGGCTAATATGTTACCAGTCACACTTAAACCGGGAGCAGTTGCTCGCTCAATGGTAAGCCTTTCACCACTCCAAGCGATCGCAGCCGTCAGGGGTTGCTCAAAACCAGGGATACCTTGGGATAATTGCACCTGTCCAGCAGCACGCACATCAGCTAATTTGGATGATCCTAGCGTGCCAGCTAATTGCAACTGACCGCCAAACTGACCCCGCAATTGCTGATTTAACCGATTTAATTCCACACCAGAAGCATTAACTACAGCTTGATAGCGACCATTAGCCAATTGGATATTAGAGGCTGCGATCGTTCCACCTGCAACATCCAGCCTTCCTTGACCACTGGCTTGGATAGTTTGCGGTTGAAAGGACTCAACAGAACCCGCCACGTTTGCTTGACCAGTTAACGTCCCTCCAAACTGCGGTGGTACTGCTGCTAACTGCTGCAACGGTAGATTATTTGCTTGAACCTGCAATTGGTATAAACCATTACTAACCTTAATATTAGAGGCTGTAATAGTTCCACCTGCAACATCCACCCGTCCTTGACCACTGGCTTGGATAGTTTGCGCTTGGAAGGACTCCACAGAACCCGCCACGTTTGCTTGACCAGTTAAGGCTCCCTGGAACTGCGGTGGTACTGCTGCCAACTGCTGCACAGGAACATTATTTGCTTGAACTTGCGCTTGGTATAAACCATTGGCAAGTTGGATATTAGAGGCTGTAATAGTCCCACGCGCAACATTTACCCGCGCTTGACCGTTGGCTTGAATAGTTTGGAGTTTAAAAGAATCAACAGAACCCGCGACGTTGAACTGACCAGTTAAGGCTCCTTGGAACTGCTTTGGTACTGTTGCCAACTGCTGTACAGGAACATTATTTGCTTGAATTTGCGCCTGATATACACCATTGGCAAGTTGGATATTAGAGGCTGTAACCGTACCACCGCCAATAGCAAGCCGACCCTCGCCACTACCACGTAGGGTTTTTAGGCTGAAATTATCTCTGTTGCCTGCGATTTGGAACGTACCCGCCAATGGGTTATTTAAAGCTGGAAGAGACTGTTTCAATATTTGTCCCAACCGCACACCATTAGCTACAAGTTGAGCAGAGAAGCTTTGCTCTTGCAGTTGGATATTAGAAACTGCAACTGTGCCGCCACCTATTTGAACTTCTCCACCATCAGTGCGAATCGTGGCAATTTTAAATGGTGCTGTGCTGCCTGAAAGGATGAGACGACCATTAAACTGTGCTTCCGCCAAAGAGACATTTTGCAGTTGACTTTTATCTACAAAGGGTTCTAATTTTACCCCAGAGGCAACAGCCACAGCTTGCCAACGCTCATTGGCGTAACTACCAGTTGCCCGGACTGTACCACCACTTACATTCAGAGCCACATTGCGGAAAGAGACGTTGCGATTTGGAGCGATTGCAACTTCACCAGTTCCGGGGTAAGTTCCGTTAGGAGCCTGATATTGTACCGCAGTTTGGACATTGGTGGGAGCGCCTGTTAGTTGGGCTGTACCTAAGACATTGCCGATTTGAAAGTTGGGTGTTATTTCATAAACTTTTGCGATCGCATCCCCTGGAAGATTCTTGGCAGCAAAATTTATATCCAGTTGAGGGTTTTTACCGAGTTGAATTGTGCCAGCGCCCGTGATATCACCACCAACTTTGGCTTTACCTTGAATATCTTTCAGGGTAATTAAAGAGGAACTAGTCGCAAGCTCAAACTTACTACTGATGCTATTAAAATCAACTTTGTCAATCCGAGCAGTTTGAATAGTGGTAACTGTGCCTGAGATAATTGGCTCTTTAGTTGATCCGGTAATCTGCAAATCAGCTTGTACTTGTCCAGCGATCGGCAGAGGCAGTTTTACCTTGAGAGTTTCCTGAGCATTCGCCAAACTCACCGCATTTACCCGCCCTGCCAACTTAAAGCCTGCTTGAGTGTCAATGATTCCCGTAGCCACTACCGGAATTTTGCCGTAGTTGGTAGTAACATTATCTAACTGCAACTCCGTTCCCTGGAAGCGGAGATTTCCTTGGCTATTGGTCAACAGTTGCGGGACTTTGGGTATTTGAACTGTTACGCCTTGCACAGCAGCGCTGCCATACAATAAAGTCCGTTGTCCTGGTGTTAACTTAACTAACAAGTCGCCATTGGCTCGACCCGCCTGTAAGTTCACTGGTAACTTAATTAACCGAGTAATATCCTCAGCCAACAAGTCTTGCGATCGCACTTGAAAGTTCCCTGCTAGCACCCTGGAACGCGTCTCTCCCTGAATAGAAATACTGCCACCACTGTCTGCTTGCCCCCCCACATCAAACCTGATCAACTGATTATTTGCTAAAAGTTGTGCAGAACCGTTGATTTGAGAAAATGTTACGGGGGATGAGGGGGATGAGGAAGATGAGGGGGATGAGGGGGATGAGGAAGATGAGGGGGATGAGGGGGATGAGGAAGAATTTACTTCCCTATCTCCCCCTGCTCCCCCTGCTCCCTCATCTCCCCCT
>NZ_JAIVFQ010000161.1 GCF_020829495.1 Nostoc favosum CHAB5714 | reverse complement strand
TGAAGGACTACATCTAACATTTTTGCCGTCTCATTCACCTGAATTACAACTCTTCAGTTAGGCTATGGACTGTAATTGATGAACCAATTGCTAATCAATCTTTTGAGACACTCGATGATTTGGAGAACCAGTTCATCAGCCCCATCCGCATTTTTCTCAGGGTATTTAAGGGCAGAGGTCAAGTTGCAGGCAAAGGGGTAAACGTCTACCCCGGCTGTAAAGTATTGGGTATTCAATCCGGGATCAAGTGCAGTAGATAATGTTGCCAAGATTGCTGCTAAGGTTCCCTTGCCACCTCTCTGAGTACCAGCGATCGCAATGACTTGGGAACTCATCATATCTTCTACTTGGAAACCACTTTTCGTTAAAGCAGCGATAAGTGCGTTTGCCCTATTAATCAAAGGGAGATTAATTATAGTCTCTGGTGCAAGCCCATTAGCTGATGGCTGTAACTCTGTAGGTCTAGAAAGTTCCGAAGCTTGGCGAGTGTGCCTAATATCTACAGTTGGTCAAAAGAGGCAAGGGAGCAGGGGGCGCTTTGCTGGGGGAAAAACTGAGACGGGGCTTGTACTTTGCCCCAGTTCAAGCGTCCTGGAAGGACGGGGCTTCGTACCCGTGTTTCGCTTTGCTCCACGCAGTTCTTGGAAGGGCTTGCTCCCCCTGCTCCCTGCTCCCTTCCAAGAACTGCCTCTTTGGTGAAGTTAATTGTTTAATATCTACGGTCGGTGGTAACTGGGTTTGAGCCTGTGCAATGGCATTTACCTCCGACCGATTCATCCGGCTGTCAATTGTCACATCCTGTAAATGGAGAGCCATGCTTTGATAAGTGGGTAGCTGACGACCCTTAAGCTTGCTAAACCAGCCAAACAGAAAGCGATAAGCGTAAAAACGTTTTCCTGGCTCAACTTGCGTTAAATACTGGCCAATATTTTCAAACTCAGCATGAAGAAAGGTATACTCTTCTGCCTCGTGTCGCTCTAGGAATTTAACGGTATTAGCAAGATGATCCGCTTGATAATTGCTCCTAGTATCATAATCCCCAGCACGAGCTAGAGCGTCTACAAAATTACCACGCACAAAAGGCAAGGGGGCAATCTCCTTGGTTCTGTTGGAATGTTCGACAACAAACCATAGCCACGCAGCACCGCCAATTAAACCACCGACTATAGCCAAAGGGTTGACCGCATAACAAACCGCTCCGATCCCCCCAGCCAACAAACCAAGTACACGGGTCATGTCTGCTTCATTCTCAGATGCCCGTGCCATTTCAAATAATCCATCTTTTCTCTCTTGCAGCCATTGGGCGATATTTCCGGCTTCCAAGTGAGACAAATTAGGATATTGCGATCGCAAATGTTCAGTTTCTTTAGTTGTAATTTTTGGGATATTGTTACTTTGCATAAAAGAAATGCCCTGTTGAGTTAAGAAGCCGCTCGGCTGAAGAGTTGTTGAGGAAGAGGCAAGGGAGCAGGGGGGATAGAAAAGAATGGAGTTCGACCCACCTGTTGCGCTCAATCTCGTAGGGTACGAGAACCACTACTCTGGAAGTGAAGGACTCAGATCCATGTTTTTTCCTTCATTCCAGAACAGGAGAATGGGGTAATTTCCCCCAGCTAATAGCCCCGTTCCCCCTGCCTCTTCGTTGAGCGGCACTCACTTTAATCTTTGGTCAACCGCCAAATAGCGAACCCAATTTCACCCGCCATCATTGTGCCGATGTTAAATAAGATGCAGCCCAAAATCATGAATGGGGCTGTGTAGTCGAATGGGTTACGAGCTGCAAAGGTGGTGATAACATCGAACACCCAAACCGCAATCACAACTAGCCCTGCGTTAGAGCGATCGCGTGTACCTGCGGTTTTGTAGTCCACCCAAAGCTGCCCTACCAAGTCAATCTTGCCACTAGGCTTAGTTTCAAGCTCATAAACCATGTGGTCTTGAAGTTCCCGTCGTGCTGAATCTGGGTTCTTACCGCGTAGGGCATGGGCTTCGATTACTTGCACACCTACAGAAATTATGAATGCCAGGTAAAAAAACGGGTTGAAAAGTGCAAACGGCACATTTAGCCAATTCCAAGTCGGCTCAAACCAGGCAAAAACAGGCGGCCCTTGAAAGATTAATTGCCAAGTTGAATCAGTACTGATTATGGAACCACCAATAAATAAAATCCCTCCAACTAACGCACGACCTGCACCACCGTTAGCAACAAACTGATTAACGATCGCGGCGGCAGCCCTAATGGGTAAGCCGACAATCATCACAACAGCCTTGGCACAAAAATCGATGATTTCACCAAGCGATCGCTTCTTATCCTTGGGCTTACTATCGCTGTTGCTATTAGTGCTGTTACTTTCTGCACCATTAGCCATTATTTTCTCCTACTTTGTTTGATATTTTGAACGCTTTTACAAATACCAAAGTCTTTAGTCTCTTTATCAGCCGCAGTTAACTTGTATGAGGCTTGTTGAATTGCCTCGTCAGCTTTAGTGATTGTGGCTTCGGGTATATCTGTTATAGGTGATTGTTGAGGCTGTAATATCTCACTATTGGTAATATCTCGAAATTTAGCTAAAATCTCGTCTGGAACTTGTGAATCGACCGTCCATTTTTGCTCTGGATATTGACGGCGTAGTTCATCCTACGATTGCTCCTACTATTTGTGAAGCTATTGTGCGAGTAGTCCATTTTTTAACGTACCATACCGCACAAAGATTTGCAAACATAACGTAAACTGCCGTACTATCAGAAGATTATTTCTCTGTTGTATATGCCGAAGCCAGGATTTAAAACAATTACAGTACCGGACTGGATTGTTGATGAAATTAAGAGACAGCCTGACTATAAAGGGAATCAAGCTGCCACTTTGGGGCAACTGGTCAAGGATGGTGTTGCGGCTCGTGGCGGAGAATTGGAAAACCCAGCAATATTCCTTGCATGAGTACTGAATCACTTACCTAATTGGGAGCGGCGCGAATCCTGGGAGTTAGCGCTGACTATTTTAAGTTGGTTGCAAGAAACAGAGCGCCTTTCTAGTTAGCTTTGATGATATTACAGAGGTTTTCAGTTGTATGATTTTGCTGTTACGCGAACGCGCTACCCCTGAACAACTTGAACAAATGCTGCAACAGCACAAGTTCTACATCAAAACCGCAGTCGATATCGAACGTCGGGTACTAGTTGGTGGTGGTGATTTGCACTATGACTGCGAACAGGCTCTTTTGGGTGATGGTAGTCGGCAAGAAACTATCTGGGCGGCAAGCTTTATGCCTGTAACTCAAAAGATGATTTTTGAATCGATTGTCAATCTCCGCCCCCGGCAAAATAGGTCAATGGAGGAATGGCACGCTTGAAAAGCTCTAAGCTATACGGAATAAGGGCTACAGCTTTGAAAGCTATTGAACAGTGGAGGAGGGGGTCAGGCGGTCGTCCTTGATGCAGTTTAGGGCAAGCGATCGCCACAAAAGACACGCTCAGTTTGCGAGTGTAAAACTCCATCTATGGTACGCAAAGAAATTTATGTTTATTTGCTCGCTTACAATCTACTTCGTAGTTTGATGTGGTCGGCAGGTAATACTTACGGTACTCCTCCGTTGCGCAAGTCTAAGCAAGGTACTCGCCATCATTTAAATAACTTTATTCCCGAGTTGTTAGCTGCTCACAACACAAAACGTCTTGAAATTTATCGCAATGAGACTAAAAGTTATCGTTCACAAGACTGTGAGCGTAGACGCGTTCGCAAAGCGTCTCCAAGAGTTGCGGCTTGTCGTCAGACATCGCCCTGGCAGAAGTGAACCACGAGTTCGTAAACGCCGCCCAAAAGTTTACCCCTTGATGACAAAACCCCGGCATGAATTACGAAATATGAAAGCAAACTGCTTAAACCACAAGTGTTTCAGCTTTTCTTAGCGCCATTCGACCTATTACCCTTGATTTTGCGACAATTCCGCGAGCAATTTCTGGAAGTAGAACTAGTCTTACGCGAGTTAACTACAAGTCAACAGGAGCAAGCACTGAGAGATTCCCGGATTCATGTGGGTTTTGCTCACCCACCTTTGGAAGATGACACACTATCTTATAAGTGTATTCACAGAGAAACTTTAGTTGTGGCTTTGTCATCAACTCATCCATTAGCTCAAAAAGAACACATCTGTGTGGGATCGCAATCAGCAAAGCCAAATTTTTATAGTGCTCCTTAGCCAAATCTATCCAAACAGTACTCATCAAAGGTTTTGTGCGTGGAGCGATATAATCTGCGATCGCGTAATTCTGCCAGCGCCTTTCTTGCTTCAAAAAACGCTCGTTCTACTTTTCGCTCCAAATGCAGGCGATCGCGAATCTCTTGATCTGTTAATTCAGGAACTTTAACAGTTCATGCCGCTATCCAAATCCCTTGTCCTGCTTCAGGGAAGCGTGGAGGTGTTGGGAAAGAAAAGGCTATCACTTGCCTAAATCATGCTTGGTAGATGTAAACTTTAGTACTCAAAAATACTTTATGGTATGGCTTGCGTACAAAGGATTAAATCTCTAGTTGAACTAGCAGGGCAAACGCATTATGTCAACAAGACCCCTTAATTCTCAACAAGTTCAAAAATAGTCGCATTAATCGCTGCTTATTGACAAAGATTTCGGCGAGCGCTTTGAGTCTTGGAAACTAAACTAAACGAGAAATACTGATTTTGTCGTTAGTTCTTAGCCTTGCTCGTGAGCAAGTATAATTGTCGGATTATACATAGTCTCTGGACCACCAGTCGTTAATGACAGCATTGCTTTGCGCCCTTGTAAAACCCTATTGTCATAAAAGCGTCTACCACCGTAAATGGTTCCCATTGCAAAGACTCGATCTACCCATCCTTTGAGAATACCGGGTAAACCAAACCACCATAGAGGAAATTGAAAAATCAACACATCACACCAAAAAAGCTTATGAATTTCAGCTTGAATCTCTTGGCTGAAACTGTGCATTTGCTTTGACCATAACGACAGGAGGGGTCAGTTTGCGCTCATCTAACCCCAAAGACGCTCCAGTCATACGGATGAACTATCTGCAAAGTGAAGCTGATGTGCGTCTTCTCGTTGCCGGGATTCGATTAATGCGGCAATTGTTTCTTTAATTTCAATGTTACTTGGATCGACTGGACGCTGACCATCTATATTAATTGTTTTGTTTGTCTGTATCAGTTCGTCAGATGATGAATTCATATCAGTTTTAGCTCCTCTTTTCTGCTTATCCAAATTAGTTTTATTACTATCAAATTCGTTTGTCAAATTCATGTTTACCATCGTGATTTTAAGACTATTTATCTACTACCAGTATGACTTTAAAAATTGTTTCCCTTTAAGCAAAATACACTAAAAATTAGGTAGAAAGCAGGAAAATTGTGATTTCTCTGACAATTTCTTTATCTAATCTAAATAGAATACTCAAGTAGGAGCAAAAAATCCTCTATCACAGCACAGAATATATCTATGATTTGAGAGGGATTTGTCATCTCTCAATAAACATACAGCAGGACTTTCGGCAATCAAAGGGAAAATGGATTGGGGAGGCGATGGACTACGCTGGGCTGCACTACGCTTACTTCCAATATCCCCAGATTTTCGCTCATCAGCACCCCATCACCAGCAACCATGTCTTTGGACTGCCAGGGCATCTGCTCAAAGTCGCGGATGCCTTCAATAAAGCTACAAGCGCGATCGCTATCCTTTCAACTCACGCACACGTTACCACTACTGTTGCTCCCGTCCTGTAATTTGTAGCGTTCGGCTGACGAATTACAATCAAAATCTTCAACATAGGATCTTGTTTTAAGTTTTACCTCCGCAGTAGCTTTTCTAACACAAAAGCTCCTAAACCGAATCCCCGCGCCAGATTTCCCACTAACACCCCACTCATTACTCCAATAGCCCACATCAGAAGGACTTTCGCCAATCTTGGGAGAATCGATTGGGGGGGGCGATGGATTATAATCTCCCCTGAGTGATCGCTTCCTCTATCCCCAGATTTCCTTACCCAGCACACCATCACCAGTAACGATGTCCTGTAGCCAGTCAGGGCATCTGTTCAAAGTCGTGGATGCCGTCTTTTATAGTATTGTTTTATTTACTTCGTAATTCTTAATCTAAATAAATGCTGCCACAAATGAGCGAAATCCTTCTTGTAGTAGATATGCAAAACGGTTTTATGTCTGAGAAATGCAGACATATAGGACTCCGATTTGATTTTTGAAAACATACTGAGACTTAAAAACCCGTTTTATCAAGGTTTTCTCTGAAATCTTGTTCAGAAATCAGACAGGAGTCCTATATTATTCCTACTGTCATTAAATTAATTGAGCGTTTTTTAGCGGCTGGTAAACTTGTTGAATTCACAAGATTTATCAATACTGCTGACAGTAATTATGTTAAACTAATTCATTGGTCAAGGTTGATGCAAGAACCAGAAACGAGTATTATTGATAAACTTCAACCCTATATAAATAATATTTTTGATAAACCTTATCACTCTGCATTTACGGAAAATTTTTCGACTTTTATTTTGATTAATCAAATCAGCAAAATATATCTTTGTGGAGTTGCGACTGATAGCTGCATTTTGAAGACAGCAATTGACTCTTTTGAGCGTGGTATTGAACCAGTCATTATCAAGGATGCTTGCTTTAGTCACGGTGGTCAGCAAGCACATGATGCGGGTATTTTTTTGCTGTAACGTAATATAGGAAAAAACCAAATTAAAATGACTGATGAGGTTCTTGAGAAAATGTTATAAACAGTTCCAAATCTAATTTACATTTTGAGGGTGAATGTCCCTAAGTTCCAAGTTCTGTTCGCTCTTGCTCCCAATCCTCAATCACCAATCCATTAACGCGACTAAATTCTCTCGTATTGTGCGTGACTAACGTTAAGTTATGTGTCAAAGCAATCGCAGCTATTTGGAAATCATTAGGGCCTATTGGAGTACCTTTTGCGAATAATTCTGCACGAATTCTACCGTAAGTGAGGGCAGTAACATCATCGAAGGGTAGTGAAACAAACAAATTGAGAAACTGCTGTTGTCGAGCTAAAGTAATTTGGGGATTATTGCTTTTCATCGCACCATAAAACAACTCTGCCTTTACCAGTGAACAGACAGCAATCTCTTCTACATTTGTTGACTGTAAGCGTTCTCGAATTGCCGGTGACCTACCATTGAGATAACGAGCGCAAACATTGGTATCTAATAAATACCTCACACAATTTCTTCCCTTGTCTCAAAATCACCTTCAAAATCAATCACAATTGGATCGTCTTGACAACTGCCGTAAGTTTGTTCAAAAAATCCTGCTGGCCATCCCAATTCTTCTGGTGTTTTTGGGGGTGCTGATGGTTCTAGCTGTTGATAGGTTACTGTCACTTCTATTTCTTTGTCCGTTATCCCCAGTGGAATTTCTAAATGTAAGATCCCGTCAGATCCTACGTGAGAACGCAACTTGATACTTTGCATTACTGTTTTCTCCTACTTGCCGATTCATTTGGAATTATCTAGCACATCATGAAGTTAAGGGCTGGACTGGTAAATTTGCATCAATCTCAATCAAAGTAACTTTGGCATTTTCAACTACCGTATTTCCTAGCAGCGTATCCTGCATAGCTTCAAATTTAGACTCTGCTCTCCCAATCCGTTCATAATGTAAAATCACATGATAATGCTTTTGTATTGGTTTTACAGACTCTAACTTTGACAGTGATTGTTCCTTTTGCTGGAACTAAAACATTCCCCCATACTTGGGCAGGAGCGCCTGTAATGTCCATGACTTGCTGAGTAGTTCTCATGTTTGTACTACCGTTCATTAGATGCCTCACCTGATGTTTAAAATTGCAATCTACAGTTGGTTGTAAAAACTACAATAACTGCGCTATCCTCTTAATTGATAGACACTTTGTCACTCTTGTTGTGTAACCTTGGAGTTTGTAGCATTGGACTGACGAATTACAGCCAATATCTCCAACACAGGGTCTTGTTTTAAGTTTTCCCTCAACAGGGACTTTTCTAACACAAACGCTACCAAACCGAATCTTCGCGCCAGATTTTCCACCAACACACCACTCATCACTGCAATAGCCTAGATCAGCAGGGCTTTCGGCAATCTTGGGAGAATCGATTGGGGAAGCGATTGACTACGCTCCATCTAGCGATGTCTACGACGGGCTGTGCCTAAGCGTCATTAACTCAACTCTACCCCCAGACTTCCTTACCCAACACCCATCACCAGCAACCATGTTCTGTGTCCCGCCGAGGAAGAAGCTCAAAATCGCGGATGCCGTCTATGGATGCGGTAGTACTTGGGGTTGCCTTGAAAAAGCAAATATGTCTATGATGGGGCACCTGCTTGCTCTTAATGCAGATAAAGATATTGGGTTTGAGATGCGCTACCCCTGGGGCAGGGGGGCAGGGGGAGCAGGGGGAGTAAAGAGACATTTTTAGTACTTTTTACTACCGAAACAGATTGCTTATACACTTATTTCTTTCTCTTCCCCTGCCTCCCCTGCCTCCCCTGCTTCTCCATCTCACAAAATCGCATTGCTCCCGTTTAGTATTGCTAATTGAGGCGGGAACGCATCTAATTGTTGATGCCTTGATGTGTGCTTACCGCATGGGAGAAAGAATCCGAGCTTTAAAACTACTACGAGCTTGTAGTGAAGGGATGCTGCTGATGTGGGATAGAGGGCTACATTCTTACCGCATGGTTCATGCCACCTTAAATCAAGGATGTGACTGGCGTTGCATAAATGCGGGATGAATCACCTAAATACGGGTACTTCGTGATACTTTAAATAATGAAGTAATAATCGAATTGAATGTTTAAGCATATCCACGGATTTAGAATAGCAGAGTGTTTTTCGGTGTAGTCTTGCCAAGTAATGGCGCAGGCGGGTATTTTCGCCTTCTACCCTAGTCATGTAGGTTTTGCTGACGATATGGTCTCCTGGCTGTATAAAACAGGGATAAACTTTCCAGCCGTCTGTCACGTAGAAGTAACATTGCCAACAGGAAACAACGTCCCACAATAATTTAAATGTTTTTGGGCTGCGATCGCCGATTACCCAAGCTAAGATCCCCGGATGAAAGTGATTTACTGCCGTCCACAACCAAACTTTGTTTTTTTTGAACCTACGAAGGTTTCTAGTTCATCTAATTCTCCAACTTCTGGTATGTCTTCGCTTGGCGGTGCATCGGGGAGTTTTTCGCTGATTTGTTTTAACCAATAAATTACGGTTGTATGGTGAACTCCTTTATCACGCTCAATTGCTCGAAATCCCAAGACAAGAGACGTATGACCTTAAACATTCTTGCTTTATTTCATCTGAGTACCCTCAAGGTGTACTGTAAACATCGATAAATTGACGACCACAATTGACACAAATGTGCCCACAGTTTACCTACCATTTTTTCTGATCTCAGTAGACTCACAGTATGCACATTGCACAGTAGAACACCTCAACTCATCCCTATATTATGCAACACCAATTTCTGTACTAATTTTGTACAATTGCCCCCAAAGTACCATTGACTGCACGTAAATAGTCAGAGGGAGATAGCAGAAGCAGCATTCCTCGCATTCCACCAGAAACAGTAATCTGCTCGAATAGGGTTGCTGTTTTATCAAGGTAAACTGGATAGTCTTTTTTACTAGCTAAAGCTGTCACACCGCCACGAATGTATCCTGTTAGTGGCTGTACTTCTTTCAGGGCAACTGTCTCAACCTTCCGGTTTCCTGAAATCCGCGCCAAGGCTTTCAAGTCTAACTGAGCATTTCCCGGTACAACAGCAAAACAGATACCTGTTGTGTCACCTCTGACTACTAAAGTCTTAAAAACTTGCTCTGGGGTCAGACCAGGGCAAACGCATCTTATTTACTAATAAAAACTAAAAAGGATTCCTGAAATATCTAAATAACTGTAAAATCTCATGAGGCTATAAACAAAACAAATCGAATTTTCTTGGAAATATAAATTATCTTA
>NZ_JAIVFQ010000160.1 GCF_020829495.1 Nostoc favosum CHAB5714 | reverse complement strand
AACTGTGCTAGCCAGTGGTTGATGATTCACCCAATCAATTACAACCTGATTATCTTGAAAGGACGTTCCAACCATTCCATTGTGATGTAAGCTAATTGCTTTGTAGCCAAGCCAAGCGCATATTTCATCTTCAGTAGTGCGAACACGAATGTTTCCACCATCAACGCTTAATTCTTCAACTGTGTCTTCTTGTGTCGGCTTTTTCATTGTTTTGACGATGCACCAATCTCTGTTGACTGCTACGGGAAACTGGGAGCAACGCGATTTTGTGAGGTCGGCCAAAAAAGGTGCGATCGCTATTCAATATATTTAAGTACAATATAAATATTTATACATTTAAACCAGTATTAACACTGCTAAAATTTTCCGGTTCTATTGTAGGATTTGAAGATGACTCATTTTTGTGGCAAAAAAAAGGTAGGATTCCCTTTGGAGTAAAGGTTTTGATATCTGACATCAAAACAGGGAGTGCCTACGCGCTTATGAAAAATCATATATATTCTACTTTCGATTTAAGCAAATCATTAGAAAACTTTCAAGAACAAGTTACGAAACTTTTAGAACTAAAGAATATCTCAGAATGGGATGAACGCGTTTTCAGAGAACGTGAGCAAAAAATTAGAGAATTTGCCTTAACTTTAGCAGGAGAATGTACAGCTTTGTTGCTCCATAATCTGTCAAACTCTCAAGAATTTTTGGATAAATCAGAGCAGCAGACACGGGGATGGTGGCAATCAAGCACACAAAAGCATGGTTGTAAAAAACGACAAATATTAACAATTGGAAATGTGAAAGTAAGTTTAAATCTACCGTATGTAGTTGAACGTCGAACTCAATCGAAGAAAAATAAGAAATCTTCACATGAAGGATTTTGTCCATTTTTAAGATATTTGGGAATGACCGAAGGATTAACGCCTAATGTTTTATCAACAATTACCAAATATGGTGCAATTACTGGCTCGTTTGAGGCAGCACGAACAACATTAATTGATTGGGGTATAAATATCAGCCTAAAACGCATAGAACGGCTAACGTATTACTTTGGTAAAATTGGCATAAATTTACGTCAATCGAAAATAACAAGTTTAGCTTTAGGTAATTTACCTACAACTAGTATTCTGAAAGACCAACGTGTTGTCATCGCTGTAGATGGCGGTCGTACCCGGATTCAAATTAACAATAAGGGAAGGCGTAAGGTGAAGACTAATCGCTTAGGCTTTACAGGAGAATGGGTTCTGACTTTTCACGGGAAGTCTTCAAGCCTCGAAAAAACGTGACTTTTTCTACAGCCTAATTGTCAATAGCTTTAAGTTAATGAAAATAGCTAACGGAAAAATCAGGGTTTGGAAAACCCTCAAAATGGCCTTTTCCACATGCCGTGAAAAGTCAGGAATGGGTTGAGCCAAAGTTATTAACAATTTATGTAGTGAATGACAAAGGTGAAAAAATTAGAATGTTACGAGAGCGAAATTATATTTTAAAAGCTTACCGACGCAGGCTTTTAAACTATAACTCTGTTGCCTTCAAAAAACTTCCTCTTGGTAGTGGCGCGGTTGAAAGTTTAATTCGCCAAGTTGTTAATTTACGGATGAAAGGTAATAGTAAGTTTTGGCTTCAAGATAACGCAGAAATTATGTTGCACCTCCGTTGTCAATGGATAGCTAAAAGTTGGGATAATTTTTCTGATTCTATCTTTAATTCGTTTATCAAAACCCAAACGTCCTGATAAATTTTATACTTTAATTCGGCATTTATTTTTTTTCTGCCATAATTGATACCAAGTCTTTAAAAATTATTGCAGATATATTTGGAAATAATCGTTAAATAACTTACTAGCAATCTTTTTGAGATATCTCATCAAGATGATTTATCGTGTAATTACGTATATAAATTGCAAATAAAATTACTTTACACACAAATGTAAGTTTTAGCGATCGCACCTTTTTTCCCCGACCTCACAAAATCGCGTTGCTCCCCTATTGTTTCAATACTTGGGACAATTTCTGAATCCCTTGCTTTATCTGAATTTCATCTACCTGGGCATAGCCGAAAATAAACTCTCCCGTTTTTGGACTTGTCAAATAGTAGCCTTGGGCGCTAATCAAGCCAACACCCAAAAGTTTCGCTTCTTGAATCACAATTTCATCCGGTAAAGCAGTCTCAATTTTCGCCATCAAATGAATGCCTGCGTTTTCACCCAAGATAGTGACTCGTAAACCAAAATAGAAAAATATTGGAGGTTACCTCCGACCATAGCAGGACCTAAATATCGAGCAGGATTTATTGACGCACCGCTAATCGGTCCACCTACTAAGATATCCAAGGTGACTACTAAGCCAATTAACAAGCCATCTATTTTAGGAGTCTGACTATTAGTAGTTGTCCCAAAGATTACAAAGAGTAGAAAGAAGGTTAGGATAAACTCCATCACAAAGCCCATGAGGGGAGTGACTCCTTGACCCAATGTAGGTGTCCCTATAGCAACTGCTTGGAGAGCTGTTAAGGGAAAAGTCAGCTTAAGCAGACTAGCAGCAAAGATTGCTCCTAGGCATTGGAAAATGACATATCCCACAGCATTCTTGATGTCAATTTTACCTCTTAAGCAAGCACTAAAAGTGACTGCCGGATTGAGATGAGCACCACTGACATTACCTATAGCACCAACCATGACCACAACTGTCAGTCCATACGCCAAGGCAACTGCAACAATACCACTGGTTTTTCCGTCATTAAGGATGTAGTTGCCGGTGGCTGTGCCAACCCCAACAAAAATTAAGGTGAATGTGCCGATGAACTCAGCCATTAAAGCTTTTGTTTTCATGATTTTTAATTCCTAAATAAGCTATTAACCCAAGTTGCGGGTTATCAAATTCGGGGCGTATCTTCATAACCGATTCAGGCGATCGCGCACTCTGAAGTTTAGGATAATTTCTGCATCACTCCTGCACTCTGCGACAATCTTCATCATGTCCAATCGCCTTTAACAGGTCGTCCGTGTTAGCATAGATCGCAATTATTTCGTTTAACATACACCCCTCCTATTTTTCTGACTGGAGGGGATTTTAATGCTTAATTGACTCACAGCGATCGCCTTGCTCGCCGTAGGCATTGCTCACAATAATACTAAGTAAGTAGGCACAATTAAACCAAACTATGTAAAGTTATGTAAAGCGCCAGAAAGGCTTTAAATATAAGCTTTTAAGCGATTTACATTTCTTAATATAGTGGTATTTTTTAGCGCCCACCTACTTAGCAACTTGGGTTATTATTATCGAGCTACAAGCTTATTTGTTGCTTTATAATTGATAGATTGCAGCCATTCATACCAGAATTGACGCGCCTGAATTTCTAGCTTTTTAGCGTAACGAGCAGTGTCTTGGCGTAATTGAGGGACGCTGACACCAGGCGATGCAGCGATTTCACAGGCGTGTCCGATAAACCACATCTCTAAACCCTGTGCTGTTACTTCTGGGTGAAATTGTAATGCTAAACCACATTTCCCCCAAGAAAAAGCTTGATTTTTGTATTGTGAGGAAGAGGCTAGATGAGTTGCGCCAACAGGTATATCGAAGGTATCTCCATGCCAATGTAATACAAGTGTATGCTCTGCTGCTAAATGGACTAAGGGAGAATGCTTACCAGCGTCGCTAAGCTCTATTGCCCCCCATCCAATCTCCTTACCAGAACCAGGATATACCCTAGCTCCCAGCGCTCGTGCCATGAGTTGAGCGCCCAAGCAGATTCCCAAGGTCGGTAAATCAGCGGCTAAACGACGCTCCAGGAAATGCAACTCATCCTGCAAAAACGGGTAATCTTGTTCCTCATATGCTCCAATCGGACCTCCCAAAACTACAACTAACTCTGGATTTAAAAGAGCGATTTTATCCAAAGATCCGGAACCGGCTTCGACATATGTTACGGTATATCCCTGCTGCTGGAGCGTCTCGATAAGACTACCCAGATCCTCAAAACCGACATGCCTGATAACAGTAGCATTTTTCATAGAGATTCCCTGAAAAGTAAAGAACTCAGATGTTTACTTTGTGTATCACAATAGTAAAGAGTGATTGGATTTATGTAATGATCCAATTTAAAACATTTTTTGTATACCATTAAAATTGCCTTAATTGCTGCCCTGCTTACCATCTTTACTGACACGTTCTTCACGTATCTCCTCAAAATTTCGGGGTAGGTGTAGCGAACTGCAAACATAAACACTTCAAACCGCAAACAAGGCAATTTTGAAACCACATTAACTGCAAATAAGCCGTAACCCTTACTGCGATTGAGGAGTGGGGATTTATTAGTTCAATTGTGTCCAAAGAAAACGAACTTTTACACCGGACATATATGTTCATTTATTTAGATATAAACTGAACACAAATAAAACAAAAAAATTGTCTTGAAAAGTGACGCTACGCACAGTCGAAGAGGCTGCGCTAACAGAGCGGCGGAAGCCGCCGCTCCCACTTTTCGCTGCGACGGGCTGTTCGGTGACGCACTCTCACACACACAATAAACCTATTAACAAGAATATTTTGTGAGGATGGAGGACAGCGATGCCGAAGGCGGGCTGCACCTACGCACCCTGACTACCGCCAGACAACTATATATGTAGATAAAGCCATGCACAAAAAGCTGTTGCGAGTGCTGGAAGACTCCGGCTTTGACGGCGATTTTTCAGAATGGGTAGAGCAGAAGATGAAGGGTGAGATTGAGAGTCAGGAAAAGCGATCACAGTAATTACCACGAGAGACGATTGTGTTAAGTTGTCTGGTAAAACTTCACAATACAACCCGTAATTTCACCATACAGTCTGCCGGATTGTATGCCGGACAATGGTATGAAAACTGGCAGACAACAAGCAGACTATGGCAGACAACCAACCAGATACCCAACCAGACACCCTCTCAATTGATAGCGAATCCTCTCAAAAAGAAGAAAATTTTTCTAAAATTTCCATATTAGATTTGCAAAAAAAATATGGGATTCAGCGTGATTCCTTCTACGCTCGGACACGATACCTTCGGATTACAACCTGGAAGGAGGGCGGTAAAGCTTATTTGTATGCTGACCAGATAGCAGAGATGGACGGACTACACGAACACATACAACAGACTGGTAGAATGCAAGGCTATGTAGTACCCGAACCATCTGGCCCAATTGAAGAGGATGAACAGCCAGCAGCAGCTACAAGTAGTCTGGCAGTGACAGAGACTCAACAAATTACTTCGACTTACGCACCCAAGCAGAAGCGATCGCAGTCTTCAGGACAAGTTGATGATGTCGCCGCCATCGTACAATCTGCACAGGGTAAAGCAGCTGGTACGCTAATCGCAGAGAATATACTCGCTCGTCACTTCATTGAAAATCCAAACCTATTACCAGATGAGCTAAAAACCAAAATCAAAGAATCGGGGGAAATGCCTTGCATTGACCCTTTCGGCTACGCAGACTCATTGATCAGCGCCGCAATGGGTTCTATCAGCGCGGCTTAAAGTTTTTGGGAATGCTAGTAACTGGTGCAATTGTTGCTGTTAATGGGTTAAATCCCCTCTCATTACTGACATTGGGTATAGGGGGAGTGCTAGCGATCGCCCCTAAACTGACCTTCAAAGTTTCCTCTCTTGATGAGACAGCACCAACTGAACCAGACATAACACCGGGAGAATTCCGCATCTACAGACAAGCCGAGCTCGGACTACAGCCTCACTGCTGGCAAATGGCGCTATTCTCATTGCTGGTGAGGATGGTAGTGGTAAGTCTGTACTAGCGATCGCAGTTGTGGAAAAGCTACAAGCTGATGGCTTCACTGTGGCGTTTATCGAGCCTGCCACGCCTAAGCAAATGTTGCTAGAAATAGCACACCAGTTTGATATTCCCACTGAGGATTTAGAAGGTAAGTCACTGACAGCTGACAAATTGAAAAGGGCGATCGCCACTTATTGCGAGTCAAATACAGCATTCCTCATCCTCGATGACGCTCATGCTTGTGATACCAAATTCCGAATGTGGCTGAAGCAATTACGACGGAGTGACGCGCCTATGCTGCTACTCGCCACCGACCCCCCGTGAACTGACATCTTTATCGAACAGAATTCAGGAGTCACTCTTCGGAGCTGGAGACGCTCCGCCTCCGGTCAGAATACAGGAAAGGTATTATGACAGAAATTGCGGATGAATAATCGGCGTTTTTGCACCCCCACAAAACAAGAAAATTTAGTGGTCAACTTTTAAAGTCGCGGGTCCCAATCCCCGACTGATTGATTCTGACTCCAAGCCGCAGAGCGTCTCCGGCTCCGAAGAGTGAATTCTGACTTCTGAATTCTTCTTCAACAACATTCCGAGGATTGAACTCAAACC
Organism: Nostoc favosum CHAB5714; assembly: GCF_020829495.1. Lineage (GTDB taxonomy): Bacteria > Cyanobacteriota > Cyanobacteriia > Cyanobacteriales > Nostocaceae > Nostoc > Nostoc favosum. Next base: position 3,641 of record NZ_JAIVFQ010000160.1, on the reverse strand, counting down.
CCTGCCAGAGTAAGCCGCGATGTTGCGCCTAGCCGTATAGCTTTTAGCTATACGGCTCAAACGGCGACCACTGCGATCGCAACAGCTACCAACTGATGACTAATGACCAATGACCAATGATTAATGACTGATGACTCTTGAGCAGCCAAAAATGGAGCGAGGCGACGACCCAGGCCAGCAATAGGAGCCGCCGCGTTGCCGCAGCAGTTTTCTTCTTGGCTGTGTCTGGCTCTAAGGGCTGGCGAGCGGGAAAGTTGCGTTTTTGGCTGGTTCCTTTTCATCAGGAGCGATCCCTATTCTGGCTCGACTAATTCATAAAGAAGCGATCGCACCTTCTCTTGCCAATCTGGAATAGCTTGAATTTTTGCTAGTACAGATGCTTCAATTCTCAAGCTCAACTTTGCATCTCGTGGCTCTAGTCTATCTGTAGTAAATTTCCCTTGTTTGTCCCTAATTTGGTCAATACGTCTCTCAATAATCTTTTCTTTGAGTTTGCCAAGCTTAATCTTAGGGACAGGTGTTGAAATTCGCCTAGTCTTGGCGGTGTAAACATTGCCAGCAACGCCTAAAATGTTATAGCCATTAGCTTTGCTGTTATGAGAGTTTATGTAAACTTGCTCATATACTGGCAATAACCCATCAATTACTTCTTCTGCAATTTCAAATTCAAAAGCATCCTCCCCATACTTATTCCAAGCACGTTGCAACTTCAATGAGTGATGCCTGCCATGTCTAAGAGCAGATTTATGTAAATACCATCTTCTATAAATATCTAAGCTTGAGCCTACATAAACCTTGCCAGTCGGTTTGCACCTTATGATGTAAATCCCAGAGATTACTTTCACTCGCCCTCCTTTAAAAGCTTCTTGCCTTTAGCGATATAGGGGGCTATCTCCTTACGGATCACATCACTCATGGTAGTGCCATTAGCCAAGCACCAAGCATCAAAAGCTTTCTTGTCTTCAGTGTCTACAACAAACTGTATGTAATCTTTTTGGCGGTCTAACTTTTTTCTGGGCATAACTTCAATATTTGTTTCCCCAGCTATTTTATCATGATATTTATCATGATAAAATAAAAGCATGAGAGACAACAAACACTACGCTCTCATCAGGAGGTGAAGCGAATGAGTCAATCAAAAGACGGTAACGGACACGGCGAATATAAGCCCAAGGTTGAATTCGAGCGTGTTGTGGATGACGTTTTCTACCGTGTAAACCCGGAAACGGGTGAACGGGAGGACGTACTTTATGCAAAAGACGTTATCAAAGAGATCGAGAAAGAATCCAAAAAATCGGATTCTGACCCGGAGTCCGAAAACCCATAACTAGTACCTAACTAGCGCAGCCTCTAGCCCCACTAGGGGCTGCTAATCTCTTTTTTCCTAAATTAACATAATGGACATTTGTATTCCCGGTTATTTAAGGATTTTTCATCACAAACAAGGGCACTGGCAGCACATCATAGGGGATTCATTCTACAACCCAGAAGGTGAGCCGCCTGATCTTGAATTTGCCACACGCAAATATGATATTTCGCGTGAGGATCTGGCGATCGAGCTATTTCGGGCGAGTGACGGCAGAGCAGGGTATTGCATCGGCGACTTAAAGCAAAAGCGATTTTATTACTGCGGTGTTGATGTTGAGTCAGTACACGACAAACTGCGATCGCTCGGCATTGGGCGTGAAGATCCAATGGAAGGAAGCTAAAAGTAGGTATTTGTAAGCTTTTCAGGAATTTTGCTTCTTAAAAAAGCTCTACTTTAGATACAAGAAAAAATATAGTTTTCATCTATCAAAAGTATGAAATCTAAAGATTAAAGTTTTCTATATCTAAAGAATTTAAACAATTTGGATTTTAATGTAATAGTATACTTCTGTCAGAAGATGTAAAAAAATATAAAAGATAGTAAATTAAAATGGAAGATAAGCAAGAAAATTTTCCGATTTTTCTTGAATATCTTAAATCTCAAGCTATTTCTCAAAAACACTACTAGTTTAGAGCAATACTAAACTGACGCTTTTTTTGAACTGTATGAGAAGCACAAATATATTTCCTACCTTTAATGCAGGAAACATATTTGTGTCAGTTTCTGCTTCTGATTCCACCCAGAAACAGAATCTTTGTTATGTCCGTGATAACGTTCACTATCTAATAATATGACAAATAAAAATTTGTTTCTAGTATCGAGCGATATATATCAACAACCGAACGATATATATCAACAAGAAGAAAAGTTAACTCAAGTTACAACAAGTATTGAGGTTCCAACAAATAACTTAATTTCTTCTCTATCAATTCAGCAGTCAATACCAACACCGTATGACTATTTTGCTTTGCTGCCAGCATTAATTACAGCTTTAACTCCATTAGTTCTAGGTTTGCGGAAGAATAAGCCTTCTAAACAAGACAAAGGAGATAAAGAAAATCAAAAAGAAACTGACCTTGATCACTAAGTTTCAATCTTGGCACTAGGTAGGCTGCTTTGCTTTTTCTTTCCAGCACTTTACCTTGTCAAGCTTCAAGGTGATCGCTTGTTGAGGAGCGATCGCCTACTTTCCTCTAAGAATCTCACAGACAAATTTTTTTACTTGCCTTCCCTTTCTGCTTTGCGAAACTCCACCAACGCCTTAAGCAGTGCCTCTAGTTCAAATCCAGAGGCATTTTGAATATTTATGGCTACATCACTGTTAAGCGATACAAACGATCCTGTAACTATAGTCAATCCCGACTCTGAAAGCCCTAAAACTCGCGCCTTGGCATCGGCTGAGAGCTTTTTCATTTGCTCAGACAGCAAAGCCTCTTTTTCTTCCTGCGATAAGCCGTCTAGCATTCTTTGCACATCATCAACAGACACATATTTAATTCCTTCCATAAATGATACAGCCTGATAATTGATTGATAGCTAACGATCATAGTACTTGTAGTGATTAGACTGCGATCGCGCTTGGGCTGTAATCTCCTGAAATTGATGCATTTTGTTTAGATGTCTTCCATTTACGCCCGATCGTTAATAAAACTGCGTCTATTTCTTCTTCGTTAGCAGTTTCTATTAATTGCACGACACTAATTTTACTAGCTCCCAATTGAGTTAAGGCGTTTAACTTAACTGATTCGGGCAATGCTTCAAGAATTGAGAAGTAGTCACCAGATTTGATATCTTGCTTTCCATTCAAGAATCTGCTTAACACACTGTTATCAACTCCAGCAGCAGTTGCCACCTGCCTAGCAGTCATGCCGTCAATAATCGCTTTGTTTACTGCATCTATCAATATTTGCTGGTGGTTTGCCATATTGTTGCTAAAATACAAACTTTGCCGTATAGTATTTGCAATATAGCAAATCAATGCACGGCTTGCAAGGGGGGTTTGGACATCCATTCTACCTCAAATAAAACAGCCCCGACAAACGTGACTCTGTACGGGGCGATTCAAAACCTACAAGGATGATATGACAATTCAGGTTTTTATACAAGTCATGGCTGTAACTGAGGTGCAGCCGTGAAATTTTACAAATTAGGGACTTGCGGAGAAATAAAGTACCAGTCATCCTAGAAGGTAGGAAGTGCGGGTAGTTCCGCACTTAGACTAAATCTCTAGAATAGGAATCCCTGTTTTGATGCTCACTGACAACATCAAATC
>NZ_JAIVFQ010000015.1 GCF_020829495.1 Nostoc favosum CHAB5714 | reverse complement strand
GTTTGCTCGTTTCCTCCATGTTCTCCTCTCTTGCCTACGGCATTGGTCGGAGAACTGTCGTCAACTCACTCGCATTCATCCCACACTCCTAAGAGTGAGATGTGGGACTTCTGCTCAAAGAGTTAAATCATACACTTTAAAAAGCATGGTTAAGGCTTGAGGATCAATCTAAAATCTAAAATCCAAAATTGCGTGGCTTTTTCAAAACTACATGGAAGGAATTTAAATACCCAGTAATGGTTTTAGCTAATGTCTTTTGCTGTTTTTTTGTAGTTATTGCCATTACTTGATATAATCTTCCTTCGGCAACATACATTCTACTTTTAGTGATTTTCCCTCCAGAATTGATATACTCAATTTCTTTACCAGGATGATTATTGGAACTACGAATATTCCTTTGACTAATTAAATTACTTTTTGTAGTCTTTAAAGCCATATCCCGTGCATTATTAAGTACAGCTTGGGGATCAGTTATTTGACCATAACTATAAGGAAAATCATTGTAAGCAACTACATAAGCTACTTGCTGTTTTGGTGGTTGAGCGACAAATATTTCTAAGGTAATTTCCCCCATGTAAGTTTTTTGGTATTGAGTATTTCTGTTGGGGTTTCCCGGCATTAAAATAGTAAAGCGTCCATCTGGTGCAGTATATAACTTCCATTTTGGCTGCACGGGTTGAGAAACCTTTGGTTTGACAACAGCCGCCGGAGGTTTGGGTTGACGCGCTTCCACAAAAACAGAACCACCACAGACAAGTGTGGCGGCGATTAATGGCAACAGACCTTTAATTGTCATATTTTTTGCCTTTCGAGATGCTGATCTCACTGATGATGCTAGCTGTTATAACCTAGCAGCACATAAAGCAGCACCTATTAGCCCCACTTGTGGGTTGAGGATAACATACACGGGGATCTCTTCAAGGAGGCGGCGCATCCTGCCTTTTTGGGTGAAATTTAATAAGAAACCGTTGTTTTCAATTAAGGGCAGGATTTTGGGCGCAATTCCACCAGCAATGTATAAGCCACCATAAGGTAGGAGTTTCAGGGCAAGATTGCCAGCTTCTGCACCGTAAGCCTCTATAAATAATTGCAAAGTTTGTTCACAGAGGCGATCGCGTTTTTCTAGTGCAGCTGTACCAATGACAGCACCAGGATCAACACTTTTCTCTTCTTGTCCAGCTTCTTGTTCCCAAGTTCTGACGACTTGGGCAATATCGGGTGATTCGGCGGCAAATTTGCGATCGCGCAAAAATTGGTAAATTGCCACAATTCCCATTCCAGAAACCACACGTTCCACAGAAACGCGCTGGATATCATGTTTATCCAGCAGGTATCTCAATAGTTGAAACTCGATCTCGTTGCGAGGGGCAAAGTCAGCGTGTCCACCTTCTGAGGGAAAGACTTGATAGTGGTTTCCCTGCTTAATTAAAAATCCTTGTCCTAAGCCAGTACCAGCACCAATAATTCCAATGGGGGTTTCGGGTTGAGGTTTGCCAACTTGCAACGTCAGCAAGTCTTGCTTTTGTAAACCTGAAATGCCATAGCCAACGGCGGCGAAGTCGTTAATCAAAGAAATATGCGGGATACCCAATTCCTCTTCTAAACGTTCGGTATCTAGGAACCAAGCTAAATTGGTCAGTTTGGCAGTATTTTTGACAATGGGGCCTGCGATCGCAAAACAAGCCTTTTCTGGTATTGGTGTGTTAGCTTTGACCAAAAAATCCTGCACAATTGGTACTAAGTCAGGAAAATCGGCACTGTGGTAACTTTCCTGATAAATAGTATGTATTGCTGGTGAGTCTGATTTTTCAACCAATTGCAGAATAGTTTTCGTACCGCCGATGTCTCCTGCTAGTAACAAAGTCATAGAATTTATTGGTGAATTAAATTACTTTTTTTGTAGGATATACCCAACCTAGCAGAAGTCATGAACGCAAATCTCTATCAGAGGTTTAAGCAAATCGAATAACTTCTTCTATGTGGGTTAAATGGGAAGTATCTCCCTTTAGTTCTAATAACCATTCTGGATCTTCGCGTACCACTTTCACTAGGGAACATAAAGAAGCCTTGACTTCTGTTTTGGCAATTTCCCCCACTAACCCCATTGCTCCCCCCAACACAGATGCACCATGTGCTACTAGCAGGATATGTTCTGGGAGGAACTCAGTAGCTAAACATCTCGCAGTTTGCCCAGAACGTTCTCGGACTTTTTCGCGAGTTTCAGGATATTTAGCGGCGATGCGTGGAGTATAGCTGGTGTCAATTCTGGGGAATAAGTCTGCTAAGGCTGGAGTTGAGAGTCTTTCGGGTTCTTCTGTCATCCAAACTGGGTTTAGCCATTCACTCAAGCCTGTTTCCAATTTGATTGGTAACTTTAGGACTTCTGCAACTGCGTTTGCCGTTTGTACGGTTCGCAGGAAAGGAGAAGCGAAAATATGGGTAATATTTTCTCCTTTCAATCGTTTAGCTAACTGTTGTGCCTGCACCATACCATCATCAGACAAGGGTGGATCGTAGCGTCGTTCGGCGGTGAGAAACCAATCGGGGTTTACGAAGTCGAGGCGGTTAGCGTGTCTTGCTATCCAGACTATTTGACTCATGGGTTTAATTATTCCGGTGAATAGAATTCGCCGCTAAACAAATATATAGATATCTGCAAGGAGGGCTGCAAATATTAATATATGACAAAAATCGTAATGATTTGTAATAATATAAATGATTATGAAAAGTTATCAGTGCTATCAATGTAGCTTTTATTAAAGCTTTTTTAGCCAAGTATCTAAAGCAATATCGACTATAGTAATCTGCTGAAATGTTTAAGATTGCAATAGTGATACTTTGGCTATAGCCTTTTTCGCCATTTTTCTAAAGCTACATCAACTAATCCATTTAGAGAATCATAGTGATCAAATACAATTACTTACAACTTCAACCATCCAAATAATTGCCCTACAGTTAATTGAAAGCCGCTAACTAAATCGGGAACTGGTAATATTTCTTGTTCTTCTTGTAAGAGTTCTGGTTGCTGCTTTGGTGGATAGACTAAAACAGAACGATCGCCTGGATCAATTAACCAACCTAAACGACTACCATGTTTTAAACAGTGTAGAATATTTCCGGTTACTTTAGTCTGGCTTTGATCTGGCGAAAGAATCTCAATTGTCCAGTCTGGATGCGCTTGAAAAACATTAGCCACATCTCCACGCTCATCTATGGGAATCCGTTCCCAAGCAAACACAGCTACATCAGGGACAATTGAACGTCCGCCAAAAGTACACCGCAGTTCGGGGAAAGCTAGGGCAATCTTTTTACTTTCAACTACCTGGTTTATACCTGTGATTAACTTCCCCTGTAATTTACTATGTTTTCCCTGTGGCATGGGCTTTTGAATAATTTGACCGTTAATGTATTCTGAGCTAGGCTTTGTTTCTGGTAGCTTTAAAAACTCCTCTAAAGTTAGGGGTTTAGTTGGTGATTTTACCATCTGCTTGTACCTCCCAAGTTTTAATTTAATTAATTACCCTAAATAAGCCTTTTTAACTCGCTCATCACTAATTAATTCTGAGGCTGCGCCTGTTAAGGTAATAGAACCAGCTTCCAAAACATAACCGCGATCAGCAATTTGTAGTGCCAGATTAGCGTTTTGTTCAACTAAGAGAATAGTCACACCTGTAGCCCGGAGATTTTCAATAATAGAGAAGATTTCCCGGACGATCGCAGGTGCTAAACCTAAGCTAGGCTCGTCTAAAAGTAATAGTTGTGGTTTACTCATGACAGCACGAGCGATCGCTAACATTTGTTGTTCACCACCACTGAGAGTTCCTGCTAGTTGATTGCGTCTTTGTGACAAACGCGGAAATAGCTCAAATTGGCGCTGAATATCTGCTTTTACCTCAGCTTGATTGGAGCGAATATAAGCACCCAAAAGTAAATTATCAAATACTGTTTGCCGCGCTAATACTCTGCGTCCTTCAGGACAATGGGCGATGCCAAGTTGTACAACTTCGTGAGTTTGGCGGCGGTTAATATTATGTCCATTATAGATAATTACGCCACTCTTAGGATTAACTACTTTAGATATGGCGCGGAGTGTGGTAGTTTTACCAGCACCATTAGCACCAATTAGAGTAACTACCTCGCCTTGTTGAATAATTAAATTAATTTTTTTCAGAGCTTGGATACCGCCATAATTAACATCAAGTTCTTGAACTTCTAAAATTGTATAGTTTGGCTTACTATCGGCTTTCATCGGCGGTTTACATCCAGAAATGTTGATTCAAAACTTAAGATACATCAATCATACATTTCTTAAAACAGTGCGTAGACATTGCTGCAACTTAAAAATTAACGCCAGAATACTGCAATCTTTATGATGTACTATAGCCGTTCCCATTCAGATGCGGTACAACATTACATCACGAGGTGTAGGGGCAAGTCTTTGCCCATAGGTGTCAACTTAAGTCAGAGAGCTTCATTCCACAGTCATTTTACCCCACCCCTTAATCCCCTCCCCGTGAACGGGGAGGGGAGATTTTGTCGCTAGACAAAAGCGGGGTGGGGTTGCGAGGGCATAATTAGTAATTGAGTAGGCTTGATATAACGTCATTGCAAGGGTTTCACGTTAAGTTGACACCAATGGGCAGTGCCGTGCCCCTACGGGTGTACCTCACGTAAACGAGAACCGCTATATTAATTACTGATAAAGATATCAAGCGTCCTGTGGCAAAAGTAGCAGATATTGGTAGCAAACGACTAATTAATTTAGCTCCCGATGCATGGGTAAAATGGGTGACACAGCGTCCTGAAGTCGTGGCCAAAGAAATTCTTGGCTCTGAGTTTCACTGGATTAGCCGCGAAACAGATGTGTTGATGAAAGCATACAGTGCTACTCACGGAGATTTTCTGGTACTTAACGAACTACAGTTGCGTTACACGGCACAGATGCCTCTACGGATGAGAGCCTATGCTGCCTTGGCACAAGAACGCTACCGATTGCCAACTTACCCAGTACTGATCAACATTTTACCGCCCCCATCCACCTTAACTATTGTCAATAGTTACGAGCAGGAATTTTTGGGATTACGTGCTATCCAAGATTATCGCGTGATTAATTTGTGGGAAATCGATGCTGAAATAGTATTTGGGCAACCACTACCATCGTTGTTACCCTTTGTGCCAATCCTGCGAGGAGGGGGAGAGGTATCAGTTGTGCAACGCGCATTACAGGCGCTACGAGCAGATGCAGAGTTGAACGAGTTAGAATCATTGCTGGCATTTTTTGCTAGCTTTGTGTTAGACACGCCTTTAGTGCAACAAATCATGAGGTGGGATATGGCAGTATTGCGAGAATCGCCTTGGTATCAGGAAATTGAGCAAAGAGGTATTCAGCAGGGTGCGCGACGGCAGCTAATCCGGGTATTGCAACAACGCTTTGGCGAAATTCCTCATGAAGTGGAAGTAAGGTTTGAGGGTGAAAGTGTGGAAAAATTAGAAAGCTTAATGGATAGTGCGTTAGCGAAGCTCACCGTAGGTATCGCAGTGAATTCTTTAGACGAATTTGTGAGTATTTTGTTTATATAAATTTCACAGGTGCGATCGCCTTTAGTGCAACAAATCATGAGGTGGGATATGGCAGTATTGCGAGAATCGCCTTGGTATCAAGAAATTGAGCAAAGAGGTATTCAGCAGGGTGCGCGACGGCAGTTAATCCGGGTATTGCAACAACGCTTTGGCGAAATTCCTCTATACTCTGGTCTGGTATCTTCAGTGATCTCAGGATCAATACAAGCGCGATTGTAGTAACCGATGCCTACGGCAACCCCTCCGGGCAACGCCAAAACTGACGAATTATTTGAGCGATGCCTTTGGCAACCCCAGAGCGTGTACGCAATTGTTAATTTTTGCTTGATTGCGTAGACGCTGACTTGGCGAGTCAAGTGACATGGCCTATTGTATAGGAAGAATCAGTGTGATTAAAGCAAGCGATCGCCTCCTCACCCATCCACTCATCCACCTTAGTACCGCAAGGCGGAATTCAAAATTCACGCATTCAAACGGCATCGCCTTTGAAAATATTTTGAATGACTAAATCAGGGCGATCGCTTTACGTATTACAAAATTATTTGGTGTAATGCCACACTTCAAGTTCCGATAAATCTTACTTATTGAGAGCATCTACACCCTGATGACAAGGCCTGCCGATGTCAGCACCAAAAAATTAATTAGCCTTGCACCCGATAACTGGGTAAGATGGGTAACGCAGATTTCTGATGTCGTTGCTGAAGAAATTGTAAGTGGCGAATTTCAGTGGATTAGCCGGGAAACTGATGTTTTAATGCGTGTCAACAGTCCCCAACACGGAGAATTTCTGCTTCTTAACGAATTGCAATTACGCTATCAATCCAAAATGCCACGTCGGATGCGTGCATACGCTGCACTTGCGGAAGAAAAATATAACTTGCCAACATACCCGGTTCTCATTAACATTCTTAAAACTGGCAACAACGAAATACCCACAAGCTTTACATCAAATATTGCTGGATTACGGGCAATACAAGATTATCGGGTAATTAACCTGTGGGAAGTTGATGTCAATATTGCTTTTCAACAACCCTTACCATCCTTACTGCCGTTTGTACCCATTCTCAAAGGTGGTGAAAATGAATCTACTATTAGAGAAGCATTGCAAATTCTCCGTGCTAATGAACAACTGAACCAACTGGAAACGGTCTTAGCTTTTTTTGCTACGTTTGTTTTAGAAACTGCACTCGTTCAAGAAATCATGAGGTGGGATATGGTTGTGTTACGTGAGTCGCCTTGGTATCAAGAAATTTTACGCGAAGGAGAAGCACGCGGAGAAGCACGCGGAGAGGCACGCGGAGAGGCACGCGGAGAGGCACGCGGAGAGGCACGCGGAGAAGCACGCGGAGAAGCACGCGGAGAGCTGCGAGGAATACTTTCTAGTATTGAAATTAATTTGGAGTTAAAATTTGGCAACAACGGGTTACAGTTAATGCCACAAATCACGGAAATTAATGATATAGAGCGTTTGAAGATAATTTTACGGAACGTTGTAACAGCAAATAATATTGAGGAATTACAACAGGTTTTGTAATTGTAAGATAGATAATCAGATATTATTCATTTCCCAAATAAGCTTCAATTACAGCCGGATCATTTCTGACAACTGCTGGTTCACCCAAAGCAATCAATTGCCCAAAATCTAATACAGCAATGCGATCGCACAAACCCATAACCAATGGTACATGGTGTTCTATAAGGATGATCGTTAAATTGAAGCGATCGCGCAGGGTACGGATAAATTCACTCAATTGCTGCTTTTCGTTGGGGTTCATTCCCGCCGCAGGTTCATCGAGAAGCAAGACTTGCGGTTTTAATGCTAAAGCGCGGGCAATTTCTAAGCGACGCTGATCGCCATAGGCAAAGTTTTTGGCTTTTTCGTGGGCGCGATCGCTTAATCCCACCAAATCCAATAAATCTAAAGCTTTCTGCTTAGTTTTAAATTCTTCGCTAGGTGCTGGTGGTAATCCCAAAACTCCTGCAATCATATTACTTTTTGTATGTAAATGCCGAGCAATAATCACATTTTCTAACGCCGATAATTCCCCAAACAAGCGGATATTTTGAAAGGTACGGGCGATACCTAAAGCCGCAATTTGATGAGGACGCAGCTGGGAAATTTCTGCACCTTGATAAATCAATTTCCCGCCAGAAGGTGGAATGAAAGCAGTAATCAAATTAAATAGTGTTGTTTTGCCAGCACCATTAGGGCCAATCAGTCCAAAAATCTCATGTTTCTTTACACTAAAAGATACATTATTTACCGCCACTAAACCACCAAAGCGGCGAGTCAATGCTCTTGCTTCTAAGACAATACTACTGTTAGCTTCTGGAATACTATGTGACATTTTTGCATATTATTATGAATATAAGACTTATGTAAGAACTCTCTAAAACTTTTCTTACTTTGCGCCCTTTGCGTCCTTGGCGGTTCGTTTATTCCTGATTTTCCGTTTTTGAAAAATATCTGGAGTAATTAGCCCTTGAGGAAAAAAGATTGTACCTATTACTATTAAAAAACCAAAAATAATTAATCTCCCATCGCGTAAAAATTGTGCTAACCAATTAGGTAAACCACCAGTATCAGCTAGGCTTCGCAGAATCTCTGGTAAGGCTGTAAACACCATACCTCCAATTACCGGCCCTAAAAAACTTCTCGAACCACCAATCAAAACAAAAGTTAAATATATAATACTGCTATCAAAAGTACCTTGACGAGCATTCCAGGTGTTGAGAAAGTGGGCGCTAATTGCACCTACAACCCCTGCAAGAATAGCCCCTAATGTAAATGCCAAAACTTTGTAATAAGTAGGATCAATTCCCATTGCACCCGCAGCTAATTCATCTTCGCGGATAGCGATAAAAGCCCTTCCTACACGGATGCGTTCTAAACGGTAAAGCAGCACCATACTAATTAATAGTAAGGGCAAAGCAATCCATAAATATTCAATTGATGTTTGGAAAGGTTGAGGAATGCCAAAAACTCCAACAGCACCGCCTGTAATATCTAGATTGAGGGAGATGACGCGGAGAACTTCCACAAAAGCGATAGTAGCGATCGCTAAATAAATTCCTCGCAATCTCAACGCGGGAATTCCCACTATTACACCCAAAAAGCCACAAATTACACCAGCAATTAACATCTCCAATAATAACAATGGAATGGGAAATAAACTACTGCTAGATGTCAAAACTTTTGTGGATAAAATTGCTGCAATATACCCACCTAAAGCATAAAATCCTGGACTAGCTAAAGACAATTGTCCTGTCATTAGCGGTAAGTAAAGCGATAACCCTACTAGCGCCCCCAATACCATCGAGACAATTAGAGAACCGTAAGTAGCTAAAAAATAAGTCATTTTAATACATCTTTATCTATAACACTTACATCAGGCTTGCGCCCTTGTTGTGTCCCATCACCAGTTATAGTTCTAAATACTACTGTATTTTTTACTACGTAATTTAGGTTTATTCGCCTAATTTCATTATTGAAACTAAACAATATAAAGTCAGCGACATCATCATGATTTCTAGTTGCACGCGCTTCTATAATTTCTCCATCCACAAGTTCATATAAACCTTCTTCTGGACACTGTGACAAAAATTGCTCAAAAGTTAATTTAGGTTTGGTGTATGTTTTCATGGCGCTACGTCTCCCAGGACTATTTCGTTCTTGACATAAACCGCCCAGAACTAAAGTTCACAGGCTTTTAACTAAAGTCCGTTCAAACGGACTATAACCTTTTCTTAGTCGTCTTTAGACGACTTTCGCTATTAGACTCAGAATTCATTCTGAGGCGGGCTAGATGAGAATGAAATAGCCCTGCTACGTCTCTTTAAACTTTTTGAATAAACCGCCGCCCTAACAAACCTTGGGGTCTAACTAATAGCATGATAAACAAAATTCCAAAGGCTACTGCGTCTTTATATCCAGAGAATTCCGAAGGAACAAACGCCTCGACTAATCCAATTACTAAGCCTCCCACCACTGCACCGGGAATACTACCTAAACCACCTAAGACAATTACCGCTAAACCCCGCAACCCAAAAGTAATGCCAAAATATGGCCCAGCAATACTAACACTAGAGGCGACTAAAGTTCCTGCTAATCCTGCTAAAAAACTACTGATGAAGAATGTTAGAATGATAAAGCGATCGCTATTAATTCCTAACAAACTAGCTGTAGTTGGATCTTCTGCGATCGCTTGCATTGCCTTACCATATTTAGTCCGATTGATAAAATAGGTAAGAATTGCCACAATCACCACTGATACAGCAAAAATTACCACCTGAACGCTGCGAATAGGAATTGGATTATCTGGACTACCAAAATTAATCGCAGGTGGCAAATTACCGTAAGTATTTGCAGGGTATGTGTAACTTTCTGCGCCTACTAAATACTGGATTAAATTTACAATTACCACTCCTACCCCCAAGCTGGAAACAACAGTTAGCAAGGGATCAGATCCTTGACGGCGCAAAGGTTGAAAAGCAACCCGTTCCATCACTACCCCTACCAATCCCGCCAAGGTACTTCCTAAAATCAAGGCTATAACAAATGGTAATTTTATCGGTAAGGCTGCATTAGCTAGCAAGCCGTTAAATCCAAAGTTACCACCCATGAGTGCATAAGTGAAATATGCACCCAAGGCAAAAATCGCACCATGAGCTAAATTAATGATGCCCAAAATGGAATAAACTAAGGTATAGCCCAAAGCAAAAATTGCATAGATACTACCGATAGATAATCCGTTCAAAAATTGTTGCAGAAATAGAGTTATATCCATATTGCAACTATTTTATAAATACGAATTTTCCAGTGTTTCCATCTTTATCCATCTTAATTTGGGCGACGTAAAATTCTTTTTGAATTACATCACCTACTGGTGTAAAAGCAATCTCACCTAAAGGAGTATTATACTTTCCAGCAAGTATTTGCTTGTTCAATTCTGTCCGCAGTTTATCAAGAGGTAATGTGCTGATTTTGGTTTTTTTATCCAACTCTTTAAGAGCTTCAACATACACCTGCACCGCAGCAAAAGATTGACCAGTAAATTGGGCTGGTTCTTTCTTATATTGCTCAATATAGGTTTGGCGAAATACTTTATTAATCTCACCAGGATATTCAGGACTGTAAGCTTGAGCAATTAGTACACCATCGCAAAGTGCTTTACACACTGATAAAACATTGGGTGTATTCAGACCATTACCACCAATAATTATGCCTTTATAACCCAGTTCTCGCAGTTGTCGCACTAAGTTACCACCATCAGCCGCTAGTCCCGAAATAATTACCAAATCTGGTTTTAAGTTAATTGCATTGGTAGCTTGAGCTTGAAAGTCTGTATCAGTAGTTTGGAACTTTTGAACTGTTACTAATTCTAGCCCTTGTTCTTTAACTGCTTTTTGAAAAATCTCCGTTTCTGATTTGTTAAATGCATCATTTTGGGCGTAAAAAACTGCCACTTTTTTAATTTGAGGATTCTGCTTGAGTGCAGCTTTTACCGAATTAGGGGCAACTATAGAGACAGGAGCAGATACACGAGCTACATAATCACCAATTTCTGGAATTCCGTTTGCGGTATTTGATGCGCCAATAACTGGGACTTTAGCACGTTCGGCGATGGGGTCAGCACTAAAAGCTTGCTGTGACAAAGTAGGCCCAACAATACCGACAACTTTATCTTTGTTAATTAAAGTTTGAAAAGCGTTAATTGCTCCAGCTTCATCACCGCTAGTATCTTGGCTTACCAATCTAATCGGAGTGCCATTAATACCACCTTTACTATTGAAATACTTCTCGGCAATTCTGGCTCCCACGAATCCCTCTTGACCAAGTAATGCTACGTTGCTGGTTTGTGCTAAGGCAATACCGATGGGAATAGCACCTGATATAGTCGTAGTCTGGGCGGTGTTAGTTGTAGTGTTATTTGTGGTACTATCTGGAGAATTTGTCACAGAGCCACCGCCACCACCACAGCCTGTTAGTAGCAAAGCGCAAGTTGATAATAATGCTGTTGTCTGAGCGATCGCGTTGTTCATCGTTAGATAATCATGTAGTTATTAGATATTCGGCAAAAGCTAATAGTAATTTTCATCATCTGCAAACAAAATGACGCAGATTTACACTTTTGCACGAATTATATTAAATCATTCTTATTTGACCATGCAAACACAAATATTCAAAGTGTTTGTAAATACAAATTATAATTAGCCATGATTTTACCATTCACAGGTAAAACTTGGGAACCGTTAAGCGTGAGCGCTGTCAGGTGTCAGATATTCGAGTCAAACTTAAGTGTCTCAACTCATGCAACCGATTAACGGCGGAGTATCAGACTAAGTTGATGCATGATTTATTCAGACTTAAATGGTATAAACAAAGTTTTACCTAAAGTTTACTTTAGTAGAGTTGAATTCGATCAGTGTTGATATAACGGCTGATAATAGCAGTTCTATCGCACGAAGATTATGAGTTGGAACTGGATCATGTAAAGGTTTGTAACTGATTTCTGTAGCTTTTAGAACTGAAACTGAATCCAAAATAGGCACGTGGTTTGATCGTACAATACCAGTCAAACTGAAAGAAAAATTCAGGAATTAAAACTTTACATCTGTCTAAATATTTGCAACAAAACACAGAGCAGTATTAAGGAGGAAGACATTAGATTCTATGAAAAGGAAATTTACAATTTTAGCAGGCACAACATCGGTAATTTTATCGTTGGTAAGCCAACCAGTTCTTGCAGCTTGGAGTGGGCCTCAGAGTCTGGGAGGTACATACGTCTCAAATCTTAGTTGTGCTTCCTTAGGGACAAATCAGGTTATCTGTGCGGGTCTTGGAACCAATAATGCACTTTTTGTTAATCGGTTCAATGGCATTTCATGGAGCGGGCCTCAAAGTCTGGGAGGTACATACGCCTCAAATCCTAGTTGTGCTTCCTTAGGCACAAGTCAGGTTATCTGTGCGGGTCTTGGAACCAATAATGAACTTTTTGTTAATCAATTCAATGGCATTTCATGGAGCGGGCCTCAGGGTCTGGGAGGTACATACGCCTCAGATCCTAGTTGTGCTTCCTTAGGTACCAATCAGGTTATCTGTGCGGGTCTTGGAACCAATAATGAACTTTTTGTTAATCGGTTCAATGGCATTTCATGGAGTGGGCCTCAGGGTCTGGGAGGTACATACGCCTCAAATCCTAGTTGTGCTTCCTTAGGCACAAGTCAGGTTATCTGTGCGGGTCTTGGAACCAATAATGAACTTTTTGTTAATCAATTCAATGGCATTTCATGGAGCGGGCCTCAGGGTCTGGGAGGTACATACGCCTCAGATCCTAGTTGTGCTTCCTTAGGTACCAATCAGGTTATCTGTGCGGGTCTTGGAACCAATAATGCACTTTTTGTTAATCGGTTCAATGGCATTTCATGGAGTGGGCCTCAGGGTCTGGGAGGTACATACGCCTCAAATCCTAGTTGTGCTTCCTTAGGCACAAGTCAGGTTATCTGTGCGGGTCTTGGAACCAATAATGAACTTTTTGTTAATCAATTCAATGGCATTTCATGGAGCGGGCCTCAGGGTCTGGGAGGTACATACGTCTCAGATCCTAGTTGTGCTTCCTTAGGCACAAGTCAGGTTATCTGTGCCGGTCTAGGAACCAATAATGCACTTTTTGTTAATGCTGGCCCATAGTTACAGAGGTCTTTGTCTAGGGTGAAGGGTAGGGTTAGTTTAGGACATCGGATAAATTGCTCTCTGCCCAGTTATCCCCTTCCCTTCTTTAGTAATTTGAGATTGTTTGAGTATTAGGCAGGTAAAATTTATTAAGCCCTTTTTTCACTATTAGCTAATCCTTTGGGTTCGTAGTGACGGCAACCATTACAGGGGCCTTCGGGATTGACAGCACAACGCATGTAGCCAGATCGGGCATTAAATTTGCAGCTGATATCGCCAATTAGATAACCCACACCTTCTAAATAATAGCGATCGCCTTCTACAGGTCTAAGGTTTTGTCGTCCCTGCACTGCTGGAAAATTCATAGCTGCTTGCCTCATCCGTAAGCGCGATCGCGCATGGGTTTTGCGGATCGCCCACAGGGAAATCAGGGACGGTAAAAAACCAACGGCAATCACTAAAAGTGTCTTTAACACCTTCTTTTTACCTCTTCTGTGCGCTGATTGATTGTCCCTGATGTTGCACTCTGGTTTTACGGAAGTGCAAATATTAGGGTAGCTTTGCCTACTTCCTACCACAGTTGGTAGCAATTAGCAATGGCAGTATGGTAAGTAATTTTGAGCAAGAATTTTCTTCTGCCACTTCAATCAGCATAACTGTTACAACCTCAGGGGTGATCTGCCGTTGAATATTGATAATTTTAAGATTTGTTGACTAATACCTTTTTGAACAAGCGTTTTGTGTCAGCCTCAGCCCTACTCTTGTTTTTTCTGTGTTGCTGCGATGCTAATCTTTTTTTGGTTTGCTGACGAAGTTGCTGTGCTAGCAGTGCGGCTTCCCTTTCAGCTCGGAATAAATCAACTTTTCGCGTTGTCAAAATAAATGATTCGCCAGACTTTCGTTTCACCCAAGGCACCCTAACTGCGAAATACTGACAAATATTTTTGCATAGCTCCTTTATTAAGAATGGGTAAGGTTTTTGAGTATTCAGTGTGTTAGCGATCGCTTTCAACTCTAATATCGCTGCTTCTAACTCTCCCGCCATCTGATTGATGCGTTCGACTTGTGTTATAAAACGCTCCCGTTCACTGATGATTTTTTCCTCTTGGGGTTGCAGTGGCACTATAGCAGTAATTACAGATGTAGGCTGGAAAAGCAAAATGGGCTTTTTGTCCGTGTCTTGGATTTTTTTCATACTACCTCAAGCAAAGCTAGCTGACTTTTAAGGCATTTTAGCAGTAATTAGTATACTTGTACTATATAAATTGTATATATGAAGTTTAACCTGAGAAATTCTGCTGTATATAGCTTTTCCTAATCAAATG
Source organism: Nostoc favosum CHAB5714 (assembly GCF_020829495.1). Taxonomy (GTDB): domain Bacteria; phylum Cyanobacteriota; class Cyanobacteriia; order Cyanobacteriales; family Nostocaceae; genus Nostoc; species Nostoc favosum. The sequence continues at coordinate 108,844 of NZ_JAIVFQ010000015.1, read as the reverse complement.
AGGTACATCAGAGCAAGCTCTCGAAGAGTCTACAGTGTACACACAAGTCTTGCCGCAGCCACATCTTTATTAATAAATCTCGCACTGCGTTTCTATCCCGCCTCGGAATGAATTCCGAGTCTCATAGCTGAAGTCCACTAAGCGTGGACTGAATTGATCATTTAGTCCACGCTTAGTGGACTTCAGCTATCAGCCCTGAACTTTAGTTCAGGGCGGGATGTCGGTGAGTGTGACAGTTTCACTCGGAGAAAAATCTGTGTAGGTAGAAGATTTTTCTTTCGACTTGTGTGTACATCGTAGCACTTGCGGGGACGGGGGTGGGGTTCTCTACCTACTCAACCGAGAACCGCTATAAGCAAAAATGACTGCACTCGCAAGCTGAAGTAGTCACACCAGCGCTGATAATATTTCTAGTAGAGTTATTTGTGATTAATTACCTTCTTTATGAAATTAAGAATATACAAAATAGCTGATACCGAAGAAATTATGAAATTGTTCTACGACACTGTTCATGAAGTGAATATTCACGATTACACACAAGAACAAATAGACGCTTGGGCGCCAGCAAATATGGATATTGACGTTTGGATTAAAGGTTTAGGAAGTAAGTTTACTTATGTAGCAGAGGAGGGCAAAATTATTGGTTTTGGGGAATTAGAAGCTAATGGACATATAGACCGTTTTTACTGTCATAAAGATTTTCAAAGACAAGGGATTGGTAAGAAAATCTTAGAACAGCTTGAATCAAAAGCAAACTCTTTGGGGATTAAAAAGTTATTTACAGAAGCCAGCATTACAGCTAAACCTTTTTTTGAAAGCCATCACTTTATTGTTGTGAAACAGCAAGAGGTAGAACGTAGAGGGCAAAAGCTAATAAATTTTATTATGGAAAAATCAATTGAATAATTACAAAAAGACGGCGAGAAAGCCCCCGAACTTCAATGTATGGGATGAATCGCCGCTTGCCGTCTTAGTCATTAGTCATTGGTCAATAGTCATTAGTATTATTTAACACGACAAATTGCGTATAACTACTAATGACTAATGACCTAGATTTCCCCCCGGCTTGAAGCCGGGGGATGAGTTAAACCGAAATATTACGATGTTGATAAGGAATGTCGTGATGTTGATAAGGAATGTCGTGATGTTCATAAGGAATATCGTGATGTTGATAAGGAATATCGTGATGTTCATAAGGAATATCGTGATGTTCATAAAAAATATTGTGATGTTGGTTATGAATGTCGTGATGTTGGTTATGAATATCGTGATTTTGGTCAAACTGATATCTTGCACGAGTTCCAACAACCGCCTCAGAATGAATTGTGAGGCTAATACAGCAGATTGCAACAGGCGTGAGGTACAGATGATCTTAAGGGCACAGCAGTGCTGTGCCCCTACCTGTGTACTTCATTTACTTGAAAAACGCGCTGTAGCTAAAGTTTTCTAAAGAAGACTGACAAAATCCCGTCTGCTTTTGGCGTTCCGTAAGAAAGGGTAGGAAGCCTGAATATTGCGTTTGCGTTGCGTGTTGGCGTAAACTTTGGTAAAAAAGCGCACGATACAGGTTATTTATAAGACAATACGCTTGGGATAAGCCTTTTTCTCTCCCCCTGCCTCCCCTGCAACGCCAGCTCCACGGCAGTTGCTCCACTAGGAGAAACCCTAAGACCGCACTGCCTCCCCTGCCTATCTAAACAGATAAATTTCCTTATACCAATTCTGTATGAAGATGCGCTAAACCATATATAAATACAAAAAAGAAAAAAGAATAAAGAAAAACGAACCGCAAAGGACGCAAAGGACACAAAGAAAGAAAGAAAGAAAGAAAGAAGTTAGAAGGGTTTGGCGCAGCCTCACAAAGAAATGGTATTACTCCCCAGTACAGACGCGATTAATCGTGTCTTTCCTACTGCCTGCCTATCGTGCTTGCGCTGCGCAACTCTTAGAGACGCTTCTCCTGACGGAGAGGCTTGTCTGCGACACGCACTCGCGTTCGCCAACGCGAACGCGCACCACGTAAAGAAGTTCAAAAATCAAATCGGATTGCTATAGGATTAAATTCCTCTCAATAACTGATTAATTTTAATTTGCAGTTTTTCTCGTAATTGTTGTGCTTGCCGATAAATTACTTTATGCCCTTTGTTTGAATGGTTGTGCAATTGTGCTGGTTCCAAAGGCTGAATAAAGTAATGCAGGCGAGTTCTCATTGCCCAAACTCCCATTGAAGGAAACAGAATTAAGGCAAGCATTAAAGGCGAGATAGGCAAAAATGGTAATTTGACTAGTCGTTGCAATTTTTTGAAATTAACAGCCCAAGGATGTAAAGATTCACTACCGATGCAAACTACTGGGAGAATAGGAATTTGATAGCGATCGCTCAACTTCATAAAACTTACATCAAACTTTTCTAGTTGATAGCGTCTCCTCCAACCCTTCATAGGGCCGCGGATACCTTCGGGTGCATATAAGACAGTTTTACCTTGGGCGGTAGCTGCTTCAAAATCATCTAATTCGGCTCGCACACCACCCAAAACCTGCGACCATTTAGGTGGTAACCACCAAATCATCCAAGGATGCTCAAATAATGCTGGATTTGCTAGGAGTTGCACTCCCCATCCTCTGGCTTCACTTAATAAATAACCCAAGGCCAAAAAATCCCAAGGAAAACTCATCCCTGCGTGGTTCATTGCCACAATCAATGGCCCTGTTTGCGGCAAGTTTTCGACTTGTTGCAATTCTCCACGAAAATAGTATTTCACGATGGGGCCGAGAACTTCTTTGCGAAAAGCTTGTTGATATTTGGGATCAAATTCACTAACTTCTGTTCGGGGTGAACGAAAACCCAGACGCAACCAACGACTCAGCAGCGCCAAATAAAATCCGCCAGGAATTAAAAATAATCCATATTCGAGCCAATTCCAACCGTCTGAATCGGTATGATAGTGCTGCCAATGGCGGTTGAATAAAATTAGCCAGCCTGGAGGATACCAAAGACAAAACCAATCAAACCAGCTAAATATATAGCCTTCACCTGGTGCATTTTCCAGTTGAGTGTTTAGGAGGTTTTCAGAGTGTTGATTAATCAAAACAATGATATTAATTAGGCAAACAAAAACTTTATTTAAATCTTATTATAGCTTTATAGCTTTACCATTGGTATCTTACCTTAGAAGTAAAATTAACTACATGATTTGGAAACACAGGGCTATTTCATTCTCATCTAGTCCGCCTCAGAATGAATTCTGAGTCTAATAGCGAAAGTCGTCTAAAGACGACTGAGAAAAGGTTATAGTCCGTTTTAACGGACTTTAGCTAAAAGCCTGTGAACTTCAGTTCTGGGCGGTTTCTGTCTAGAACGAAATAGCTCTGTTTGGAAACACTTATAAATGCAAAGTATTAGATAAAACTTAAGAAATCCTATCTAAGTTGTCAAAATTCGCCGTATCTAACTTTTCACGAATCATTTAGATTGCTGCTATATATATTATAAAATATTAAGTAAGTTACGAAGTATTACATATAGTAGATTACTCATGGATTTTTGGCAGTGCATGATCCTTGAAAATTATCAAAGCGCCTATAATACTATTTTTGCATCACGCACCTGACAAAAATTAATATTTATTTTATAGTTACCTTCTACAGTTATTTTGTCTCAAGAAGTTTTTGTTGCACCATGTTAAAACAGTTAACAGTTATCAAAAGTATGGTGAGGACTTAAATCAGTGAACAGGAATTCATGAGGACTAATAAATAATATTGGTATTTAGCCAAAAGATGAAATTGATAATAACTAATGACAGTTTAAATTCTTCCTCAAGCTGGAGACAAATGGCGAGACACCTGTCCTACTCTTCCTATTATGGAACTAGGAAAGTCACTAAAAATTTCAGATTTAATCCGTGAACTTCGGCAGCAGCTCGATCTCTCTCAGGAAAAGTTTGCAGCCAAGTTGGGAGTTTCCCTGCGAACAGTTAATCGCTGGGAGAACGGATCTACAGTGCCTTCACAGATGGCACTAAAGCTAATTGAAGAAATGTTACAGAAAATGGGCGAACCAGGCAAAAGACTACTGAACGAGTATCTCCTAAAGGCAAAGCAACGGGAGGACTCTTAAGATGATGGTGAAAGTACTCGAAAAAATTTTGATGATGCGCTCTTGGTTACTAACCTATGGTGTGATGATTCTGGCAGTTATGGCGGCACTGCTGCTGACGCGACTGTTGTTGCCAGTCTTCGATCCGAGCGTATTTACATTATTTTATGCTGCCGTGGCAATCAGTGCCTGGTATGGTGGCATGGCACTTGGAGTACTAGCGATCGCTCTTTCTGTTACAACTGCGCTCTATTTTTTGATCGAGCCAGTCTACTCCTTCGATTTCCTCAGCCCGAACGTCTTGGTAAGATTAACCACGTTCTCAGTAGTATCCTTCTTAATTACCGCCCTCTCTTCAGAGTTACGAACTGCCAGACGTAAAGCAGAGACAAGCTTAAAGTTGTTGCAAAATAGCGAAATGCGGTTTAGCCGACTAGCAGAATCCAACATCATTGGAGTTATCGTAACTGATATGAACAACGGCTCTATCATAGAAGCCAATGATGCTTTTTTGAAGATGGTCGGCTATACGCGAGAAGATTTTGCCGCTAACCAAATGAACTGGCGTGAAATTACCCCACACGAGTATCTTCTTTTGAGTGAACGTTCGGTAGAAGAACTTAGAACGACCGGAGTATGTAAACCCTTTGAGAAGGAATACATCTGCAAAAATGGCGATCGCATTCCCGTTTTGCTCGGTTCTGTCCTCGTGGGAGATACTCAAGAAAAGGTCATTGGCTTTGTTGTTGATTTGAGCGAACAGCAAGCTGCACTACGCGAACGCAAGCAAGTAGAACAAACTTTGCGGGAGAAAGAGGAACGCCTGAGATTAGCTAACGAGCGTTTTGAGTTAGCATCTGCTGCGGTCAACTGTCTCATTTATGACTGGAATATCGAGCAGGATACCGTTGAAAGAACCGAGGGGTTAACCAAAATTTTGGGTTATTCTCTCGACATCGCCCAAGCAACAGGTAGTTGGTGGCGTCAGCTTGTCCATCCAGAGGATTTGCAACGTGTAGAAGAAGATGCGGCGATCGCTTTGGCAAATGGCGATCGCTATGCTGCCGAGTATCGCATTCGCAACCAAGATAACCAGTACGTCTACGTATTGGATCAGGGAATAGTGGTGCAACGGGATGGTGATGGAAGACCAGTCCGCTTAGTTGGCATCACCACAGATATCAGCGAACGTAAGCAAGCAGAGAAGGCAGTCCAAGCAAGTGAAGAACGCCTCAGGAGTTTTGTAAAAGCGAATATAGTTGGCATTCTCTTTGGTGATGTGAACGGTAGCATCACTGAAGCCAACGACGAGTTCTTGCGAATTGTGGGCTATACCCAAGCAGATATCCAAGCAGGCAGACTACGCTGGACTGATATTACGCCTCCTGAGTACCAATATTTAGATGAACTGGCTATTGCCGAGGCAACAGCGAAGGGAACCTGTACTCCTTATGAGAAGGAATGCATTCGCAAGGATGGTTCCAGTGTGCCGGTTGTAGTTGGCTACTCTCTGTTAGGCGAATCTCAACAGAACTCAGTTGCATTCATTCTTGATATTAGTGATCTCCAGCAAGCTAAAAAAGCGCTGAGTCAGAGTCAAGAGCAATTTCAAGCTTTTATGGACAATATTCCAGCCGCAGCATGGATTACGAATGCAGACGGACGTGTACTTTACCTCAGCCCCACTTATCTGAATACATTCGATGTAGCAACAAATAAGGCGATTAATAAAAACATTTTTGACCTATACCCAGTCCAAATCGCTCAACCCTTCCTTGATAACATTAGAATGGTTGCCCAGACGAATCAGGTTATTGAAGCGATCGAGTCTGCTCCACGCACAGATGGTACTCTGGGGGAATTTTTAGTATATAAGTTTCCCATTGCCGATGCATCTGGGCAATGTCTGGTAGGAGGGGTTGCAGTTGACATCACTGAACGCGAACGCACCCTTCGTGAACGGCAGGCGGTTGCTCTGGAACGCGCTCAGTTGATGGATTCGTTACAGCAGCAAAAAGAGCAATTAGTCCAAGCTAATCGGATCAAAGATGAATTTTTGGCGGTTCTTTCCCACGAACTTCGCACCCCGCTAAACCCGATCTTGGGATGGTCGAAGTTACTGCAAACTAAAAAGTATGATCAAGCAACCACCACTCGCGCTCTGGAAACCATTGAGCGCAATGCCAAGCTTCAGACTCAACTAATTGAAGATTTGTTGGATGTCTCTCGCATTTTGCAAGGTAAACTCAGTCTGAATATTGCTTCTGTGAATCTGGAAACTGCGATCGCATCTGCAATAGAAACTATACGTCTAGCCGCCCAAGCCAAATCTATCAATTTGCGATTTACTATTTTAGACTTTACTGCGGAACGCTACGCGAACGCCTACGCTCAGTCGAACGATTTTGGATTAGAAAATTCTCACAGAAATTTAGAATCTATCGATTTTAACAACCAACCTGACAATCTAAAATCCCAAATCCAAGTTGCACTTCCAGCGTCCCAAAGGTACGATCCAAAATTCCTAATAACTGGTGATTCAGGTCGCTTGCAGCAAGTTATCTGGAATCTACTTTCCAATGCTATTAAGTTTACGCCCCAAGGTGGACAGGTAGAAATCAGTTTACAGTCTGTTGGTTCTCAGGCTCAACTTCGAGTCAGTGATACAGGTAAGGGAATTAGCCCCGATTTTTTACCATTTGTATTTGATTACTTTCGACAAGCTGATGGCGCAACTACCAGGAAATTCGGCGGACTGGGATTAGGATTAGCTATTGTTCGTCACATCGTAGAGCTACATGGCGGCACAGTTAAGGCTGAAAGTTTGGGCGAAGAACAGGGAGCAACCTTTACAGTCATGTTACCTCTAATAAACATTCATCTCAATAGCCATCAAATTGATAGACAACCTGATAATTCGCCTGATCTAAATGGGGTGAAAGTTCTACTTGTGGATGATGAGCGTGATACGCGAGAGTTAATTGCTTTCATTCTGGAGCAGTCTGGCGCGGTAGTAACTCAGGCCGCATCTGCTATGGAAGCACTACAAATTATGCCTGAGTTCCAGCCAAATCTGCTGTTAAGCGACATTGGAATGCCGGAAGTAGACGGCTATACGCTGATCCGTCAAATCAGAGCCATGTCACAAGAGATGGGAGGGACAATTCCAGCGATCGCTCTTACAGCTTACGCAGCTGAGGCTGATTACCAACAGGCAATTGCCGCCGGATTTGGGCAACATATCACCAAGCCTGTGGAACCAGCTAAGTTACTTCAAGCGATCGCTAACTTGATTTGTAGTTGTAGCGATCTGCGTTAGATCCCCGACAACTTTTACGAAGTCAAGGATCTGGACATTAACTAATAATTTATTAGTTATCTTTGGTCATTCTTATTGGAAAATTCCGATGATCACTTTAGAAAATGGTATCCAAGTCATTAAACTAGATAGCCGTATTATTGTACTTCAGGCGAAGAAATAATATCAAGTCCCTATTAATATCATGTCCGCTTGATTACTTATTAAACCCTAAGAACCCCACCCCGCCAAAGCTGCGCTTTGTCTCCCCTCCCCGCAGGCTCTTAGGGGTTGGGGGTGGGGTTCTTTTATTATGGGTAATTTGGCGGACATGATATAAGATATAAAATTGGGCGATCGCAGTTAACATCAAGGCAGAATTCTTTTTACATTAGAATAGGCAAGTATTTTTTCATCTACACTCACCAAAGGAACATCATACATTCTTGCTGTTGAAACGATAATTCTATCGGCTGGATCTTTATGAAAATTTCCTGGAAGGGAGTATTGTAAAACTTTCAAGAAAATATAGTCTAACATAGTCAGATGTAGTCTAAACTTCAGTCTGATGAAATTGTCTGATTATGCTAAAACTTTGGGGATTTCCTATCTTACAGCTTGGCGACATTACAAAGCAGGTAAAATACCATACCCAACAGAACAACTCCCTACAGGCACGGTAATTGTTGATTACGATCCAAAAAAGATATCAAGGGGTGTTGTTAAAGTTGCGATTTATGCCAGAGTTTCAAGTGCTGAGAATAAAGATAACTTAGATAGACAAGCAGAAAGGTTGTCTCAATACGCTATCGCCAAAGGATATCAGATCGCCTATGTCATAAAGGAAGTAGGGAGCGGATTAAACGACAACCGCAAAAAACTAGAAAAGCTTTTTCTTAAAGATGATTATGATATTTTGCTAGTCGAACACAAAGACAGACTAGGACGTTTTGGTACACATTACATAGACATTTTACTTAAAAGATTAGGAGTAAATCTAGAGGTTGTTAATCTAGCTGATAATGGGGAGACAGCCCTGAAGACGGGTTTCCCGTCGCAGGGGACTGCGAACCCGGAGGGTCGGGATGAATTAATGCAAGACTTGGTGGCGATAATTACCAGCTTTGCTGCGCGATTATATGGTCAGCGCAGGGCAAAACGGAAAATAGATTTAATTGTGGAAACGCTGAATTCCAAGACGGACTAAAATATATTTTATAGTCAAATATATCTTCTTGTATCTTTAGTGATATACTTATTTCATTGCCAAAATTTGATAAATATGCATCAAGTCGAAAAGCACATAATAAAAGAGGCACATGAATGGTTTGATTATTGCACTGAAATTACCACAGTTTCTCGCAAGCTTTATAACACCGCTCAATTCACCCAACGTCAGGCATTTTTTTATGGTTGGAGTACGCAACCTCTTGCAAAGTTAGATTCCTTATTTAAACAAAACGAGAACTACAAAGCAATACCAGCGAAGGTAGCACAACTTGTTTTAAAGCAAAATGCAGACGCTTGGATTGCTTACTACAAAGCATTGTCAGCCTACAAAATCGATTCAAGTAAATTCACAGGTAGACCCAAACCACCTAACTACATTGAGGATAAAAACCTAGTTAAATTTAATCATCAAGCAGTTGGAAAGAGGGAGTTCAAGAAAGGTTGGATAATCCCGTCTATGTCACCAATCAGGATTCCGGTAAAGTCTGGACTAAAATTTGAAGATTTGTCCGAGCTACGAATTATCCCAAAAACCGGATGCTTTGTTATCGAAGTAGTTTATCAAATCCCAGACCACTCACAATTATGCGGCAGTTTAAATCCGCAACTCAATGCTGCTATTGATATTGGTTTAGATAACTTAGCTACCATTGTTTTTAACGACCCAAGTATTCAACCCATTGCTGTAAACGGCAAACCACTAAAATCAGTAAACCAGTTTTACAATAAGCAGCTTGCAAAGTTCAGAGGTTTTCTACTAAACGGAAAAGGTAAGTCGCGGCGTATTGCAAATATAGTTCGCAATCGGAATAATTTCGTAGATTCTTACTTGCATCAATCCACGAAAATGATTGTGGATGAATTTCTCCGCTTGGGAGTAACTCACGTATCAATAGGAAAAAACGAGCAATGGAAAACTCATCTTAATTTAGGCAAGTGTACAAACCAGAACTTTACCCAGATACCACACGCTAAATTTATCGAGATGCTGACTTATAAGTTAGAACGAGTCGGTATTACAGTTAAGGTTGCAGAAGAGAGTTATACAAGCAAGGCTTCTGCGATTGATTGGGATATCATCCCAACCTATGAACCTAACAACAAGATAAAATACGCATTCTCCGGTAAGCGTGTGCAACGCGCATGGTATGTGAGTAAGGATGGTTTTAAAATTCATGCCGACGTAAATGCTGCATTTAACATTGGCAGAAAAAGTAATCCCGAAGGTTTCGACTGTCTCAAGTCTATTCTAAGGGATAGGGGATGTCTGGTAGTGCATCCAAGGCGAATAACTCCATTGTTTCGGCGCGTCTGTGCTAAAAGTGAAGTTGCTTAAATCTAAATCGCTTTCCGTCTGACTATATTTGACTATGTGATTTAGAACTATGAATCAATGGCAATTTGGGGAGTGATTGATAGAAGAATTACTCCCTCTTGTGCCAAAGCAATATCGAACCATTCTTGAATCGAACATGGAAGAATTAACTTATTTTGGGTAACAAGTCTGCTAATCTCTAACAAACTTATGGAGCAAACACCTAAACCATGAGGTCTTTCCCTATTTATTGCTTCACGGTAGGGAGGAGTCAACTTTGAATCATTGTGATTCCACCAAACCCAAATATGAGTATCAAGAATGATCACAAATCGTTCACTTCATAATTTTGATTCATTTCCCAATCATCATCAGAAATAACGGGTTCATTAGGATCTGCCAAATAAGCATAGGGTTGCATTTCTCCAAGAGGATTAACGGCAAATTTGCTTTTATTTTCCGAAGAATACCTGATTTGCCCCAACTTTTCTTGGATACTTTCACTCAAAATAGAAGAAGCTAGTTCTTCAACAGACATTTTTTTTAAAGCCGCAGCTTTAATTAGAGATTCTTGAGTTTCTTGACTGATGTAAATATTAGTACCAATCATTGTTAACTCTTTCTATTTTTTTACATTATACCAAACACGATCAGCAATCATTTTAGTCATGTAATGTTGGGTTTCCTTTCTCTAATCAACTAACGAGATCGGCGATCGCTTCTGAAGTAGAAACTACGCTTTCAGGTTGATAGCGGATGCCAGCTTGCTTGAAGCGATGTAAAGCTTCACCCAAGCGATCGCAGTCGGCAATCAAACTGATCCTGACATAACCCTCACCTGCAATCCCAAAGGCATTACCTGGGGTAACAACAACGCCAGTTTGCTGTAACACATTCAAGGCAAAATCCGTAGAACCCATACCAACGGGACACTTCACCCAAAGATACATAGTCGCCTTGGTTTTGGGGATATCCCAACCCAACTCTCCTAACCCTTGAATCAGGAAATCGCGGCGGGTACGGTAGCGTTGTTGTACTTCGTGCAAATACACATCTGGCAATTGCAAAGCGGTTTCGGCTGCTGTTTGTAATGCTGCAAAAATGCCGTAATCCAAGTTAGTTTTTAATGTCCGTAAACCTTGAATTACGTGGCGATTACCCACCACAAACCCAACGCGCCAACCAGCCATATTGTAGGTTTTAGATAAGGTGTGAAATTCTACACCAATTTCTTTCGCGCCGGGAATTTCTAGCAAGCTAGTGGGTTGATAACCATCAAAAGCTAACTCGGCATAACACAAATCATGCACCAGCAAAATTTCATATTTGCGGGCGAAGGCGACGATTTCTTCAAAAAATTCGCGGGGTGCGGTGGCAGCAGTGGGATTGCTGGGATAGTTGAAATAGAGAATTTTAGCTTGTTTAGCAACTTCATCAGGAATAGCCGCTAAATCAATTAACCAGTCATTTTCTGGTTTGAGGATCAAGCTGTGAATTTTTCCGCCTGCGATCGCTGGCCCCCGAAAATGTGCGGGATAAGCTGGGGAAGGAACTAGAACTAAATCGCCAGGGTTAACGTAGGCAAGTGCTAAATGGGTTAATCCTTCTTTAGAACCGAGTAGCGGCAAAGCTTCACTATCAGGATCGAGAACCACACCATAACGGCGATGATACCAGTTGGTAATCGCCCGGCGGAAACTAGCAGTGCCTTCAAAAGGAGGATAACCGTGATTGGCGGGATCTTTTAAGGCTGCGATCGCAGCTTCTACAACTGGTGCTGGTGTTGCACCATCGGGGTTTCCCATACCCAAATCAATTAAATCTAACCCTTGTTCCCGTGCTTTAGCTTTTAGTTCATCTAAACGGGCAAATACATAGGGCGGCAGTTTTTGTATACGTTCTGCTGGGACAATCCAATTTAAACTCATGCTTCAACCTCGTCACTGATTCCCTTGGGCGAAACTCGATTCATATCTCTACTATCTATGGGTGCAGTGGTGGAAACCATTGCCGCCATTAACTGTTCTGGCGCGACTTTAAACGGAAGTCGATGGATGTCAGAATTAGGAACTAGGGCAATTTCAGAGGCTGTTTGCAACTCGCCTAATGTAATATTGCCCAATCCCAGATCGCTTAATTTTTGGGGCAGTCCAATTTCTGTGTAGAACTTTAACAACTGTTGCCGTGCCGATGCTGCTAGTTGATTGCCTTGTAGCATTTCTTCTAAACGCAATTGCACCAAAATCCCAAAAGCAACTTTTTCGCCATGAATACTGCCATGTCCTGAAATGTGCGTTAAACCATTATGCACGGCATGGGCCGCAACTGTGCGACACTGTGCCCCTCCAAGCCCTCCAACTACCCCAGCTAATAAAACAGCCGCGTCTACGACTTCTCGCCAAACCTCACTACCTGGTTCTTTCAGGGCTGCGGCTGACTTTTGCAACAAGATATCTCGCAAAACTCGTGCTTGTTGCACCGCCGCAATAATTAAAGTGTCTTGCAAATGCCCACTGCTAACTGAGGCTTCATACCACTTAGCGATCGCATCACCAATTCCAGCGACTAAAGTCCGTTGTGGTGCAGTTTTAATCAAGTCATAATCAAGTATCAATAAATCGGGACAACGAGACAGCCCCACATCGTAAAGAAACGCCCCATTTTCCGAATAAACATTCGACAGGGCACTCCAAGCTGCACAAGTAGACGCTGATGTAGGAATTGTCACCACTGGTAACTGTAACTGATGCGCGACTAATTTCGCCGTATCTAAGGCTTTACCACCGCCAACACCGATAATTACATCAGCTTTATGTTCTTTTGCTTTCTTGTGTAAAGATTTCAGGCTAGCTTCACAGCAATCTGCACTGTATGAAGCTTGGGCAGTATGTAACTGTTGCGTTTCTAAAACTGGGAGCAAATTTTTTCGGCTGATGGCGAGAGTAGAATCACCTGCCACAACAAAGGGACGACTTCCCAAACAGGCGATCTCTGCTGCGGCTGCTTGCAACACCCCAGAACCACGGATTACCTTTGCTGGGGCAACTGTGAGCGTAAATAATGAACTAGAGGTTTGAGTAGACAAAGAAGGTTGAGTAGAAAGTTGATTAGACATATAATCTAGTTTGCCAAAACCTTGATATTTCTTAATCTAATAGACTGGTGACAAGGAATACTTGTTGCCAAACTGGTTTTTGGATAGCTCCAACCTTACACCCGACTCATTTGGATTTGAGCCAAGCAATCAACTAGACAGAGTAGTTTCACGAAGTTGCTTGAATCTATAATGCCCATTAGCTTGAAATTCCGAACTATCAAAGTTTTGAATAACCGTATAATTAATTAACATTACCATTCTCAGATTCTCAAGAAAAGGGATTGAGAACTGAATAATCTGTCGATAGTCATTTTAGCTATGGATAGGTGCGTAGGGGCGAACATTTATCTGTACGCCCCGACAGCTAATTCATTTGCTGCAAAGACTTGTGAAAATGTCAACAGTGGTAATTAGGATAACAACTGACAAATCACAACTGTCAGTACCCATTACCTGTACGTTAATTAACTTTTTCCCAAAGTGTAACCACTAAAAGTGTGAATATCTTAATCTAAAAATAACTATAAATGTATCGGTAAATACAAAATGAATTATGTCATCCTGATAACAGGTAAATTATTTTTGTCCTCTTGCATGAGACAGGGGATAAGGAGAAACTTGTACAAAAATTCCCCCTGCCCCCTGCCTCTTAAGCGGTAGGTTTAGGCAATTGGGCGAATTTTTCTGTGTAAATTTCGATTGCGATCGCAGAATTTTCACGAGAAACGAGCGATCGCTTGGCCTCACCCAAGTAAACTGGTACAGAAGTCCCTGGCTCCGGGTGGATAATGGTACGAGCGCGAACTGTCAACTTGTCCTCTTCCCGTGTACCTGAGCGACCAGAAGAAAACAGATTACTAACTGCTTGACGTAAAGTTGCATCTAATTGTGTGGGTGTAATTTGGGGTGATGTGGCAATCACGGCTTGTGTTGACCCATTGTCATAAACTAAAGTGTACCGGGCTGCTCCTGGAATCACAGTCCGACTCAAGGGGACTATCGAGAGTGCAAATAAACCAGCCGTCAGCACCAGCATAAAGCCAGTCGTACCCACCAGCCGAAAGCGAATGCCCCATTTGAGAATAAAAGCCAAAACTGTTAAAGCAGCAAATAGCAAGGTAGCTATACCTGACCATTGGGTGTACTGAAGAAAGTTAGCTGTTGTGAGCATAAGGTTGCTTATGGATGCGTCTTTTTTTCGTTACCGACACACCCATTTTACCGAGAGCTTACACCATACTGATTATCGTAGTCTTTAATGCCAATCAGAATATTGGGTGCGTAGACGCTTCCTCGGCTTGTCGTCAGACATCGCAGTCATAATAAAGTTTAAACTTGGGTTTAGCCTAAGTTGAGCGGTGAAATGGAGCCAACCTCAGAACAATTGAAACAGTTATACCGAGTCTTGACTTGGCTAACGCGAATATATCTCCCGGTTTACCTAGTTACCTTAGATGAGCGAACAAATAACATCGTAGTAATAGCAGGTGAAGAGACAGTTGTAGTAAGCTGATATGCGTCTAAATTATATAAACATTCTTTATAATCGTTGACGGTTGACGGTTGACGGTTGACGGTTATCGGTCATCAGTCAACGGTCAACAGTCATCAGGTAAATGTACTAGTTTTATGCGTAACAGCTTAATTAATCCAGAAGCAGAGGTTGATTATGAATAAGCCTAACTTTAGAGAAATGACACGCAAGCAATTGCGAGATTATATTTTACAAAATCGTGGCGATACCGAAGCAATTCACGCCCTAGCATTACACGTTCAGTCTAATGGCAAACGTCTCAATTCAGTAGATGAACTACAACAAGTCATCCAAGAAAAACGTAACCAAGGCTTAGAGCCATAACTAAAAAACAAATCATCACTCCGTTAGGGAGCAATGCGATTTTGTTAGGTTGTAGCGAATAAAGCTGGGAAATAAATTGCTTAACCAACTTCCCCAGCCTCCACAATTTTTCTAGAATAGTATTGGCTCACCAGAGACAATATGGGAATTTTGAGATGTCTGCAACTTAGTTTGAACACTATCAATGATTGCTAGCCAATCGGCATCTCTGTTCCATTCAGAGCGAATCCTGGTTTTAGTCGCCGCGTCGTAGAGGTTACAAAAAACCACATTCTCTTTTCCAGCAATTGCAGCGATAATCAGGGGCTTGGAAAAATCCTGGACACATGATGCAGCTAAAAGGAAAGTTTTAGCAAAGTTTGTTTCTATTCCAGTCCTAACAACATAAATTTCATCCGCTCTAACAACGATGTGTAATTTATTGTTGACATTTCCCTTAAATTCTCCCGATTTTAATTTCAGTTCAGAGATATACCCAGTTAGCCCTGTTTTGTGGACAGGAATAGTTTGATCATTATTTATATCGTAGTTATACCATAGGTAGGATTCTCCGTTTAATTCTCCGCTTTTCACATGCAAATAAATAGGTTCTGGCGGGTTACAAAGACCTAATTTCATTTCAGTAACCATGTTTTACATTCCTTTATGAAAGATAAGATTTTTTTAGATATTCCGTCAAATCAATAGGTTTTAAAATTGTGCTTTAACTGAATAAAAATAATAAATATATATACAAAAGGGCATCTACAAGAGATGCCCGTCATGCAGGAAAAGCCCAAAGGGTTGTCCCTACACCTTCCCAACAATCAGCAACAGTAACTAATTAGGTATTAGTCACACTCACAGACGTGAATATAGTAATCTTATTAACTTGAAACTCTAAATGTCCCCAGTGCATACACTGAAAATGAAATGATGGATATTTGAAGTTGCTGTTTGTCGTTTCCTGACTTGACTAATTTGGATGAGATGCAAGCCTGTCATGTAGGTTATAACGATGTACTACTCCACAGATGGCAGCCAAAATTAACCATGAAAACGCATTCAAACGAAAATCGAATATGGTTACATCTACTGTATTGAATAGAACCCACCCAACAAAAGCCAGAAGATAACTGAAAAATATCAATCTGTCTTCTTTATTTATATATTTTGACTTTCGGAGGAATTGGACACCTGTAATCAAAATCCAAGCGAGTAAGCCAAAAAATAACAGAGTACTGGGAAAACCAGTTTCAGCAGATAACATCAAAAACAAGTTATGGGGATGACCTAAGGGAATCTGCATCTGCGCTTGGTAGAGTCCACTAAAGCTGCGTAACCCCCAGCCAGTCAAAGGATGTTCCTGAGCTAAAGACCAGGCAAACTGCCACTGAGCTTTTCGCATTAAAGCGACTGGTCTATCTGGATACATGTCATCATTTAACCTTGCCCAAAAGAAGGCAGGAACGTACTGACGAAAAATTTGAGCGACTGGCGAGGGAGCAAAAGCTGCCAAAAGCACACTAGAGACGATCGCAGCGACGCCACCCACAAGAATGCGCCAACCTTGGTAGAGTGCATAAGCTAAACAGGCAAAAATAGCGATCGCCCACCCATTGCGCGAGTTGGTAAAAATCAAGGCGATGAAATTTGTAATCATCGCCACGCTTAGGAAGAGAAAGGGGAGTGGGGAGTGGCTAGAGACGCGATTAATCACGTCTCTACTGGGGAGATGGGGGAGAAATGACTGTTTACTTTTGACTCTTAGTTGCTGATAGTTTTCTAGCCACAACCCTAAACCAAGAATGAAAATTATCGCTAGATAAGCTGCGAAGGTGTTAGCGTGCAAGAAGAGTGAGGCTATGCGACCTGGCGGATTTCCTCCTGGTACGATTATCCAATTCAACACAACCCATAAAATCTCTAAATTCAAACTCCAGCCTAAAAATAACTGCCCCAAGCCGATAATTACCAGGGGCATAGAACCGATCACCAAAACCCAAGCCATTTGCCGCAATTGGGTAAATGTTTGAATCAGGGCGCTATGGGCAACGAAAAGTAAAAAGAAGGGTAATAAATTAAATAAGCCGAGGAAAGCTGCTGTCTTGTCATCGGCAAACCCAGCACTCACGATCAGCAAGACACTCAAAAGGGCAAATCCCCAGTTGAGGGGGCGGCGACTAATTTTGCGGGATTGTTTCAACCAAGTGATTAATGAGACAAAACCGATAGTCACAGCCCCCACTAAAGGACTCAATGGGAAGATTAACAGTGCCCATAGAGAGTAGTTCCAAGAAGATCGCCAACGAGACTTGAAATAGTCAAAAACCTTGTTCAAGCTGGCTCCCAACATTCCTCACGAGTGAGGCGAATTTGAGCTAAAGTGAAAATAGTCGGGATGATCCGACCATAGTTAGTGGCGATCGCTCTCCACCCTAAATCTGCAAAAAACCAAGTCCACATTATCGGCCCAATCACAGCAAACATGGTGCGGGCTGCCCCATAACGAGCTGCATTCACAGTCATACCCCGTTGCGCCATTTGCATAGCTACATAGCTTTGAAACTGCTTTGTAGCTGCTTCTGAGCCTGTAATCGCCGCTTGTTTGGCTACTTCATAAGTAGCAAAGTGGATGGCAAATTGACGAGCAATTTGCTTAAGTACAAATGGCTGGAGCATAGAAGTAACAGCGATCGCACTACCGCCTTTGAAAAGTAAGCCCAAGGGGTCACGTTGCAATAAAAGTGGTAGCGGTTCTTTTAATTCTGATTTGACAAGCTGACGCTGCACTTGTACAGTCAATTTTTGCTTTTCCTGTTCAGGCAATTTTTTCCACACCTGTCCTAGCAGATGCAAAAATACTTCTGATTCTAAATCAATGGTTGCCAGCTGATTAGAATAGGGAATTTTTAGATACTTACATACGTGAACTAATGCTTCTCGGTAAGTTACCTGGCCTGTGCGTCCCCGCAATACTGTCATCCCGTCTGCCGCCAAAAAGCGAAAGCGGCCCTCTAGTGCGTCTAGCCAAGCTTTGCGGTCTTGGCTTTGCACTTCGATGGGTTCGGGTGTGTGTACATAGTCTAGGGGATTGAACTTACGACTAAATAGAATTGCCGTTAAATCTTGCAATTCTTCTTCGGTCGCTAACTCTAGCGCCGCCCTCATTTCATCCAATTTCCCTTCCTCCCTTCTATGCAGCTTTGTGTACCTTATTCTACTATTAGCTTTCAGCAGTCATTAGTAGTAATTTTGTCCTTTGATAATAACGAATAACTAATGACCAATAACTAATAACCAATGACTAGGGACTATTGACTCATGACTGATATTGCAGTGATTGGTGCCGGAATAGCCGGTTTAGTCTGCGCCCAGCAGTTAAGTAAAGCTGGATATTCGGTGTTAGTGGTGGAAAAGTCCCGTGGTTTGGGAGGAAGGCTGGCTACACGCCGCTTGCATGGAACTTGCGCGGATCATGGGGCTTGTTACCTGGAGCCAAAGGGTGAATTATTTAGACGTTTTGTGGAGATATTGCGATCGCGCCATATCCTGGAAGTTTGGACAGAGGAGGTTTACAAACTCACAGCAGGCGTTCCTTTATCTGAACCCAAAAACCGCAGTCCGCGATATGTTGCACCTGGAGGAATGAGTGCGATAGCTAAATCCCTCGCCCCAGGTTTAGAAATATTACTGAATCAGCGTGTCATCGCTATTACCCCAACTGTCGAAAATAGTTGGCGTTTGACTCTCGAATCTAGCAACGAAGAATTAGTTGCAAAAGCTTTAGTCGTCGCCATTCCTGCACCCCAAGCTGTGATGCTGTTGGAACCTTTGGGTGAAAGTGTATTGGATGCAGTCTTTCTTGATAATTTGCGTTCTGTGGAATTTTACCCTTCAATTAGTGCGATCGCTGGATATCCTTCCACATCCCAACCACTCCCTCAGTGGAAAGCTCTAACTTTTGTAGATGATGCTGATTTAGCATGGATTGGTTTGGACAGTAGCAAGCGTCCAAACCCTCAGCAACCACATTTTGTGGTGCAAAGTAGCGCTGATTTCGCTCAACGCCATCTAGAATCCCAGGATTTACAACCTGTCGGACAGCTTATGTTGCAACGAGCAGCTGAATCTCTGTCCCTTCCTTGGCTGAATACTCCTGAATGGATGCAAGTACATCGTTGGCGTTATGCCTTTCCTAGCCGTCCTTGGCATGAAGCTTTTTTGTCTACCGGAACTCCCTTACCTTTAGTTTGCTGTGGTGATTGGTGTGGCGGCAATCTTGCCGAAGGTGCGATGCTTTCTGGATTAGCTGCTGCTGATGAAATTAATAATAAGTTGCGTCATCTACCTTTAGATAATGTGAACTTTCTAAACGTTTTTGTCTGATCCCTTCATCTGTCGCTAGACTGATTTTTCCGTCTAGCGAGTCGCTATTTTTCTGAGTTACTAAATCAACATGCAACAAATAAGTTTTTTAGATGAAACAGCAAATTTTGCCACAATTCTAAAAAGTGATGTAAATTAACAACAGAGCTTAACTTCATTAAAAACTTGTTCCTAATTCAAGTTGTTTTATTACCGTTAATCTTGATCCCCTAGCTTTTATGCTGCGTTTTATGTAGATTTATGCCTTTTTGGCATAAATTTGAAATAATTAGGATTATAAATATAAAATGTAGCGAATTTACCAGCATATTGGACGCTGCTTTAATAAATCATGCTGTAAAACAGTATAAATTTTAACTAAAATAAGCGAAGCCAACTTTCGTTCTCAACCGTATTCCCTCCTTTTACAGCGCCATGTCTGACGGACATATTCCGCTAGCGGAGGCTGAAGAAGGAAGCTTGGCTTATTACAAATTGCCTCGTAAACCCTTAGAGCAGCAACTACATTTACAGAATTTGATTCACCAAGGCATTTGTTTAATTGTTCAAGAAAAGTCAGATTGGATTAGCCATCGTGTTTGTGAAACAGTTCAATCAGCTTGTGAACCCTCTCACTGGTTTGGTTAACGAAAATCTTTAGTCATTAGTCATTTGTCCTTAGTTATTGGTATGAATGACTAATGACTTCGATTTCCCTACGGCTATGAAAAGGAGCGATCGCAGGAGCGTGTCGGAAAGACTTGCGATGTTTTCGTAGACATGGGATGAGTTAATATTTTTTTAAGTATATTCCCCTTGAGGTGTAAACTTTGACAATTACTAGGTTCAAAGGATATTCCCAGGACATGAGAAAAATAACTGCTCTAATGGTGGTAAGTATTACCATGACTGTCGGGGTGGGAGCATTAACGCCCAAAGTCACTAATGCCCAATTATTTTACCCACCAGCAAGCGATCGCCATTCGTTAATGGTAATCGGTCAAGGGGCCGTGAGAGTGCCAGCAGATACAGCCGATATTGAATTGGTATTCAGTAGGGGAGCTAGCACTGATCAGTTAGAAACGCAACCGTCATCTCTACCCGAAACCCGCCGCATATCCTCACCGACTCTACTTTTAAATTACAAAACAGCAGCAGAATCTTTACCAAGCAAAAAATCACTAACTAAAGCAACTCTTCAGCCTGTAGTTAATAGCCTAGTTGCCAAAGGGATTAATGCTGATAAGATTCAAGTGCAAATTAGCACAAATTCCAGTGAAAATAACGCAAAGATATTGGTGAGACTCGAAAAACCAACACGCGAGCGCGTGCAGGAAATTGTTGGTACAGCAAACAAAGCAACAAGCGAAATTGAAAATCTTTCTGTCAAGAGTGTGGGCGTTGAGTATGCAGTAAATGATTGTCAGGCTTTACAGAGTTCAGTTTATCAATCAGCGATGAAAGACGCTCAAAGTCGCGCTCAGGCTTTAGCAACTGCTATGGGTGTTAAACTTGGTACTCCTTCTGTAGCCGAACCTTTTTATACATTATTGTATCCCTCATGTAGTTCCAAAACTGGAGTTCCTTTACCGTCATTTGTTAGTTTTTTATTATCACCGACTTATAATCCAGATGCTGCGGCGGAAGTAGAGATGAAAAAGGATATTTTTGTGACATATATAACGAAATAAACATTTATATTTAGTGCGATCGCACTTTGATTTAGTCAAAATTGGGGGTGCGATCGCTTAACTATTTTGCTTTGCCCGTAAGCACTCACTGTTATGAGTCAGTTGATAGAATATCAATAAGTTAGCTGGTTAAATCTAAAAAATGTCAACAGCGAAAGTTGAAATACAACTATCTTCTGAAGAACTACTAAAGGCAGTTGAGCAGTTAAATCAACCAGATTTAGAGCGATTTGTATCTCAAGTTCTCGCCTTACAAGCGCAACGCAAAGCTTCTAGCTTGCCGCAAACCGAGGCTGAATTGTTACTTAAAATTAATCAAGGTATTCCTTCAGATACTCAGAACCATTACAACGAATTACTTAGTAAAAGAGAGGCTGAAAATATCACAAGCAATGAATATAGAGAGTTATTGAACTTAACTGAACAGATAGAAAAACTGCAAGCACAACGCATTGAATATTTAGCAGAGTTGGCGCGTCTGCGTGGTATTTCACTCATTGCTTTGATGGGAAATTTAGGAATTCAGACGCAAATGTATGTCTGAAAATCGAGTCACGATGCAACAGAAAAAGGCTGTTGCTGAACGTGCGAAAGGATGCTGTGAGTATTGTCGAAGCCAAGTACGTTTTGCAATTCAGCCGTTTTCAGTAGAGTTTAGATTAGATGGGTAATTTTAAACACCAATAATGAAAAAACTCCAGAAATATTTGTGGCAAATCTGGAGCCAGGAAAGATACGCATTTACCTATACCAAATTTTCACCGTAAGAGAATCCTACGTCATCAGGGTATACACTCAAATGTAAATAAAAGTCTATGAGGACAAACCACTGTGCTTCTCGTTTACCAACTTCTCTATCGGAAGTAACGCAAAACAGCCCCAGTTAATCTGAGGCTGTTTTGCGAGAGTTGTTTGGCAGGAGGGGTACATCAATAACTGATGCCCCATGTTTAGATATAGATAATTCAGTATGCATCCCTATTCAGCCGTGTTTTGGCATATCCGGATGATTTGGAAAATTGCGACACCGAACAGCCCGTCGTAGACATCGCTTATTTCCAAAAAGAAACTCCAGATGCGTTTAAGGCATCTGGAGCAGTAACAGGTTTCTAACATCAATTAATTTTCACCTATGCGATCGCCAGATGTCGTTAGGGTATATACTCAAATGTATTTATGTCTGTTTATCCGCAAATCGACCAACAAATTACCTTCTTTTATACCCATAATCTCAATGCATCTACAGAATTCTACGAACAAAAACTCGGTTTGGAGTTATGGCTTGATCAAGGAACCTGTCGGATTTATACTGTCAGTGGTTCTGGATACTTAGGTTTTTGTCAAACAAGCGAAATCTCAACTCCTCCAGCCGACAAGCAATCAAGTGTCATTTTTACCTTGGTAACACAGCAGGTAGATGAATGGTTTGAATATCTCAAAGATCGTGGCGTTGAATTTGAAAAACTACCTTCACTAAACGAAAAGTACAACATTTACCACTGTTTTTTGCGTGATCCCAGTGGTTATTTAATTGAAATTCAACGTTTTGAGACTACTAACAAAAAAGACATAACTAAATAAGTTATGTCTAAAGGTTTAATTTACAGGGCAGGATTTGTACCTGACTTTTCATGGCATCTGGAAAACCTCACTTCTATTTCTCTCTTCCTTTAAGGAGAGAGACTTTGAATTTCCCCCTTCCCGCCACGGGTTGGGGGTTAGGTTTTTCGTGGGCTTTTGCACATGACATCAAAAGTCAGGATTTGTACAGGTTAGAACTTTTTGATTTACTGGGATAGATGATACCGACTGACAATCATCGATAGCCATGTACCTTTTCTTCTATCGATTTATCGGCGTGAGGCGCGAGATTTATGCATCTGCCGAAAAATCTTTACATTTCCTTACAATTAGCCGCGATTGCTTTTGACTTTTATATAGCAGAAGGCAATACGCTTGGGATCAGCCTCCCCTAGCTACCTCAGCGGATTGTAACAGAAGGTAAGATACAGTCATTACCGCCAGCATATATTGTGAGCTTCGCAACAGTATTTTTTACAGTATCCTCTTTGTCAATTGTGCTATTACTATAGTTATTATTTTTAAAGTATCGATATTTTATCTATCGGTTCACTAAATATTCTCTTAGGGTGACTACATGACAGCCGAAAAACTCACATGGCTATGCCTAAAATTACAACTTAAAGGTTCAGTTCTCAAAGCAATTTACAAACATATTTTATGGTGTGGAGCTTTCGGCTTTTTGATTTCTCTACTTTACCATTTTAAGATGCCTGTATCCCAACCTATTTTAGGAAGTGTTATTCCTAGTATCGTTTTAGGTTTGTTACTTGTATTTCGTACCAATACTGCTTATGAGCGATTTTGGGAAGGGAGAAAATGCTGGGGTTCTCTAGTAAATAACATCCGAAATCTGGCACGTCAAATTTGGGTATCAATTGACGAAATTTCTCCAGAAGATAAAGAAAATAAAATTACAGCACTAAATTTATTGGTAGCTTTTGCTGTGACAACTAAATTACATTTGCGGGGAGAAGCAGTCAATAGCGAGTTAGAGGATTTAATGCCATCTAGTAAGTATATAAAACTGAAGATTATGAATAATCCTCCCATAGAGGTTGCCTTTTGGATAGGAGATTATTTACAGCAACAGTATCATCGCAATTGCCTTAATAGCTATCAGTTAACATCTATGCAAGAATTATTGAATAATCTTGTGGATAACTTAGGAGCTTGCGAACGTATTTTAAAAACACCTATGCCATTAGCTTATTCCATTCATCTGAAGCAATTATTGTTACTATATTGTTTGTTGTTCCCATTTCAAATAGTGGAGAGTCTGGGTTGGTGGACAGGTTTAATTGCTGCTTTTGTTGGTTTTACAGTATTTGGCATTGAAGCCATCGGCTTGGAGATAGAAAACCCCTTTGGTTATGATTCTAACGACTTACCTCTAGATGCGATTTGCGAGACGATGAAACGCAATATTGACGATTTAATTACTCTGACTCCAAATGCGCGATCGCATCCAGGTAATTTGACCTATGATAAAAGTTGAGATGGAGAAGAATTTTCAAACCTTGATTATAGCTGTCAAGTCCCATCTTTTTGCGTCCATCTTCTTTCGCAGTAATATATAAACGCGAAACTATCTCTTCATTGGTGGATGTGCAATGATGCCTGTACGTCAAACTTTATCAAAGCCTGATATTCAAATTTCTTACTTAGAGTGGAACCAAGGGCAAGAACCCTTACTGCTGTTACACGGTTTAGGCGACCATGCTCTAGTGTGGTCTAGTTTAGGAGATTACTTAGCGGCAGACTACCACATAGTTGCACCAGATATGCGCGGACATGGCCAAAGTAGTAAGCCTGAGAGAGATTATAGCTTTGAGAGTGCGATCGCAGACCTCGAAGCACTCATGGATCATCTCGGATGGACATCTGCCCATATTGTAAGTCATTCGTGGACAGGCAAATTAGCCGCCATCTGGGCAAGGCAAAACCCAAAGCGTTTGCGGAGTATAATTCTAGTCGATCCAATTTTTATCTGGAAAATGCCCAGCCTTTTCAGGGTAACTTTTCCCATGTTGTATCGCTTCTTGCCTTTTCTCAAAAGCATGGGCCCCTTTGTCAGTTATGAAGAAGCCGAACAACAAGCACAGCAGTTAAAGCAATATCAAGGATGGAGTTCCTTACAACAGCAAGTTTTCCAAGCAGGAATAGAACAAAAACTCGATGGTAGTTGGGGCAGCAAATTTACTATAGCCGCCCGCGACGGGATTTTTGAAGCAGTAATGCAAGTGCCTGGTTTTACAATTCCCCTTGACACCCCTGCCATTTTCGTCCAGCCAGAACAAGGATTGAACCGCCAAAATTGGCAAATTCAACCATACAAAACCTATCTTAAAAACTTACGTATCTGCCAAGTTCCCGGCAACCATTGGCCGTTTTTGACACAACCAGAGGCATTTAACCAAACTGTAGCAGCTTTTTTGGCAGAACACAGATAGAAAATCTCATAATTATTGGACGGGATTATCATACAGCAACAGAAGAATTAATAGGAGTGATGTCTAGCGAGATTGGGCATGGGGCATGGCGCATTGGGCATTGGTTATTCCCCCATCTCCCCCATCTCCCTCATCTCCCCATTCCCCATTCCCCACTCCCCACTCCCCACTCATGAGCCTTTGTATCAATCCCGTTTGCCCTAAACCAAATCACCCGGATAATCATCAAAACCGCTTTTGTCAAAGTTGTGGTTCCCATTTGGAATTGCTAGGGCGTTATCGGGTGACGAGCCTGTTGAGTGACAAAACAGGGTTTAGTAAAGTTTATGAAGCTTATGAACAAGATACCCCTAAAATCCTCAAGATACTCAAGGAGGACTTATCAGGCGACGCCAAAGCAGTAGAACTATTTCAGCAAGAAGTAACCGTATTAGGACAACTCAATCATCCCGGCATTCCCAAAGAGGATAGTTACTTCCAGTATCAAACCCGAAATGGTTTAGTGTTGCATTGCATTGCAATGGAAAAAATCGGTGGATACAACTTAGAACAGTGGTTACAGCAGAATTACCCTATTTCGCAGAAACAAGCTGTAGCCTGGTTAAAACAATTGGTAAAAATTTTGGATTTAGTGCATAGTAAACAGTACCTGCATCGAGATATTAAGCCATCTAATATCATGATTCGATCCCCCCTTGGGAAGGGCTGGGGGGATTTGGTACTGATTGATTTTGGCACTGCCACTGAAATTGATGGAACCTACCCAGACAAACTCAGCAACGGCGACGGGATGACAGCACTGATGTCATCTGGCTACAGCGCTCCAGAACAAATGAATGCTCAAGCAGTACCGCAATCAGATTTCTTTGCCTTGGGGCGCACATTTGTATTTTTACTCACGGGATACCATCCCTTAGATATGTATGATATGCAGCAAAATTTATTGCACTGGCAAAATCATGCTATCCATATCTCACCCTTACTATTGAATTTAATTGATTGGCTCACAGCACCCGATATAGAAAAGCGTCCCGCTAATGCCCAAGAGATTTTACAATGCCTAGAAGAAATTGAAACCCAACTAACAGAAACTACGGCTGAAAATCTTAATTTATTAGATAATTGTAACATTGAGCAATTGCCACCACCAATTACTAAAACTTCATTTGCTCCACAGAAAAAACCAGAAGAAGTACCATTACTGAAATTTTTTGCAACGCTGCTAGTGATATTAGGATTACTTAGTATAGCGGCCTTAGCAACGCGGACATCAAAATTTTCTGTAAGGCAAAATTACGGGCAATCCCCAGAAAACAAAGGTAATATTGATTATTTTTCTTATCAAGAAGGTAGGGATAGTCAAGGGAGGGTAGCCGAATTTAATGTAGCTGTTTTATCACTAGAATATAAATGGCTTTTAGGTAGCAATTTTCAAATTAAATATAATGATGAAATTATTAGTCTTGACCTTTTAAAGTTGAGCTTAGAACAAGAAGGTATACAGAATATAATGGAAGACCCTAGTGAGATTATTTCTGTAGGCACAGTTTCTTGTAAAGGTAATATAGAAGTTCAACAGCGAATGGCTCTAGAACGTTCCAAACAAATACAATTTTTAGTAAAAAAATTATTTATTAATACACCAAGCATCAAAGGTTATCGTATATTAAATTTGGGACAATTTCAACGGAGTGATTGTCAGGCAAATCAGGATTTAACTAAATATCAGAGAAGTATTATAATCATTGGTGTTAAAAAACAATCAGCAGGTGTAATTATTGATGAAGCATTACGGGATAGGTTAGAAAAGAAGCCTTTTGCTGATTTTAAGTTAGAAGATTATTCTTTGGGGACGGCAGAAAAGTTTAAGACAATATCGAGTAATTTATAAAATCTCTAGCAAAGTACAACAGTACATAGGCGTAACCCATCGTAGATATCGCCACTTTAGCCATAAACTACAACTATGCTCATCTACACCCCCTATGGCTAAAGCAGCAGATATTAGCACCAAGCGATTAATCAGCCTCGCACCCGAAAATTGGGTAAAATGGGTAACACAAATTCCCGATATTGTATGCGGAGAAATTATCAACTCCGAATTCCAGTGGATTAGCCGTGAGAGTGATGTCTTAGTCCGCGCTACCAGTCCCCAATATGGCGAATTTATCGTACTCAACGAGTTACAATTACGCTACAAACCTGAAATGCCTAAACGGATGCGGGCTTATGCAGCACTAGCTGAAGAAAAGTACAATTTGCCCACCTATCCGGTACTAGTTAACATCCTCAAAGAAAGTGATGTTCAAATTCCCACCAGCTATCAATCGCAATTTGCAGATTTACAGGCGCGTCAAGACTACCGTGTTATCAACCTTTGGGAAGTCGATGTCGAAATCGCTTTTACTCAACCTGTTCCCTCCTTGCTTCCCTTTGTCCCAATTCTCAAAGGAGGTGCAGAAGAATCCACTGTGCAACGGGCATTGCAAATTCTCCGCGCCGATGAGCAATTGAGCCAGTTAGAAATTGTTATGGCTTTTTTTGCTACCTTCGTATTAGACAGCGCTTTAGTTCAGCAAATCATGAGGTGGGATATGGCAGTGTTACGCGAATCTCCCTGGTATCAGCAAATTTTGAGAGAGGGCGAACAACGTGGGGAAGAACGAGGACGGCAAGAAGGACGGCAAGAAGGACGGCAAGAAGGACGGCAAGAAGGACGGCAAGAAGGGATGCTTTTAGGTATTGAACTCGCTTTGGAGATAAAATTTGGTGCTGAGGGATTGCAACTGATGCCAGAAATCTCTCAAATTTCAGATTTAGATAGATTAAAAGCAATTCAGCAGGGAATTAAGAGCGTGAATATTCTAGATGAATTACGGCAATTTATGAACTAATGGAACTTCTTTGAGTTTGGCAAATCATGAGGTGAGATATGTCAGTGTTCGAGAAATCTTTCTTTTATCAGGAAATTTTCCAAGAGGCATATCAGAAAATTTTCCACGAGGCACGGGAAAAAGCGATACAAGAGGAGAGGCTATTGACCATTGAACTGCTTTTGGAGATAAAATTTGGCAGTGAGGGATTAGAATTAATGCCAGAAATCTCTCAAATTTATGATTTAGAGCAACTAGAGGTAATTAAGCGAAGATTTAAGACGCTAAATACTCTAGACGAATTGCGTGAACTTATCAGTAGTATTCAAACTTCCTCAACTTAGTACATGATTTTATAAATTCGTAACGAAAAAATTGCCACATATCAAACCTTTGCGTACCCTCTGCGTTTCATAACCCTCAATTCTGCACTGTTTGACCAAATAATTATTAATTCATAATTCATAATTCATAAATTTTATGGGTTCAAGCCCCCACTGAAATTTTTGATTTCAGTGGTCTACAATCAGTGGTGGGTTCAAGCCCCCACTGATTGCAATTATGAATTAGTAATTATTAATTATGAATTAGATTGACGCAAGCTGTACTTAGCCAAATCATTGGATGAGATTTTTTTAGTTGAATGTTAAATTATTTAAGCTCCCATCCCAGAGTACCGCTTTAAACCTGCACGCCAAAGAAAGCGATTCGCACCCAAAAACACTAATATCCATCCTACCATTGACCCAAATCCCCGCCCTATATCCACGGGTAGCCCTACCAAAAGACTCGCAGGAAAATTAATCAAATAGGGAAAAGGCGTAAACATCACTATTTTCTGCACAGGTTCTGGAAAGACCTCTAAAGGTGCTATCAAACCAGATAAAAATAGATAAAACAACAACCAAAAATTTTCTAAAGCGCTAGCCCGTTCTGTCCAAAAGGCAAACATGGCAAAGGTGTACTGAATCGTAAACCGCAAAGCAAAAGCTAGCACCACCGCCAATGTAAACAGCAAAAATCTACTCAAACTTGGCAACCAAAAAGCTTGGGGATAAAGAATAAAAAATAATCCCACTAATAGAAAAGCAAACGTTAGCCGAGCAAATCTTTCAGAAACATGACGCGCAACATGATGCCATACTGGGTCGAGTGGTTGCAGCAACTTGGGCGAAAGCTTGCCTTCCACTACCTCTGTTTCAAAGTCCCAAATTACCCAAACAACTGTTAATTGCCTAATGACGAAAACTGTGATGAAGTAACGAGCAAAATCCACAGGTGATAGCCCAAACTGCCCGCCTTGTGCTGCCTGTATCCAGATACCCATAAGGATAATCGGCAAAGACCCAGCCAAAACCCATAAGATTAGTTCTGCTCGATACTCAAGCATGTAGGCGTAGTATACTGACAGCAAAGTTAAGGCTTTTCTGATTATCCGCTTCATTTATTCACTTCCCGCTACAAAAATTACCCAGAGACGCGATTAATCGCGTCTCTACACAACACCTGCCTGAAAAACTCGTCCAATTACTTCCTCTACAGGCGGTTCGGTAACTGTTAAATCAATTACCTCTAAATCCGTCAAAATCTTAGAAACGGTGCGGGTAAGCACCTCTCTTGATACCATAAAATGAACCGATCGCCCTTCTAAGTGTTGCACATCACCATAGGTCATAAGTTTTTCTATCGGTAGAGGTTGGGCTAACTCTATATGAACTTCCCGATATGGGGCAAAACGTTCTAGTAGCCCATCTAAACTACCGTCATACATCAGCCTTCCCTCGTGAATCAACAGCACTCGTTGACATAAAGCTGTGATATCAGCCATGTAATGACTCGTCAACAGCACTGTGGCTTGATAACGCTGATTGTAGTCGCGCAAAAAATCGCGCACCGCTACCTGAGCATTTACATCTAGTCCCAGCGTTGGTTCATCTAGGAATAATACATGCGGACGGTGCAAAAGTGCTGCTAGCAATTCTGCCTTCATCCGTTCACCCAAAGATAGCTTCCGTACTGGCTGGGTAAGCTTGCCTTCTAGGGAAAGCATCTCTGTTAGTTCTCCCACCCGTCGTTGGAACTCTTTATCAGAGATGTTGTATACAGCAGCATTAATTCTCAAAGAATCCAGCGCTGGCAAGTCCCAAATTAGCTGCTGCTTTTGCCCCATTACCAAGGTAATTTTTTGCAAAAATGCTTCCTTCCGATGAAACGGAATTTGTCCAGCAACTTTGACTGTACCGCTAGAGGGATGAATCAGCCCCGTGAGCATTTTGAGTGTGGTAGTTTTACCAGCACCATTTGGGCCCAAAAACCCCACTACTTCACCAGGGGCAATTTCAAAGGAAACATCCTGAACTGCTTTAATTGAGCGGTAGGTGCGGCGAAAAAAGTGGTTGATTGTACCTTTAATACCCGGACTTTTAACTGCCACTGGATAAGATTTACTCAGGTTTTCAGCAATGATAATTGACATATTTTTTATATTAGAACCACAGATGTACACAGGTAAACACATATAAATAGTTGGTGTTTATCACTATTTATCTCTGGTTCCAAATACTAAAGCAGGGATTTTCGCCAGTGACATATCATGATTTACTGTGGTGGGCATTACTCAAGTACGATACATACACTTTACCGTAAACGTCCCGATCGCAATGTACTAATAATTAACCACAAACCCAATAAACTAGCGACTGCAAACAGGGTGGTGCTTAAAAAAGATAACTGTGTTGTCTGCGCTCTGGTGGAAATAATTGCTGCACCCATAATCAGTGAACCCACTAATATACTAAAAGATAGTCGGTTAGCCGCATCGTCCATAGTGCGCCGCACGCCATCTAACCCCCGCAGCGATAAATTCCACTGTAAAGTTTCCGAGGTAACTCGGTCTAATAACAGTTCAATTTGGCGAGGAGATTGGAGAGAGAGACTTTTAATATCTAAGGCTGTCCGTAATAGCGATCGCACTGGATTATCGCCTAGTAACTGCCGACGAAACAAGTCTGTAATTAATGGTTTTACTTCATCAAAAAAGTTAAGCTCTGGGTTGAATGTTCGCGCTACACCTTCTAAATTCGCTAGGGTTTTGGCATACAAACCCATATTACTAGGTAATCTAATTTTATTGTTGCGGGCAACTTGTAAAACTTCATAAATTATCTGACTGAAGTTGATTTGCGTGAGGCTGACATTGTGATACTTTCGCAACATGCGATCGTAATCATTTTCTAACCGCGACAAAATTACTGGTTGAGCAGAATCTGATAGCTGCAAAGTTAATTGAGCGCACCTTTGAGCATCTAAATCAACGATCGCTAACAACATCTCTGTTAATATCTGCTGTGTGCGGGGATCAAGTCTTCCCACCATGCCACAGTCTAAGAGCGCAACACGACCATCTTTGAGATAAAATAAGTTTCCCGGATGGGGATCAGCGTGAAAAAATCCATCAATATATAGTTGCTGAAAAAATACCCGAAATAACAAAGTAGTTATTTCTTTACGCTCTACGGCAGGGTCTTTACCATTATTATTGTTGTCCAAATCCGCCGACAAGAACGGCACTCCATCCAGCCATTCCATCACCAGTAATTTTGCTGTGGTCAATTCCCAATTAATTTCCGCAACCACTATTTGTGTGGGATCATACCAGCGACTTTTAGATAAGTTGCGCCGCAGTTGGTCTGTAAAACCTGCTTCCCGTGTAAAATCTAACTCGGCTTCTAGAGCTTTGGTAAATTCTTCGGCGATGGATTTAATTTCATAGGTTTGCCCAAATTCAGTCCGCGCCACTAAATCGGCAATACCTTGAATTAAAGCAATATCTTGGGCAATGGTCAGATCAATTCCCGGACGTTGCACTTTCAGAGCAACTTCTCGACCGTCTATTAATGTAGCGCGATGTGTCTGAGCAATTGATCCTGCCGCTACTGGAATTGGGTTAACTGTGCTGAAAGTTTCTGCTAGTGGAAGTTTTAATTCTTTACGGAGGATTATTTCTATCTCTGACCAAGGAACTGGCGGTACTTCGTCTTGTAGAGTTGATAGTTCCTCAATATAGGCGGCGCTGAGTAAATCTGGACGGGTAGAAAGTAGCTGACCAAGTTTAACATAAACTGGCCCCAAGTCTACCAGGATATTTTTTAAAACCGCAGGTGTAGGTAGCTGGGGTTCATCAGCTTTGCCACCAGTAAGTAACCTTCGCATATAGTCCCAGCCATTGCGAAGGAATACTTCAAGAATTTCTCGTTGACGGGGAACAGTTTGGGTGAGGAACATTTTTGAGAGTGGGGAGTAGGGGGAGCAGGGGGAGCAGGGGAAGCAGGGGGAGCAGGGGGAGCAGGGGGAGCAGGGGGAGCAGGGGGAGCAGGGGGAGCAGGGGGAGCAGGGGAAGACGAACTATTGATTATTGACCAATGCCCAATGCCCAATGCCCAATGCCCCATTCCCAATGCTCTGCTTTTCGACAGTCAAGTTATAATGGAAAAATAGGCTTTTTCGCCTCTACCAAGGGTTTTAACTTTTATAGCAGGTCGGTAAATCGGGAATCGCTTTGGAGAATTTTGAGGATCTGCTTGATTTCCTGGGTACGTTCTTTTTTAACAACGAGGGTGACATTGCGATCGCGCACAATCACCACGTCCTCTAAACCAATTGTAACAACTACATCCTCTGGATTTGAGGCGTAAATAATCGCCCCCTGCGTATCTAGCCCTACGTGCGTAGCAAGTTCCACATTGGGAGTCTCTTCTGTCTTGAGTAAGCGTTCGATCGCATTCCAATCTCCTAAATCATCCCAACCAAAATCAACTGGCAAAACGTATGCTAGAGTTGTCTTTTCCATTAGCGCATAGTCTATACTCTTCTTAGGCAACTGGGGATAGATATCAGGGCCATGTTGTTCTAAAGGTTCGATAATTTCTGGTGCATGGGTATGTAGTTCCTTGAGAACAACCCCTGCCCGAAAAACGAACATTCCACTATTCCAGCTAAAACGTCCCGTAGATAAAAAAGTCTCTGCCGTTTCACGGTTGGGCTTTTCAGTAAAACGGTTGACGTGATAAGCTGGCAACTCATTAAAGCTACCTATTTTTTCACCTTGTTCAATGTAGCCGTAACCGGTTGATGGAAAAGTAGGCTTGATCCCCAGTGTAACGATCGCTGCTGTGCTTGCTGCCAGTTGCGTAGCCGCGCTTAATGTGTGTGCAAACGCCTCTTGGTCAGCGATCCAGTGGTCAGCAGGGAAAAAGCCAATAACAGCGTCTTCTCCATAGCGCTGTTTGATTTCTAAACTTGTCCAAGCAACGGCTGCGGCGGTGTCTCTTCCTTCCGACTCAATCAATAAATTCTGAGATGGTAGATCAGGTAATTGTTGTCTTACCCCTTCAGCTATCTGATTAGAAGTAATTACCCACAAGGAATCCCACCCGCCACCGAGTTCAATCAATCGATCGGCGGTTGCTTGTAATAAACTTCTAGAGCTACCATCAAGACTTAAAAATTGCTTGGGTCGGTCTTTGCGACTCAGGGGCCAAAAACGTTCACCTTTACCACCAGCAAGGATTACGGGGAACAATAAAGTATTCATGTTGTCATACAGGCTTACCGAAGAACATTACAAGTTTACAGTGAGCTTTTCCACTGGCAATATTTGTAGCTTGGATTAACATACTTTTAGGGAGTGGTTGAGTGGGGAGATAATTGTGATAAAACAAGTCGAATGGTCGGAAAATCCGCTTGGATCTCAGCAAGTTGTAGAATTTGAAACTGAGGTGCGATCGCAGCAACTTCAACGAACAGAAAATCAAGTAACACCTGCACCAGTAGAGGATTTAGAGGAGGAGGTAGAACTAAACCCGCCAGCGAATCCCAACCGTAGCGTTGTCGAATCAGTGGGTGCAATTCCCAATCAGCTTTACGAGAGACTGGGCTTAACCATGCCTCGATGGCTGTTGTGGATCATGACGGTTGTCATCGGTATCATCTTATCTGGTTTGCTGGTATCAACCTTAGCCCTTTGGACTCCGTTGTGGAGCAATCTAGATCGAACAGATGAGGATTTAGGTACTGCTAAAGACGAGGTAAAAATACCACTACCAGGAGAGTTATGGAGCAAACTCTCCCAGTACCAGCTTTCACGACCGATGAATATTTTAATTATGGGGATTGAACCAGTTAGGGGTACTGTTGATGGTTCACCAGAAAGTTTTGCTGGGAAAAGCGACACCATGCTGCTGGTACGCCTCAATCCTAATGAAAAATCTGTACGGGTGCTTTCGATTCCCAGAGATACGATGATTGCCATCCCCGAAAAGGGAGAAAAGGGATTAACTAAGGTATCTGATGCCAATGCCCAAGGCGGCCCAGTCTTGGCAGCACGGGTAGTTAGCCGTACCTTAAACAATGCCCCAATTGATCGCTATATCCGTATTTCTACTAGTGGATTACGGCAGTTAGTCGATCAGTTAGGTGGAATAGAGGTCTTTGTTCCGCAATCAATGGAATATAAAGACTCTAGCAGTCGGCTGTCGATTAATTTAGTCAGTGGCTGGCAAACCCTCAACGGCGAACAAGCAGAACAGTTTGCCCGATTCCGCGAACCAGGTTTGGGAGATTTGCCGAGAGTGCAGCGTCAGCAAGCACTAACAGCAGCATTGCTGCAACGCTTAAATAGTCCTACCGTCTTACCCAGGTTGCCTCAATTAACTCGCTTAATGCGAAAATACTTTGATACCAACCTGAAGATGGAAGAAATGATGGCGTTGGTGAACTTTGGCCTCAACCTAGATCGGGATAATTTCCAAATGACCGTGTTGCCTGGTACGTTTAGCCGTTTTAGCAAAGACCCTGATAGCTATTGGCTAAATATGACTGGACAACAAAGCCTGTTGAATGATTATGTTGGGGTAAATGTACCTGGTCTGAAACCAGATATGCGTCAGGTTCCTAACCTCAAAATTGCTATTCAAAATGCTTCCAATCAACCTCAGCTAACTGAAAAAGTTATTGCTTATCTGAAACAGAAAGGCTTTACTAATATTTACAAAGTGCCTGATTGGCCAGATACCCAACGTCAAACTCAGATTGTTGTCCAAAAAGGCAACCGACGAGTTGGAGTTGATTTGCAAAAAGTCTTAGGCTTGGGTCAAATTGAGGTAGCGGCGATTGGTGATTTAGAATCTGATCTCACAATTCGGATTGGTAAAGATTGGAAATAGTCAAGAGTCATTAGTCATTAGTCATTAGTCATTAGTTAAATGACAAGCGGCTAATGACAAAGGACTGCTGATAAATAATAAAGTTATGAAAAAGATTTTACTGCGCTTTTTTGGTTTGATTGTGATTTTGATACTGGCATTTGGGTGGATAGTACTTAATCCCAAACCTGCTTTTGCTCAGATAAACACAATCAATTACAACAATATAAATTTAGAAAATCGTGATTTTTCTCATGCTGATTTGGCAGGTGTGACTTTTGTAGCAGCAGAAATGCGGGGGACGAATTTCCAAGGAGCGAATTTAACCAACGCAATTCTCACTAAAGGAGTTTTGTTAAAGGCAAATTTGGAAGGTGCGAATCTAACAGGCGCTTTAGTTGATCGCGTCACTATGGATGGTGCTAACCTGAAAAATACCATTTTTACAGAAGCCACTTTGACCCGCAGCCGTTTTTACGACGCCGAAATTACAGGCGCTGATTTTACCGACGCTTTAATTGACCGTTATCAAGTGTCGCTAATGTGTGAAAGGGCTGATGGGGTAAATCCGGTTACGGGTATGTCAACGCGAGATAGTTTAGGTTGTCGATAGTAAAGTGGTTAGCGGGGAGAGTACAGCACCAACACCTTAGAATCGGTATGCTAGGCTTGCGATAACAAACACTACTATTTATAGGGGGAGTTGATAAAATACTTTATTTTCTCTTTTATAAAATCCGTGTTTCTAGAGTCAATATTAGTATTTTTAGATTTAGCAATGTAATTGATGTAATTTTCTACATCGACTATTCTATCATGCAATTCAAGTTTAAAATTGAGACTAGCAAGACAACATAAAACTTTATTGATTGCAAAAGGTATTTCTTGAATAAAATCAATATTTTCAACACACACTATAAACTCATCTGTAAATTCCCTTAAGCCCAAAAAATAAAAATGTGTAGGTTGGGGAGCCACTGCGTTGGGCGGGTTTCCCGACTTGAAGCAAGTGGCGTTTGAGAAACGAAACCCAACATATTGCAGGGTTTGTTGGGTTTCACTTCCCTACGGGACGCTGTTCGTGTTCGTTCAACCCAACCTACAAATATTCTTAACTTTTGACTTTTGACTTTTGATTTTTGACTTTTGCCTTGCGATACCAGTTGCCTCTAATTACCACTGGGAATTTCAATCAAAAACTCTGTTCCTTCTCCTGGTTTAGAGGAACATTTAATTTGACCATGATGTTTTTCAACTATTATTTGATAGCTGATGGACAATCCTAACCCCGTACCTTTACCTGGTGCTTTGGTAGTGAAGAAGGGATCAAATATATGCGATCGCACCTCTTCTGGAATCCCCAGACCATTATCAGCTATTCTAATTACAATCAGGTTATTAACGGCTTGCGTACTAATCCAGATAGTTAAAGGTATTTTCGGACACCTTTGGGATAACTTCAAATACCTTTGCTGTATAGTTTTAAACTTTTCCTCTAATGCATCAATACTGTTACTTAGAAGATTCATAAACACTTGATTTAATTGCGCTGGATAGCATTCGAGCAAAGGTAAAGTAACATATTCTTTCACAATTTCAATAGCTGGGCGTTCATTATTGTTTTTGAGCCGATGCCCTAAGATTAGCAAAGTACTATCTAATCCTTCACGAATGTCTACTGGCTTCAATTCAGCCTCATCTGTACGAGAGAAGTTTCGCAGTGATAGGACAATCTCACAAATCCGCTCTGTTCCTACTTTCATCGACTCAAGGGTTTTGGGTAAATCTTCGATGAGAAAGTCCAAATCAGTCTTGTCAATTTGCTCTTGAACTTGCTTTAAATAAGAATCCTGTTTTAATGCGACTCCCAATTGCTCGGCTATTTGACTGGTAAATTCAATTTCAGAGGGTTGCCAGTGACGAGGAGCGGTGCATTGGTGAATACACAGTAATCCCCAAAGTTCACCTTTTTTTAACAGAGGTGCGATCATATTTGCCCGCACTTGAAATTTTTCTAGGATTTGGATGTAGCAACCTGGAAACTTTCCTTGATAAATGTCAGCGATCGCATTTACTCGACCTTGTGCATAAAGGGGTGCAAAGTTTTCACCGAAGCAATAATCATAAACTTTTTCTGCGATTACTGAGTTACATTCAGGTACAACGTCCTCAGAAATAAACTCTCCTTCCCAATCTTTTTGAAGGTCAAAACGAAAGATTGTCACTCTGTCTGCTTGCAGCATTTGCCGTGCCTCAGTGACAGTAGTCTGGAAGATTGTATCTAAATCTAAAGACTCCCGAATTCGAGTAATCACGCTAGTTAATGTCTTTTGTTGCTCTGCTTGGTACTGAGCGTATGCCAGCAACTTATGGTGTCGCACTGCCACACCAATTTGTGTGCCGATTTTGGTCAGTGATTCGACTTCATAAGATTGCCACTGTCTGGGTGAGGAATTTTGATAGGCAGCAATGACTCCCCAAACTTTGTCTCCTTGGAGAATGGGGGCAGTTGCAAAGGCTTTTGCCTGGAATTGCTCTAACAAGGTTACATGACACTTTGTTAATCCGGCTTGGTAAATGTCATTGACTGTAAATGTCTGATTGTCAACGTAACGTCCTCCTTGCGTCTGTTGTAAATAAGTATCAGCGATCGCAGGAATTTCATTTTGAGCGTAGGCGTAGCCCGCCTTCGGCATCGCGCCAATACCCCCCGTAGGATGCAAGGGAGGGCTGTAGGGCGAAAGCATTTAAAATAAGTAATTTGTCAAAATTTACCTGACAGACTGCGGAATTTCAGGTTAAATGTTTTAAGATATGCACTCTGCAAGAGTTGTCGGGTAATATTCGTGACACAACAAGACCAAAAACCCTCTCGTTCTTTCGCTGGAATTGCTGGCATTGTTGCCGCAGCCACATTAATTAGTAAAGTCTTCGGTTTAGTGCGGCAGCAAGCGATCGCTGCCGCTTTTGGTGTTGGTGCTGCTGCCACTGCCTATAGTTATGCCTATATTATCCCTGGCTTTCTATTGATATTACTCGGTGGTGTCAATGGGCCATTACACAGTGCAGTTGTCAGCGTTTTAGCCAAGCGGCGGCGAGAAGAAGCGGCTCCCCTAGTGGAAACCGTGACAACGCTGGTAGCTGGATTGCTGTTGTTGGTGACGGTTGCTCAAGTTTTATTTGCGGATGCGATCGTTGATTTAGTTGGTCATGGTTTGGAAGAGACAACCAGAGCGATCGCAATTGAACAACTCCGCATTATGGCACCAATGGCTTTATTTGCCGGATTAATTGGCATTGGCTTTGGTACTCTTAATGCAGCCAATCAATATTGGTTACTCTCCATTAGTCCCTTATTATCCAGTATTACCGTTGTTGCCGGCCTTGGGATCTTGGCTATGCAACTGGGCAAAGACATTATTAAGCCGGAGTACGCTTTAATCGGTGGAATGGTTTTAGCTTGGGGAACCTTGGCAGGAGCCATTCTCCAGTGGTTAGTGCAGCTAATTGTCCAGTGGCGGTTAGGATTAGGCACATTACGCCTGCGGTTTGATTTTAAATCTCCAGCCGTTCAAGAAGTCATTAAAATCATGACTCCAGCAACAATTTCTTCTGGAATGATGCCAATTAATGTTGCCACTGACCTTTATTTTGCCAGCCCTATCCCTGGTGCTGCGGCAGGATTTAACTATGCGAATCTATTAGTACAAACTCCGTTAGGGATTATTTCTAATATCATTTTGCTGCCCCTATTACCGATATTTGCCAAACTTGCCAGCCCAGAAAATTGGCCAGATTTAAAATTACGCATTCGCCAAGGACTGCTACTTACTGCCTTCACCATGCTACCGCTAGGGGCGCTGATGGTGGCGCTATCTGTACCTATTGTGCAGGTAGTATATGAGCGCGGTGCTTTCAAGCCAGAAGCTACACAGCTAGTTTCATCCTTGCTAGTCGCTTATGGAATTGGGATGTTTGTCTATTTGGGACGTGATGTTTTGGTGCGGGTGTTCTATGCTTTAGGCGATGGACAGACACCTTTTCGCATCAGCATTTTTAACATTTTGCTCAACATCATATTAGATTGGTTTTTCGTTAAACCTTTTGGCGCTCCCGGTTTGGTATTAGCAACAGTGGGTGTAAATTGCAGTTCAATGTTGATGCTGTTATGGTTACTCGATCGCAAGCTCAATGGTTTACCTTGGCGTGAGTGGAGTGTGCCAATTCTGGGTTTGACTGCGGGTAGCTTGGTAGCTGGGGTAGCAAGCTATGGGACATTGGTTGCTTCTGGGCAATTTTTAGGTAAAACGGGCTTCCTGATTCTGGTGTTGCAATTGTGTGTATCAGGCTTCGTGGGGATTGCAGTGTTTGCTGCGATCGCTTCATCAATGAAAATACCAGAGGTAAATACTTTTATATCTCGTCTACGTCAGCGCTTTTTGAAGAAATAATGTTATTTAAATATTTCACCTGGTACACCCAAGTGGGTGAGAAAGAATTCAGCCACTTGGGTGAACCAGGTGTGCGAGGTTACATTTTGTAAAAAAAGAGATTCTAGTACTAGAGAATATTGATTTTACCTAACTCTAGTGAGAAGAATTCTATGAAACTTACAAAATTAGCTGCCTCTTTCCTCGCTGTTGCTTCCATTGTCCTCTCGGCTGGAATTGCTTCTGCTCAAACAGCTGGCACAAACGGCAATTACATCGGTGCTGGTGTTGCGGTTGGTGCAACCAGTGGCGGACAAGGAAACGATGAAGCACAAATTGGTGGTAATATTCAAGGACGTTACGCCCTTCCCAATGCGCCTGTTTCAGTGCGGGGTTCTGTGCTGTATGGTGGTGATGCCGCCGCAATTATGCCCATAGTGACTTACGATGCGCCCATCGCCAGAAACACTAACCTTTACTTCGGTGGTGGTTATTCTTTTGTAACTGACGAAGGTCAAAAAACCCCATTAGGCAATCAGAATTCACCTGTAGTCACCCTTGGTATTGAATCAGAAGTTAGCAACAATGTCATTGCTTATGGCGATACTAAATGGGGCATTGATGCCTACAGAAATAGTGATGCTGATGCTGTCAGCTTCCAAGCTGGATTAGGCTATCGCTTCTAGTGATTACGAGCTAGAAAGCAGCTTATTCACAACCTAAAGCAATGATATTTGCCAGCCGTAATCTAGCGGTTCTCAATTACATAGAATACAGACCATTCCTAGGGGCACAGCAATGCTGTGCCCCTACCGTGTATGCATCCAAATGAGACCCGTAATAGTAATTCGTTCTCTTTTTTTAATCATTTTTATTGATGATTTTGATAAAATTTGGGTGTTTTGAGGCAATTTTCCAGAAAATTATTTATGCTACTTTTGTTTGTGGGAAAGCGCCTGGAACAGCCGCTTTCCCACAAACACGCGACACATTTTTTGCCTGAAGTCTTATGGGTTAAAGTGTTCATAGTCAACACCCTAGAAGCAAGCTACGCACAGCGTCTCGTAGAGAAGTGCGGGCTATGACGCTCGTGGACTCGCTACCGCTACGCTATCGGCGTCGCTAACTCTGATTATCTAGGCTTAAACTCTGTATATTTGCCTCCTAACCCTTCCACAATCGTGCGTGTATTGGCAATTAACATTCCTTGGTAAGTCTCAGCTTCTGTGCCCTTTTCTCCCAAACCATCAGCGAACAATTCTCGGTCTGAAATCTGAACTTTTGCCTCTTTTGCTACAGCCGTAATCAATTTGGGATTAATTGTTGTTTCTGCAAAAATTGTCGGCACACCCTGTTGTTTAATATATATTGCTAATGCACTCACTCGTGCAGATGTCGGCGCTTCTTCTGTACTAATATTCCCTAAGGCCCCTTCAATGGGAATTCCATAAGCTTTGGAATAGTAACCAAAAGCATCATGGGTGGTGACTAATTTGCGTTGCTTGGATGGAATTGTGGCAATTTGTGATTTAATCCAGGTGTCTACCAGGCTGATTTCGTTGGTGAGTTTCTGAGTATTTCTGGTATAGGTTGCAGCATTATTTGGGGCTACCTTTATTAATTCTTGGGAAATCACCTCTGCTATGGCTATGCCATTCTGGGCATTTTGCCATACATGGGGGTCGATAACAGTTTTACCATCCTCCTCAAACTTCTGGGGTTTGGGGACTGCAACTTCATGTACAGCAACCTTGAAAGCATAATTTGAAGTAGTTTTAATTAGTTTGATTAAACTAGGCTCAAAATCGTAGCCGCCGTAGAGAATTAACTTTGCTTGCTCAATTGCTTTGCTATCATCAGGCTTGGGTTGGTATACGTGCGGATCTGAGCCTGGGTCGATTAAACACTTGAGGTCAATAGTATCACCTGCAATTTCTTTAGTTAACCCACAAGTAATACTATTGGTAGCGACTACTAACGGGCCTTTAACAGGGGCTTCTGACCCTAGTGAAATAACAGTTTGATTCGCAGACGCATTATCCCAAGGCGTGGGAGTCGATTGGCTGGTTTGACTATATCCAACTACCCCACACGTGAGAGCAAGAGCTGCTAGGGATTTCAATCGTAGTTTGTAAGATATCATAAATCTGATGACTCTAGTTATATTGATTATCATTATCATATAAATGGGAAATTAATGTTAGGAGATTACAGGGGAGTCATGCCAGTTGAGGATATGAAAGGGAACAGGGGAAAACTAAGCCAGACACTTGCAGTAGATCGAAAACTTGTCAAATTTGACTAATAATCCTGTTCTACGCCGCTTACCACTGGCTTAACTTCAGTAAATGGATCAGTGCCGCCACCCCAGTTAAAATCACTAATTCGGAAGCTGATGCCGCCTAACTCCAACACCGGATTGTAACGCAAGGTGATGCCATAGGTGCGACGGCTATATTCCAAAATGTAGTCGGTGCTAGTTTCTCTACCAGTATCCAAGTTAACAGATGTTTGAAAGCCTAAGCGAAAAGGGCCGTAGATTTGCTGTGATATCCCAGCGCTCAACACTTTGTTATCAACGGAGCGATCAAACAAAAAGGGTGATAATCCGTTGTTTAAGCCTTGAGAGTAACTAATATTAAAGGCGGTATAGTCGAAAAAAGGTCGAGAAAAATGACCAATTTGCCCTTGTAAGCCAATTGTACCAGTTAGGGTACTTTGGTTATCACCATTGGTGTAATAACTGGTAGTGCCTGTAAGTCCAGCGATCGCTCGCAAGTAAGGAACTACAGGGTTCGCCGTGTATCGCAATCCCTGAGTGGCAGTGGGTGGTAATGGTTTTCCCTGCCACAGCAACACTCCAGTACTGAGGGAAGCACTGCCTTGTAAACGACCTAGTGAGATGCGATCGTTTTCCCGCACTGGTTCTAGTAAGTCTTGGCGATCGGTGTTGGCATTGATATATCGAGCGCTTCCCTGATAGGTGAGGTTAATGCCACTCTTGCCTAAAGGAATTACAGGAGAGGTAACAATAGCGCCAAGACTGCTCTGAACGGTTTGAAAGCCGAGGGTACCGTTGTAAAAACGATCGCGGTAGCTATACTCCAGATTCAAAAGATGGGGAAGGGAAGTCCCTAATGTCTGGCGCAATCCTAACCTCACCCGCAAATTATCTTCTACCTTATTCAAGTTAAAACTAGTTAACTCCCCAGTCCCCTCAATTACTGCTCGTGGACTCAAAACAGAATTTATCCTTGTCTTCACAGCAAACAGTGCGCCTAAGTCACCCGTGCCTTCTTGCACAGCTTGCTGTACTAACAACTGGGGCGTGATCGTCCAGCGTGTCTGCTCTGTATCGATCACTGGAAAGCCACGCTCAATATACAAACCACCCCGATCTTCTCCATCATAGCCGGGGGAGACTATTGCAGGTGTAACCTCCCGCTCCCGGCGGTCAAGAGTCCGCTCATTCACTGGAATTGGTAAGGAGATTCTTTGATCCAATACTAAACGCTGCTTCTGTGTTCTGATGCGGTCTACCAAGGGTGATTCTCGCGTCAAAGTTACTGTATCTGCACGCAACTCTAGTTCTGGGGGCGAAAAAGGATCATTGGTGATGCGGACATCCCTTGCTTGCCAGCCTTGCGGATAAAAGTCAATGTGTTCAGCTTCAAACCTGAGTCGATTGACTAGACCCCCTGTTTTTGATGCCGGGATGTTGCTAGCATCTGCCTGACCACCAAATACCACATCAATTCCTCCAGGGCTGCTCACACCTGAAAGGGGCTGATTGGCTCTAATGCGATCGCTCGGCGGACGTTTTGGAACTCCACCAGCAGTTACACCTGTGGGTGAAAAAGCAAAATCTGTTTGTGCTGAGGGTACATAAATTTCTCCTCTACCATTTAGCAGTTCCCCACTATCTTGAACAAAGTTATAGGTAAAGCGTTGTCCACGCAGTACCTGATCGCCCCGTGTTAAAGTTACATTACCTTCCCCCGCAGCAATCAAGTTGTCTAAATTGACTTGCAGGCGATCGGCATCCACCACCGCCCCATCAAATCGCACAACTACATTCCCAACAGCTGTAATAATTCGCCGTCGCTCGTCATACTCTTGCCGATCTGAAGTGACTTCCACAATTCTCGGTTTAGCTGGCGGCGTGCTAGCTGGCGCAGTTGTACCAGATGGTTGACTTTCTAGCTGATTAGTGCTGTCTACCTCTGGTGTAGGCGTTGGTGCTTGAGCTTGTTGTTGGGCTTGGGACTTGAATCCTACAGTGATGGGCGATGAGAGTTGGTTTTTCGGGTTACGAGACTTGAATTTTAGAAAATTTTGTACTGATTGAGAACTCGGTGCTAGATCAGCAGCAGATACAGAGATATTGTCTTTTGCTGAAGACTGTGGTGCAGTAATATGACTTTGCTGTTTTTGCTGGGTTAACTTCTGTGCTAAAATTCCCGCCTT
Source organism: Nostoc favosum CHAB5714 (assembly GCF_020829495.1). Lineage (GTDB taxonomy): Bacteria > Cyanobacteriota > Cyanobacteriia > Cyanobacteriales > Nostocaceae > Nostoc > Nostoc favosum. Next base: position 64,903 of record NZ_JAIVFQ010000015.1, on the reverse strand, counting down.
GGATTCGACTAACTTGTTGCTGTTTGTGGCAGTTGGGACAATTTGAAGAGGAGGCGGAGATTGGGCGAGTTGGGGATTTGGGGAAACTCTATAGCTAAAGCTACCATCCAAAAAAGTTTGTTTTTCTCCACCACTAGAATTTGGATCTAGCGATCGCTCACCGAGTTTTTGAGAAGATTCACCTTTTACGTTTACAGAGGAAGCCTCCGCTCCAACTTTTATTGGCAATACAGTGGCTTCTCTTTGCATCTCCCGTTTGCGTAATGCCGCTCTTAGGAGAAGTTCCGAGCGCCGAACATCGACACTTGGACAAGTCCAAGTGTCTTCTTTATCTTGGTAATTAGAGGTTTTAACCTCCGGCGTGGGATAACCAACGATTAGCGATCGCCCGAAAAGTGTAGCAGTTCCAGAACTCTTGATGGGGGAAATTTCTGGTGGGAGGGTTTCTGGTGGATGGGGTACAGAGGGAGTTTCGGCAACTACCAAGTCATTCTGAGTTGAGTTTATCGGAGTTGACAATGGCGGATCACTCTTGGTGTCACCCGCAATTGCCAACTGGGCCAAATCCTTGGGCTGCTTGGATTTGTCTGTCTTTTCGTGTATTCCAGTATCTACACCTGAAAGAAAATTTGTATGACTAGCAGATGAGGCGGGATTTACAACTTGTAAAGATTCGAGGATAAAAGGCGGATCAGGCGGCAGAACTGGATGAAGCATATTTGAGCATAATCGGGCTAACAAACAGCCAAATGACGGACGGAAGGATTAAATATACATTTTGCCTTCCGACTGTCGCCTTCTGCTACCGGTAGCAAGCCACTTTGAGCAGGAAACTTACTAGGCGAAAGTTTAGTAAGTTTCCGTGGCGTTTAATATCTTCCGCCTTCTAAAGTCGCGGATAATTTATCGCTCTTTTACTCTAAGTCCCGACGGCCGGGGTTACGAGCTGGATCGTTTGACAAAAATCCGAAGACGAAGATAGTTACGAAGAAGGCAACAACAATATAAACAGCGATTTTTAAAGTCAACATAGAAATATCTCCAAGGGGTAAGACAAAGAAAGCTTTTCTTTCAGGATCTGCCATGCAGAAAAGATAGCTCCTTTATATTACCCAAATCTCGTCCCTTTTTGAGAGGACTCTTGCCGCAAGGCGGAAGTCAAAAGGAGCCAGTGCGTTCTTCTCCCAAAGGGAGAGGCTAGCGCCAACGCGTAGCGTCTTGTAGAGAAGGGGGTTTCCCCCATGAGCCACTGGCGTCGGGCGTCGGATCTGCCGACTTTTCGCTCTTAGGGTTCCGGCAGGGTAGCAACTGGCTCTCAAAAGTCAAAAGAATTGTATTCCGGGCTTTTGCGGTTGTCTGACTTTTAGATGACCCTAAAAAATAACTTGGAGACTAGTTACTCTTGTGACGTTAACTGAGGGCAAAAGTTTCTTCAAAAAGGGAACAGGTTAATTGTTACAGGAGATAGCTACCCTGACTTTTCACGTTATGTGGAAAAGTCTACCAAAAACCTAACCCCCTAACCCCCAACCCGTGGCGGGAAGGGGGAAAATTCAAAGTCTCTCTCCTTAAAGGAAGAGAGATTTAGAGAGAGGTTTTCCAGATGACCTGAATTGTCAGATAGCTACCATGCCCCATGCCCTATTTCTCAGCTTGAAGTAATGCTTAAGTCTTTGCCAACTCGATTTTTGATTACTCGTGCAGGTATGCCTACAGCAACGGAGAAAGGAGGAATATCTCTATTGACAACTGCTCCCGCACCAATAACACTGCCTTTGCCGATAGTAACGCCATCTAATACTGTTACTCCATGCCCTAACCAACAATCATCCTCAATTACAATTCCCTTGCGAGTAACACCTTGGTATTTAATCGGCTCCATCGGATCGGCAAAATTATGATTGTTGGCATATATCCCTGAGTGGGCAGCAATCAAGCAGCGTTTACCAATTTTAATGTCTCCTGGCCCCTCAATACACACGTTGGGAGCAATGAATGTGTCTTCATCAATATGTATACACGTATTTTCTAAACACCCTATATCAACGTTACGCTCAATAGCGACTCTATTTCCTAGATGAATTTTATTATTTTTGTGTCCTCTAGCATCCATCCGCACACCCTTGAAAATATATATTCCACTGCCTATCTCAATACAGCAAGTACCGTTAAATTCAACACCATCTTGAATATAAACTGGGCTGCCTATCTGGGCAAAAATACTACGATATCCCAAATTACGCAACTTCGGCCCCAGAATAAGTGTAGGAATATCCCCTAACACAGTAGTTACTAAAAGTTCTTGCACGCGCTGCAATTTTGAAAAATATTTCTCGTTATGCATGGCTATATATCTCTTCAATCAATTGTTGTTGGGAGTATTGAAAGTTGTTTTGGCTGTATCCTAATCTTCTGCCAACACTAGAAAAATTTGTATTTATTAATACATGAAAGTGAGTTGGCAGTATTACCGAAATTTACCCATATTTTTAGATGGTTTTCCAATTGAAAAACCAGAGTCTGGCTTTGACTATGTGAGCAATTATTGAACTTACAGCAGAATTCAGGAGCAAAACACCCTTTATACCTGGGTAACAGACTTAGCTTGTGTACCTCACCAACTTGAAATCTGCTGTAGATGTGTATAATCACCCAATTGATATGCACAATTGCGTTAAGTCGTTAGAAGCTTTTCTACTATATGTACGTAAAAATTTGGCTTCTTTTTCACCATAACAATTAACAAAACAATTTCAGTGCATTGCAGAGTCAAACCTCAGACTCTTAAATTGTCTGATGGGGAAATTTGCTGGTTTAGATAGGCTACTGTTTCGGTTCTCTGGCAAATTTGCAAAGCTTGTTACGCAAATAGGGATAAAGTTGTTTGCCTTGAGGCTAATTTTTCTCAGGCGGTTTTAGTCTTTTGAAACAACTTAGTTCCACAAGCTATTTTGCAACAAAAAATACATTTAACTAGACTATATTCAAAAATTAGATAAAATTTCTGCCTAGCATGACAATGTAATTATTGTTGGATTTTTATGGGTATTTTTGCCCAAATAAAACCCAACTAGGGTGGATTATCTCCCACATCAGCCATCACATTGAAGTTAACCATCGGTGCAAACAAGTAAGCGCTTCCCCGACTGCTATGACGGCTTTCTTGCAACGAATTTCTAGAGTATGCTGCTCCAATCATGTTGCACACGGATGATTTATAGACTAACCAATTCATGTTTTTAATTACATAAATGGCTTTTAATAACAATTGTTTTTAACGATAGCACATTTTATTTTTAGTGGAACACTCTTATTAAATAAGTTGATTTCCAAGTTGCTTGTTGATCATAATGGTGAGATTAGTTAACTTTTTTACTAAAGTGATGCCTACGGCGGGCAAAGCCTACGCTACTCTAAATTAATTTTATACACTTAGAGAAAAATTATTGAAAGCGGTAACTTTAAAAATGCTCTAAGCGATTAATTACCATTTATGTCTATATTTCTACCGTTGCTTGTCCAAGTAATTTTATTTTTTTGTGTTAACTGAGAATGATATCTACTATACTTATGACACCCTCTTCGTTAAAAAGCTAAAAATTTTCCTCTTCCCTATTACTGATATATAAAAATTTGTAAATCACCCATTCGGGTGAGCCAAGCGGGTGATGCGTGCTTGGCACTACTCATTATAAATTTTATTGAAAGAAAGCTAAAAGTAGCTTAGTTTCCAGGAGAAGTCCAGAAAAAACATCAAATGCCCAGATTGAAGTATCGGTTTTAACTCACACACTTGGTTCAAATTATGGCTTTAATTAAAGAAATTGCCCAAGAAGCTCTAAATATCGGCTATCTAAGTGTTGTAGCCGAAGATCAACTGCGATCGCAACTTCAAAGTAATTATGACTCAGAAGACCTAGATGCCTGGATCATTTTACAGCGAGCTATTGCGGCGGGTGATGTAAAACTTGAGTCGCGCCGAAAAAAAGCTTCTCTCTCTCCTAAAGCCAAGGACGCTTCATCTAGTATCAAACTTGCTTATCAAATGGCAGCCGAGATTGCTTATGCAGCAGCTGTAGCTTTGTCAATGACAAAAAATACCAAAGATCAGCCTTCACTAGGCGCGTAAAATAACACCTTACTAAGTTCTTTTGCTGGTTTAGTATTCAACTTTTATACTAAGTAGTTAGCATAGGCGTAGCCCGCCGCAGGCATCGCTTTTCCTAGTTAACTGCTTGGTATGGTTTTTACTTAACTCATACCATTTCACTTTAATAATGATACAAATACGCTGGTAGGGGCTTGTCTTTGCCCATTGGTGTCAACTTAACGTCAAAGCTATGTCCCGCAAGGAACTGAAGTTCCTTGCTAATAGCGAAAGTCATCTGAAGATGACTAAATATATTCAAAAATCTTTAGTCTACTTGAGTAGACTTTAGCTAAAAGCCAAAGAAATTCATTTCTGGGCGGGCGTGGAAGCCAACAGATAAGCGATTTTTAGCTTAAGTTGACACCTATGGTCTTTGCCATGCCCCTACGATAAATCTATATGTATCAGGATTTTCGTGAATTGGTATCAGATATTGCACTTCCCCAATCTTCCGCCAGAGAATTTATTCTCTGGCTCATAGCGAAAGTCCACTTAAGTGGACTAAAATCCATACCATCAATAAAGTTGAGTCCTCTGAAAAGGACTTTCGCTATTAGCCATAGGTTTCTAACCTATGGCGGTTTTTGAGATTGGTGCAAGATTTAAGTTAAGTTAACTCTTTTCTCTGACACTGCCTCTACGCTAGGGCAATTTTATTAAAAAATAATTAAAATTTTAACTGTTCCTTGACGCAGGTATGATTAATTTTCACCCACAGCCAAGGACTAAGATTGATCCCCGGAATCAATTCTAAAATAAATATAAATTATTTATTCTAAACTAAATTTTTTTAAGTGATACATGACAGTAAATGATTAAATTTTAATATACCAAGTACATGGCTGAAGGTAAGGCATAGAATTAGAAACACCTTAGTGTAAACTTTAGCAACTAGGTTAAAAAGATTCTCAATGCTTAACAAAGTCATCGCTTTTTCACAAACTACTGTATAAAGAATTGGCAACATTGGTAAAGAGAGTAAACAATAACCATAGCTAAACTTGGAGTTTTGCCAACCTATGCAGCCAATTCGTACATTTAACGTATCCCCTTCACTACCGCCGCGACTCGAACCACTACGGCGGCTGGCATATAACTTGCACTGGGATTGGAACGTTGACACTAAAGATTTATTTCGTCGCTTAGACTCTGACCTATGGGAGTCTAGCCATCATAATCCGGTGTTGATGCTGGGTACTATCTCTCAATCGCGGCTTCTGGAAGTTGTCGAAGATGAAGGCTTCCTAGCACAAATGGATCGAGCTAACCGTCAGTTAGACGATTATTTGCAAGAGCGCACTTGGTATCAGAAACAACGAGAGCAGAAACCAAAGGAATGTTACGCCTATTTTTCGGCGGAATTTGGACTTGTAGATTGTTTGCCCGTCTATTCTGGGGGCTTGGGTGTTCTGGCGGGGGATCACCTCAAATCTGCCAGTGACTTGGGGCTACCGCTTGTGGGCGTAGGTTTACTGTATCAGCAAGGCTACTTTGCCCAGTATCTCAATGCCGATGGCTGGCAGCAAGAACGCTACCTGCTCAACGATTTCTACAATATGCCCTTGCATCTAGAGCGCAATCCTGATGGTTCAGAATTGCGGATTGCGGTAGATTATCCAGGACGCAAGGTGTATGCCAGAGTTTGGCGCGTACAGGTAGGAACGGTGCCCCTGTATTTGATGGACACCAACATTGAACCCAACAACACTTACGACCACGACATTACAGACCAGCTGTACGGTGGCGACATCGATATGCGTATCCACCAGGAAATCATGCTGGGGATCGGTGGTGTGCAAATGCTCAAAGCTTTGGGGCTGAAAGTCACCGCTTACCACATGAATGAAGGCCACGCCGCCTTCTCTGCCCTAGAACGCATCCGCTTGCTGATTCAAGAAGAGGGACTGAATTATCCCCAAGCTAAACAGGTGGTGGCTTCTAGTAATATCTTTACTACCCACACGCCAGTACCAGCAGGGATTGACTTGTTCGCTCCCGACAAAATGCTGTACTACTTGGGGTACTATGCAGAAATATTTGGGTTGCCCAAAGAGCAATTTTTAGGACTGGGGCGCGAGAATACAGGCGATTTATCTGGGCCTTTCAGTATGGCGGTGCTGGCGCTGAAGATGGCAACATTTTCTAACGGTGTCGCCCAACTGCATGGTGTGGTGTCGCGGCAAATGTTCAAGGGTTTGTGGCAGAATGTGCCAGTAGAAGAAGTGCCGATCGCAGCAATTACTAATGGTGTCCATGCTCGGAGTTGTGTTGCGAAATCTACTCAAGAGTTATACGATCGCTACTTAGGGCCAAACTGGTCATCAGCACCACCAGATAGCCCATTGTGGGAGCGGATGGACGCCATACCCGATGAGGAATTGTGGCGCAATCACGAACGCTGCCGCTTGGATATGATTTTGTATGTGCGGGAGCATTTGGTCAAGCATTTAACTGATCGCGGCGCTTCGGCTTCCGAAATTATCCAGGCACAAGAAGTTTTAGATCCTTACGCTTTCACCATTGGCTTTGCCCGTAGGTTTGCCACCTACAAACGCGCTACCCTCTGGATGCGTGATTTGGATCGCATTAAGCGGCTTTTACTAGCTAACAAAGACCGGAAAGTGCAATTTGTGATTGCTGGTAAGGCACATCCCAAGGATATTCCCGGTAAAGAACTCATCCGCGAGATCAATCACTTTATCCGCGAACAACATTTAGAAAAACAGGTAGTGTTTGTTCCCAATTACGACATTCACATATCCCGGTTGATGGTTGCGGGTTGCGATATTTGGTTAAATACACCGCGTCGTCCACGGGAAGCCTCTGGTACCAGTGGTATGAAAGCAGCAATGAATGGATTGCCTAATTTAAGTGTACTAGATGGCTGGTGGGATGAAGCTGATTACGTCCGCACAGGCTGGGCAATTGGACATGGAGAGAATTACGACGATCCCAACTACCAGGATGAAGTAGAAGCAAATGCTCTCTACGAATTGTTAGAGAAGGAAGTTGTACCGTTATTTTATGAACATCGGGATAGTGATGGCTTACCCCGTCCGTGGGTTGCCAAAATGAAGGATGCAATTCGCCTGAATTGTCCCTTCTTTAATACAGCGCGGATGGTAGGAGAATATGCCGGGCGAGCTTATTTCCCGGCTAGCGATCGCTATCATACCCTGACAGTTGATAACTATGCCCCAGCTAAAGAATTAGCTGCTTGGAAAGAAAAACTGAGAGAACACTGGTTCAACATCAGAATCAAAGATATTGACGTATCGGCAGCTTCAGACATTGAGGTTAACCAAACCGTTGCTGTCAAAGCCAAGGTTGACTTAGCAACTTTGAAGAATGATGATGTGCAGGTGGAGTTATATCAAGGTGCGATCGATGCCAATGGTGATATTGTCAACGCTGTACCAGTGGTGATGGATTATCAAGGTGAAGATGCACAGCAATTGAGTATTTACACGGGTAATATCACCTATACCGCTTCTGGTTTGCAAGGCTTGTCTTTGCGTGTATTGCCGAAAAATAAAAACCTGGCTAATCCCTATGAACCAAGGTTGATTGCTTGGGCAGAATAAGAGTGCTGAGTAATTGTTGAATACTCAAGATTAGGCGTTGCTGATTTAAGTTTAGCAACGCCTTTTATTTACTTATTGGAAAAGTACGAGACGGGAGAGAAATCTATGAACAATATTTCTATTAAAGAACTTAAGGAGAAAATTGATGCAGGAGAGGAAGTCGTTGATCGTTATTTTGACTTTGCGACAACCAGAGTCGGAACGCCTCGTAAAATGACCTCACGAAGAGGACAGGATATATAGCGGTTCTAGTTTACGTGAGGTACACCCGTAGGGGCAAGTCTTTGCCCATTGGTGTCAACTTAAGTCAGAGAGCTTCATTCCACAGTCATTTTACCCCACACGCTATCCGGCTCCACGCAGGTGAACCCCAAGACCGCACTGGCTCCCCTTAATCCCCTCCCGAAGAGCGGGGAGGGGAAGTTTTGGCTTTAGACAAAACTGGGGTGGGGTGACGCGTCGAGTGATGGGTAAGTGAGTGAACTCAATATCACGTCTTTACAAGGGTTTCACGTTAAGTTGACACCTATGGGCAAAGACTTGCCCCTACACCTGGTGATATAATGCTGATTTAAGTTTAGCAACGCCTTTTATATCAAACATTTTTAGGTAGATAATTAATATCTAGTAGCTCTTCTAAGGTGTAAGTACAAGATTGAGGTAAGTTATCTAGTTTGCCTTCAGTTTTATCAATTACATATCCTAAAGCATCATCATAAATTGATGCTAATTCCTTTTCTAAGTATTGATATAAATTCGTTGTCAAATGACGTTTTAATTGATTCCTAAAACTTCTAATTTCTGCTTTCCAATGTCCAGAATTATATTGATATTCTTCTGTCCAATATTGCAGCAATAAAAAATGTCTAATAATTTGTTCTAATAAACTAGCAACCTTGGCTTTGTCTCTACGACCCAAATCTTCTAGCTCCTCTATTAAATTTTCTAAATCTAATTCTTCTAAATGGTTAGCTTTCAATAGTTTGATTGTTTCCTCTAACCAGAGATGATCATCAATTTCATAAAGCTCTTTTAAACTCAAGTTAGAACTAACTCCTTGCATAAAACCTCTTTGAGTTAAATCTTACGAGATTACAATTTTAGGCTAACATTCTTTGAGGGATGACAATGTAGCCAGTGGTGCGACGCCGAATAGCCCGTCGTAGACATCGCCTAATACGAGATTACGTTGTTCTCCCCAATACCACCAATAAGCGGCAACATAGGCGCAAATTAAGCTATCTAGTTTATCTTCGGTTGCTTTGAGGGCTGCGCCTGTGGTGGAGATTTCAAGAAGAAACGTAGACGCACCAGCGGCTTGCCGTAGGCTACCGCAGAGGCGCAGAGGGCGCAGAGGAGGAGAGAAGGAGGGGAGGATATCAAGAAGATAATTTTGGAGTTTGGTTAGTTCTAGGCGGCGATCGCTGAGGTGTCCTTTTTTGTATTTGAGGATGCGTTCTAAGTACAGCATTTCATTAATTCGTAGCGAATTAAATTTGGCAATACCCTGCAATGGCAATGAATGCGTCAGCGGCCTTGTTAATGCGTCGGCGGCCTTGTTAATGCATCGGCTTGCATTGTTAATGCATCGGCGGCCTTGTTAATGCATCGGCGGCCTTGTTAATGCGTCGGCGGCCTTGTTAATGCGTCGGCTTGCATTGTTAATGCATCGGCGGCCTTGTTAATGCGTCGGCGGCCTTGTTAATGCGTCGGCTTGCATTGTTAATGCATCTCAATGCAATGCCAATGCGTTCCCCTGCATTGGAAACGCTACGCTCTTACGCAAAACTGTACTAAGTTGAATAGGTTAACGATTGCTGGGTGGGGAAAGACTTCTATTTGATATCTACTGAGTTTTTGCGGTTCAATGGTGGGTGCGTGTGCAAAACCGCGTGATTCTAATTCTAAGCCAAAGTTGATGGTGCGATCGGCGAAGGGTAGGTTTTGATTAGCTGGGTAGCATCCTGCATGATATTTACCAAAGTATTTGTGGCTGAGTTTGTCGGGGAGGCGGCTTCCGGTGACGTTGGGTATGAGGGTAGGCGCATCTACGGCGATGATGGCTGGTTCGTCTGGTTGTACGCTCTGATCAATCCAGGTGAGGATGTCTGCAATGGCTTCTTTACGGTCTAGATCAAGTAGTTGCAGTTGTCCATCTATCCATTCTAAGCAGCATAGTCCACTTGGTTGAGATTTCCAGCCTAAATCAATGCCAATAAATTTTATGGTTATAACACGAATTGGCGATTATTTTCGCATTTCGCGGCAACGATTCACCTAAATTTACTTGCTAAAAATTGTGAGAAATAATCTTATAATCTTAAACAGCTTGTCTTAATTTATTTTATCTGGCGATAAATTAATCAAGATTATTCCCATGAAAGTTTTATTTTTACATCCTAATTTCCCCTCGCAATTTCGCAATCTAGCGACGGTTTTAGGTAAAGATCCTAATTACCAAGTCGTCTTTGGGACAAATCGTCGTGAAGGCGAAATACCTGGTGTTTTTAAAGCTATTTACACTCCTTCTCGTGAAGCTGCTCCCCAAACTCACCATTACGTTCGCAACCTGGAAAATGCTGTTCTCACAGGGCAGGCTGTCTATCGCGTGTCAGAAAAATTAAAAGCTGAGGGTTTCGTTCCAGATATAGTCTATGGCCATTCTGGTTGGGGGCCGACTTTGTTTATGAAAGATATTTTCCCCAAAGCAGAATTATTGTGTTATTTCGAGTGGTTTTACCATGCTCACGGCTCGGATGCAGATTTTGATCCCAGTGAACCACTGAATGCTGATGATGAATGCCGCATCAGGGTGAAAAATACGCCGATTTTGACTGATTTATATAGCTGCGATCGCGGTCTTTCTCCAACGAATTGGCAGCGTCAGCAGTTTCCCAAAGAATATCATAGCAAACTCACTGTAATTCATGATGGTGTTGATACCAAATATTTTGCTCCCAAACCAGGCGCAAAGTTAATTTTACCAAGAATAAATCTCGACCTTTCCCATGTGGAAGAGTTGGTAACTTATGTGGGACGCGGGATGGAACCTTATAGAGGTTTTCCGCAGTTTATGGAAACGGTAGCGCTACTTCAGCAGCGAAGACCTAAGTGCCATGTGGTAGTTGTGGGAGAAGATAGGGTGGCTTATGGGAAGAATCTTCCTGATGGTAAGACTTATAAACAATTAATGTTGGAAAAATTATCTTTGGATTTATCGAGGCTGCACTTTACAGATAGGCTTCCTTACAATGAGTATCTTCAGGTTTTGCAAGCTTCTTCTGCTCATGTTTATTTAACTCGTCCTTTTGTTTTATCCTGGTCAATGTTAGAAGTAATGGCAGCAGGATGTTTACTAGTAGCCTCTAAGACTCCGCCAGTATTGGAAGTCGTACAGGATGGGGTGAATGGACTGCTGGTAGATTTCTTTTCTCCCCATAATATTGCTAATAGGGTTGAAGAGGCGCTGAATCATCCTCAGGAGATGCAAGCAATTCGTGCGAATGCGCGAGAGACAATTCTAAAGCGTTATGATTTGGCGAAACTGTTACCACAGCATTTGCAATGGATGTTCGCTGGTAAAAGTTCTGATAGTTTGAAAAAGCGCTCAGTTTCTAAAGGATTTGGCAAAAGTCATTAGTCATTAGTCATTGGTCATTGGTCATTAGTCATTAGTCATTAGTTATTAGTCATTGGTCATTGGTCATTAGTTACAACCAACAAAGGACAAAGGACAGAGAAATAAAAAACGATATTTAAAATGCGAATTCTTTTTACCATTGCCCATTTTTTCAAACCAAGCGGTGAGGGTCGTCATGCTTCCCAACGCAAAGACCCGCAACCCCGCTTGCAGGCGTTAACTAATAGCCTTACCGCCTTACACCAATTATTTGGTAAATCTCAAAGTATCATTAACATTGCTCAACGAATAGCTTTTCCCGCTAACCAGCCGCAGTCGCACGAGCTAGATATTGTTATTTGTACAACCAAAGATAATCATCTTTTGAATCAGCTTTCCTTACCATCCCATTTATATAAGCATCATTCTACTAATGTAGAACCTCTGCTTTTGGGCTTTGAGTGCCAAGCTGTTCTGCAAAGTTGTCTCGGTCAATATGATTACTACTGCTTCTTAGAAGATGACCTAATTATCCATGACCCTTGGTTTTTTATAAAATTAAATTGGTTTACCCAACAAGCAGGTGATTTAAATTTGCTCCAGCCAAATCGTTATGAAATCTCCCCTTATGCGTTGGTTCATAAAGCTTATATTGATGGGGATTTGGCTTTGCGAGTAACTGCTCCCTTTCAAAATGTGCAGGAGCAACCGGAACTCAAGGGTACAATTCTGAATGCACCAATTACCTTTTGTCGTGCCCTCAATCCCCATGCAGGCTGCTATTTTTTGAATGCAAATCAGATGGCTCATTGGGCTAATCAAACTTATTTTCTTGACCGGGATATTAGCTTTGTTGGGCCTCTAGAAAGCGCTGCAACCTTGGGAATTATGAAGACATTTCGGATTTACAAAACTTCACCAGAGCAAGCAAGTTTTTTGGAGATTCAGCACTTTGGAACAGGATTTTTGGGGCTAATTGGAGGACAGGTAGGTTTGGCAGAAAGGTAAATCGAATTTAAGAGTTTGGTTTTTGTGAGCAAAATTAATGCGATCGCTATTTATAAAACACATTAGCGATCGCTCCACAATCAACTAATCTTAAATTGAGACTAATGGTTTTTCAACAGGGGTAGGCGTGGTTAGCGGATCAAATCCTAACTGCTCAGTAATGCGCTCTCTGGCTAAAAGGCGGTATTCCCAAAAATGCTCGCCAGCAGCACATAAACCCAAATACATATTCACAAATTGCGGCTTGGTGCGGAGAATAGCCCAAAGTTGTTGCCAAAATTGACCCCGAATTTCCTGCCGTTGCCAACCTTGACGCCAGAGCAAATGTGCAAGTAGTCGCAGTCCTTTGCCAGGAGGAAAATACATCGTCTGCTGTAATTGGGGATTAGGTGTAATCTTGAGGCATTGTTCAAAACAACGTCGGAGATAGTTTTTGGGTTCGTACATTCTCCAAATTGCCTCTAAATATTCTTTAGCAACTTCAGCCATCGGCCGGGTAGGAACAAAATTCATTAAGGAATTCTGATCCCCTACCTCTAAACCTCCAAATCCTTCTAATAATCGTTCCTCTCGTTTTAGTCTTTCCCAGAGGGCAGTATTAGGAAGGGCTTGCAGTATACCTAGCATCGGTTGAGGAATGCTGGTTTCTTCAATAAAAGCTTGAATCCGCTCCCCAGCGCCAGTTTTTTCTCCATCAAAACCAATGATAAATCCTGCATAGATGAGTAATCCAGCTTTATTGATAGTACGACAGGCTTCTAAGAGGGGATTACGGGTATTCTGAAACTTGCGAGTGACTTGTAGGCTGTCTTGATCTGGTGTTTCAATACCCAAAAAGACTGCGTAGAAACCAGCTTTAACCATTAATTCTAATAGCTCAGTATCTTCTGCAAGATTGACGGAAGCTTCAGTCAAGAAGGTAAAGGGATAATTGCGTTCCTGCATCCAGGGGATTAATTCTTGTAAGAGGCGTTTCACATTGCGCTTATTGCCTATGAAGTTATCATCCACTACGAACAGAGATCCGCGCCAGCCTAAGTCATAGAGGGTTTGGAGTTCTGCTAGGGTTTGACTAGGTTCTTTGGTACGTGGTTTGCGACCGTATAGATTAATGATGTCACAGAATTCGCATTCAAAAGGACAACCGCGAGAAAACTGGATTGCCATCATTAAGTAATCATCTCGTTTGAGTAAATCAAAGCGAGGGATGGGGCTTTGGGTTACATCTGGTTTTTCAAGGGCGCGAAAGCTTCCTTGTTCTTCACCTTTGGCGATCGCATCTAAAAACTGTGGAACTGTAATCTCCCCTTCATCTAAAATCAAGTAGTTAGCTCCTGCTTTTTGTGCAGGTTCTGGCACTGAGGTTGGATAAGGCCCACCCACAGCAACTTTTTTCCCCAGTTGCGCTGCTTTGTGAATTTGGGCGAGAAAGTCTTCTTTTTGTGCAAGCATCGCAGAAAGAATCACGATGTCGCACCATTGCCAATCAGCATCCGTTTCTTGGTTAACATTGCGGTCATAAAACCGAACTTGCCAGTCTGCTGGTAGCATAGCCGCAACAGTCAGAATTCCTAGCGGTGGAATAAATGCCTTAAGCCCCGCTATCTTCATGAATTCGTCGTAAGACCAAAACGTTTTGGGAAAGCGGGGGTAAAGTAAGAGTACTTTCATTGCTGTAGCCCTCTAATTAAATTTTGTTTGAAAAATTTTTACTTTTGATAAATCCGTATTTTGGATGCAGATTGCAGAGATGATGCTACGATCCCACTACCCCTATTCTTTCTCCATCTGTCTTTAGATAGACATTTGCATCGGCAAAGGTGATTTTTTAGTGGCGTTGTAATAAAACACGCGATGTGCAACTTATTCTTAAAACCCCACTTCCATTCCTCTCCCCGAAGCGGAGAGAGGCTTTAAGTCTTGCTCCCCTTCCCTCTTAGGGAAGGGGTTGGGGGTTAGGTTTGAGGGAAAGTTGCACACCGCGTTAAAACCTAATGGCGAATTTGTGGAGCGAACAACTGCCATATCATTTGTAGGGGTTGCAGAGAAAGCGGGATGATTATAACAAGTTCCAAAATTCCTCCCCTGCAACGCCAGCATCCCTTGCCTTAAAAGCTTGCCCCAATTCATCCCACTGTTCTGCAACGCCCATTTGTATTGCCGTGCTATGTAAAGGCAACCTCTTGCAATGCCAATGCATCGGCTTACAATGCCAATGCATCGGCTAACAATGCGATTGTTTCGACTGACAATGCGATTGTTTCGACTGACAATGCGATTGTTTCGGCTAACAATGCGATTGTTTCGATTGACAATGCCATTGTTTCGACTGACAATGCGATTGTTTCGACGAACAATGCGATTGTTTCGACCTGCAAAAATTAACCCACCCTTTATTAAAATTTTTGTATAACAGCTTAAATATCTAATCGCGCAACGGCGAGTTGCCCTGGAAAATGTCAAAATTAAATGAGTTTTGCGTAGGCGCAAACGCGAGTGCGTCTCCAAGAGTTGCGACTTGTCACCAGACATCGCCACTTTACTAGCGCGGATTTGAGATAACTAAGTTGAAATTTATGGGCAAGCAACGTGTTCTTTCTGGAGTTCAACCAACGGGCAATTACCATCTAGGTAACTATTTGGGAGCCATTCGCAACTGGGTAGAAGGTCAGAGCGAATACGAAAATTACGTCTTTGTGGCTGATTTGCACGCGATTACAGTGCCACACGAGCCAAAACAATTGGCAGCTGATACCTACACCCTTGCTGCTCTCTATCTAGCTTGTGGTCTTGATTTAAATCACTCTACCATCTTTGTACAATCCCACGTTTCGGCCCACAGTGAACTCACCTGGTTGCTCAACTGCATTACACCTCTAAACTGGCTGCAAGACATGATCCAGTTTAAGGAAAAGGCTGTTAAACAGGGAGAAAATGTGAGTGCAGGCTTATTAGATTACCCTGTGCTGATGGCAGCTGATATTTTGCTTTACCAAGCCGATAAAGTGCCAGTGGGTGAAGACCAAAAGCAACACTTGGAATTGACACGGGATATTGCAGCTCGGTTAAATCATCAATTTGGTAAACCAGATCAACCAGTTCTGAAGTTACCAGACCCTTTGATTCGTAAGGAAGGGGCAAGGGTGATGAGTTTAGCCGACGGTACACGCAAAATGTCGAAGTCTGATCCTTCGGAGTTAAGCCGAATCAGTTTGCTAGATTTACCAGAACAGATTCAATACAAGATTAAGCGTTGTAAAACTGATCCCATCCGTGGGCTGACTTTCGATGATCCAGCGCGTCCAGAGTGTAATAACTTGTTAACGCTGTATACATTGCTGTCTGGTAAAGCGAAGGAAGATGTAGCAGTTGAGTGTCAGGATATGGGCTGGGGACAATTCAAGCCATTGTTGACGGACACAATTATTGAGTCTCTAAAACCAATCCAAGAAAAATATCAGTCAATAACGGCGGATAAAGGCTATTTGGAGTCTGTGTTGCGAGATGGAGGGGAAAAAGCTAGAGCGATCGCAAATCAAACTTTATCACAAGTAAAAACTGCTTTAGGCTATTCTCTTCCTCTATAAGTTTTCCCGTTTCGGTGTGATTGGCTATACCATTTAAGAAATTGAAATTATTAATTTTATGCATCACACCCATAGCCCCACAGCCTTCCAGAGAGCTGTACAAGCAGGTGAATTTCTAGTTACTGCCGAGGTAGCACCGCCGAAAGGGGGAGATCCAGCGCACATGATTCAAATGGCGGCGACTCTTAAGGGAAGGGTTCATGCTGTCAATGTTACTGATGGTAGCCGCGCAGTGTTACGGATGTCTTCGTTAATGGCGTCGGTGATTTTGTCACAAAACGGTATAGAGCCGATTTGTCAAATTGCTTGCCGCGATCGCAACCGCATTGGTTTACAAGCTGACCTGATGGGCGCTCATGCTTTGGGCGTAAATAACATTTTAGCTTTGACTGGCGACCCAGTAAAAGCAGGCGATCATCCAGATGCTAAAGCAGTGTTTGACTTGGAAGCGGTGCGACTGCTGCAACTGATTCGGAAGATGAATCAAGGCGTTGATTGCAACGAAAAACCTTTGACTGATGGAGCGTTAGATTTATTTGTTGGTGCAGCAGTAGATCCGCAATGTAAGAGTTGGTCGGGTTTGCAAAGTCGATTTGAACGCAAAGTCGAAGCCGGAGCGCAGTTTTTTCAAAGTCAGTTAATTACAGATTTTGAACGCTTAGAAAAGTTCATGGATACCATTGCCTCTGGCTATAAAAAACCAATTTTGGCAGGAATTTTCCTGTTGAAATCGGCAAAAAATGCCCAGTTTATTAATAGATGTGTTCCGGGTGTAAATATTCCCCAACATATTATTGATAGATTAGCAAAAGCCAAAGATCCTTTTGAGGAAGGGATAAAAATTGCCGCAGAGCAAGTGCAAATAGCGCGGCAATTGTGTCAAGGAGTTCACATGATGGCGGTGAAGCGAGAAGATGCGATCGCGCCAATTCTAGATTTGGCTGGGGTTGCTCCAGTTAATCAGTTGGTATCCAAGTAAATAAGATAACTAATCTTTTATTAAAGCAGATGGGATTAACCATCTGCTTTTTTATGCTGAAACAGACGTATATCTGACAATTCAGGTTATGTGGAAAAGCTAACCATTGACCTAACCCCCTAACCCCCTTCCCTGCTAGCGTTGGGGGAAAATTCAAAGTCTCTCTCCTTTTAGGAGAGAGAAATAGAAGAGAGGTTTTCCAGATACCGTGAAAAGTCAGAAACGTATATACACTATTCTTGATAAACTTTTAATATCCAATTTTTGCTTGACTAAATCCAGGTGCAGACTGACAAAATATTTTATAGCTTATTTCAAACTTTCCCTAGCATATTTTTTGCAATAATTGGCGATACGACTGTCAATGTCAACGCATATCAATTTGTTTCAATCGAACTAAAAGAAACTGCTTTTAGGATTGATGGAGTATTTATCCCCACAAGTGAAACCACAAACCAACCCCTCTACTTTGTTGAAGTTCAGTTTCAATTAGACTCAACTTTTTATAGACGCTTCTTTGCCGAAATCTTCCTTTATTTGCGTCAAAACGAATCAGTCAATTTTTGGCGTGCTGTTGTCATCTATCCACAACGAAGTTTAGATCCGGATGATCGGCTACCGTATCAGTTGCTGTTAGACAGTTCACAAGTACAACGCATTTATCTAGATGAATTAGATACAGGTGAGAACTCACTTCAAGTTGCGATCGTTAAATTAATTATCGAAAGAGAAGAGACAGCCGTTGACAAAGGTAGAGAATTGATTTTACAAGCAAAGCAACAACTGGCAGATGAAACTACCACCAAGCAAATTGTAGAATTGATAGAGACTATTCTGTTGTACAAATTTACCCGGTTAAGCCGAGAGGAGTTAGCAGAAATGTTGGGTATAGACGACGAATTCAAAAAGACAAGGATGTATCAATCAATCAAGGAAGACGGCTTAGAAGAAGGTCGCCAGGAAGGTCGCCAGGAAGGTCGCCAGGAAGGTCGCCAGGAAGGTCGCCAGGAAGGTCGCCAGGAAGGCCGCCAAGAGGCTAAGTTAGAAGCTATTCCCCGGTTGTTGGCATTGGGATTGACTGTAGAACAAGTGGCGGTGGCTCTCGATTTAACGGTGGCGCAAGTACAGCAAATAGCTGAGAATCAGTCTAGATCATAGTGGCCGCTGCTTGGCTTTAATGTAATCAGCAAGTGCGATCGCCTCTTTTATATTTAGTTTCACTAAACCAGAAGCGATCGCACTTAAAACCTGGGTTACATCTTACCGTGTTGCAGCACTTGTTGTAGATGTTGGCGAATCTCTTGTGCGTGTTCAATATCAGATTGACGCAATTTTTGGAACAACTCTACACAAGGCTGAGAACCTACTTGTTCTGCATCTTTGATGTAGGTATCGTAAGCTTTAACGGCTTCAGCCTTGTTGTGCAAAACGGTGACAAAATCATACTCCAAGTCGCTAATCGCTTGTTGAGACTGTCCGTTACCTGTATTTGTAACCATTGCTTGATCCTCTTTTAGAATTTCTAATTAACTTTATACTTACCTTTAAAGAGCAATTCATCTTCCAAAAAGAGTATATTTAAATACGTCGGAAGTACCTTACGAGGGTAGGTTATATAAATTCGTAATTCGTAATTCGTAATTCGTAATTAATAGCCGTTACTCTATAGAAGGAGATAGGACAGACAAGGGAGAAAATTCTACCTCATCCCCCTCATCCCCCAACTCCCCACTCCCCATATTTCATAAGAATTTATCCAAGCGGTTGATTCTCATCACATTGACGTGAATACTGGAATTCCAACTCATTTTGCCGTTCCCTACCTCCTCTATAGACAATCGGGCAAAACTTAGTGTTAGCACTCATGCAATCCATGTGTGGCGTCTTAGCACAGACTACGAGTAGTCCACCCAGAACAAACAACAAACCACAAATTGCAAGCGTATTAACCCAATGCATTTCCAGCGCTCCGTGAACTACTATTTCTCGCAGTAGAGATACAATTGTTACCTCAACTGCCACTCCCACAGAGATACTATGTTCTTGCAAGTAGACCATTAATAGTCGAAATAACTCGACTAAAATCAACACAAATAGTATTTTTGCAGTCACATGTTTATAGTCTAGTGGCTGCATGAGGGCGATAGCTATCCCCCACAATTGGATTAGCATGACGGCGAATAAACCCAAGCATAAAACGATCACAATTAAGTCTTGAAAGGCTTCCATGTTGCGAACAATTGAGTGCCGATCAAGCCAGCGATCGCTAAATAAAAATCGACTTTTCTGGCGCTTTTGCATGTACGTTTCATTCCAATCGGGACAAGTTCAGACAACACCAGCGAGTCAACCCAATAGTTTTATGTTATGCAATATTAAGTTTTTGCGCCTCAGCGAGGTTGGTAATTTAAATTTTGTGCTTGTTGCAACAATTGCTCGGCATTTTTCGCCCACTGAGGATTCTTCTGAGCATTGTATAAATCTCTAGCAAATTGCAATACTTGCACTGCATCCCCATATTGCTGTAACTGCATAAAAACTAACCCTGCACCATAATAAGCGTTGGGATAGTTAGAGTTAGCTTCAGCTGATTTTCTAAAAGCCTCTAATGCCTCTTGTAATTTGCGTTGCTGAAACCAAATTGAGCCGAGATTATAGTAAGCTTCTGGATACTTCGGATTAATTTTTACTGCCTGATTAAAGGCATCTCTGGCTTGATCGAGTTTGCCTTGTTGGAGATAACACATCCCTATATGATAAGGAGGCTCTGGTGCATTTTTGCTATATTCTATGGCTTTTTTAAAAGATGCGATCGCTTTTTCACAATCTCGTTGCTGCTCTCGTACCAACCCCAAGTTATAGTGGGCAAATCCTAGTTTGGGATCAAGTTCTAACGCTCGTTGCAAGTAATCGTTAGCTAACTGTAAATTATTCCCCTCTAACAACGCACCACCTAAATTAGCAAAAGCTGGAGCAAACTTAGGATCGGCTTGCGTTGCTCGATAAAATGCATCCGCAGAGGGTTGTAATTGTCCCGTTTGTCGGAATGCTAACCCTAAATTATAGTGTGCTGGTGCTAATGCCGGATCTAATTGAGTTGCTTGTTTAAAGGCTGCGATCGCATCTTGTACCTTTCTTGCCTGAATTGCTTGTAAGCCTTGGTTTAACCAGTCTATAGCAGTTTTACCATTAGATTGTGCCAGCTTTGAGGGGACAGGAGCAGATAGAGAAACAGAGGGGGAGGAAATACTAACAGCTATCAAAGTCAAACTTACTAACCCGGCTATGCGATATTTAAAGAATGATAATCCCATTGATTTTCTGACTTGCAACACTTTCAGTTAAATTTACTTTATAAAAAGTTTTTTACAAAAGTTTTTATTTTGCTATGAAAATTTGTGATAGTTAACTTTTCTTAAGCTAAATCTTACGACAGGCTACAATTTTTTTAACTTTCGATTAAAGGGAGGATAATAACAAATTAAAGAAGGGGTAAGTTTGACTCCAGAGAATCATTTTTTATCCCTGATATATACAGAATAATGCGGTTAGGAAAAACTTACCGCAAGGGAGGTTTTATGAACGAAAAAGTAAAATCGGGTTCGCGGAATGTTGCAATTGTCGGGCCTTATTTAAGTGGAAAAACCACTTTACTAGAAAGCTTGTTATTTGTCACAGGGGCAATTTCTCGCAAAGGGAGTGTAAAGGATAGCAATACAGTAGGAGATAGTGCTGCCGAGTCGCGCGATCGCCACATGAGTGTAGAAGTCAGCGCCGCTAGCACTGAGTATAACGACATTCGCTTTACTTTTATTGACTGTCCGGGAAGTGTAGAATTTGCCCAAGAAACGTACAATGCTTTAATCGGAGTGGATGCGGCAATTGTAGTTTGCGAACCCATCCGCGAACGAGTCCTCACCCTCGCCCCTCTATTTAAATTCCTCGACGATTGGGAAATTCCCCACCTCGTCTTCGTCAACAAAATGGATCGGGCAAATATTCACGTCCTGGAAAGTTTACACGCCCTGAAAGCAGTATCTAGCCGTCCTTTGGTAGCGCATCAATATCCGATCATGAACGGGGAACAACTCACCGGCTTTATTGATATGGTGAGTGAACAGGCATATCAATATCATCCAGGCGCACCTGCTGACCCCATTCCCTTCCCGGAAAGTTTAAAAGAAGAAGAACATACAGCGCGGGCAGAAATGCTCGAAGCCTTAGCAAATTTTGACGACCATTTACTCGAAGAACTTTTAGAAGACATCGAACCTCCTCAAGAGGAAATCCTCAAAGATTTAAAAATGGAATTAGGGGCAGATTTAGTAGTGCCCGTTTTCTTTGGTGTGGCAGAACAAGATTATGGTGTTAGACCTCTATTAGAAGCCTTGCTACGGGAAGCCCCCGAACCAGAAACCACAGCAGAACGTCGTTTAAAAAACATAAAAGGTGATACACCTCTAGCGCAGGTATTAAAAACTTACTACACTCCCCAAGGTGGCAAACTTTCCCTCGTGCGTGTTTGGCGGGGCAAATTAACTGATGGCATTGTCCTCAATGGCATTCGCACTGGTGGAATTTACCGCCTCATGGGACAACAACAGCAGTCAGTTAACCAAGTTAGTGCTGGTGAAATTGTGGCATTGAGCCGTTTAGAAGGAATCAAGACAGGCGATACAATCTCCACAGAACAGCAGTCGGCAATAAAATTACCCAAAGCTGTAGAGTTGGAACCAGTGTATGCCCTCGCCATTACCCCAGAAAAGCGCAACGATGAAGTCAAACTTAGCGGTGCCATCACCAAGTTATTAGAAGAAGACTGTTCACTTGCTTGGGAACAACATGGCGATACTCACGAAGTTATCTTGTGGGGTCAAGGCGAGATTCATTTACAAGTCGCCCTAGACAGATTGCGCCGCAAATATAACTTGCCGATGACAACCCACTTACCGCAAGTGCCTTACAAAGAAACCATCCGCAAAACGGTGGCTTCAGTTCATGGACGCTACAAGCACCAAAGCGGTGGTCACGGACAGTTTGGTGATGTTTTTCTCGACATCAAACCCCTACCACGGGGTACAGGTTTCAACTTTAATGAAACTATTGTCGGCGGCGTGGTTCCTAAGCAGTACATTCCTGGGGTGGAAATGGGCGTGCGGGAATTTCTGACACATGGGCCTTTGGGCTTCCCAATAGTGGATTTAGCGGTAACTCTGACTAATGGTTCGTATCACAACGTTGATAGTTCCGAACAAGCCTTTAAACAAGCTGCGCGATTGGCAATGCAAACGGGAATACCCCAAGCGGAACCTACTCTATTAGAACCAATTTTGCGGGTGGAAGTGACTACACCTAGCGAATTTACTTCCAAAGTGCTGCAACTGTTGAGTGGTAGACGGGGGCAAATTTTAGGCTATGAAGGCAGAAACGATTGGCAAGGCTGGGATAATATCTCTGCATACTTGCCACAAGCAGAGATGCAAAACTTTATTGTAGAGCTGCGATCGCTCACCTTGGGCGTTGGTTCCTTCCATTGGGAATATGACCATCTCCAAGAAGTGCCAGAAAAACTCGCCGAACGCGTTATTCACAGCAATGGTAATGGTGCTAACGGCAACGGCAAGTAATTTTGGATTTTAGATTTTGGATTTTGGATTAATGTAGGACTTACGCAAAATATCTCTCAAACTCTGATTTCTCCGTGCCGCGCCAGTTGCTTCTCCTGTCGGAGACGCTGCGCGAACAAGTCTCTTAACCGCAAGGGCGCACTGGCTTCTCTGTGCCTCTGCGGTTCGTTATTCCGTAACTCATGCGTAAGTCCTAAATGTAGAGTAGCGTAGGCAATGCCCACCGTAGGCATCGCTCCAAGGCTGAGATTCCCGACTTGTTAGAGAAGTTGGGAATCTTTTTCAATCTATAAAAGGATTCGTAAACCGCACGCCCTCAACCGTCGCACCTGATGCGAAGTCCTCAGTATAAACTTCTTCAATTTGGTTGAGTCGCGCCGTTGCCCAAATTTGCGCGTCCCAAAACCCGAAGTGATGGGTTTCCACACCGCGAATTGCTTCTAAAGAGATGAGCCGTGTAATATCAACGACATGGCAAGCAGCTAAATAGTTACGCATTCGCACTAGCGCCTCAGCAGGAGTTAAAAGCGAACGCCGAGTCCGGGTTGTGGCCATAAAAAACTCTCCCAACACTTGGGTACTAATTACCGCCTTACCAGAACGAATCAATTGGTCAGTAAGTGCGATCGCGCGTTCCTGTTTTACTGTATCCAGTGGGTCATAGATGTAAACGAGAATGTTGGTATCAAGTAAAATCCTACCGTTCATAAAGGTCTTCACGCTGCCAGTCCCGACCTCCAAGTTGAGCAGGTCGAGTTTTGATTTGATCAATAAATTCTCTTTCGGCTTCCCACATTGCAAGATTGGTTTGGGGTGCAGTTATTTCACCAAGATGAAGGTCAATAGCTTGGCGAATAATCTCTGCTTCACTTACACCCGCTTGTTGGGCGATCGCTTTTAGCAGATGTTCTTGATGCGGTTCAATATAAATTTGCTTACGAATTTTACTCGACACAATTTAAATTTTACATAATGTATACATTACATTATACATTACGTGCTAGTAAGGTGCAATCGCTCCAAGGCTGAGATTTCCAACTTCTCTCAGAATTCGGGAATCTTTATTTAATCTGTAAAATGATTCGTAAACCGCTAACTTGCGTGAAATTTTACCACCCTTCAGATGTACGGAATTTGTTCAAAACTCAAATAGGATTCCTATAGATAAAATCCTGTCACTGATAAATGAGGAATTTTTGAGCGGTGAAGCTTTTAAAACTGGGAGAAACTAAAACGGCGTTAGTGTCATTTTGAGCGGAACGCAGGGGAGAGAAAAATTTCACCCGATGTTTCGCTCCGTTCAAGATGACAATTTAAGCATTTATGCAAGAGGTCTAATCATGAAGGTGAGCATACCTATTGCCTTAATATCTAATTTTTTGGTTGCAATGGCAGCTATTTAATTACCTTAAAATTCTCAATTGTAAGATATCTTTCTTCATCAGCTATCTGACTGTTGTAATCGATATCAATTTGGGTTGGATAGCCGAATCTAGCATTGTACCGCACATTCAGACTGAAGGCTTTACGGTTGATAGCATCTTGAATCACATCAAACAGCTTAGGAATTGTGTTGTAATTTTGAAAGAATTCTGGATTAACTGGTTGACCTGTAGCTACAGAAGTGATGGAAGTTGTTTGACCATTACGTACTTCAATTACTACTGGCCCCCTAGCATCGCCTATACAAAAGCAACTATTGCTAAGTTCATAACTATAGTTGGAAATATTTTGCTGATTCCAGAAACGGCGATTAAATTCTAATCGCTTTTCTAATCGCCTTAAATTCAAGTTATTTTTCGTTGGCGATTGTGCTATCTCTATGGGAGATTGGGACATTACTGGTAGGTTCAGTCCGAAAGATAGCAATAACCCGGCACTGATAATAATAGGTAAACGCATATCAATCCCTTGAATTTCAAAAGTATTATGTATGTATTATATATTAATTCATCTACTTATTTAAGTACACTTTATATTTTGATTAAAATTCATCAGTGGGTAGCCAAGGGCAAATAGCAAATTTATGACTGTACGGAACTGGTTGGTGAGTGTAGTCTATAGCTAAATCAGATCCGATGCGTTGGCGCAGCCCGCACTTTGACAAAGCTCAGTAACCACCGTAAGCATCGGATACGTGCGAAAATATTTTCTCTATGCCGTAGAATCTTTACTGTAAAAAACAAATATGAATGATTCACAAACTTGGTATATTGTCAAGCATTCTGCTGGTAACTGCAAAATTGTCCCCACCAACAAAGCTGAAGACGATAATCTAGAGATTATAGAACAGTGGGGGCCTTTTAGTTCGCAAGAAGAAGCGATCGCTCGGCGTGTCGGACTTATTAGGGCTGGAAAGTGCCAACCAGTTTAAGTTAGGAGTTTGGAGTAAAGACGCGATTAATCGCGTCTGTACAGGAGTTAGGAGTTCACAATGATTGTTTTTATTCCTAACTCCTCAGTATTCACTCCTAACTTTATTCTTAACTCTTCATTTTTCTGCTGTGGCTGCGCCCTGAGCAGCAATTTTTTTACCTATCACGTCCACTGCTTTAGCAAATTGAGGGTCTTTTAGAGTGGCGAGTTTGTCACGTTCGTTGAGCCACAAATCCTGTCGCTGGGCATCTGTCAAATCCACTTTCACATCTGGATCAATACCATGCTTATTAATATCTCTATCATTGGGCGTATGGTATTTAGCAATTGTCACCGCTAATCCTGAGCCATCTTCTAGGGGACGTACCGATTGCACTAATCCCTTACCAAAGGTTTGAGTTCCCACCAAAGTAGCACGTTTGTTGTCCTGCAACGCTCCTGAAAGGATTTCGCTGGCACTGGCTGAACCTTTATCCACTAATATTACCAACGGTTTATTTGTCAGAGCGCGTCCGTTTGCCACTTCTCGCTCTCGTTCACCTTGGCGGTCAATGGTAGAAACAATTGTGCCTTTATTTAGCCACATCCGGGCAATGTCTACACTGGAGAAGAGTAAGCCACCTGGATTACCACGCAGATCAAGGATATATCCAGCTACCCGTTTGCTTTCTAAATCTTTGATAGCGGTTTGCATTTCTTTACCAGCATTGGCGCTGAACTGGTTCAGGCGAATGTAGCCAAGATTACCTGCTGGAGTTTTCTTTTGGGAAAATTTAACTGGATGAATTTCAATCCGCGCCCTTTTGATGTCAAACTGTTTTGTCTGACCATTGCGCTGAATCGTTAAGCTGACTTTCGATCCTGCTTCACCTCGGATTAGGGATACTGCCTGATTAGTATCCATCCCCTTGGTATTTTTGCCGTCGATTTTGAGGATGATATCTTTTGCCAAAACACCAGCTTTAAAAGCTGGTGTATCTTCGATTGGCGCAATTACAACCAATTGCTTGGTTTTTTCATCCTGGCTGATCGTGATCCCAATCCCTGTCAATTCTCCAGAGGTATCCACTTGCATATTCTTGAATTCCGCTGGGTCCATAAACCGGGTGTATGGGTCTTCTAGCTTTTTGAGCATTTCCCGAATGGACTTATACGCTTCCTGCGGATTACTGTAGGACTTGCTTAAATACTCCTTACGAACAGCCTGCCAATCTACCTGATTAAAAGTACCGTCTACATATTGACGTTGAACAATTTGCCAAACTTCATCTACTAATTCTTTGGGACTTGCTTTAAATAAAGCCTGACCTCGCGAATGAATGCCAAGGCTAGTAACAGCGATCGTGGAGAGTGTCACTGCCGTAGCACCCAAAACAAGCCTACTTTTTGTAATCACCATAATGACAGCTGCGTCAGAGGGAAAATATATAGTCAGTATGCTCAATCTAACACAGGCTACCACTGTACAGACCGAGTATGTATCCTTAATTTAAACAAAATACTTGACAATCAGACGAACTTGATGGTTGAAAGATACAAAATTTTTGGGAGTGGGGAGTGGGGAGTGGGGAATGGGGAATCGGGAATCGAAAATCGAAAATCGGGATTGGGCACAGGAGGCAGAAGGAAAATACTTACTGCAACTTCACCCCTGCTCCCTCATCCCCCACTCCCTACTCCCTACTCCCCACTCCCCTAACCCCTTACGGTTCTACCCAGCGTTCATCTCCCTTAATCAGGTTAATTAATTCCTCTACACCTTTATCTTCTGGGACTTTTTTTATTTCCTCTCTGCCACGATACAAAGAAATGTAACCAGGTGTTTTGCCAACATAACCATAGTCGGCATCCGCCATTTCTCCGGGGCCATTGACAATACAACCCATAACCGCTATATCAAGACCAGTTAAGTGTTTAGTGGCTTCCCGAACTTTGTGCAGCACTTCCTCTAGGTTAAACAAAGTGCGTCCACAGGAAGGACAAGCAACGTATTCCACCATCGTTTTTCGCAATCCCAAAGCTTGGAGAATGCTGTAACAGACGGGAATTTCTTTTTCTGGTGCTTCTGTAAGTGAGACGCGAATTGTATCGCCAATGCCATCAGCAAGTAAGGTAGCAATACCAGCCGTGGATTTAATTCGCCCGTATTCGCCATCACCTGCTTCCGTAACGCCTAAATGTAGGGGATAATCCATACCCAGTTCATCCATGCGCTTGGCTATAAGACGATAGGCGGCTAGCATCACTGGTACTCGTGAGGCTTTCATGGAAATTACCAAGTTGCGGAAATCCAAGGATTCACAGATGCGAATGAATTCTATGGCAGATTCCACCATGCCTTCTGGGGTGTCACCGTAGGTAAATAGCATCCTTTCAGCGAGGGAACCGTGATTTACCCCAATTCGCATCGATTTACCTTGATCGCGCAAAGAAACTACTAGAGGTTCTAAGGTTTCGCGGATTTTTTCGCCAATTTCGTCAAATTCGGCTTTAGTATACTCGGTTCGATTGACGTTGGGCTTTTCAAAGACATATAACCCCGGATTAATCCGCACTTTTTCTATGTGCTTGGAGACTTCCAGAGCGATTTTTAGTCCGTTGTGATGGACATCAGCCACAATGGGCACGTCTTGGTAAGTTTTTATTAATTTTTGTTTAATTTCTGCTAAAGCTTTAGCATGAGCCATACTCGGCACTGTGACACGGACAATTTCGCAGCCAATTTCGTGCAGACGACGAATACCAGCCACGGAACCATCAATATCAAGGGTGTCTTCGTTAATCATTGACTGCACTACAACGGGGTAGCCACCGCCAATGGTGACATTTCCCACCTTTACAGGACGGGTTTTACGCCGCTTGATAGTTGTATCAAAGGTAGGTTGACTGGATGTAGTATTTGAAGTATCTACTATGGGCAGAGTTTGCATAACCTGATTAGGTAAATTTGCTGTCGTTAAAATATCAGATTTGATAAATCTCTGTTTCCCAGATTGCCACAGCTAGGGCTTTTTTGAACGATTAATATAGAAAAAAAAGAAAAAAAGACAGGCAAACAAATAAAAAGCAATTCAAAGGTTTTGCTCATTTATAAAGATATATTGCTGAAAAATTCTTTTAACTGAGTAGCTTGAGTAGCGATCGCCCAGCGTTCAGCAGGAAAGCTTAAGGAAGCGATCACTTTATTCCTGAGTCATAAATACTACCAATACCATCGTAATTCTATGACCCAAACTGCAATACCTGTAATTCACTCAATTCCTGATGGTGCGGCTTTAATTACTACTGTACTCTGTGAGTATCCAATTCCCAAGCCTCATAGCTGTAAGTTATACAAACGAGGTCTAAACGATACTTACCTAGTGACAACCGAGAGAGAAAACTATATTTTGCGAGTTTATCGGCGTGGGTGGAGGAATAAAGAAGAAATTGATTTTGAACTGGAATTATTAGTATTTTTGCATGAGCAAAAACAGCCAGTTGCATATCCTATTGCTAA
Source organism: Nostoc favosum CHAB5714 (assembly GCF_020829495.1). Taxonomy (GTDB): domain Bacteria; phylum Cyanobacteriota; class Cyanobacteriia; order Cyanobacteriales; family Nostocaceae; genus Nostoc; species Nostoc favosum. The sequence goes on along the minus strand of NZ_JAIVFQ010000015.1, from coordinate 36,474 downwards.
AAAAAAAATGGTAGCTTTACTACAAACATTTTAGCACCTGAAGGCGTGCGCTATATAGCAGTATTTAACTACGCACCTGGGCACGCAGTTGATGACAAGCTTGATAGCAAACAAAGTTATATCTTGGGAGAGGTACTGGCAAAAATTCATCAGAAACTAGACAATTTTAATAGCAGTTTTAGCCGTCCTGCATTAAACAACGAATACTTGCTCGATTGGTCAATGAGAGCAATTAAACATATCTACGAATATCGAAAAAATGATATCGATTATCTTCAAAAATAAATAAAAAAACTTCAAAGCCAACTTGCAGGATTTAAACTACATCTAACAGCACCTGAATATGGAATTTGTGTTGGAGATGTACATTCAGGAAATGCTCATTTTACAGAATAGAATGAACCTACTTTGTTTGACTTTGACCAGTGCGGCTATGGTTGGCGTGCTTTTGAGATAGCGAAGTTTTTGCACGTAGCGTTGAGGGTGAAGATAGATATCACAGTCAGAAACAGTTTTATTAAAGGATATCAAGCTATTCGTAAACTGAGTGAGGCTGAACTGACATCAATTCCTGTGTTTGTGAAAGCCGCTCATATTTGGGTGATGGGAATCAGCACAAATGTCGTTGGCGATGTTTTGCCTTATGGTTGGTTTACAGATGAGTGGTTAGATCAACGTTTGGCAATGTTGCGAAGTTTGGATGAGAGCGATAACTTCATTAAGCTTTGCTAACGCTAAATTTATGTTTTCATAAGTAAGTCGGTGCAAATAAATCGAACTATGTGTTTTGTAATGTAAAATTATTGTAATCGAGTTCGTAGTAAGGACTTTAGTCCTAAAAGAAGGACTGAAGTCTTTACTACAAACCTTTAATTATTTACGCCGTTTTACTTAATAAAAATATACTATTGAGTAAACAGATTACACACACCAGCAGCTAAATTAGACTTATCGCTAAATTCTTTGACGCCCATGCTAGAAAAAACATCTACATTCCAGAAAGCCATAGAAGCCGTAGAAGCATTAGATCCAGAAGCTCAGGCTATTCTTGTAAATATTATCCAAAAGCGCCTCAAACAACAGCGACGGGATGACTTATTAAAGGCGGTTGCAGAAGCTCGTGAAGCCTATGCTAAAGGGGAAGTACGTAGTGGAACTGTTGCTGATTTAATGGCGGAGTTAGATGATTGATGCAACTGCTATGGAGTGCAAGATTTATTCGAGATTTTAAGCGTTTAGCCCGTAGGAATTCAGAATTACGCTCTGTAGTTGAGCAAAGATTACAACAACTTGCTGAAGATCCGTTTTACCCTAGCTTGCGTACTCATAAACTTAAAGGGGATTTATTGGGTACATGGGCTTGTTCCATAGACTACAACAATCGTATTCTATTTGAGTTTGTTCCTCATCCCGATTCTGGGGAATTAGTAATTTCTTTATTGACCTTAGGTTCTCATGATGATGTTTACTAAGGTAACGCTAGACTTGAGAAAATTTGGGGATTGAAATCATAGATGTTATTACAGAATAAAAGCGGCTGTAATTATGAACACCCAAATAACCCCCCAACTACCAATTCCCCCACACTTTAACCCTGAAGAAGTGGGCGAAGTCTGGCGCGTATCTTACCAAGAACGTGCCGCCGAAGCTGAAATCTGGGCAAAACAACACGATATTAAACCTGCATCTTCTGATAAAAGCCGTATTTGCCTACTGTTAATTGATGTCCAAAACACCTTCTGCATCCCTGGATTTGAATTATTTGTAGGTGGAAAATCCGGGAATGGAGCAGTGGATGATAATGTCAGATTATGTGAGTTTATCTATCGCAACTTGGGAGTAATTACAAAAATTGTACCTACTTTAGATACCCACACAGCAACACAAATCTTCCATCCGATCTTTTGGGTGAACGCCGCCGGAGAACATCCCACTCCAGCAGCGACTAGCATCACCCCAGCAGATATTCAACAAGGTATTTGGAAAGTCAACCCAGCAGTTGCTGACACTGTTACTAATGGGAATTATGAATTATTAGAAAAACATACTTACCATTATGTTAAGCAACTAAGTCAAGACGGTAAATATCCCCTCACAGTTTGGCCTTATCATTCTATGTTAGGTGGTATTGGTCATGCTTTAGTTCCATCAGTAGAAGAAACGATATTTTTTCACGGTATTGCTCGTCAGAGTCAGACTCAATTTGAAATCAAAGGTGAGAATCCCTTAACAGAAAACTATTCTATTTTGCGTCCAGAGGTGTTGGAAGATTTTGAGCAACGTCCACTTGCCCAAAAGAACACGCGTCTGATTAAGCAACTTTTAGAATTTGATACTGTTATTATTGGTGGTCAAGCTAAAAGTCACTGTGTTGCCTGGACAATTGACGATTTATTAACAGAAATTAAACAGGTAGATGCCACCCTTGCTCAAAAAATCTATTTGCTAGAAGATTCTACTTCGCCTGTTGTTGTTCCCGGTGTTGTGGACTACACAGAACAGGCAGATGCAGCATTTACAAGGTTTGCAGAGGCAGGAATGCACATTGTAAAATCTAGCGAAAATATAGCATCTTTTTTTTAACGCAAAGGATCGCAAAGGTTTCGCAGAGGAACACAGAGATTTCCTTTGCGTTCCTTTGCGCTTTCCTTTGCGTTCCTCTGCGTTTCAAAACAAACCTCATTTCTTCAAATAACCCTTTGGATCTTGCGCTACCCAACCCAGAGATGAGCTAGAACGCACTTCAAAATGGAGGTGCGGTTGACTGGAGGTTGGTTGTCCACTAGTGCCTACTGTTCCCAGTAAGTCTCCTTTTTTTACTTGTTGACCAACTGTAACCTTGATACTGTCAAGCTGGGCATAGCGGCTTTGGAGTCCGCCACTATGGTTAATAATGACCAACTTGCCGTATGAACCTTGGTCATTAGCAAAGGCTATGGTTCCAGGCGCGATCGCTAGCACATCTGTACCAACTGGTGCTAATAAATCAACACCACTATGGAAGAAAACTTGACTTGTAGCAGGATTAATTTGCCAGCCGTAAGCTAATCCCACATTTGCCACTTCCTCCAAAGGATAGCCAGACAAGGATGCACGGTTTGGCGTACCTGCATTAGTAGGTAAAGCGGACTTAGTTACAACACCATTGGGCGACCAATTTACCCCCGGAACAAACACAATTCTGGGGTCTTGTTGGCAGCCATTCACTTCAAAAAGGCTATCAGCACGAACTTTGTATTGTGCTGCCACTTGTCGCCAAGTTTGACCGCGAGGTACTTCGACGACAATCCCATTGTAAGGAGGAATCTGAAGTACACTACCAACGGCTGCGATTGCACCGCTTTGCAAAGCTGGATTCATGCCGATAATAGTTGTAGGTATGAGATTGTAGCGCTGGGCTATGCTCTCTAGAGTTTCGCCACGAACAACTTTATGGCGTTGGAAGCGAGATAGGGCTGGAGTTGGACAACCACCCACAGCAGCGTTGGCGCTGTTGATGTTTGGCAGTATGGATACTAAGCTCAAGGCGCTAACTAAGCTACAGAGAAACAGTTGACGAAAGGGTAAAGTCATGTATACAGGTCAAGATCGCATTAACTTTAAATTTTAAATGGGAAAAGTGGGGAGTGGGGAGTGGGGAGTGGAGGGAGCAGGGGGAGCAGGGGAAGCAGGGAGACAAGAAGAATAACCAATGCCCAATGCCCAATCCCCAATCCCCAATCCCCAATTCCTCGTAAATTGATCTGTCCACTTGCCGTTAGCTTGACTACACTTAGAAATTAGCAACTGCATTTCTGTCCTTAAGCAGAATGATTATGAAGTTATCCTTAAAGCAACTGGCGGTTTATGTATTTTTACTGGCGTTTGGCTGTGGTGCAGGTTTATTTGGCAGTCGCTATCTCCTGCTCAAAAATTCTTCGTTCCAACAGTTAAAAAATGTAACAATGGCTTCGCCTCCAGAATCTGTAGTGCCAAATTCTTCTAACGGAGCGATTGGGGCTACTGGGGGCGATAATGTGAATTTTATTGCGACGGCAGTACAAAAAGTTGGCCCGGCTGTGGTGCGAATTAATGCCACTCGCAAAGTCGCCAATCCTATCTCTGACGCTTTGAAAAATCCCCTCTTGCGGCGATTCTTTGGAGAGGATGAGCAACCAATTCCCCAAGAACGCATTGAGCGCGGTACAGGATCGGGGTTTATTTTGAGCGAAGATGGAGAATTACTCACCAACGCTCATGTAGTAGCAGATACAGATACAGTACAAGTCACCCTCAAGGATGGTCGGAGTTTAGAGGGGAAGGTGGTAGGAGTTGATTCGGTGACAGATGTGGCGGTGGTCAAAATAAAAGCAGATCATTTACCGACAGTAAAGTTAGGCAATTCGCAAAACTTAATACCAGGACAATGGGCGATCGCTATTGGCAATCCTCTAGGTTTAGATAATACTGTCACTATCGGCATCATCAGCGCTACAGATCGCACCAGCACTCAAGTTGGTGTCCCAGATAAGCGAGTCAGCTTTATCCAAACTGATGCCGCAATTAACCCTGGTAATTCTGGTGGCCCCTTGTTAAACGCCCAAGGCGAAGTGATTGGTGTTAACACTGCCATCCGCGCTGATGCTCAAGGACTCGGTTTCGCCATCCCCATTGAAACCGCCGCCCGCATCGCCAACGAACTTTTTACCAAAGGGCGTGTGGAACATCCCTTCTTAGGTATTGAAATGGCAGACCTTTCTCCCATCAGAAAACAGCAGATTAATCAAGAAAATCAACTGAACATTCAGCAGGAAGCTGGGATTGTGATTAAAGGAGTCTCAGAGGATTCCCCAGCCAAGCGTGGAGGGCTGCTTCCTGGAGACGTGATTCAAAAAGTTAACGGTAAACCAGTCAAAATCTCAGCCCAAGTTCAGAAGCTGGTAGAGTCCAGCAAAGTTGGGGACATAATAGCTATCGAAGTCAACCGTAGCGGTAAAATTCAAACCTTCAAAGTACAATCAGGAGCTTATCCTGAAACGAAGTAGTCAAAATAATTCATAATTGATAATTCGTAATTCGTAGTTGCAAGACGCTGGCGGACTCGCTTTGGGCGTCGCTATCAGTGGAAGCTTGAACTCTCCACACATGTCTTGTTAACCACTGAATTTTTAATTTAGTGTGGGCTGCTATACCCTTTTTAATTACGAATTACGAATTACGAATTAGTACTTATTTGGTCAATAGTCCCAGAATATTTGACTACTGACTATTGATTATTGACCATTAGACAAATGCTCTAACTGCATTCTTTGTTCCATCTGGCGCAGAAAATACCCTGTCATCATGGCCGACGCTAGAAGCCCAGCTAAATTCTCCCGATCTGTTGTGATTTGCACGTTGAAACTTTCTGGCGGGAGCATTCCCACAAGCCCTTGGACATTTTGCGAGATGATTTGTTTAATTTCGGGGCTGGCGGACTGAGCAATCCTGGCTAAAACATCAGGAGACTGATGCTGTAGATATTTGAGTAACTGATTGGGGTATTGCTCAGAGTGGTCTGAAAGAAGTTGATTAGGGTGTTCCTCAGAGTTGTCATTTAAAAAGTCAGGATTAAACACCATTGGCAGTTTTATTTAGCTTAATTGCTAACTCTACTCTAAACCATAGTACAAGGGTAGCGCATTCACCACAGGTATAAGTCAAAAAGAGGGGGAATGGGGAATGGGGAATGGGGAATCGGGAATCGGGAATCGGGAATCGGGAATCGGGAATAATCAATAGTTCTTCTTCCCCTACCTCCCCTGCTCCCTCATCTCCCTGATCCTCCTCATCCCCCTCATCCCCCCACTCCCTACTCCCCACTCCCCACTCCCTCCAGTTCTAGTTCTAGTTGTTCTTCTTTCTGGCTAGTGGAAAGTATTTGGGGGAGTTGTTCGATTTGGAAATACTGATGAAATTTCGGGGTTACTTGGAGTGAATAGGAACGAGAATCGCTGTCTCGGCGCTTTCGGATGAAACCAAGTTCGACGAGTTCTGGAACGTGCTGATATACTCCTGAACCGCGCAGGTTAATCAAGTCACTCTGGAGTATGGGACTATTGAGGGCGATCGCAGCTAAAGTTCGCAATGCACCTACACCCAATTCTACTGGTATCATAGTTTGCACTAAGTCATGAAAATCAGACCGTAGTTGCAAACTGTAACCATCTGGGGTTTCTACCACCTCTAGGGCGCTATCTCGGTGGGCATAGTTGTCCATTAGTTCAATTATGCCTTCTTTGACACTGGCGCGATCGCACGCGGCATACTCGGCGATTTCGCCGAGCGACAAGGGTTTACCCTTTAAATAGAGAATTGCTTCTATCTTCGTCGCTGTGGCTGTAATCATTTAGTTATTGGTCATTGGTCATTAGTCATTGGTCATTAGCAGATGACAACTAACAATCAACAAGTGTGTGGCATTATATCCTAAATTGTCAAAATATTGTTTGAAACTCTCAAATGGGGCATGGGGCATGGGGCATTGGGCATGGGGCATGAGGCATGGGGCATTGGTTATTAATTCTTCTCCCTCATCCCCCTTATCCCCCTCATCTCCCTCACTCCCTCATCCCCCCACTCCCCACTCCCCACTCCCCACTCCCTCAAAAACCTCTTGTTGTGAGAATAAATTCTGCGATCGCTAAATCTTGGGGAGTTGTCACTTTTAAATTTGTCTCTTCTCCCTCGACAATTCGCACTTCAATACCGCACTTTTCAAATAGAGCGGCGTCGTCAGTTACTTCCCAACCTTGACGGACACCTTCAGCGTGGCACTGTTTCAACAACTTGACATCAAATCCTTGGGGAGTTTGTGCCGCCCATAATTGCCGTCTGTCGGGTGTTTTTTGAATTATGCCTTGTTCATCGACAACTTTGATGGTGTCTTTGACGGGTACACCAGCAATTAAACCGGGACAATGGCGAATGGCCTCGGCACAAGAGTTAAATAAATCTGGTGTGGCCAGGCATCTAGCCCCATCATGAATTAACACTTGTTCTGCGGCTATTGGTAGCGCCTGCAAGCCATTGTAAACAGATTCTTGGCGGGTGGAACCACCTGTAATCAATTCCACTGGTTTAGTCAGCTTCAGATCGGCGAGAATTGCGTTGAAGTCTGGCCAATCGGTAGGCTGAGAAATAATTCCGATCCAACTGATTGTACTGGCGGCTTCTGCGGCTAATAGAGTCCAGGCAATAATTGGTTGCGATCGCACGAGGAGTAGGAGTTTATTGCGGTTACTCCCCATTCTTTTTCCGATTCCCGCAGCTGGAATTAGTAAATACACAGAATTCCTCAATCTTTAAGCTATATATTTTCCCCTAAAATAGGGAGCGAGTAAGCGTCAATAAATATTATGCGAGTAGTAGCCCTTGTACCTGGCGGAATTGGCGACCAAATTCTCTTCTTTCCGACTCTAGATGACCTGAAGCGCAATTACCCTAACGCTCAGATAGATGTCGTTGTTGAACCCCGGTCAAAGGCTGCCTACCGAGTGAGCAAGTCAGTTCACGAGGTACTGCCCTTTGATTTTCAAGACCGTAATAGTCTGGCAGATTGGGGTAACTTGGTGGGGACAATTCGCGATCGCGAATACGATGTTGCCATTGCTGTTAAGCAAAATTGGTTGGTGGGTCTTTTACTCTGGTTGACAGGAATTACCACACGCATTGGCTACCAAGGCAAAGGAGCGGTTTTTCTTACCCACGCTGTCCCATTCAAACCATCCCGGTATGCGGCGGCATTATATCATGATTTGCTGCAACCATTAAGCATAAAAACCCCTGTTCCAGAATTAGCTGTAAATGTGCCAAAAACAGATATTGACTGGGCAGAAAAGGAACAAAAACGTTTAGGGGTGCATGAAACAGGCTATATCTTGATTCATGGCGGTTCTGGCCAGTTATCCCAGGCTAAAGAACTGGATAAAATCTACCCTGTCCAGAAGTGGCATCAAATTATTCAAAACTTCCAAGATAAGCAACCGGATCTGCCTGTGGTGGTGATTAAGGGAGTTGACGATGAGCAGTTTGTGCGATCGCTTCTGGGGTCTTCTCTAGATATCAAGGTGACTGCCCCAGATGATATTGGTAAGTTAGCTGCCATAATTGCCGGGGCAAATCTGATGTTGTCTACTGATAGTGCGGCACTACAACTGAGTGTTGCAGTCCAAACCTATACCATTGCCCTATTTGGGCCCACTGATCCAGCTAAGTTGTTGCCGAAAAACGATAAATTCCTGGCTATTGAATCCCCCACGGGAAAAACGGCAGATGTTTTACCAAACGCAGTTTTGGAGAAAATTTGGGGCGGCTAAACCAGCAGTTTGTCTCAACTTCTGCAATCAGTCTATTGGATATCCAATATAGTTATGCGTTTGTTGAATGGCCGCAAAACCTAGACGTGACAGCTAGATTTTGCGGTTATAGCGGTTCCCATTCAGATGCGGTACAACATTACATCGCAAGGTGTAGAGGCACGGCAGTGCCCATTGGTGTCAACTTAACGTGAAACCCTTGTCAAAACGTGATATTCAGTTCTCTGACTTCCCATCACGATCCGCGTTACCCCACCCTAACCCTCCCCTTTCCAAGGGGAGGGAACTGGATTTTCTTGTTTCCCCCCAATATATCGGGGGGATTAAGGGGGGTAAAACGCCTGTGGGATAAGCGTTTGAGTTTAAGTTGACACCAATGGGCAGTGCCGTGCCCCTACGGGTATACCTCACGTAAACGAGAACTCAGGATTAAAATATTTCAAAAAAAGCATCCTCTAATTCATAACCCAGCATTTGGGCCATAGACTTCAGCCGCGAGAGGCTGGGGATATTTTGTTGTTTGAGCCAATCACCTAAAATAAAGATTTTGTGCATCAAAAATATTTCTAAGGCTTCAGGATTGTACTGAATGCCTTCTTTGGAACTGAACTGGTGTGGTACAAGCATGGCGCTATAACGAGCAAATTCTCCAGCTTTCCAATCTAGTAAAAATGGCAACCAAGGGTATTTGGCATCTAGGCGCACAAACCACAGCCGCACCTCTGGAATTTCTGAGAGTTCCCGTGGGTCGCCAGGTTCGAGTTCATAATTGATATCAAAGCGTAGCTGCTGTTCATGGGATGCGGCCCCATCTTGCAGCAGTTCTTCAATCACCGTTGACGCAGGCGACAGATCCAGATTGTTAATGAAGTCATTATTGAGTGCGATCGCGATTGTCTTTGATTCAGCAGCCACTTTTTTGATGCTCAACTGTAGGATCGAGAATCTACAGTAGCAGCTTTCAGGGATTGACGCTAGATTAACCTTTAGAAATAAATTAGTATTTACTAATACTTTTTTTGCTGATAATTGGTCAACCTATAGCAGTCCTAAATCATTTGTGAAAATTATATATCTCTTTCTTCTTTCTTCCCTTTGCGCCCAAAGCCAATACTTTGCGGTTCGTTTTTTTATTTATATTTTTCACGAATCAAATAGGACTGTTATATACAAGGTCTGTATACAAGTCTGACCTTCTCTAATTTATTTGATACTTTTGCTTAATTTCCGCTCGTTATAACAAATATACATCTCGTTGCTAACCTTGATATGAGCAGATGGTGATGCCTGCGGTTTTTGCTAGCCTACGCCACTCACGTACACCAAATTTCTCCACTTAAATGTTACTTTCGTAATGGCGATAAATACTCGCATTTAACTAAAAAATTACTACACGATTAACATGGTGTGCCATTAGAATTAGCCTACTTGGGGCAGACGTTGCCTTTCCCAAGGTGGACATTTACAGCAATTTTAAGTTAAAGTTGTAATGAGTTTGTTTTAGATTAAGGTCTGACAAAGTAGCCGTCAATAAGCAAAAAAATCATTATCGCAACCTGTAACTTCCGCAGCATCAAAAGCCAAAACACAAGTACAGGTGAAAAAGTAGTATGCAATATCATTGCATATATTAAATAAGCAATAAACATTTAAATGGGAAAATTCCCTCAACAGTTAAGAAACTGTAATATGCAAAAAGAAACAATTTCTACAAAACCAATTCGTTCCCTAGAAGATGCGCTTGAGCAGTGCCAAATCTTGGGTATGCGCGTCAGCCGCCAGCGTCGCTTTATTCTGGAATTACTTTGGCAAGCAAATGAACATCTTTCTGCTAGAGAGATTTATGATCGCTTGAACCAACAAGGTAAAGATATCGGTCATACTTCTGTTTATCAAAATTTAGAAGCATTATCCAGTCAGGGCATCATTGAGTGTATTGAACGCTGTGATGGGCGTTTGTACGGCAATATCAGTGACTCTCACAGTCATGTAAACTGTATAGATACAAATCAAATTCTTGATGTCCATGTGGAACTGCCAGAAGAGTTAATCCGCAAAATTGAAGAAGAAACAGGAGTGCGGATTACTGATTACAGTATTAACTTTTTTGGTTACCGTAACCCGCAAGAGGGATAGGGAGCAGGGAGCAGGGGGAGATGAGGGAGCAGGGGGAGATGAGGGAGTGAGGGAGTGAGGGAGTGAGGGACAAGAATTAATAACCAATGTCCAATCCCCAATGCCCTATTCCCCAATAGAATTATTGCCAAAAATTGTCTGATCATCGGCATCATCATCATATAAATCTACTGGTAAAATTGTGCCTTCAGAGCTTTCAATTAGTCCGATCGCAGGGAGTTTGTTCCAATTATCTGTGTTTGTCGCAATTTTGACTGTACTTAAGAAAGGCTGTTGCGATCGCAAATGCTTCAATCTTTGAAACGATTCTTGGGAGAACAAAGCATCATTATCGATGGCTAATTTTTTGTCAGCCTCAGCGAGAATGGCATCAAATAAGCACGCGTTAGTGAGATTGGCAGAATTAAGATTTGCGCCTGTAAGATTTGCCTGTTGGAGGTTTGCGCCTGTAAGGTTTGCTTGTTGCAGGTTTGCACCTGCGAGGTTTGCCTGTTGCAGGTTTGCGCCTGCGAGGTTCGCCTGTTGCAAATTCGCTCCAGCCAAATTCGCCCCGATTAACTCCGCATTGGATAAGTTTGTCTGCTCAAGATTTACCCCAGTTAACATTACTTGTAACAAAGAGGCTCCCGATAAATTGAGTCCAGCCAGAGACTTAATTCGGGTTGCGAAGGCATTCTTATGCAAAAGGCTTGTTCTAGCAATCAGCGCACTTAAAGCCTCTGGATTGAATTCTGCTAAATTGACTGGATTCCCACAAGGCCAAAAGGGAACTTTTGTTTCTCGGTAGCAAGCACAAAGCAATAAAAACACATTCAGTCCCACCGCAGCATTCACCTGCTCAACATTCACTGGGTTTTGTAGTTCGTGGAAATGAGTCAAAGCTTTGTGGGCTATCCCTTCATTTAACCAGCAGCCTTGACAGTAAGCACGCCAGAAAGACAAAAGCCGTTGGAACAAAACTTCAAAGGAAAACTTGTGCTTTTGCTCCCGGCGTAAAATTGCGATGCCCAATTCCTCAATTTCTTGGCTCAGTATCCCGTAACCCAGTAAATTGTAAATATGCTGGGCAACGCTACTAGGAGAATCAAGCACAAAGGTGAGCTTGCCATAAACCTCATCTTGGCACTGAGTCAGTAATTTCAACTCAGCAGTCACAGCCTCAGCACAAAGATATTCTCCTAACTTAATATGCGAAAACTCAATTAAACTAGTTTTCGCTGCGCTTTTGCCTGAGCTTTCTAAATCCCGAATTTTAAAATAAAACCCTGGTAGAGAATTAAATTCACCAGCCAAATTAATTTGATGACGTTGTGAGTGTAAAATTTTCAGAGCGATCGCTTGCATCTGCTCAAGTAAATCTTCGGGATGACGACTAGCGAGTAAATTAGCGATCGCTTCTGGAGTCCGGTGGATATGAGCCAATCCTGATCGCAGTAGCATCGTCTTAATACCGCCAGTTAGCGGATAGCCCAACAACCATCGACTCAGGCGATGATAAATTTCCCATAACAGAGAAGACTTTGGGTTATGAGCAGCTAAGTGTAATAGTTCATCATCTAGCAGTCCCTCGCGGTGTAAAATGCCCAACAAATGCAGCATTAGGGGTTGACGGACAAGGGCAGATAATTCTCTTAACTTTGATTGGCTGGCAAACAACCCTGCCTGTTTTAAGAATGTAAAGAAATTTTGAGCGTTCGCCAACGATTGCACTTTTGTCCATTGCTGAAACCATTGTTTGAGTTCCTCCGCATCCAATGGCTGAATGATAATTCGCTTCAATGGCAACGGGATCTCTGGGGCAATTTCTTGTAATGTCGTTGATCGACTCGTTAACAAAATTTTGTGTCTATGCTGAGATTGAAAGTTCAGTAATTGCTGAATAAAAATTGCTTTTGCCCTTATACCATGAGCAGAAGGGGGCAGTTCATCCAAACCATCTAGCAGCAACAAACAAGGGAGATTTTCTTGCTCTAACCAAGTTGAAAGATTAACAGCAAAGGCAGAATTTAGGGTTTCGATGAAGGTTTTGCCATAAGTTACATCTCGTAACCTAATTACTATAGGCATCCAATTAGGGTAAAATTCCTGTGCTACCTGTGCTGCCCAAAGTTGACAAAAACTAGTTTTTCCATAACCAGGTTCCGATTCAATGAGAGCGATCGTTTCTAAATCAGCTAGCTGTTGCTGCGCCCATGTTTTTAAATCAACTGGCTTAACAGTTTTTTTATCCTGCTCAGAAATACTTTCCTCTATTGGTAAGCCTTTTTGTGCAACATAGATATCCTTGAGGGCAAAGGATTCCATGAGCAAAGGCATACTGAGATTTTTAATCAAACTTGCACGGTAATGTTCTCGGTGCAAATCAATTTTTTCACCGACTATAGAACCCACTTCTGGGGTGATCAAATTGGGAGATAATGAAATCCCTAAACGAAAAAATTTTTGCAGTTGAGCTAAAGGTGCAGCATTTTCGGTAACGACTACCAGTAAGTGACCAGGAAGTGAGTTGAGCAAACGCTCTGTTAGGAGTTTAGCTTCAGGTTCCTCTGCACCATTGGCAATTAACCAAGCTATGGCAGCGTTATTTATTTGTTGCACCAGTAATGAATCGGCAACCAAAGACAGCGCTTGTTCAGCTTGAGTGTCAGTTAATTTACCCGGACTGAGAGTTTTTAGTAACCCTTGCAGTTGTGAATCTTGGAGGGTGAGTTTACCCATTTCCTCCTTCAGGATGGGTATATTTGCCCGGTCTAGCCACGGTCTTTGCAAGCTTGCTTCCTGCTCTATAATTGCTTGCAAAGCTTGGAGATAGCCAATTTGAAACGCCAGCCATGTGCCTTCGTTACGTTTTAACGGTTTTTTTTGGCTGAGGCTACGCAACAGGTTTTCTGTCAACTGGGAAATGACACTGATTTCTTCCCAAACAATCCCTAAAGGCAGTTCTAAAACCTCTACCAAGGTACAGATATCAAAAGGCATCAGGCTTTTGACTTCCATATCCTGAACAATCCGGTAGGCAATACCTGCCAATTGTCCCGCCGAAAATCCTCTGATTTGATTGATTGCGATATAGCGTTCCGCCAACCAGTGCCGAATACTCAAGTTCATTTAATTACACAGTGAAGGCTGCATAAGGCAATTATGATCGATTTATCAGTTTGCGAAAACAGGTGACAATGGGGAAGACAAAGTTTTGTATCAAAGCTGTTTTCTGATTGGTAAAAAACAGTGCTTGTGTAATTGAGTAAACTATGAGCGATCGCCCTCTAAAATTATTGTTAATCGACCAAGACCCGATTTTTCGTCTGGGATTACGGGTAGCTCTAGAAGCAATTCCTAACCTAGAAGTAACAGGAGTGGTAGAAACTAATACTGCTGCCTTGCAGATTTTAGCAGAAATTGCCCAAGAAGACCCAAATCAGGTAAATTTGGTGGTTTTGGAATTCGGTAATGGTCGCTCTACCACCAGTCAACAGTTAGGTTTACAATTCTGTCGGCAACTCAAAGCCTTATATCCCAACCTGCCAATTTTACTTCTCAGTTCTGTTCAAGAACAAGGACTGCTATTGGCTGCAAAATCTGTTGGTATTAATGGCTACTGCCCCAAAGGTACACCACTTCCTGAGTTAGTCGCCGCCATGCAAGAAGTTGCAGATGGTGGTGACTATTGGTTTCGGGACATGGAAGCAATCACAACTCCTAACTCCTTACTTCATAGTACAGACGCGATTAATCGCGTCTCTACCCACTCACCACTTCCCTTCTCCAAACTCCGAAATAATTTACGTTTGTCAGGAATTGCTCACATTGAAGCTACCCTAGCCGCAGTAACAGCACAATTACAAGTTCCCGGACTACCAGTATTAGATCGAGCAATTCTAGCTGGACAGAGGCGAGAACTGCTAGCGGCTCGTTGGTTGCTAAATCAGTTGTTGGTTTCATCACAAGAAAGGCAAGAGGAAAATGTCTCCGTTGCTGATGAACCGCCTCAGGCTGCTTCGTTGAGTAGTGCCATTCAACAAAGGCAAACTGTGCCACCTTTACTTAGTCCGGGAACACTACAATCTGCATTATTTGCATCTTGTGTTACCAAACTTCAATTTCCTTTACGAAATGTCACAGATATACCTTTAGAAATCGACATATTTCGTGAAGATAAAAAACGGGAATTACTTTATCTTATCCTGCAAAAATTGGCTGAACAGTTGGATGAATTGCGTGCTTCTCAAATAGATATAAATCAATTATATGAGGTAAAATTTAGCTTATTACGCGAGTTATGGCAAGCAGCAATTACAGATTACTTTGGCAAGTTTTCTCGGATAAAACTAGGGAATCAAAACATAGAACTTGTTAATTATTTATTACCAAGTATAGAAGTTGTGCAAAGAGATATTCTTAATAAAATTCCGTTAATTTGTGATTTGTATTCCTATCTAATATTTCAAACAGAATTGAACATTGATAATACCTCCTATCCAGTAGTCAGCGCTGAAGCCAAGTCCCAAGCATTAATGATTTTAGAGAACTTGTTGATTCAGGTAGCGAATGGGGTAGTGCAACCACTGCTAAATTCTTTAGCAGATGTAGAGGAGATTAAGCACAACTTTTATGGACGGCAATTGATTTCCACAAGAGAGATTGAACGATTTAGAAATGATTTGTCGTGGAAATATCGATTAAATAATTATATAAATGAACCAAAAGCCGTTTTTGAAAGTCGCTACGAACTCTTTGTAATTGCGCCTCGTGGTATTGCCATTACTTCAGTTTATGCTCCTCGGAATGAGGAGCTAGTAAAACTTTCTAATATTCCTTTAGTAGTGACATTGCTTTTAGAATTTAGTGATGCGATCGCACCGCGTTTAAAATCACTATTAGCTATTGTCGGTAGCGGTATAGTCTTCATTCTCACCCAAATCATTGGTAGAGGTTTAGGTTTAATCGGTCGTGGTATTCTTCAAGGTATTGGTAGTGCTTCGTTAATAGAAAAGAACTTTAGACGAAATAGCGATCGATTCAAGTGAAGAAGCAGGGGGGCAGGGAGCTCTTAGCAGGGAGCAGGGGGAGATGAGGGAGATGAGGGAGATGAGGGAGCAGGGGAAGAAGAATTATTGATGAATGCCCAATGACAAATGACTAATGACTAATGACTAACAATGATTTTATCGGGCTAGCAATTTCTTATGTTTACGCTATTGGTCTGCTCGTTATTGGCGAGGGACTGCGTAGGCTGTTTGGTGTAAAGCCGGATTTTACTCGCAAGCTAATCCATATCGGTGCAGGGATGTGGGCTTTCGGCGTCCTGCTACTGTTTAACCACTGGGAAATCGGAATTATACCTTTTGCTAGCTTTATCGGACTCAACTACCTGTTTTACCGCTACCGAATCATCGGCGCAATGGATACTCAGGATAGCTCCCCTGGTACAGTTTATTTCGCTATCTCAGTAACGCTGCTTTTCGGGCTACTATGGCGACCAGATGGGCCAGTAGATAGCGTTGCGATCGCCGTAGCTGGGATAATGGCGATGACCTGGGGTGATGCACTGGCAGCCTTAATTGGTAGACGCTTCGGGCAGCATAAATACCAAGTGGGAAATTCTGTGCGTTCCTGGGAAGGTTCAGCAGCAATGTTTGTAGCGAGTACAGTAGTGATTTTCTTAGTACTGTTGCTGCTACCAGGTTCCTCGCTGAGTCCCCTAGCAAAACCTTTTAGTTTGGCATGGGCTTTATTGACGGCGGTAATAACTGCTACTTTCGCCACCCTAGCAGAGGCAGTCTCGCCCCACGGCACAGATAACCTCAGCGTGCCTCTAGTAGCGGCTGGGGTAGTGTGGGTAATAATGCAGGGGTTTTAAACCAAAATTTAACTTCCGAGTTCAAAGGCTCAACTTCCGAGTTCAGAGGCTCAACTTCCGAGTTCAGAGGCTCAACTTCCGAGTTCAAAAGCTCAACTTCCGAGTTCAAAAGCTCAACTTCCGAGTTCAAAAGCTCAACTTCCGAGTTCAAAAGCTCAACTTCCGAGTTCAGAGGCTCAACTTCCGAGTTCAGAGGCTCAACTTCCGAGTTCAGAGGCTCAACTTCCGAGTTCAGAGGCTCAACTTCCGAGTTCAGAGGCTCAACTTCCGAGTTCAGAGGCTCAACTCCAAACTTCTAACTCCCTACTCCCTACTCAGGGCTATTTCGTTCTAGACATAAACCGCCCAGAACTAAAGTTCCGGGCTAATAGCCCAAGTCCACTAAAGTGGACTAAAAGCCTTTCTTAGTCGTCTTTAGACAACTTTTGCTATTAGCCTCAGAATTTATTCTGAGGTGGGCTAGATGAGAATGAAATAGCTCTGACTCCCCACTCACAAATCAATACGGTTCACTTAAGGCTAAAACTCTTTGTCAAAGTCAATTTTTTTAACGAACCGCAAAGGACGCAAAGGACGCAAAGAGAAGGAAGAAATGCTTAACTGAACTGTATTGACTCACAAATTCCAATTGCGGCGGAAATGGAAGAAGCCTTCTAAAAACTCTTGCAAAGCAATATTGCTATTTAACCTTTGCTTACTCCACTCTCTAGCAGCTTGTTCTAGAATTTCTGAAAAACTCGGATAGACCGGAGATAAATTTGCTAAATCTTTGACTTTAATTTTTTGGGACATTGCCAAGGCAATCAAATTAATCAACTCTCCAGCTTCTGCCCCCAATATCGAAGCTCCCAAAATTTCGCCGTTGTCTAGCACAATTAATTTACACATACCAGTAGTTTCGTCCCGAAGTTGGGCTGCTGCCACTGTTTTAAAATATTGTCGCAAAACTAAAACTTCATCTCGAATAAAGAGGCGTTTTGCCTGCGCCTCCGTCAAACCCACTTGCGCCACCATCGGCACAGAAAACATTGCCCAAGGAATGAAGCGATAATCTACTTGTAACCTGGGGAAAAATAGTGCATTGTTCAGGGCAATTTTTGCTTCATAATTAGCGATATTGGCAAAGTCGTAACCACCAATTACATCACCACAGGCGTAAATGCGGTGATTAGTGGTTTGCAGTTTATCATTCACTACCAAGCTACGCCGATGCCATTTCACATTTACTGTTGCCAAATTTAGAGATTCAAGATTCGGCTGCTGTCCAGTCGCCACTAAAATCTCATCAGTTTCAATTGCCTTATCTCCTGCTTGAATCCACTTTTTATCCTCAATTAGCCTCACCTGAGTCACTGGTTTATCGGTGAGGACGCGCACACCTTCGACTTCTAACTGTGCCTGAAGCAATATGGCTATCTCAGGGTCAATATTGGGTAGAACATAAGGGTGCTTGACTACCAGCGTCACACTGCAACCAAACCGCGCTAAAGTTTGAGCAATTTCAATGCTTTGGGGAATTCCGCCTATAATTACCCAATTTTTGGGTAATGTCCCTCGCTGTAAGGATTGCCAAATATTAGATAGGGTTAGGTAGCCAGTGGCTTGCAATCCTTCAATATCTGGAATTTCTGGACGCGAACCACTAGCGAGTAAATAGGTACGGGCGCGTAATAGGCGATTGTTAACGGCAAAAGCCAGTTGAGGTGAAGATTGAAATTGACCACTGCCAACGATTATATCTACCCCCGACGCGGCTAGGATGGCTGGAGAATGCTGTTCTTTGAGATTTGAGGCAACGCATTGAGCATACAGCATAGCTTCTTGCCATGCTATAGATATGTGGCATTCTTCTGAGGTATCAGTGTGTGTGACATGAATACCAAAACTAGCGGCATCATTCAACTTCTGCGCCAGCTTACCGATTTCGGTAAGAGCATGGTGATGAGTAAACCCGTAGTCTACTTTAGGTTCCACCAGGGCAACTGTAGCACGTAGTTGGGTTGCAGCAAGGGCAGCGTAGTATCCAGCAAGACTGCCGCCAATAATTACAACATCGTAGTCAACGGTCACGTGAATTTAAAGTTAGGAGTTAGGAGTTAGGAGTAGAGACGCGATTAATCGCGTCTGTACAGGAGAGACGCGATTAATCGCGTCTGTACAGGAGTTAGGAGTTAAGAGTTAAGAATTGGGAGTTAGGAATTAAAACCCTTCTTCAATTTATAACTCCTAACTTATAACTCCTAACTCCTAACTCTCTTTTAACGCTGTTAGTAAGCGTTGGTTATCGGAGTGGGAACGTACAGCAACCCGGAAAAAGCGATCGCCTAGTTCTTTAAAACTAAGGCAATCGCGGATTAAAATCTGGTGATGCTTGAGTAATTGTTGCTGTAACTGCGAAGTAGACTGTTGAGACTCAATCAGTAAAAAGTTAGCAGCACTTATTTGGGGTTGCAATCCTGGTATTTCAGCCAAACCCTGAAAGAGTTGGTTTCGTGCAGGTGGTAGCCATGCCCAGGTTTGCTGCTGAAACTCCGTATCCTGAAGTGCCGCAATTGCCGCCGCCACCGCTAGCGTGTTTACGGGCCAAGGGTCACGCCATAGCTGCCATTTAGCTAGGCAGTCCGGGTGTGCGATCGCATATCCTAATCGCAGTCCAGGAAGACTGTAAAATTTGGTCAGCGATCGCAATACTACTAAATTCCTATATTCCTGCACCACCGAAATTAGGCTTTGTTCCTCATTAGGCAGCACAAAATCCATAAATGCTTCATCCACCACCACCAAAGCAAATTGCTCTAGGTAGGGCAAAATAGAGTCCCGCGAAAATAGCTTTCCGGTTGGATTGTGGGGATTATTCAGCAATAGCCCCTTGTCCTTTGTCAATGACAAATGACCAATGACCAATGACCAATGACCAGTGACCAATACTTCTCTACGAGAGGCTGCGCCAACGGCTTCGCTCAGTACAAGTGACAAAGGAAACTCCAGCACATTAGCGTTGTACGCCTTCAGGGTTCGGTAGTAGTCGCCAAAGGCTGGAGTTATTAAAATTGTCGCGGCTAATTGGGCTAATTCCCTACCTATGAGAGTGAGTAATTCTGCGGAGCCGTTACCCGGCAGAATCCACTCAGGCGGCAATTGATGGAAGTGACTGAGAGCTAGTCTCAGTTCACTATAGTTGGGGTCTGGATAGTGCTTAAGATTACCGATTTGGGACAGTATAGCAGCGATCGCGCTATTTGGAGGCCCCAACGGGCTGATGCTAGCAGAGAAATCCAGAATAGCATCAGGGGGACAGCCAGCCAGTGCTGCTGCCCAGGCTAAATTTCCCCCGTGTGCAGGTTGCCGCATTAAAAAAGGGTTCCCGAAGACAGAACCTATGCTTTTGGGGGTGCTACCTTTTCTCTAAACAGTTTTCCTGCCGAGAAGGCAGGAACCCTCGTCGCTGGAATTTCCATTTTTTCATTTGTTTTCGGATTGCGACCTTCACGGGCTTTACGTTCCCGTGATTCAAAAGAGCCAAATCCTACCAACGTTACCTTATCACCAGAGGAAACCGCTTCAATAATAGTTTCCAAAGCGGCAGTTAAGACTGCATCCGCTTGTTTCTTGGTAACACTAGCCTTTTCAGCTACGGCATCAACTAATTCACCTTTGTTCATGTCAAACTCCTGAAAGTTTACTTGAGATTCTTTACGGATGCACCCTGATGCATCTGTACTGAAATCTTCGTTTGCGAAAATACAAAAATCATCCTTTGGGAGTAGCTTTACTCAAAACGGCTGTACATCCCATCGGCTCGACTTTTCAATGAATCATTCTAAGGTGTTGTAGCCTGATGTGGATAGATGAAACCATTAATTTATATAGATTTCAGGATTTTTTGTAATTTTAGGGTACTTGTTTCACTAAAAACCACCCCAAAAGTAGGAAAAAATACCTAGTAAATCCCGCAATCGCCAAGAAAACAGGATAGTGATGAGGTGAGAGATGGTTAGCGTTTGTTGGGATTCATTACCGATGGTGAAGAGTTATTGCTGAGATTAATTAATATTTATAAAAAAAAGTTTGTAGTAAGCACTTTAGTGCTTAAAAAAATAAGGACTTCAGTCCTTACTACGAACTTGCTTACCCATCAATCCAGATATTCATGCAGTCAATCGAGGAAAGTCTGTGCGCCGCGCTGCAAATAACAGACAGGCTTGGATGTCTTCTGGTTCTAAATCAGGAAAATCCTCTAAAATTTCGGCTGAACTCACATTTTCGGCCAGCATCTCTAAAATATCACTTACACGGATTCGCATTCCTCTAATACAAGGGCGACCTCCACATTGCCCAGGATTTTGCGTAATCCGACTCATTAGGCTAGCTTTAGTCATGATTTTACTGTTTCTTAGTAGAAATTTTCTCTTGCACCCAAACCCGAAAAACACGGGTAGTAGCAATTTCCCCATTCTTTTTAGCTTCTTGGATAAATCGAGGAATCTCCTTGACTGACACAGGCGCAAAAGTAGGGCTGGTTTCGACTTCTGAGTATTGCCCACCTGCAAGCGTGTAGACTCGCAACACACTGCCGTTATAACGCCAAAATTCCGGGACTCCCATCGCAGCATAAAGCCTAAGCTTGTTTATTGCAGACCTGGAATATTCCACTTCCAGCACAAGGTCAGGGGGCGGGTCGATCGCTATGTCAATATTTTCTTTATCTCGAACTAATGCTTCATTTTGAATATAGTAGCTACTATCTGGCTCGGCTCCTCGCTGCAAATCATCCCGCGTTAAAGTTAGCGAACCAGCGCGTCTAATTTCCCAGTCCAACTCTTCGCACAACACCCCAACAAAACCTTCAATTACACGGTTTGAGTTCTCGTGCGGCATTTGTGGGGTCATAATTTCTACGGTTCCATTGTCATAAGCCAGTCGGGAGTTACGATCTGAACCCATTTCAGCCAGCATGGTTTTAAAAGTTTGCCAGCTGATGTTTTGCAGTAAAACCCTATTTTCTGCGGATGTTGTTATTGCCACCATAGTTTAGTTCTCCGCAACAAACCTTTTCCAGTACTGTACCCCTTAATATTACTGTTAAGGCTGAACGTAAGAAAGCGATATGATCGAAACGACTACTAGGGGTAATAGATTATGACTCAAGCCATACCAAAACTAGTAACCTTTGAAGATTTTGCCGCGTGGCGACCCGAAGGTGGAAGATATGAATTACATGATGGAGTGATTGTTGAAATGGCACAACCAGTAGGAGACCATGAAGATGTTGTTGGTTTTGTAGCAAGAAAACTAACAGTAGAATTTGACCGATTAAATTTACCTTATACAATCCCCAAAACTGCGCTGGTAAAACCAACTAATTCGGAATCTGCCTATTCCCCAGATGTGCTATTACTGAATCGCCCTAATTTAATAAATGAGCCGCTATGGAAAAAAGAATCAACTGTAAGCCTTGCAGCATCAATTCCCTTAGTAGTTGAGGTAGTTAGTACCAACTGGGATGATGACTACTACACAAAACAGGGTAAGTATGAGGGTATTGGAATTCCTGAATACTGGGTTGTAGATTATCTTGGTCTAGGCGCTAAAAAGTTTACCGGCAACCCTAAACAGCCTACTATATCTATTTATCAATTAATCGATAGTGAATACCAAGTTACTCAATTTAGAGGCAGCGATCGCATCGTCTCGCCTACTTTCCCGGAATTGAATTTAACAGCCGAACAGATTTTTAAAGCTGGAGGTCTACCAACGTAGCCACAACCACACTTGCTGTTTTATAAGTGTGTGATAACTAAAGTCCACACACCGAACCTTTTACCAAATTCGTTGTATATTGAGTACAAAACCAGGTAAAACATTTTCCCCAGAAATAGTTTGAGGAGATTTTAAAACTTCCACATCTTGTCCTGGACGATAAATTTCTACTTCCTGTTTTTTTCGGTTGATCAACCAACCTAGACGACAACCATTTTCGATATACTCTTGCATCTTGTCCTGAGTTTTTTTCAAGCTGTCATTAGGCGAAAGTATTTCGATAACAAAATCAGGACATAAAGGAATAAATTTTTCTTTTTGTTCTTTAGTCAAAGCATCCCAACGAGATTTTTCTACCCAAGAAACATCTGGAGAACGGTCAGCCCCTGAAGGTAAAGTAAATCCAGTTGATGAATCAAAAACTTCGCCCAATTGATTTTGGTCGTTCCAGAACCATATTTGAGCGTTAATAGTAGAATTACTTTTTCCTGTTTCTCCTCCCGTAGGTGGCATTATAATCAACTCTCCTTCGGCATTGCGTTCTAATTTTAAATCGGGGTTTTCTTTACACAACTGATAAAATTGCTCTCTTGTCAGTTTAATTACAGAATTGAGGTTTAATGTAAGTGCTGTCATAAGAGTATTTCCCTTTTTGTTAGCTGACTGGCTACAAACCTTCAGTTAAAAATTTTTAATGAAAATTATAAATCACAAAGACGCGATAAATCGTCGTCTTCATATTACAGTTTCTAGATTATTTATGACATTTCTCATAGTAATTCAATCGAAAATAGAAACTACATTAATACTAGTTAATCGATGCATGGGCTTTGTTCTTTTCTCGGTTGTGACTAATTCTTCTGCACCAACTGACAACGCCGCAGCTACATGAAGCGCGTCCATAGCTGCTAAACCATACTGAGAAGCAATTTGGTAAGCCTCTTGAACAATATGAGTCAAATCACTCGCCCAGTAGGTAACATCACTAAAAAATTCTTCATAGAATTGAGCTTCTTCGGTTTGCTTGTTAAAAACCGCTTTTGGACTTACCTCCAATTTGACAAACTCACTACAAGCAAATTCCCGTTTGGAATCTCCTAATATTTCGGGAGCATCCCAAATGTGCAAGTTTATTTTTATACGGTATTTGGACTTAGGCGGAGAATGAAATAACGAACCGCAAAGGACGCAAAGAACGCAAAGCAAAGAGGTTTGTACAGGGTTTTTGTACCAGTTCTGTGTCTTTTAGCAAAATTGGGATGCTCCCAATATTTCAAGGGCTTTCTCGGCAATTCTACCAATACCATCTGTTGCGCTGAGTAATACCCCAGAATCAATATAAGTTATTTTCATTCTTCTCTACTCTGTAGCCCACCTCTGCGACTGGCGAGTTCTTTTTCAATTTCATCTTCATCTAATAAATGTTTACCAGAAGCAACAATCTTAGTGCGAATTTGCTGCAAACGTTCTCCCAATGGGACTTTATTTGCAGAGTTTTTCAAACCAAGAAATTCAACAAAATCTAAAACTTCCTCTTGTTTGTCTTGTGGAAGAGAACGCCACTTTGTTAATAACTCTTGTTCTGAACTCATTAGTATTCACCCACTACTGTTACTTCTATTGTGATTGGGTAGTTTTATTCTAGAATGACATTTAAATTTAATCCTACTCGTGAACAAGAAGATCCCCGACTTCTTAAAGAAATCGGGGATCTGAGCTTTTGCCAGATGTAACTTACCTGCTTATTATCTTTATTACCTGCCAGGAACCTTTAACCCCCGACGCTCAAGGATTTGCCGCACCTCTGGGCTGGGGTTGTAGTTATAGCCGTAGGAGGAGTTTTCAGAGTCATCCATAATTTGAGGTGTGAGCAATACAATCACCTCATTGCGCTGGTTCTGTCTGTTTGTACTTCTAAATAGCGAACCAATTAGTGGAAGATCGCCCAAGATGGGAATTTTGGAGATAGTCGTCCTGTCTGAATCTTGAATAATTCCTGAGAGAATCAGTGTTTGTCCATCTCTCAAGCGAATCAAGCCAGAATTAAGAGAGCGCTCAGACACCAAGAATATTTGTTGGCTACCGCCTCCTCCAACATTTATGGTAGCCGGAGCTTGGGGAGCCTTGACCACAGGAGCTACCGATAGAGAGACAAAACCGTTATCGTCAATCCGCTCAATTTTGACACCTAGAGTTAAACCTACTCGGTCTTTTTGCGCTGAAATCGTTTCTGTGGCTAAATTTGCGTCACGAACTATTTCCCTTACAATGTTACCTACCACTTCCTGAGTCAGGTTGACATTAGCGGTTTGACCTTCTTGCACAATTAACGTCGGGTCTGTCAAAATCTTGGCATTGCCATTTTGCACTTGAGCCTGCAAGCTAGCGAGAAGACGTTTAGGGAACTGGAATAAACTCGGCAGGCCAAATGTATATGTATCAGAAGTTGTTGTGGGTTGAAAGCCGAACCTAGTGGGTGTACCAGTAACAGGATCAATCTCAATTGGCACAATTTGATTTGTAAATGTTCCTGGGGTAAAGTTTGTCACACCAGGTTGTAGTGGATCGCCTAAAGCAGCAGTAGCTGATGGTCTGTTGCCTTGTGGGTTAAAAAACCCATCACCCAGAAATGTTCCTCCTGTAACGGGATTCTGGATGACAGGTGTACTAGTCACACTAGTTGATGCTTCAGCTCTTGTAGCTGGTCTCGAACCGCCAAAATTTAGAGATGCTGCACCGCCGTCACTAGTAAAGTAGTTATTACCAACCCCAAAGGAAAAGCTAGTGTTGTAGTCTTGGGTGTTCAAGAGGTTAACATCGATAATCTTGACGTTGACTACCACTTGGCGACGGCGGATATCAAGCTGAGTTAGTTGAGCCATCGCCATCTCAACTAGCCTGGGAGGGCCAATTAAGGTTAGAGAATTAGTACGCTCATCTCCTAATGCCTGTAAACCTCTCAGTAATGGGTTAGAGTCTGTAAAATTAACACGTTGAGTTTCAACTCTGGTTTCTGTGGTGGTCTGAGTTTGGGTGATAGGCGTAGCTCCAGCCCCTACAGGCACAGCATTAACACTGGTAACTTGTCGTTCGCGGCTGACGGCACTTTCTGCTCCCAAGCCGACCAAAAAGTTCAGGGCGACTCCCACTGTCACCTGATTAAGTCGCAGGCTACGCATAACCATGTCACGGGTAGAATTAGGTAGTTTAGGCCCAACAAAAACCGTGCGATTACTGCGGTTAGCTTCCAAACCACTCAAGCGCAAGACGTAGTTAAACACATCTTGCACTGGTTCGTTTTCTATATCTAACGAGATTGTTTGAGAAACTGCCGGTGCATTAGCAGCAGCACCTTGCTCACCTCCGATATAAGCTAGGTTCAAATTAGCAGCACGGGCAAGCAATGACAAAACCTCACGCACTGGCGCATCTCGCAGCACTAAACGGGGTACACGTTCCTGAGTTCCTAAGTCAATGGTGCTAGGAGAAGCATCAGTATTAGAGATGGCAATATCTCCCACTGGTGGGGCGACGGCTCTAGGTAAGAAAGGTGGAGCCTGACTCACAGGTTGACCTGGGCCAGCAGCTTGTGCAAGTTGTCCGTCAATGGTGACTTCCGGGTTGGGAACGAGAACACTTGGATTTTGACCCGGTTGGGCTGGAGTAGTAACAGGTGGTGTTGGCGCTGTTGGCGTTGGTGCTGATGCTATGGTGCCAGCAGATGGGCTAAAGCTGAGTGTAATTCCATTTTGCGATCGCACCACAGGTTGACTATTAGGTGTGTTGTTGCTGCCCGTTACCGTCACCCGAATGCTATTGGCATCAAGCTGATTAACCTCAACAGAGGCAATTCCTGGTGCTGGGCTATCTTGACGAAAGCTATTACCTTGTGGTAATCGTAATTGAGTATTGATAATATCTGCGACTAAAACCTTGCCTCTTTTTGTAGTGAAAACTTGGGGGCGCGACCCGGAAGAAGTTTTCAAAGTAACGCTAATTCCACCATTAACTGGATTTAACTGGACATTAGTAATTTGACTAATTTGTGCCCAAACTGGTTGAGCTGCCAAAAATACAAAAGCGGTAGTACCTAATATAAAACTATTACCGTGAAGCTGTTTCACAGTTCATTCCTCACTTTATAAAACCTTGTTTACAAACAATTCTGAGAAGTTGAGAAAAAGTAGTTAAGAGTTAGGAGTGAATAGTTAGGAATGATAATTTGTAATTCTTAACTCTTAACTCGCAATTCCTAACTCCTAACTCCTAACTCCTGTACAGACGCGATTAATCGCGTCTCTACTCCTAACTACTTTTTCGGAGCAGTTTTAGCTGCGGCGGCTGCGGCGGCGGCTATTTCTTCTGGACTAAGTGGCATCAATACCTGTAACTGGAATGATGTATTAATCGCTGCTGGGCCTACCTGTACAGGCGTTTTATCTAATGGGGATCTTGACTCTACTGGAGCCAAAGTTGCTTGATAATCTTTAACTATTAACAAAGGTTGTAAACGCTCAATGTTACGAATTATCGATTGTGTTTGCTCATAAGTTCCTGTAATTTCGGCATTGATACTGCTGCGTTGCAACTTACCGTCAACCTGTAGTCCTAGAGTTCCATCGGTAACTGGTTCTGGTTTTTGGGAAACTGGCACAAATTTCTTCAGTTTGGCTCTCACTGCATTAACAGAAGTTGGAGTATTCCCAGACTCAACTAAGCGGTTCATATCCAACAGCAATGTATCTAAGCTTTTTTCGTTAGCGAATAAACCTAAAACCTGAACTTTTTGCTGTTTTGCCTGTGCTAGCTCGTCTTTAACTTTGCCAATTTCTTTGATACTGGCTTTTTTCTGCTCAATTTGCCCTTGCAGTTCAGAGCTTTTGGCTTGCTGCTGCTGATAGCTTTCCAAAGCTGGCATCAGCAGGTTTAAAAATATATAACCTGCTCCTGCTAAACCAATTACCCCCACCAATATGCCAATAATTTTTGGTGTAAAGGCAATACCAAATAGCACGGGGGATGCTGGCGTTTCCTGATCGAATTCCCCACCTTGTTCGGCAAAATTTAAATCATCACTCAGCGTCATTTTGAAATGACTCCTGTTTGTTGGATACTACGAATTCGAGTCACTAACCCCACTGTGCCTTTTTTTTCCAACTCCCGGATTAATTCCGAAGCTGGAACATCATTCATACTGGATTGGATAGTGTATTCAACTACTTGTGGCGGCTTAATTGTTACACCATTAGTAGGTTGACCCAGACCTGGTGGTAAGGGAGCATCTACTAACGTTGCCGTCAGAATTCTGCTTTCTGTGGACTTCAAGAATTGAGACTGTTGTAGACTCAATAAAAAATCATTGACATCGTTAAAAGAACGAGCCAATCCGGTAATTTCTAACCCTCCAGCGGGATTGCTTGCTGGCTTACCTTCCGCTGCCGCAATGGGTGGGATTTGCTTGATGGTCTTAATTTGCACTGCTGCTGGGATGCGATCGCGCAAATCTTGCAGCATTGCTGACCAAGGTCGAATTTGGTCAAATACAGTGACTAAAGCTTGGGTTTCCCCTTTAATTGCGTTCGTCTCGGCTTTGATTTTATTAATATTTCCTATTTCTGTATCTAACCTCTTGCTTTCTTGATCTAGTTGTGCAATCTGACCATCTAATTCAACAATCTTGCCTTGCAACAACCACCAACTAAGTCCCAATAAAGCTGGAAGACCTATACCTACTGCAACTCCCACATACAGTAGTGTCAAATTCCCAGCAGGAAACTTTAGGGATATTCCTCCCGATCTCTCAGGCTTTTTCTGGTATGCTGGGCGATCTTTAAGAAAGTTAACATCTAAGCTGTACATTTTGTTACACCTCCCGCATTCCTAGACCAAGTACGATCGCCAAGCCAGAGCGTTCCACCTGTGGATATTTATCAGTGTCAACTGCCAAAGACAAAGCCCCGATTGGATCTATTTGGGTAGTTGGCAAGCTCAATCGTTGGGTAAAGAATTCATCTAGCTGTTGGAGTCCACCTCCTGGGCCAGCTAATATAATCTGCGCTACTTCCAAATTTTCACTTTGATTGAGGTAAAAATCGACGGAACGGCGCAGTTCATCCGTTAGTTCTCCCAATACTCTCAATATGGCTGCCATACCAGGATTGATTTCAGTAACCCCAGTTTTCCCGCCGTCTAGAGAAGTTGGGGGAATAACCATTCCGTGTAACAGTTCCATATCTCGTGATGTGGGTAAGCTCATTGCCCTTGCTAAGGCAGTTTGCATTTGATAAGTCCCGATTGGGACTGTGCGAGAAAATTGTGGCACTCCGTTAACGATGATGGCGATTTCTGTACTGTCGAACTCTATATCAACTAGTACTGCTGCTTCTTGCGGGCCAAATTGTCGCAGTTGCTCACGAATAGTCCGAATCAGAGCAAAACTGTTAATTTCTAAAACATCGATTTGCAATCCTGCCTGCTCGAATGTACTGATATAGGTATCCGTTATCTCCTTACGGGTGGCAACTAGAAGTACGTGTACTTTTTCAATGCCATCTTCATCTACAAAGTACCCGAGTTTCTGATAATCTACATCAGCCTCTTCACGAGGATACGGTAAATATAGACCTGCTTCATGGTTGAGAACCATTTCTCGCAGTTCTTTATCATCTAACTCTGCTGGCACTGGTATAATCCGAACGATGGAATCTCG
Source organism: Nostoc favosum CHAB5714 (assembly GCF_020829495.1). Lineage (GTDB taxonomy): Bacteria > Cyanobacteriota > Cyanobacteriia > Cyanobacteriales > Nostocaceae > Nostoc > Nostoc favosum. The sequence goes on along the minus strand of NZ_JAIVFQ010000015.1, from coordinate 7,673 downwards.
CCCTGGTACACCAGTGGCAACGCGAGAAGTTTTGATTTTGCTCTCAGCTAGCGCCTGCTGGATTAATTGCGCCATTGCTGCGGGGTCGGTGATTTGACCATCGGTAACTACGCCTTCTGGAACTGCTACCGATGTAAAGGTTTCTAGCTTCAAGCCTTGACCCTGCTTGCGTAGCTGAACTACATTTACCCGTTCGGGAGCAAGTTCAATGCCGACCCCTTTTTTTGATTTGCCAAACAGACTTTTGAAGCTTTTTACCACAGTTGTGCCCGCTGGACTGCTAAATTGAATTGGGCATTGGGGAGGCAGTGCGGTCTTGGGGTCTCCCCAAGTGGAGCAACTGCCGTCATTGGGCATTGGGCATTGGGCATTGGGCATTGGGCATTGGGCATTGGGCATTGGGCATTGGGCATTAGGATTGGGTATTAAGAAAACTTTTCTCTAGTCCCCAGTCCCTAGTCCGTAGTCCCTAGTCTCCAGTCCCCAGTCCCTAGTCCCTAGTCCCCAGTCCCTAGTCCCTAGTCCCTAGTCGCCTCTATTACTGGTAATTTATTTAGCCTATAATCTCGACAATTCTGATCTAAGCTTTTCACACTGAGCAAGCGTAAAAATACTGGGAAAATGATTCAATTGCGAAAATTTAAACTACTTGTTGCTTTTACACTGCTTGGCTTATTAACCAGTTGGATTGTAAGTTGCGGCACAAGTAATGTTGGTACAGGTACAAAACAGGCTACTTCTGGAGTGGCAACTATTGAGTTTTGGACGATGCAACTCCAACCTCAATTTACCGACTACTTCAAAAGCCTAATTGCAAATTTTGAATCGCAAAATCCAGGTATAAAGATTAACTGGGTTGATGTACCTTGGGCAGCGATGGAGAACAAAATTTTAACAGCTGTCTCAGCAAAAACGCCACCTGATGTAGTTAACCTGAATCCGGGTTTTGCTTCCCAACTTGCAGGACGAAATGCCTGGTTAGATTTAGATGCGAAAGTCCCAAACGATGTACGTTCCTCCTATCTAACGAATATCTGGGAATCTTGTACGCTGAATGGCAAGAGTTTTGGGATTCCCTGGTATCTCACCACACGGCTAACCATTTATAACACCGATTTATTAAAACAGGCAGGTATCAATAAACCACCTGCAACCTACGCAGAATTGGCACAAGCAGCGCAACAAATTAAAGATAAGACTGGCAAATATGCCTTTTTTGTGACTTTCGTACCGCAAGATTCTGGTGAAGTGCTGGAATCTTTCGTGCAAATGGGAGTCACCCTAATAGATGCTGATGGTAAAGCAGCGTTTAATTCAGCACAAGGGAAGGCAGCGTTTCAGTATTGGGTAGACTTGTATAAAAAAGGGTTGCTTCCTAAAGAAGCTTTGACGCAAGGACATCGCCACGCGATCGATTTATACCAATCTGGAGAGACTGCGTTTCTAGCTTCGGGGCCAGAGTTTCTGAAAACGATCGCTAATAATGCCCCGAAAATTGCTCAAGCTTCGGGAATAGCACCTCAACTCACTGGTGACACAGGTAAGAAAAATGTCGCGGTGATGAACATGCTTATTCCCCGCGATAGCAAACAACCAGACGCCTCGGTTAAGTTTGCTTTATTTGTCACCAATGACGAAAATCAGTTAGCTTTTGCTAAAGCTGCGAATGTCCTCCCTTCTACAGTCAAAGCATTATCTGATAGTTACTTTAAAGATGTTCCAGCTAATGCTTCAACAATAGAAAAAGCACGAGTTATCACTGCTAAACAACTGCAACAGGCAGAAATATTAACCCCTACTTTGAAGGATTCCAACAAACTGCAAAAGGCAATTTACGAAAACTTGCAAGCAGCAATGTTAGGGCAGAAGACTGTAGATAAAGCTGTAGAAGATGCGGCGCAGGAGTGGAACAGTACTAGGAGTTAGTAGACAGCACCACAAAATTTAATGCCGTAAGAGTTGGCGCACCAGTTAGAGTCGCAAATAGACCACCGCTACCAAAACCAGCCGCGCTGCCATTAGGGTTGTAGAACAACTGCCCACTCACAGGATCGTAGACAATTGTTGCCGTGCTAGTTCCTGCCCAAGAAGTGATTTCAAAATCACTGTTGTTACTAAAACTTGCTCCCGCAGTTGAAGCGATGCCTACGGCAACCCGAAGCGGGAACGCACTAAAAGTAGTTTTATCCAGGATAATTTGATCACCTTGGGAACTCTTAAAGTCAGCGACGCCGTAAGCGTTGCGTTAGCGAGTATTCGAGCGTCATAGCCCGTCGTAGACATCGCATCTACACCAATACCACTCAGGGCAAAAGCAGCATCAGTGTTGTAAATAAATTTGTCAGCACCCGTACCACCTGTGAGTACGTCATTGCCAGCACCGCCAAGGAGAGTATCATTGCCGAATCCACCGATGAGAATATCATCGCCTGACCAGAATTAATTACACAATGTCATTCAATACGGTTCGGATAAGATTCGATCCCCCCAACCCCCCTTAAAAAGGGGGGCTAAAAATGGCTGTATTTCCCCCTTAAAAAGGGGGACTAAGGGGGATCTTTAAGGCCTATGCACCTTAACCGAACCGTATTGCAATGTCATTGCGAATGGAGCGAAGCGGAATGAAGCAATCGCAGGGGCTGGGATTGCTTCGCTTCTCTACGAGACGCACTCGCGTTTGCGTCTACATGAATTGCCGCTACAGCTTGTCGTTGTGCCTAAATCCTATAGGCGCATCTTCAAAAATAAATGGTATTAGTATCTCAACTTTGAACATTTGCAGCAAATACTTTAACCTTTGCAGCAAATGTTATTCCATATATAAGAAAGGCTTAAGTATTTGCAAGAAATGTATAATCATTTGCTGCAATTACTTTAACCTTTGCAACAAATACTCTTACATATATAAGAAAGGCTTAAGTATTTGCAAGAAATGTATAATCATTTGCTGCAATTACTTTAACCTTTGCAACAAATACTCTTACATGTATAAGAAAGGCTTAAGCAATTGCAACAATCATTGTAGTGAACTTATAGATATAGCTGTTGCTAAAAAATCGCCTACTAAATAAAGGGAACCACACACAATTATTAAATCGTCTGTGGTAGCGGCTTCTAGTGCTGTGAATAAATCTGGATGTATTTGGCGATCGCTTAATTTGGGACAGAGGCTGTAAGCTAGGTTTGCTAAATAGTCTAAATCAGCAGAAGTTCTACCTGGCCAAGATTCTATTGGTATTGGTACTAAATAAAGGCGATCGCCTGGGCGCAGTAAAGCGGTAAAAATATCAGCATGATCCTTATCGGCAAACATTCCCATAACCCAATTGACTGGCTTAAGGTTAACTGCGTCTAAGCTATCGACATACTGGCGGAGAACTTGGGCTGCGGCGGTATTATGAGCGCCATCAAGTAATAATTTATGGTTTTTCCAAGTAACCCATTGCATCCGCCCCGGCCATTTAGTTTTTGCCATGCCGTTAATTATGGCTTCTTCAGAAATCTGCCAACCCTGTTGTTGGAGAATTTCTAAAGCTGCTATTGCCAAAGCTGAATTTGCTAATTGAATTTGTCCGGCTAATGGCAAAGGGTATTTAATTAAGTTTGAATTTTGAATATTTTGATATTCTGCCCATCCTGTAGCGATTTGACGGGCGGCTTGAGGCGTAAAAATCGGGCATTGTAATTTTAAAGCACGCGATCGCACAACTTTCTCTGCCTCTGGTGGTAATGCTCCAACCACAACGGCACATCCAGGTTTAAGAATACCTGCTTTTTCTCTAGCAATATCAGCGACGGTAGGGCCAAGTTGCTGCCAGTGTTCCCGGCTAATGGAAGTTATGATCGTAACCAAGGGTTCCAAGCAGACATTGGTAGCATCTAAGCGCCCTCCTAGTCCGACTTCTACAACAGCCACATCAACTTGCTGCTGGGCAAAATATAACCAAGCAGCTGCGGTAATTACTTCAAACTGAGTTGGCGATTCGTCTTCAGGGCGAATAGCAGCTTGGACTTGTTGGAATAATTGACTCAATTCCTCAGAGGAAATTGGCTGTTCGTTCAGACAAATACGTTCCGTCCAATCGACTAAATGGGGGGAAGTATAACGTCCTGTACGATAACCAGCCTCAGTAAGTACTGAGGAAAGATAGGCACAGACTGAACCTTTACCATTAGTGCCAGCAACATGAATTACGGGGACTTGGTGATGAGGATTACCAAGATTTGCTAAAAGGTTGAGGATGCGATCGAGTCCCAAATGGACACCAAAGCGTTGCAGGGGTTGTATTACAGAGTCGATATCCAAGGAAGGGTGAGTGGGGAGTGGGGAGTGGGGGGATGAGGGGATGAGGGAGATAAGGGAGATGAGGGAGAAATAACCAATGCCCAATCCCCAATGCCCCATGCCCAATCCCCGATTAATGAATTTAAGCTTCTCTATCCAAAAAGCCTTGGATTTGTCTTAAAGCCGCAGCGCCAATATTAAATACTGCCCAGCTAGCAGCAATGACAACTGGTGCTAAAACGATCGCTATACGGTAATCGATATCCATATCTAGAACCCCTCTCTTAAGTAGAAATTAAAGTTTTGTCAACTGCTCTCATTTTTATTTTTAGCTGAAGTGGGCAACTTTTCCAACTAGATATGTAAAGAATGATTAAATTATTGGGTATTGGGCATTGGGCATTGGGCATTGGTAATTAGTTATTTGCCTGCTTGCCCTGCTCCCCGATCTCCCTCATCCCCCTCATCTCCCTCATCCCCCTCATCCCCCTCATTCCCCCACTCCCCACTCCCCACTCCCCACTCCCTAAGCCTTGCTAAACCCAATATCAGTACCCTTACCAGCATGAACTAAAGCTAACTTTTGGTAACGTTGGGCGTGTTCAATCAGTTCTGCGGCTTCAGCCTCTGTTATTTGCCGTAATACTTTCCCAGGAATGCCCACAACTAGGGACAAAGGCGGTACATCCTTGGTTACGACTGCACCAGCACCGATAATGCTACCAGCGCCCACTCTTACCCCGTCTAAAATCACTGCGCCAATGCCAATCAAACTTCCACGCTCAATGTAAGCAGAATGTACCACAGCGCGATGCCCTACGGTCACATGATCTTCTAAAATTGTCGGAAAACCAGGATCGCTATGTAAAATTGCACCATCCTGAATATTTGTGCATTCGCCAATTTCAATCCGTTCTACATCTCCCCTAACCACTGCTCCATACCAAATGCTCACCCCTGCTGCTATATTTACCGAACCCATAACAACAGCATTGGCTGCGATAAAGGCAGCTTGAGAAAAATCAGGAGATGTCCAGTAAGAAGCGGTAGACACGATAGAATATTGAATATGGTACCCAGGAACACTGGAGAAACTCCAACCTTTGAGGCTGGTTGCACAACTAGGATATCACAGCGTCAAGCCTCTACAGTGAGGAAAACACTAGTGAAGAATGTTCCTGCCACAACTCCGTGTCTGTGCAGCAGTGAGCAAGTAACCCAAAGTGGTGGAGCCAAAGTGTATAATCCAATACACTAGTGCTGGTGAAGACAAAATTATGTTTGTACGCACTTCATGATGAATCCAGGCTTGCAGTACCCGATGTTTGGGCCTGAAATACAGTGTCCCCATTGTCGCCAGACTATTCCGGCGCTGACATTAACAGATACCTATTTGTGTTCGCGTCATGGCGCGTTTGAAGCTAATCCTAAAAATGGAGAGTTAATCCATTTGCAATCGGGGCGTCATTGGCGGAGGTGGAATAATGAATGGTATAGACAGCATACTCATCCCGATGGTATTCGGTTTGAGATTCACGAAGCATTAGACAAGCTCTATACCCAAGGCTTTCGAGCAACAAGAGTAATTATTGCTCGACGCTATCAGGAATTGATGAGTGGCTACTTAGAACGCAGTACACCTTGGCGTTCTGGACAACCAGAAGCTATTGCTGCGCGTTTATACGGCTTACCTGTGGAGTTTAGCCCCGATACCTCAGATGATCCCTGTTGGGAAGTGATTAATTTTGACTTGGAAAAAGAGCCTGGTGTCCCTGTACGCTACCCTTATTTCAGGTTGTTTGAGTAATGGTCATTAGTCATTAGTCAAATGACCAATGACTAATGACTAATGACTAATGACTAAATTATGCACCACGCTTCTATTCGGACTGCGAATATTCATCGAGCGATCGCCTTCTACGAACATTTAGGGTTTACAATTTCGGAACGCTTTACTACAGGCTACACCCTAGCTTGTTGGATGGAAGGATTGGGCGGCAGAATTGAACTAATCCAAATTCCCGAACCAAAACCAGCCCCAGATGCCTTTGCTGACGAGCATTATGTGGGATATTATCATCTCTCGTTTGATTTGACTGAGATTACATCAGATTTACCTAGCTGGTTGACAAATTTACAAGAGCGTGTATCACTAGCTGCTGAGAGTCAAACTGAAGAATTACAACCGTTGAAAGTACTTTTAGAACCGACACAACAGCAAATAGGCGATCGCATTTACGAAGTGGCTTTCATCGCCGATACCGATGGCTTACCTCTTGAATTCATTCGGGTTTTAGCAAAACTCCCATAATTTAGCTTTTTTATTACCTTTCTTGCTAATATATTGTTTTTCTGTATTGTTACTGAGGCAACAGATTTTTTGGACAGATTAAACTATCGTCACTTTCCAAAATAACTATGTAATTTAATTTACATAATCTGCTAAATACATGTATGGATTTTCCAGATTTTATAAATATCCCTTGCCATTATTATTTTTAAGCTTATGGCTAGTAGCAGTTTTTTTGTTAAGCAATAAACCTGCTCATAGCCAACATGCAGCCATATCTAACAAAGAAAAATACCAATCAACCTTGCTAGCAAAAAGAATAATGCCCTCAACACTGACACAAAATGTCCGTAAGACAGTGCTGGAGAATGGTCTAACTGTGCTGACAAAGGAAGTGCATACTGCGCCAGTAGTGACGGTGCAGGTGTGGTACAAGGTTGGCTCACGCAACGAAGAACCGGGCGTGAATGGGATTGCCCACCAGTTGGAACACATGATGTTTAAAGGTACTCTAAACCGTCCAATTCAATTTGGTCGTTTGTTTAGTGCTTTGGGTAGTGATTCCAATGCTTTCACCAGCTATGACCAAACTGCATATTACGGTACTGTGGAACGAAACAAGCTGAAAGCGCTCTTAGTGCTGGAAGCTGACAGAATGCAAAATTGCCAGATTGAGCCAGAGCAACTAGCGAGTGAGAAGCGGGTAGTAATTTCTGAGTTGCAGGGTTACGAAAATAGCCCAGAATATCGCCTCAACCGCGCCGTCATGCAGGCGGTGTTTCCCAATCATGCTTATGGGTTGCCTGTAGGTGGCACTAAAGCTGATGTCGAGAAATTTGAGGTTGAGCAGGTAGAAAAATATTACCGCAATTTTTACAGTCCCGATAATGCCGTCTTAGTGGTTGTTGGAGATTTTCAAACTGCAAATACCCTGGAAACAATTAAAGAGGTGTTTGGCAAACTACCCACAAGACAAAAGGCAGGAGTTATTTCTCCCTCATCCCCCTCATCCCCCTCATCTCCCTCATCCCCCTCATCCCCCTCATCCCCCCCATCCCCCTCATCCCCCTCATCCCCCTCATCTCCCTCATCCCCCTC
>NZ_JAIVFQ010000159.1 GCF_020829495.1 Nostoc favosum CHAB5714 | reverse complement strand
AAACGTTCGAGCGCCGTGTGCAGCGTGCGCGGCAGCAGCTGCTCGCGATCCGCCGGGGGCAGCGCCTCGACCTGGCGCAGGTACTCGCGGGAGTCCTCGGGCAGCACGCGCATGCCGTCGGGCAGGTGCAGGAAGTCCTGCTCGAGGAACCGGCGCGCACGCGTGACCTTCAGGCCGCGATGGAGCATCACGAAGATCGCCCAGAAGCCGAGCACGAAGCAGACCTCCTGCTCGGGGTCCTTCGCGATGATCCAGAACGAGCGCTCCGGCACGTAGTTCGGATCGCCCGCCATCGCGGTGGCCTGCTCCGCCAGCAGCACGCTCGCCTGCGGACGCACGACCGCCGTGTAGAACGCGTGCACGAGCACGAAGATCCCGAGCAGCGCGAACAGCTCGAGCATGAACTCCGAACGGTTCCGCCTGTGCCCGCGCTGCGCAGGTGAAACGGGTGGATCGGTGGTGATCGCCAAGGGGGGACCTCGCGTGCTCTGGTGTGCTGCTCAGATGTCGATCGGGAACGAGACCTCGAAATCCGCGCGGACCTTCTCCGACGGCTCGAAACGTTGCGGCGACGCGCGGCCCGCCCCCGTGGCCGCCGGCGTCGCCGGCTTCGCTTCCGCAGCGGGGCTCGCTGCAGACGACTTCGCATCCGCGGGTGCCTTCGGATCCGTCGCGGTCGCGGGCTGCGGGTCCGTCGCGGGCGAAGGTGACGATGCGGGCGGCGATGCCGATGCCGGCGCCGATGTCGACGCCGGTGCCGGCGCGGCCGCCGGTGCCGTTGCCGACGCCTGTCCCGCTGCCGACGCCGCGCCCGGCGACTCCGACCCCGTCCCCGCGCTCTGCGCGAGCGCGAACCCGGCTGCGAGTCCGAGCGCGAGGCCGAGCAGCGTGCGCACGCGCACCCCGCCGCGCGCCGCGCCGTCCTTCACCGTGTTCATGCGCTCACTCTCCATGCTCCGTTCACTCCGCGTACCGTGCGATGCGGAACCCGAGGTTCGGCCGGCCGCTCGCGCCGTAGTCGCGATAGGCGAGCCGCAGCTCCGCGACCCGCGACGTGAGCCAGCTGCTGCCGCGGATCGCGTACGCCGCTCCGTCGTTCGGACCCGTCGGATCCACGGCCGGCGCGCCCCCCTCCGGGTAGACCGTGTAGTAGTCGTGCACCCATTCGAGCACGTTGCCGCCTAGATCGTAGAACCCGAGCGCGTTCGCGGCGAAGCTGCCGACCGGAGCCGCGACGCGGAAGCCGTCGTCGTAGTTCTCGAGCACCGGTCCCTGGAGGTAGACCGCCTGCGCGTCCGCCCAGTTGCCGGCTTTCGGCGGGATCGGGAGATTGTCGCCCCACGGGTACTTGCGCGCGCCGCCGCGGCCGTCCGCGCGCGCCGCGTACTCCCACTCCGCTTCGGTCGGCAGGCGATAGCCGGTCGTCGCCGGGGACGCGAGCACGAGCTTGCCACCCTGCCGCACGTACGCGGCGGGCAGGCCGTCCCTCTGCGACAGCCAGTTGCAGTAGGCCGCGGCGTCCTCCCACGAGACGTTCGCGACCGGGTAGTTGTCGAGGTCGAGCGTCTCCTGCCGGAACGCGCCCGTCAGGTGGTCCGGCTTGAACTGCCGGAAGTCCGCATTCGTGACGGCACGCACCGCGACGTACACCGGCCGCTTCAGCTCGACGATTCGTTGCGCCTCGTTCGTGCGACGCCCCGGCTCCCGGCGCGGACTGCCGAGCGTGATGCGGCCCGCGGGCAGCAGCTTCAGCACCTGGCCGCTGCTCGTGCGCACGCTGCCGCCGAGCCGCGCGACCTTCTGCTCCGCCGCGGTCTTCAGCTCGTACTTCACGGACTGCGGCAGACCGGGCCGCGGCGTGAGGGTCGTACGGAACGTCTCGAGCCCCGCCTTGCGCACCTCGAGCGTGTGCGGCACGGACGGCAGCGACAGCTTCTGGTTCGCGGCGCCGCGCGAGCGGCCATCCACGTACAGCTCCGCATCGCGCGGCTCGCCCTGCACGACGATCTCGCCGAGCTGCGCCTCGAGCTTCAGCGCGAGCGACTGCTGCGCCTTCGGCTCGAGCGTGATCGAGCGCGTGACGGGTGCGTAGCCGGCGCGCGTGACGAGGATCTCGTGCGCCGCGCCCGGCGCGAGCGTGAGCGTGAGCGGCGTCCGGCCGCGATATGCGCCCGACACGCTCACGTCCGCGCCCGCCGGTTCGGTGCGCACCGCGAGCCGCGCGTCCGGCAGGCCGAGCTGCACGGGACCGACCGTCTGCGCTTCGCCGGCCTTCACCGTGATCATGGACTCCCACGTGCGGAACTCCGGATGCGCGAGCGCGACCGCGCGACGACCCGCGTCGAGGTCGCCGGTGTACGGCGTGGTGCCGACAGCCCTGCCGTCGACGAGGACCTGCGCGCCGGCGGGCACGGATTCGAACTTCACCGCTGCGTAGCCGGGCACGAGCTGCACCTGCAGCGCCTGCTTCTTCCCGAGCCCCTCGATCTCGACCGTGCGCTCGAGCCGCTCGTGGCGAGGTGCGTCGAACGCGAGCAGCTGCGTGCCCGCCGGCAGCGTGAGTTCGCCGGGGGCTTCGCCGACGGCGCGGCCGTTCGCGGTCACCGTCGCGCGCACGCCGCCGGTGTCCACGACGAGCGTGCCCGGCAGCTTCGCGAGCGCGAGCTCGAATTTCTGGTTCGCGGCGGACGTGACCGTCACCTTCTGCACGCCGGCGACGTAGCCGGCCTTCTCCACGCGCAGCTCGTACTCGCCCGGCAGTACGAGGTGCCAGCCACCGGTGCCGACGTCGATCGCGCCCGCGAAATCGACGCGATCGGGGTCGAGGCCGGGCTTCACCTGCACCGTGACCGCAGTGGACGCGAACAGGAAGGCGAGCACGAGCGCGAGCACGCCGCCGACGGTCCAGACCGCGACGCGGCCGGGCGAGACGCGGACCCGTGGGCCACGACGCACGGCCGCGGCGGCGGACGCCGCAGGCGCGTCGAACGCGATCGCGTGCAGCGCCTGGCGCGCGGGCACGTCTTCGGCACCGATCGCGAGCGGCAGGTCCTCGTACAGCGGCGGTTCGGTCTCGTTCGCACCGCCCTCGTGCTCGACCGTGAGACCCCACTCGTCGCCGTCCGCGTCCACACGGAAGCGCGCGCCCTCGATGTCGAACCGATCGCCGTCGTGCAGCCACGCGGATTCCGTGAGCGCCGCGTCGCCGAGTCGCACGGGCACCGTGCCCGCGGGCTGCAGGAACGGCTCGCCGTCCGCGAGACCGACGAGCGCCGCGACCGCGCCCGGCGCGACGCGCGGCACGAGCACGACGGCGCCCGGCCCGCCGAGCGTCAGCGGGAAGTCGGCGGCTGCCAGCGTGCGCGAGCCGAGCGGTTCACGGAGTGAGTACGTTCTCAAGAGGGCGTGTCGCTAGATCGGATCGGTACAGCGTATCTCGACCGGCGCCGGCGCGCCGCCGGGCGGCACGTCCACTTCGCGGCGCACGTCGCGGAAGCCCGCGCGGCGACCGACGATCGTGTAGCGGCCCGGGAGCAGCTCCAGTTCGCGACGCTCGAAGCTGCCGAGCCGGCCGACGCGGTACACGAGCACCTCGGTGAGGTTGTCGGACGCGAGCGCGACGCGTACGGGCGTTTCGGCCGCGACGATCGCGGCGTCGAGCCGTTCCGCCTGCGCGCGCAGCTGGGGCGCTGCGCCCTGCACCGCGGCGGCGGTGCGCAGCAGGCGTCGAGCGGCGCCACGATCCTCCGCGGAGTTCAGCCCGCCCGGCGTCGTCAGGTAAGCGTCGATGCGGGCCGCGAGCTGCGCGCGCGGCACGGCGCGCGCGCGCCCTTCCTGCGCGTACAGCACGGTCGGGTCGAGCGCGAGCGCGGCGTCGTAGGACTTCACCGCGTCCGCCCAGCGCTCCGCGCGCTCCGCGGCCTCGGCGTCCGCGCGCAGCTGCGCGAGCTTCGCGGTGCGGTCGCCGACGTCGAGCTGCGCGAACGCATCCGACACTTCCGCCGCGCCAGGATCGAGCGCGCGCGCCCGCTCGAATGCGGCGCGCGCGGCGGTGCGATTGCCGGCGGCGAGCGCCTTCTGGCCCTGCGCCATCGCGGTCGCAAACGCGTTCGAGCGATTCTGCGACGCGATGCGCGCGAGGCCGGCCGTGGCGGCGGGCGTCTGCGCATCGAGCGCGAGCGCCTCGCGATACTTCTCCGCCGCGCCCGCGAGCTGGCCGGCCTTCTCGAGATTCGAGCCTTCGTCCACGAGCGCGAGCACGCGGTCGAGGTTCTGCGCGCGCGCGAGGCCGGCGGTCGCTTCCTTCTGCGCCGGCTCGATCGCGAGCGCGCGTTCGTAGGCTACGCGCGCCGCACGCGAGTCGCCCTGCGCGAGACCGTCGCGGCCGGCCGCGAGCGCGGCCTTCAGCGCGGGCGCGCGCGCCTGCTGCACGCGCGCCGCCAGTTCCGCGCCGACGGCCCAGGCGGTTGCGGCGGCGACGTAGTCGCGGTCGCGGTACGCGCGCTCCGCGTCCTTGCCGCTGCCGTCCACGCGCGTCCAGTCCGCACCGCCCCAGACCTCGGCGCGCGCCGCGACGAGCGGCTTCACGGCCTGCTCGTACTTCGTGCGCGCTTCCTCCGCGCCGGTCTTCGCCTTCGCGAGTTCCGCGAGCGCGGCGGGATCGGTCGGCAGCGGCTTCGGGCCGGCCGCCGCCGCGGGCGTCGCGGGTACACCGGACGCGCCCGCCGCGGCGGAGGCGCCCGGCGTCGTCGCCGCGCGCGTACGCGCATCGCCCGCACCGACCTCGAGCGGATGCTCCGCGACCCAGCGCGGCAGCACGAACACGACGGCGATGGCCGCGAGCGCGAGCACGCTGCCGACGACGAGCGGCACGCGTGAACGCGCGGGCGACCGCGCGTCGCCGCGACCCGCGGACGCGCTCGACGCGGGCGCCGGCTGCCACGCCGCGCCGACCGCGCCCGACGGCTTCGGCGGTGGCGCGAGCGCGACCCGAGCCGCGACGCCGGGGGGTGCGGCCGCGAGCGAGGCGTCGCCGTCGTTCGCGGCGCGCGCGGGTGCGTCGTCCGTCGACGCGACTGCCGTGGCGAGCAGCGACTCGAGTTCACGCTGCACGGTGCGCACGTCGGGGCGTTCGGCCGGCGACTTCGCGAGCAGACGATGCACGAGCGATTCGAGTGCGGGCGGCACCGGATGCGGCGCGTGCAGCGCGGGCACGGCCTCGTGTTCCACCCGCGCCTGCGTGACGTGCGGATAGAACGGCGGGTGACCCGCGACGAGTTCGAACAGCAGCGCGCCGAGACCGTAGGCGTCGTCCTGCGGCGTGAGCGCTTCGCCGCGCCATTGCGCGGGGCTGCGCGTGTACGGCGAACCCGACGGCCGGCCGGGCTGCGCGACGAGCGCGGCGACGCCGAAATCGACGAGCTTCGCGCGACCGTCCGCGTCGCGTACGACGTTCGCGGGCTTCAGGTCGCCGTGCGCGAGACCGGCGTCGTGCGCGGCCGCGAGCGCGTCGAGCACCGGTCGCAGCAGCGGCAGCGATTCGTGCCACGGCCGGCCACGCAGGCCGACGAGATCGCCGCCGGGCAGGTGCTCCTGCGCGAGCGCGATGCGGCCGTCGCCGAGCGCCACGATGCCGTGCACGCGTGCGACGCCGGGATGTTCCGGCGCGAAGCGACGCATCGCGTCCGCCTCGCGCGCGAGTGCATCCGTCGCGCCCGCGACGGGCAGCTTCAGTGCCACGCGCTCGGGCGACTCGAGGTCGTCCGCGAGCCACGTCTCGCCGTGCGCGCCGGACCCGAGCCGGCGCACGAGGACGAAACGGCCCCCGACGCGATCGCCGCGGTTCGGTTCCGTCATTGCACCCGTCAGGTCTCGTTGCGTGGAGGCGGCGGCGGCACGGCCTGCGCCGTGCCCGCGGGCGCGGGAGTGCCGCTGGCGGCAGCAGCGCCGGCCGCCGGCGCGGCGGGCGCGCCCGTCGCCGGCACGCCGTCCGGCGCGGGCGCCTCGCCGACGAGGCCCGTCTCCTCGACGTAGAGCTCGTGCAGCAGCTTGCGCCACTCGGCGTACTGCGCTTCCGCGGTGCCGGTCAGCTTCAGCGTGCGGCCTTCGACGTCCACGACCATCGGCGCGGCTTCGCCCTGGAACGAGCCCGCGATTTCCTTCAGCGCGTCCGTGTGCATCTGGGCCTCCTTGCCCTTCTGGATGCCGGACATGACCGCCATCACGCCGCCCGCGACCGCCGCGGTGCGCGCCGCGCCCTCGATGCGCTCGCAGTTGTAGTTGTTCCCGCCGCACGTGCTCGGCATCAGGATGCCGCCGAGCACCGCTGCCGCGCCGAGCACCTTGCGCGTGGTCGCCTGACGGCGCAGCCGCTGCTCCGCCTCGATCTCGTCGTAGGTCGAGCGCCGCCAGGCCGAGTACGGCTCGTTCATCTTCTCGGAGAAGGACGCGTAATGGTCGCTCACCGTGTCGACCATGCTCTCGTCGCGCTCGCGGATGCGCTCGATGCGCTCGACGACCGGATCGCCGTCCGCGGGCAAGCGCACGACGCGATATGCGGGCGCGCCGTCCTTCACCTTGTCCTTCGCGAGGTACTCGTCGAACGCGGCCGGCGCGAATTCCCGCGCGAACCGCAGGTCCGCGACGCGCGGGATCTGCACGCGCTGCTCGCGCCCGAGCTGCTCGCGATACGCGAGCATGTCGTTCGCGACGTTCACGTAGACGTTCTGGTACGGATCGCGCGCGCGGCCCGGACCCTCGCGGTACGACGCGGTGTCCGCGGCCTGCTCGTAGGTCTTCGTGAACCATTCGCGACCCGTCGCGTCGCTCACGCGCACTTCGAGCGTGAGCGCGTAGCCGGTCGACTCGACGATGCGGCCGTCGACCATCACGTCCATCACGTCGACGGTCGCCGGCACGACGCGCACCGCGCCCCACTGCCCGGTGCCCTCGAGCGTCGTGCGCAGCACGTTCGGCATGTACCGCGCTTCGGCCTTGCGGATGTCGGGATAGATGCCCTTCTTCTCCGCGAGCTCCGGGTTGTCCTCGATCTCCTTCGGCAGCCCCGGATCGAAGATCCGCACGCCGACGTCGAGGAGTTCGTCCGCGGGGATCTCGGTGGTCGCCTGCACGGCCGCGAGCTTCGGCAGCGGGCGCGTCTCCTGCACGACGCAGCCGCTCGCCAGCGCGGCGAGCGCGACGACGGCGCCGAGACGGACGAGCAGGCCACCGCGGACGGCCATCGCCTTCGCGGCGAGCGCTTTCGCGACGCGTGGCTGCGCAGCGAGCGAGTGCACGTGGGTCATGTCACTGGCCCTTCTTGTACTTCCGATATTCCTCCCAGAGCTTCTCGCGGAGCTCCGGGTCCGTTTCCTTCATCGCGGCCTCGCGGATCTGGCGCGCGACGATGTCGTCGTCGCGCCCGTCCGGCACGTCCGCAGGCGCCGCACCGCCGCCGCCCTGCACCGTGCCGCCGGTGCCGCCGGTCGCGCTGCCGCCGTCGGAGCGCATCCCGCCGTCGCTGCTGTCGCCGCCGGGGCCCTCGCCGCCGCCGCCGCCCGCGCCGGGCTTGTCCCCGCCGGGGGCGCCACCGCCCGCCGCGTCGCCGGCGCCCGCCGCGGAGCCGTCGTCGCCGGCGCCGCTGCCCGTGCCGCCGCCGGCACCGGTGCCATCGCCCACTCTGCCGTTACGATCGGCGAGGATCGCCTCCTGTTCGGTGCGGATCCTGCCGTCGAACGTGCCGAGCGTTTCGTCGATGCGACGGTAGATCGCCGCGCGCCGATCCTCGCCCGGACGGCCGATTGCGCCGCCGGGGCCTTCGCCGCCGCCGGCTGCATCGCCTACACCGTCACCGCTCTCCGTCCCGTCGCCCGGGCCGCCGCCCGGGCCGCCGCCCGGCGCGCCGGGAGCGCCTGCAGAACCATTCGTGCCGGGCGCCCCGCCGGTTCCAGTACCGGCGGTCGTGCCCGCGCCGCCCACGCCGCCCGCACGTCCGGAGCTGCCGGAACTGCCGGAGCCGCCGGAACCGCCGGAGCTGCCGGTCCCCTCCGGACCCGCGCCACCGCTGCCGGTTCCCGGCAGCCCGCCGGGCAGACCCACGGTCCCGCCGGGAGTCGACACGCCGACGTTGCCGTTGTTGTCCACCGTGACGCCGCCCGGGAGCGTCGCGGTCGTCGTGACGGTGGGCCCGCCACCGCCGGCCGTGCCCGCACCGCCCGCACTGCCCGTCGAGCCTGCCGAGCCGGTCGATCCGGTCGATCCGGTGGAGCCCGCGGACCCCGCCGACCCGGCCGAGCCCGCAGACCCCGCCGAGCCCGCCGAGCCCGCCGAGCCCGCCGAGCCCGCCGACCCGCCTGCGCCGGACGCGCCGCCGCTCGGCAGTGAAGACGACGACGGCACGCCGCTGCCGCTGCCCGGTGACGAAGACGGGAAAGACACGGGCGAACTGCTGCCGCCGCCGCTCGAACCGCCCGACGAACCGCCCGACGAACCGCCGCCCGTCGACCCGCCGCTCGACCCGCCACCGGACGAGCTGCCGCCGGACGACGGCGACCCGCCGCTCGACCCGCCCGACGAGGACTGCGATTCGAAGCAGCCGCCGAGCGCGAGCGAGATCGTCACGGCGAGCACCGCGGCGCCGACGCCGCGTACGCCCGTGGCGGACCGCGCCGCAGGCGACCGGTCGCCGACGACGGCGGGCGACCCGCGCCGGTCACCCGGGCGGTCGCGATTCGAGGCGGAGTCAAAGCGCTTCATTCGGAGTCCCCTCCCGGCGAACGGCATGCGCGCCGTCCTCGGCCGGAGTATTTGGAGCGTCGCGCGCGCTCCGGGTTCAACGCGGATGCGATGCCGCCGGTGCGACCGCCGCCGGTGCGGCCATCCCCGGCACGCCGCCGCCCGTCGCCGCCGCCGACGCGCCCTGCCCGCTCAGTGACCGCCGCCGCCGGCGCCGGGCAACGCGGACGGGTCCGCACCCTGGAGGAAGCCGCGCAGCTGACCGGCGAGGCGATCGCACGCCGTGCCCTGCACCCGCGCGATGAACGGCAGCGGGACGACGAGGCCGACCATCGCCGACGTGCCGGTGATGTTCGTGCTCACGGAGCCCGCGGACTTCGCGGTCTTCAGGTCCCACACGGTCGCGACGTAGTCGGACTGCTTCTCCCACCAGCCGAAGCCGATGCACCCGGCGGCGCCGGGCGCCGCACCGCACGCGATGCTGCCGCCGCCATCCGTCCGGCGCGTGTTGCCGTCCACCCAGACCACGTAGCGCACGCCGGTCTCCGCGAGCCGCGTCGCGACCTTCGGCCGGTTCAGCAGCGACGTGACGCCTTCCGCACGCACGGGCGCGGTCGACGGCTCGAACCACGGGTAGAGCTGGTCCTGGAAGCGCTGGTTCGCGAACACCTTCATCGGGCGCTCGCCCTTCGCGAGCTTCTCGCCGACGCAGCCCATGAAGTCTTCCTCGGCGCCGGTGCCTTCGACCTGCGGCTTCGCGAGGATCACGATGCCTTCGTCCGCGGTGATCGCGGTCGGCATCATCCGGTTCTCGTCCAGTTTCGCCGTCATGCAGCCGGAGAGGAGCGCGAGGCCCGCGAGCGGTGCGAGCACGCGGACGACGGCAGCCGGACGCGCGGGCGCGCTCGGCGTGACCGGCGCCGCGGCGGACGTTTCGAGCATGGTCGACTCCTCCGGCGGCCGGCACCGTCCCGCCCGCGCGGGGGTCGCCGGCTGTCGTGTATCTAATGCACCGAGGATGGTCCCGCTCCGGGCGGCACGCCGTCGCTCACTGCGCTCCGCGCGCGTCGAGGGTGCGAGCGCGCACGAACGGCCTGCAGATCCAGAGCTTTCGTCCCGAATATACACGATGGACCCCACGCGGCCATGTCGGTGGCTGTCCTCCTTCCGCGACGGCCGGCCGCGCAAGTTCGAGGCGCCCCTGAGCGCCTTTTCGCGCGGCTCGCCGCGCTCGATTCGGCGCCGGCGCCGGGCTTCAGAGCAGCGCGAGCTGCCCGCCCGCGGGCGGTACCCGGAAGCGCGTGACGTCGAGCTCCGCCGCGGACTCCCGGTACCGGCCCTCGAGCTGCAGCCGGCGGCATGCGGCGTGGAAGCGCGCCTTCAGCAGCTCCGCGTACGGCCCCTCGCCGCGCATCCGGTGACCGAAGCGCGGGTCGTTGTCGCGCCCGCCCCGCATGCCCCGCACGAGCGACATCACGTGCGCCGCACGCAGCGGCGCGTGCGCGTCCAGCCACTCGCGGAACAGGTCCTTCACCTCGAGCGGCAGCCGCAGCAGCACGTACGCCGCGCCGACCGCTCCGGCCGCCGCAGCGGCCTCGAGAATCGCCTCGAGCTCGTGGTCCGTGACCGCGGGGAT
>NZ_JAIVFQ010000158.1 GCF_020829495.1 Nostoc favosum CHAB5714 | reverse complement strand
GTCCATCTGGAGAACTCCTTATATAGACAGCATCAATATTGCTGATCATTACTCAAAAGTATTTTCAGACAAATTGCTGAGCAAAGGAGTTATGCCGCCTCGGACATAAGAATTCGAGACGGGACACAGAGAGGAGGTATAAGGAAACTATAAGGATTTGAGGGGGAATTGGCTGAATTCCTCGCAACAACGGAACGCACGCCAAGCCGATGGAATAATTTCATAAAAAGCCATAAGCGCCCCAAGACGGAGGCATCTCGGTCAGGAAATCATTTAAATCCCAGATCTGCTCAACGGCCAGCTGCTCAGCAAAATGACGGCGATACCAGCGAGAATGACAGGCCACAACCACGGGAAAATGCCCAATTCCTCGCGATAATCAGCGAGCGCAGATTTTGAACCAATCACCGCCTTCGGCGGTTGTTCAGTACGCATACCATTGTGTAAGTACAGGGCCGTACGAAAGATTCTGGAACGTGGGAATGTCCCCGTGTCCTTTTTAACGATGCGGCTTGTTCCGGAGAACCAGACTGTTGCTAAGATTTTGATCCGCGCCTAAAAGACGCGGATATTTTTCAATTGGATGAGCAGGTCAAATACATAAACAGCCCATAAAGCCATGAAGAGGGTAGCCAAAACGGGCATTGCTGTGATTTGTATTACCTCAAACATCTCGGAGATATTTTCAGACGACAAATACTGAATGATCTAAAGCTGTCCTCAATCAAGGCTCAGACTGCTTTCAAAATCGCGATGAACTCATTACGAGGAAACGGCGTTTCAAAAACTGCCTCAAGTTGCAATTTTATCATGTCCAATTGGGTTAAAGTGTTGACAATCGATTTGAAGCTTAAGGGCGTAAATTGCCAAGCGTGCACGTCAACATATGAACCATTGCTTGAACGCCACTCGACAATCGACGATCGGATTCTTTCAACGTAAGCACTATCCAAGGCAATATCGTCATTGTCATTCTGCCAATGCCTCAAAGGATCGTTGTGCGTCGTTAAAGCCCGATGTTCAATAACACTTTGGGGTGAATGAACTTTTCGTTTCTCAAGATGCGCAGATATGATTTGAGCAATGCTCGATTCTGGTATCTTGTTGTCGAAACAATATCTCTTGTCTGGAATAATCACGTAGTATCTGCCGGCCGGATTGAGCAAGCTTCCTACCTTGTTCAGATGGTCAACAAAATCCGGTTGATGTTCAATACAATGTGCGCTCAGAACAGCATCGAATTTCTTATCCACGACGGACAAATCGCCAATAGGGGATACATAGTCGACAGTTGGAATCGCTTCTGTAGAGTATCCCTCCAGTTCTGCTCGCTCCGTAAGTTCGGCGCTGGTTCGAACGTCAAAATAGGAAACATTGTTTCCGACCAATACAGGTCGAAAATATGGGCCAATCTCCAAGACAAGGCCAACCTTCAACGCCACTTCTTTTAATGTTTCTCTGTAGGCCAACGTAGGATTAGCTACGCCCATGAGGTCCATTGGCTGAGTGTGAGAAATATCAGGGGTTGGTTGGGGTTGAGCGATCGCTGTCGGTGGATTCCAAAGAACTCTTAACTGCCGCTTGATGCGACCGGGTATTCTTGCAGCCAGTGTTTTAATCATGTGCCCCCCATTGCTCGCACGTACACGTATGCACACACTCCTGCAATATCAAATGAAGAACTATTCTCAAAATTAAGGAACCCATCACCTCGGGACGACCATCACGCAATAGGGTAAGAATTGCTCCAAATATCTCAAACGCTGTTGCTTTGACATTACCGCCTCTGCGGCAATCCTCAATAGAGATACGAGAGAACGCTACCGCGAGTCGCAATCCCTGAATTTCAGGCATTCAAAGTGCCGGAACAATACCACCACGTATTATAGGGCGTTCCCATCTTCTGCGGCACTCGCCTTGACTCTTGGCGGCCAGCCAAGAGAAAAATCTTCCCGATCGACTGTCAGATTTGGACTGTATGCGGGATCTTCTTGAAGAATTTTACCCCATCGTTGCTTAATGAATTTTGCTTCACTTGCGAAGCGTTGCTTCTTTTCTGGTGTATCTTCAAGGCCACGTGATGCGGACTCATGATGATAAAGCTCTGCATAGGGCGTCCACACATTGCGATACCCTGCCTCGCGAACGCGAATGCAAAAGTCGACATCGTTAAAAGCCACCTTGAGATTCTCTTCATCCAAACCGCCGACTTCCTGGAAGATATCTTTTCTTATGATCAAACAGGCAGCCGTTACAGCGCTAAGGGTTTGAATAAGCTGCGCACGCCAAAAATAGCCAGGAGCCCCTCGTGGAAGCCCCTTGTGGGAGTGCCCAGCTACTCCACCAAGACCCAATATGACTCCACCGTGCTGAAGTGTATCATCGGGATACCACAAGCGTGCACCAACAGCCCCCACCCCAGGCTGACTGGCTATGCTGATCATTTCACCAAGCCAATCAGCGGAGATGACTTCGATATCATTGTTGATCAGACCGACAAACTCTCCCTTTGCTTCCACTACGGCGCCATTATTCAAAGCGGAATAATTGAATGGTCTCGTATCACGGATAACACGAATCCGATCTTTGTGAGAAATAGCATCAAGATATCTTAGAGTATCCTCATCATCCGAATTGTTGTCGATGATGATTATCTCGTAGTTAGGGTATTCTGTTTTTTCAACTATGCTATCTATACATTGACGCAGCAGTTTTAACCCATTGCGTGTTGGAATTATCAGGCTTACCAGAGGAAGTGGATCTGGCAATTTGTAACGGGCCCGATACATGCCAAAATCCAGCAATTCCGACGTGGCATCAATTCCCATCCGTTGAAAGTGCTCATTGAGAACCTGCTGGCCAACACGAAGTGCATATCCCTTGTTATCGCCCGATTGAGCAGTGCTGTCCGCATGGCTGCGCCAATGATAAAGAACACGCGGAACGTGAATAATTTGATCGGGCTTCAATAGTTCGATAAAGCGCAAGGCAAGATCATAATCTTGAGAGCCTTCTGTGCCTTCTCTGAATCCACCAAGCTGCTTAACCATATCCGCCCGATAAACCCCCAAATGACAAATCATATTGTGCGACAGGAATAAGTCTGGATTCCAGTCGGACTTGAAATACGGACTAAAACGTTTCCCCACTTCATCAATTTTGTCTTCATCCGAGTAGATCAGTTTTGCAGTCGGGTTGCGTTCAAGTGCTTCAAAAATATGGTAAAGGGCCTCGGGCGCCAACACATCGTCTTGGTCCATTAACGCAATCCATTCGCCAGTCGCGAGTTCAAGTGCGCTATTGGAGGCTGCGGAGATGTGGCCATTGGCTTCACGAAAAGTGACCAGTATTCGCTTGTCTAGCGCCGCATATTTGAGAAGTTCTTCACGAACTTTTGGATTTGTAGACTTATCATCCGCGATGCAAAGTTGCCAATTTGGATAAACTTGGTCACGAACCGATTGAACAGCTTCCTGCAACCATGCCAAGTTAGGATTATAGACCGGCATCACAACGGATATTTGAGGTAGTTGCTTCGGCCCTTTCAGAAGCGCTTTGACTTTCGCAGATTCTAACTGATTAAGAGATCCGTAATTATGGAGCCATTCTGAATAATCATTTCCGAATAAAAGACCTCTCGAGCTTGCAATGGAAGCTTCCCTGGTTCTTTGTATCAAACCTGATATACCCTCACGCCGAATTATCCTGATAGCGCGCCCGACCGCTGGTTTCAGGCCACCGCTGCGACCTATCATTCTCGGAAAGGTACCAAATATTCCTACTGTATTACGGATTCTATTGCCAAAAAATCGATAAGGCGCTGTTAATCTCCAGCTCATTGAACGCTGGTACGCGAGAAGTTCATTAGCTTTCCACGAGAGCTGATTTTGAAGCTCACTTTCAAGCCGGCTCGTTTCAGAGAACTTAGATTTTAGCTCAGAAATCTCCCTTCTAAGGGTATCAACGCGATGGTTCAATTCATCGTTCTTTCGCGTCAGTCTGTCGTTCAAACTATGCTTATCTTCTATTTCAATTTCCAAACTCTGGATATGACGAGAACACTCATCTAACTCTTTTACTTTTGCGCCCAGGGCATCTTGTTTGAGAAGAACCGTGGACTCCGCCTGAACCGCAGCACCGAGCCGGGCATAAAATTCTCTGACAGCGCCCGCTCCAGCTTCAGATTTTGTGAGATCAAACATTGCGCGGATGGCAGTTGGCAACTTCTTGCCAACACCCAGAACGCCAAGCCCATGCCCGTGAAAAAATTCAAAAGATGGATAGGCTGGGCGCAACGTTTCCCATAATTTATAGACGCCAAAGCCCCGTTCCCTGACGTTCGTGTCGTGAAAAACGACCACTGCTCGATCAGAAAGCTTCGGCCTCCAAGTTTCGAAATCGTGTTCCACATCCTCAAGAAAGTGGCGCCCGTCGATGTGAAGCAAATCTATCGTCCCGTCGCTGAAATGCGTCGAGGCCTCGTCAAATGTTGACCGCACAAGGTCGGAAAACACTGAATAGTTTTTGTCGTTGTGAGTCCTTACGGTTTCGAATACCGCATCCGAGTATTGGCCGGAATGCTCATCACCCTTCCATGTGTCAACCGCATAGCAGCGTGTGTTGATTTCAAGCCTTTGCACCGCTTGACAGAACGCGAAATAGGAAAAGCCCCCGTGGGTCCCAAGTTCAACAAAAGTCCGTGGTCTGAGCGCGTCGATGAGCCAGAATGCAAAGGGTCCATGCTCCAGCCATGCAGACTCTGCCACAATATTATTCACAGGCCAGAATGAAGCCCGGGAAAGTGCCTTGTCCAAGCCTTGCAACCCAACTGCGATCGAGGCCTCGGCTTTTTGGTTAGAACCATGATTCATGAACCTTGTTTCCTTCTCAAGACGATCGTCCAGTGCCTATTATCTCAACCAATTTCGTTTGGCCGGCTACTTCACCAGAGTCGAGTTCAACATATGTGACTGCTAGCGTTGAAAAGCCGGAGTTGCCATGGCACCCCACGCTCCCCATCCCCGTCCATTGTCTTCCAGCGTTATACTCAGGTCCAATTTTTCGCCTTCCTTGCAAGTGTCAAACGCATTTATCTGCAAATATTGCCATAAATGGGGTGGGAGCGAATCCAACTGTTTTGTATCGGCAAAAATCAGCCTGCCGTTGGTTTTTACAACAAGACTTAATCCCTCGGCTGAAGGTCCGCGCAAGATTGGTACAATAACATTCTGGCACACCGCATCGAGAACATTGTACGTCACGCCACCAACGTCCTCATCGGAAGAAACCCAAGTACCACTAATCTCAGCTCCCTTGTAAGGTGTGCTGATTATGAGCGTTGGCGGTACTCCCGGACTGGCTGCAGCCCCCGAATGTATGACCTCTGTTCGAAGCGGTACGAACTCACCCGGTTGGATCAGAAAAGGTCCCTTGGGTAAAGGCGGCAAATTCAAGCGGCAGGGCGATTCGTCTTCACCAAAAATAGCCAGCAGAGATACGGGGAGAGCTGGGTCGGCAGAAGCCATGTTTACGGGCACGACAAAACCGCGATAGCTGTCGCTTAGTCCAATAGCTTTAACAACATCGGAACGAGGTTGAAGTGGGACCGTGTATCCCAGAACATTCTGACTTGAGTCGACGGCAACTATCCAACTTGGATTTTGCCGTGCAACGTTTGTCACCCAGCCAACCGCTTGCCACCCCGAAGCAGAAAGGCGCTGGACCTTATCGACGGCCCCACGTTCACAAGCTTGAGCCGGTTTATCTGTCCATTTCTTCCACCTCAATGCGGATAGTTCCGGGTTCTCTGCGAATAGATTGAGTTTGGCGTCACGCAGAAAATCAATAGCGGGCCTTATTCGGCCTGGCGTCGGGTATAATTTCAGCAATTGCTCATCAATACCCACACCAGAAGACAGAAAGTATCCAGCCTGGTTTACTGCATTCGCCTGACCGACACTTACAATATTGCCCGGCTTCAAGCTGGTCCATGCTGCAACACTCAAGGCGAGAAGAATGCACAATCCCGATCGAACCTGACGATGTGACGGCCGATGTTCGGATCTGACTGTCACTCGAAAAAGTATAGCAAAAAGTGTCATCCACAATACAAGCATAGGTGTCGCGTAACGTGACGCCAATGCTGCGCCTGTACCCAGCGCGCTCCTCCCCCAGGCCGCGCCAACAGCCGTTGCAAAGAGAAAACTTGCGAGGGTAAAGAGCCCCACAAAAGCCTCATCAAGCGACCGTCTGCGCAGAAACGGTATTAAAATACAAACTACGAATAGAATGCTGTAAGCGCCAAACAACACCAGACCACATATCGCGGCAATACCCCCTCGATTGCTGATGGGGCTACCAAGCATGCCAAAAAAGAAAGACACAAGATTGCCGAGTGTCTTTAGCGCAGGATCTCCGACGGAGGGTGCACCACGTGTCAAAACGACAAACGCACCAATGAACAATGCCGCGACGAATGCATAAAGCACCGTTTTAATCGGCCGGTAGCGGCGAAGAACAAACAGGATGATAATGGAAACAGGCAATGCGATGCCATTGCCCATCGAAAACACACCCAAGCCCGTTGTCACAAGCAATCCAGCGAACCACCAAGGGGATGTGACTTGCTCACGGTCACTTACTTTCAACCCAATAAGACAGCTTATCAGTGTGAAGATCAGCACGAGATAAAACTGAGGTTGGAAGCCCCAGAGCAAATTCTCCCATTGGGCCAGCGAGAATCCGGATGCAGAGAAAAGCAGAAAGAATGGATAGAAATACTTATTCTCTTTGTCATTGACAAACAAAAGCTTGGCCAACAGCCACGCAATACAAAATGTTGCGATGCCAATCGACACAATGAGCGGACCATTTGTTAGACTAAAAAAATAGTAATCGAGAAAGAAAAGCAGCTTTGTCGTTGCAATGACATGCTCGTTATGCGCAGCAAAAAGATACTGGAGCGAGAGTGTGTCTTGCTTTGATTTTGCCAGATCAATCGCAAATTCCCACTGATCCCAAAAAAGGGGCACCATATAGTTCCCGCGCACGAATAAAATGGAATAAATTATTAGTACCAAGGAGATCGAGCAGATCAGCGCCAGGAATATCGCGTTCCTTGTGACCATTCTAAGCATTGATTATTGTCCATCCTTACGGGCGAAAGTAAATGATTTATGCGCGAGGTAGCTGGTAACAACGGGGCTCAGGACGCCGATGATATGGGCCGTCGTGTCCGCGTTCCACGTGTAGTTGATCAGGGGGAAGAACCAGCGGGCCAGACCGACGCTGACGAGCCACACCTGCAGGAGCGACACCAGATTGACCAGACCGAACCGTATGTATTCCTGGCGCACGGAACTGCCCGACTGATCGAAGACGAACAGCTTCATCAAGATATAGGCTGTTGTCATTCCAGCCAGGTAAGCCAGCACGATTGCCGCACTGAACGGCATGATCTGCGACAGGGCAATGCGCGAGACAATGTTCACCGCAGCTGCGATACCACCCGAAATGACAAAACGCAGAAATGGCGAGGCGACGATTGCAGTCGCTCGTTCACGCATCAGACGACCGCCTCGGCCATGGACCTGCCAAAGCGGATGCTCTCCGACACACCCCGGTCTTCGGGATAGTAAAAGCATGTGTCGGCAATCTGCAGACCAGAAATCGGTGTCTGGACCTCCGGCAATTTCTCGTAAAAATTGGGCTCACAGACCGGCTGGGCATACCGAAGACGGCCCACCGTTGCATCGATGAGATCGCTTCCGGTAATGGCCGGATTGATGCGCCGGATGTAGCCGAACGCCTCATCGATGAACTGCTGATCCGTCCACTGCCATTTCGGCTGGCTGGTCGGCATATAGTAGGGCACGTACACAATCGTGTCATCCACCGGACGCAGGTTGGAAAACTCGATGATTCCGGGAATATCAATGTTTTCATCGACGATATTGAGCCAGAAATTCTTCGTGACCGACCGCTTGAGCTTGAACAGCAGGCAGACAACGCCGATGTTGCGGATGGCGTCGTATCGATCCCGCCAGGACTGCGGAAGATCCGGGGCAAGTTTGGACACCAATGGCGTCGGCACCGTAGAAATCACCGCATCGCCGGGGAAAAACCTCCCGCCTGCCGTAACACCAGTGACCTTCCCGTTCTCTGTTTCTATTTTTTCGGCCGGCGCCGCGAGATGCAGCCGCCCGCCTTTTGCTTCAAACGCAGATACCAGTGCCTTGACGAGGGTCTCGCTTCCTCCCTCGATATAGCCCAGCTCCTCCTGAAATATCGAACGACGGGAATTGCCGATGCGCTTGATGCGCGTGGCGATCCAGGATGCGGAGATATCGTCCGACAGCTCGTAGAACTTGAGCTGCATCAGCCGGCGCCAAAGCGTCTCATAGACTTCCTTGCCGGACCCGCGCTCGATCCATTGTTTGGCAGTCAATTTTTCAATGCTGTTGAAGACCTTTGCCTTCGTCGTCAAAAACATCTGCACGCCAGTGCGCAACTTCGCAATGAAGCTCAGGTGCGGGAACATTAGCAGTGAAATGGGGCTTCCCCAAGGATGGACCTTGTCTTTCATGTAATAGGCCATGGAGGTTGGCGTCCAGCGCATCTTGTCGCCGATACCGAGCTCGTTCATCAAGGCGAAGGTCGGCTTGTCGGTTTTGCAGACAAAGTGATAGTACCGCTCGATCGACAATCCATCGAAGTCAAAGTGCGCGGCCATGCCGCCCGGTTTGCTGTCCGCCTCGATCAAATCAACTTCATGACCAAGCGTTACGGCCCGGTGCGCTGCGGCAAGCCCCATCGGGCCAGCACCTATGACAATGATCCTGCTCATGTAAAATCCTCAGAAATCCAGAACGATGCCGGAATAGCGGGCATCAAGATATGTTTCTTCCAGCGCGGTGCGCAGCGGCGTTGCTTTGATGCCGAATATTTCCGGCCAATCGATCACCGGAAATGTCTCCGGTATGACCAGCGCTTCGAGCTGCCGGGTCGTGAACGGCGGATTGCTGTTGAACTTGCCGTACACGAACAACAGCGCCCAGAACAGGTGATAGGGCAGATGAACAATCCTGGCTTTCGGCTTAACCGTGTCATGTATCAGTTGGATGAGATCGCCATAGTGAATCTGCTCCAGCCCCGATATGTCATAAGTTCCTGTTGCGCGGCTGGCTAAACCGGACGCGATGATCGCGGCGAAATCGCCGACATAAAGCGGTTGACGGATAAACTTGCCATCGCCGGGAATGGGAAAGATAGCGGTCCGGTCCATAAACCTGCGCAACCAGCCCAGATGTTTGCGATCGAACCAGCCAAACATCAGCGTCGGGCGCAATATCAGATGCGGAATGTCGCCAACGGTATCGATGAATTTCTCTTGGGCGGTTTTGGAGCGCGTATAGAAATCATCGGCCTGCGAGTGCACGACCGAAGAAGAAATCTGTACGAAATAGGGAATGCTGTGCTTTCGCATGGCCGCGACAATGTTTTCAGTGGCCGTGACATTGTTGTCGGTAAACTCCTGTTCATGGAGACCGCCAATCTGCGCTTGATTGAGCACGAGTGCATCGGCGCCGGCCAGCGCATCCATCCAAGGGCCCGGCTTGGCGAGATCGGCTTCGATTGTCTCGATTTCCGGATGCATCCGCCGCAGCAAAGCGGTGTTTGTCGGGTGCTTATCGATCCCAACGATCTTGATATCCGGGTTCGTTTTCAGCCTGGCGATCAGATTCTGACCAACAAGTCCTGCAGCGCCAGTTATGATAATCCGTCGTGTCATATGCTCATCCGATTGAAAATCACCGTCGGCAGATTGCGGATGATCAGCATGATCAAACGCCAGCGACCGGGGGCGTAGAAAACTGGGCCAGTGCGATCCGCGGCACGCCGTGCCACTCGCGCAATCTGTTCGGGCGTTGCCCACAAGGCGCCTTTGCGGTTCATACCCTCCGTCATGGGCGTGATGGTTGGCCCCGGTTTGACGATGGCAGCGCGTGGACCGTTGCTGGCAAAGCGATGGGAGATACCTTCAACGAGTGTGGCAAGCCCGGCCTTGGCTGCGCCGTAGACATAATTGGCACGTCGCCCCCGATCGCCAGCCACGGATCCCAGAACGACAAGCGAACCCCTCGCCTGCCCTTCAAATACATCGGCGACAGCGAGGCACCATGCGGCAACCGAGTTGAAATTGACCTGCAATATCTCCTCGGCAACGTCCGTGGACTGCTCCGCCTCATCCTGCTCGCCCAGCACGCCATAGGCGATAAGCACATGGTCCACGCCGCCGAGCGTTGCACAGAATTGCGCAAGCGCAGAGCGCACATCCTTTGGCGCTGCCAGATCATAAACGGCAGTCTCGGCGCGAGATCGGA
>NZ_JAIVFQ010000157.1 GCF_020829495.1 Nostoc favosum CHAB5714 | reverse complement strand
CTTTTTTCGTGGTGGACGAAGGAATTTCAGCGGCGGGTTTGACCACAGGCGTAAACGCTCATAAAACCCCCTGACATAACGCCGGGTAATCTCATGTCGCATAATACTTTCGGTCATCTTTTTCGTGTCACCACCTGGGGTGAAAGCCATGGAATCGCGCTTGGTTGCGTGGTCGATGGCTGTCCGCCCGGTATCAGCTTTACCGAAGCCGAGATTCAGGCCTATCTGGACAAACGCAAGCCCGGCCAATCGAAATACACCACCCAGCGGCGCGAGCCGGATCAGGTGAAAGTCCTGTCCGGCTTCATGCTGCAGGATGACGGCGTCACCATGATCTCCACGGGCACGCCGATTTCGATGATGATCGAGAACACGGACCAGCGCTCCAAGGATTATGGCGATATCGCCCGCCAGTACCGTCCCGGCCACGCCGATTACACCTATGACGTCAAATACGGCATCCGCGACTATCGCGGCGGCGGCCGCTCGTCGGCGCGGGAAACCGCGGCGCGCGTTGCCGCCGGGGCCATTGCCCGCAAGGTCGTCCCCGGCCTGATCGTGCGCGGTGCGCTGGTGGGCATGGGCATTCACACGATCGACCGTGACCGCTGGGACTGGGACGAGGTGGACAACAACCCGTTCTTCACGCCGGACCCCGGCTCCGTCGACCTCTTCGCCGGATATCTCGACGGTATCCGCAAGGCGGGTTCCTCCATCGGCGCCGTCGTTGAAATCGTCGCTGACAATGTACCGGCGGGGCTTGGTGCGCCCGTCTATGGCAAGCTCGATCAGGATATTGCCAGCTATCTCATGTCCATCAATGCGGTGAAGGGCGTGGAAATCGGTGATGGTTTCGCAGCGGCCACACTCAGCGGCGAGGAAAACGCCGACCAGATGCGCATGGACAATCACGGCAAGCCGATTTTCCTGTCCAATCATGCGGGCGGCATTCTCGGCGGCATTTCCAGCGGCGCACCCATCGTCGCGCGCTTTGCCGTCAAGCCCACCTCATCCATCCTCACCCCGCGCCAGAGCATCGATGCCGATGGCAAACAGGTGGATGTGATGACCAAGGGCCGGCACGATCCCTGCGTCGGCATCCGCGCTGTTCCCATCGGCGAAGCGATGGTTGCCTGCGCGATTGCCGATCATTATCTCAGACATCGCGGCCAGACCGGCCGCATCTAAGGCATCTAATCAAGAGGCGCATACATGGCTTACAATCAGAAACGGGTCGTCGATGCGCTGCGCGCGTTCGAACGCGGTGAAATCGTCGTTGTCATGGATGATGACGGGCGCGAGAACGAGGGTGACCTGATCGTCGCGGCGGTGCATTGCACCCCGGAAAAGATGGCGTTCATCGTGCGCCACACCTCCGGCATCGTCTGCACGCCCATGCCGCGCGACCACGCCAAGCGTCTCAATCTGGCGCCGATGGTGGCCGAGAACGACGCGCCGCATTCCACCGCCTTCACGGTGACCGTCGACTACAAGCACGGCACCACCACGGGCATTTCCGCCGATGACCGCACCCTGACCGTGCGCAACCTCGCCAATCCCAATGCCGGCGCTGCCGATTTCGTGCGTCCGGGACATATTTTCCCGCTGATCGCGCGCGAGGGCGGCGTGCTCATGCGCTCCGGCCACACGGAAGCCGCCGTTGACCTGTGCAAGCTCGCCGGCCTGCCGCCGGTCGGCGTCATCTGCGAACTCGTCAACGACGACGGTTCTGTGATGCGCGGCCCGCAGGTGGCAAGCTTTGCCGAGACGCACAAGCTGCACCAGGTGACGGTGGCCGATCTCATCGCCTACCGCCAGCGCAAGGAAACCCTGATCGAGCGCATCGGCGAATATGAGATCGATACCTGCGCCGGACAGGCAAAGGCGATTACCTATGCGCTGCCATGGGAGCCCATGCACCATGCCGCCATCGTTTTCGGCGATATCCGCGACGGCGAGGATGTGCCTGTGCGCCTGCAGCGCGAGGACATTCTCAGCGACGTCTTTGGCGCGCGCAACACGCTCGACAGCATCATGAAGCGCATTGCCGAGGAAAAGCGCGGCGTCATCGTCTACCTGCGCGAGGGCTCCGTCGGCGTTGGCCGCGATGACGACCGCAACCGCGCCACGCTGCAGGACCGCGAGGCGCATGCGGAAGCCAAGGTGCGCGAGGAAGAATGGCGCCAGATCGGCCTTGGCGCGCAGATCCTGAAAGATCTCGGCATCACCTCGATCCGCTTGCTGTCATCCCGTGAGCGGCACTATGTCGGTCTCGAAGGCTTTGGCATCCAGATCACGCGGACGGATATTATCTGACGCGTGGCTTCCTGCCTCTTATGGATATCAAGAAGCGATTTGGTCTGGCTGTGAAGGAAAGACGGGGATCCCTCGGCATCTCGCAGGAAGAATTGGCGATGCGTATTGGCGCAGATCAGGCTTATGTCAGCCGCATGGAAGCGGGCCGGATGAATGTTACGCTGGAAACCGCCGAGCAGGTTGCAACGGCAATACATTGCGACGTTGCAGAGCTGCTTGGCGAAGCCGGATAATGTGTTGATGAGGTTTCCGGGGAAAGACTGATCGGAGCGGTCAGGCTCTTCTTTGAACCTTCTTCTCATCATGCACGAGATGATAGGGCTGTACGAGAAGTTCGGCAGGAATATGCCATTCGCGATTAAGCTTGAACACCATATCCATCGTTAGCGCGCGCTTTCTGGCCATGACTTCAGAGGCTCTTGGCGCAGAGCCAAGAACCTCTGCCAGGGCCCGGCGATTCAGCCCGGCCATTTCCATGTGCGCGGCGATGGTGGAAATTGGGTCCAATGCCGGAATGGGATAATGCTCGTCTTCATAGGCTTCGATCAAAATTGCAAGAACGTCGAACCGGTCACCCTCAGGTGTTCCCGGCTCGGGTTGATTGTCGAAATAGTGCGTGATTTCACCAATCGCCCAGTCATAGTCTTCTTCAGTTTTGATCGGCCGAATGTTTTTCATCACACAGTCTCCGGGTCGATAGCATCGTACTCTTTATGCGTGCCGACAAATTTGATGAGCAACCGTTTGAACGGGTAGGCGACATGCACGATAAGGCGGTACTTGTTGCCGGCAATGTCAAAGATCACCCTGTTGTCGCGGACAAAGTCGACAGAGTTGCCGAATTGCATTTTTACGTCCGCCTGTGTTTTCCATTCAGCCCTGCTCACAGCCACATACCAAGCCGTTAAGGGTACTTCAGCCTGATTGTGCACCAGCCAAAATGCCCGCAGTGCTTTCTTGGCTATGATCTGCATCAGGCATGTATAGCAGCTTCCCATATTGGGAACAAGTAAAAATTCCCATTTTGGGATTGAATGACCTAGACCCGCCGCTCCTTGATCGTGTTCATGACAAAGCTGGTCTCGATGGAAGCGACGCATTTCAGCCGGGCGATCTTCTCCTTGATGAAGCGCTCATATTGTTCCAGCCCGGCGCTCATGACTTTCAGCACATAATCGCGTGAACCGGTGACAAGGTGGCATTCCAGCACCTCATCCCAGCCGCGGATCGCCTCCTCGAACATGACGATCTCATCCTCATGCTGGCGGCTGAGCCGGATCGTGGCGATGGCGGCCATGGTCCACCCCTCGATGACAGGGTCGACGAGGGCGGTGTACCCCCGGATGATGCCAGCTTCCTCCATCCGCCGCAGGCGGCGCAGGCAGGGGGAAGGGGACAGTCCGACCCGCTCGGCCAGATCGTTGTTGGTGATCCGCGCATCCGCCTGCAATTCCCTGAGAATGCGCCGGTCGGTCTCGTCAGCAATTTTCTGCGTCATAATCTCTCATTCATGGCAATTGTTAGCGTCAATCAATGCAATTTGATCGTAAAAAGCAAGGATTGATCCCTGCATTTGATATAATTTGCTTGATAGCACCCCACCCCTCACGCGAGGAGATTCGCATGGCCGCGCCCCATCCGTCCAAAACCCATATCGGCAACCACAAATTGCATCCTGAAACATTGATGCTGAACTATGGCTACGATCCGGAACTGTCGGAAGGCGCGGTCAAGCCGCCGGTGTTCCTGACCTCGACCTTCGTGTTCAAATCCGCCGAGGAAGGCCGCGATTTCTTTGATTTCGTCTCCGGCCGCAAGGAGCCGCCGGCCGGCGTCGGTGCCGGCCTCGTCTATTCGCGTTTCAACCACCCCAACAGCGAAATCGTCGAGGACCGCTTGGCTGTCTATGAGCGCACGGAAAGCTGCGCGCTGTTCTCCTCCGGCATGTCGGCCATTGCGACGACCCTGCTGGCCTTCGTGCGCCCGGGTGATGCGGTGCTGCATTCGCAGCCGCTCTATGGCGGCACGGAAACCCTGCTGGCGAGGACATTCCTCACTATGGGCGTGGCTGCCGTCGGCTTTGCCGATGGCGTCAACGAATCCTCGGTGCAGGCGGCCGCCGATGAGGCGATGAGCAGGGGCCGCGTCTCCATCATCCTCATCGAAACGCCCGCCAACCCGACCAACAGCCTGGTCGATGTGGCGATGATCCGCCGCATTGCCGACGCCATCGGCAAAAAGCAGGGGCACACGCCGGTGATCGCCTGCGACAACACCCTGCTCGGACCGGTTTTCCAGCGCCCGATCGAGCATGGCGCCGATATCTCCCTGTACTCGCTGACAAAATATGTCGGCGGCCATTCCGATCTGATCGCCGGTGCGGCACTCGGCTCGAAGGCCGTGATGAAACAGGTCAAGGCGCTGCGCGGTGCCATCGGCACGCAGCTCGACCCGCATTCCTGCTGGATGCTTGGCCGCTCGCTGGAGACCCTGAGCATCCGCATGGAAAAGGCCGATAACAATGCGCTCGCCGTCGCGGATTTTCTGCGCGATCATCCGAAAGTGGAAAAAATCCACTACCTGCCCTATCACGATGCGAACTCACCGCTCGGCCGCACCTTTGCCGCGCAGTGCACCGGTGCCGGTTCCACCTTCTCGTTCGATATTCGTGGCGGCCAGCCCGCAGCCTTCAAGTTCCTGAATGCGCTGCAAATCCTCAAGCTGGCGGTCAGCCTCGGTGGCACCGAATCCCTTGCCAGTCACCCCGCCACCATGACCCATTCCGGCGTGCCCGTGGATGTGCGCCAGCGGATCGGCGTGCTCGATTCGACCATCCGGCTGTCGATCGGCATCGAACACCCCGACGATCTGATCGCCGACCTTACCCAGGCCCTGGCGGCGGCCTGACCGGCGGAGCCTCGATCAATTCCAGCGGGAAGGGCGTGGGCTCCCAGAATTTCTCCAGTTTGCATTTCTGGACAGCCAGCGCCTCCCACTCGTGCAGAATCCTGGCGATTTCGACACAGTCTCGCGCCAGTAGGGCCGGGCAGAAAGACGGCGCCAATCGCGCGAGATAGTGTTGCATGCCCGGCAATGGTTCGACGATGGATTGAGCAAGGTCCAGATTGCCTGTCGCCGTGGCAATCAGCATCTCAAGGAAGCGATCCCAGTCATAATAGTCACCGGAGGCCTCGTACTGCGCGGCTAATTCTCGATAATGATCAAATGTCGTTGTGGAACGAAGCTGTGGCAGAATCTTTTCTTCGAGCAGATCGAAAAGCCGCTGAACGGAGTCCGGATTCGTAGCGTCCCAATATCCTGTTTTGGGATCAGAAAGGAAATCACCGAACCCCAGCGTGATGACGTCACTTGGCGGAATTAGGAGATCCACTACGGTTATCGGATCAAACATCCAAGGTGTTCGGCAATAATCCAGATAAATTCCACGTCGAAGGTGGTGAATGGGTTTGACGACCATGAAACGCCCGACCATTGCGAGATCATCGTGGCGTTCGAGCAGCGGTTTTTCCATCTTGCGAATTTCAGCGCCTGTTGTCATCAGCCTCCATCCATTTCCAGCGGGAAGGGCGTTGGCTCCCAGAATTTTGTGAACTTGAGATTCTTGATTGTCTTTGCTTCCAGATCATGCAGACATTTGGCCAGTGCCGCCCGGTCTTCGGAAAGCAGGGCCGGACAGAATGCTGGATAATGGACCTCAAAGCTTTGCCTTAGTCCCTCCCTTTTGCCGACGATGTATCTTGCCGTCTCGAAATCGCCGGTGGCTGCGGCCATTAGCAGCCGTGGATAATACATGAATTCAAACGGCGTCAGATTGTTCTCGTAGCGGCGGGCAAACTCCATCATTTGCTCGAACGTGACCATCGCGCGTAACGATTGCAACGCCGCCTCGGTGAACCGCAGCATCAGTTCAATATTCTCGGGATAGCGTATGTCCCAGACGCCGAAGCGCGGGTCGTTTTTCCGTTTATCGACGAGGTCAGGATCGGCGTCCTCAAAGGAACGGTAGGTGAACCGGTCACCCCAGCCGATGCCCTGTTCGGTGTCGCCATCAAATGTAAGACAGACACTCAGCGTCGGCACAAATGCGTGTTGATTGATGCTGCGATCGATGAAGACGCCGCGAACAAAATGCCGCACAGGCGTCAGGATGAGGTATCGCCCCACCAGCGCCAGATCAGAATGGCGAGCGAGCAGAGGCTGGACGGCTTGTTTGGTTTGCGTGATCGTGGTCATTCGAACGGTTTCATCCCCATGACAAAGAATTGTGTGCCTTCGCCAAAATACCTGGCGACTGTTCTGCCGATTTCACCCAACCGCGGAACCGTGATATCTCTTTTCCCGGTTTTTGCGTCATAGACACAGACAAGTTTTTCCGAGGCCCTGTCATAGACATCGACGCGAATTGTCCCCTTGCCCGCATATTTTGCCCACCTGGATGGGTCGTTGTGCGATGGATAAATGCGATCTGCCAGTGATCCGCTGAGCGATTTAAGAGCGGATATTTCAGCGCGCAGGTCGGGACTTCCGATGTTCTCGACTTTCTGCTTGAGCAGGGAATGAATCGCTGTACCCCGAAGCGTCGTCGAGCCAAAATTGGAAACCGGTCCGGCTTCTCTCGCCGCCTCATTCAGCATGGTCTGAACTCTCAGGAAGTTAGGGCAATATTTTGCCGCCTCGTCCCGTGAGAGGGCCGCGACGGCGGCCCAGACTTTCGCGTCGTCTTTGCCCTTGGTATAGGCTTGCGCACGGGACGCGATAATAGGAACGAGACGAGCATCGTCCCCAACTTCTGCGGTCAGTTCGTTATATTCTTCGACTTGACTGCCAATGTCGTCGTTCCACCGTATGCGTGGCACGATTGCTGACAGAGTGGCAATGCCACGAACATTTCCGGATGACAGCTTTGGCGTATTGGCGGGATTACGAAGCGCTGGTATAGCGGGTTGAGAGCCCTGCGCATGGGTACCTGCCGCGGCTGCTCCCAGTACGGCACTTGCGCCCGCCGCATCGGTCCACTGTCCACCCTCCGGTACTCCGGCTGGCTCGCGCGGCTGGTCGGGATCGTATTTCCGCAGAAGATCGATTTCCTCCTGCAGCCTGAGTTCGGCCTCCAGCAAGGCGCGCTGATAGTCGAGCTGGCGGTACTGATCGCTGCGCAGGCTGTTGGGCGGTGCGAGTTTCAGCGCCTTGAGCTGGAGCGCGTTGGCGGAAAGATGCCAGCGGAGCCGGAGGTGTCTGGAAGAATGTTCATTCTGTAAATTCATGAATACTATCCTTTAAAGGGATAATATTCCTACATCGAGCGGGAGGCCGTCAATTAGACATTGGTCGAGGTTTTCGCTGAAATATGCGAAATTTCAGTCTCGATGGCCCTGTTGATCCCGCCCGAAGTTCGGGAAAACCATGCAAGGTCCGCTGCTTTGGCTCTTGTGCGAAGCGCGGTGTCTGTGCACATTCTCCCGGCGCAACCCAAGCCTTGTGCCGATGTCCATTCACAGTTGCAGAAAGCCGATATGGTCACCCGTCTTTATACGCACCCGATCTATCTCGAGCATTTGACGCCCGTCGGCCATCCCGAGCGGCCGGACCGGCTGCGGGCGCTGAACAAGGTGCTGGAGGACAGTGCGTTCGATGCCCTGGACCGGGTGCTGGCGCCGCCGGGTGACGCGGCAACGATCCTCTATGCCCATCCGGATCATTATCTCGAGCGGGTCCGTGCGGCCATTCCGGACGCGGGAATCACCCGGGTCGATGCCGATACCTCCGTCAGCCCGAAGAGCTGGGAGGCGGCGCTTGCTGCCATCGGCGCGGCCAATGCGGCGGTCGATGATGTCTTTAACGGCCAGGCGGACAATGTCTTTGTCGCATCGCGCCCGCCGGGGCACCATGCGGAGCGCAACCGGGCCATGGGCTTTTGCCTGTTCAACAATGCCGCCATTGCCGCCCGCCACGCCCAGAAGGTGCATGGGGCGGAGCGGATCGCCATCGTTGACTGGGATGTGCACCACGGCAATGGCACGCAGGACATTTTCTGGGACGATCCGTCCGTGCTTTACTGCTCGACCCACCAGATGCCGCTCTATCCCGGCACCGGCGCCAGGGATGAAACGGGCGCGGGCAATATCGTCAATGCACCGCTCGCCCCCCAGACCGGGAGTGAGGATTTCCGCGAGGCATTCAAGACGCGTATCCTGCCGTCGCTCGACAGCTTCCAGCCGGATCTGATCATCATTTCGGCCGGTTTCGATGCGCATCATCGCGATCCCCTGGCCGAGATCAATCTGGACGAGGATGATTTCGACTGGGCCACCGGCGTTTTGCTGGAAAGAGCTGGGAAGTATGCGTCGAACCGGCTTGTCAGCCTGCTGGAAGGCGGCTACGACCTCAAGGGCATGTCGCTGTCTGCCGGCGCACATATCAAACGTTTGATGAAAGGTTGAAACCATGGCCGATGTACAACCCAATGCCGATATCGCCGCCATGAGCTTCGAGCAGGCGCTCGATCAACTGGAAAAGATTGTCGATGATCTCGAGCGCGGCGATGTGCCGCTTGAGCAGTCGATCCGCATCTATGAACGCGGCGAAGCCCTGAAAAAACATTGCGATACGCTGTTGCGCGCCGCGGAGGACAAGGTCGAAAAAATCCGGCTAGGCCGCGACGGCCAGCCCGCCGGCACCGAGCCGCTCGACCCGGAATAGACCGCGGCTGTTCAGCCGGGCTGCGAGACGCTATGATGCGGCTCCGATGAGTTGGAGCAGCGTTGATGAGCTTTTTTCCCGGCAATGATCCGCAACCCGGCGACACCACGGCCGTTGATTCGATTGAAACGCTGATCATCCCGCGCACGAGCGATGTCGGCGGCCTGCAGGTTCGCCGCGCACTGCCCACCGCCAAGCGGCGGCTTGTCGGCCCGTTCATTTTCTTTGACCGCATGGGACCGGCCATTTTGCGTCCCACCGATGCGCTTGACGTGCGTCCGCACCCGCATATCGGCCTGTCCACGGTCACCTATCTCTTTGACGGTAATATCCGTCATCGCGACAGTCTCGGCACCGAAATGGTCATCCGGCCGGGTGACGTCAATCTGATGACCGCCGGCCGCGGTATTGTCCATTCCGAACGCTCGCCGGAAGAGCTGCGCACCCAGCCGCTGCCCATATCGGGCCTGCAGACATGGCTGGCGCTGCCCGATCATCTCGAGGAAATCGACCCCACCTTTGCCAATACGGCGGCGGGCGAACTGCCGGTGCTGCGCGAGGCCGGCATGGAAGCACGTGTGGTCATGGGAACATTCCATGGTGCGGGATCGCGGGTAAAGCAGCATGCCGAGACACTCTACATCGATATCCGCCTGCAACCGGGCGGGCATATCCAGATACCGGCGGACGCCGCTGAAGAGCGGGCAATCTATACGTTGGATGGGTCCGTGGAGATTTCCGGGGAGAGTTTTCCTGCCGATCGCCTGCTGGCCTTCCGCGCCGGAGACGAAATTGTCGTATCGGCACCGCAAGGCGCGCATTTCATGCTGTTCGGCGGCGCGATCATGCCATCCAAGCGCTATGTCTGGTGGAATTTCGTCTCTTCATCGAAAGAGCGGATCGAACAGGCGAAAGAGGAATGGCGCTCGGGCCGTTTCGATATTGTGCCGGGCGACGAGGAAGAATTCATCCCTCTGCCTGAAAATTGACATGCGCAGCGGGAAGGCTGGACTGCTTGCTGCTTCGGCGGAATTCATCTAGGAAGCGCCAGCCTTCTGGCAAGAATTGACCTTGGAACTGGAACCTGTGCTTTGGCGAAAAAACTGGAAACACCGCTGCTCGACCGCGTCATAATCCCCGCGGATTTGCGCGCCTTGCCGGAGACCGACCTGCCGCAACTGGCACAGGAGCTGCGGGCGGAGCTGGTGGATGCCGTTTCGACCACCGGCGGTCATCTGGGAGCCGGTCTTGGCGTTGTCGAGCTGACGGTTGCGCTGCATCACGTTTTCGATACGCCGCATGACCGGATCATCTGGGATGTCGGCCATCAGGCCTATCCGCACAAGATACTG
>NZ_JAIVFQ010000156.1 GCF_020829495.1 Nostoc favosum CHAB5714 | reverse complement strand
GACCACCATGATGGTGAGATACCCGTAACCAACGCTACCCATGATGTTCCCAGCCCCTGCACCAATGCTTGCCCCTGCAGAAGCTATTCGTCGTCTTTTTGTTTCGGTTGACACGTTAAGAACCGCTGCCAGCCCGCGCATTGTCATTATCTATCTACGCCATACCCAATTAAGAACGATACCGACGCAGCAGCCCACCAGGGCGCCTGCTGCGATGCCAATCATCAGATTATGAAAAATGAAAGATCCGCTTAGGCTGCCCACCAGTGCACCTACGCCCCCGCCAATTCCATTGATTATACGATTTTGTTTCTCGTTATCACTTTTCTCTGCGGGTGGTTCCTGCATGCAATATACTTCCATTGTCCTGGCTGCATCTTGCAACGGATGGATAATCGTTAGAACAACCATCGCCGGACTAATCAAACAATTTCACGTTTGCTCGACGCAACGATTATATTTATGAGATGTGAGGAGTGATTACTTTTTCATCATGTCAATTTGAAATATCATTGACAATGTAAAACAAATTGCGAGTGACATAAATGTTATTATAAGAATATCAACAACAGACACACTTGGATTCCAAATAAAAATACAAAGTACACATGTAGCTAAAAGTGAATTTAAAATCGATTTTACCGCATAATAAATATTGGAATAATGTGGTAAACTTTTAAAATACTGCAAATATAATCCAGACATAACACATAGAGGCAACATAATTATCTTAAATATTATCATTTGCCACGTACCGCCAAATAGCAATATTAACAAAATATAGCAAATAATACTCGCCACTTCACAAGCTATTCTTATGACGTTGAATTTCATATCAAGCCCGATAATTTCAATGAACTGAACCTTTCAACTAAAGCCGAAAGGCATTCAGCCACCTTTACCCATGCCCGCTGCAACAGCCGCTGCTGTTAAGGCGATGCCTGTTGCCACAGCTTTTGGCCAACCAACCAATACAGATGCTGCCGTTCCCGCAGCTACTCCTATTCCCGCAACACCCTCGCGTGGGCTGATACTATGTGTCCCTGGGTATGCGGTCGGAATTGGGCCGCCTTTAGTAGCACCACTGAACCCCGCTCTTGCACCATAAACACCTTGGCAGGTCGCGGCAGTGTCTTTTGTCGGTGATCCTCCAGGGCCGCAACCACCGTAAACAATTTCAATTTCAGCTTCGGTCAACGCGCGCATAAGAATACCTCTCCTTGTCATCGCCACAGCCGCATAAAAAAATATGAGGATGCAAGTCAAGATAACCACGGAAATCACAAGCTTTCTATGCGTACGACTACTTATGGACTGCTATCGAAATTCGTTTGCCGGCCCCATTGGATTTGGGAAAACAACCCTTGCTTGTGGGAAAGCAGATGCACAGCTTATGCTGGAGGAAAACGAGGCTTCCAAAAGCCCAACTCAAAAACGCGGTAAAAACAATGGGTGATTTTTGGGATGGTGCCCCCTGCCGGTCCAGATCGCATTAATCGAACCTATCCGGCAAGCGACGAAACTACCGCAATATCAATCTATTAGAGCAATCCGCCCGCTCTGTCTGTTCGTTGGTACAGTACCTCAAGCTGATAGAAATTAGTACCCCGTGGCTGGTCGTTATTTTGTTACGTCTGAGGAGCTAAGCCCTTGGCCCGACCAATCGCGAAACGTCGCAAAGGTTCTGCCGAACAGGCGAACCCGGAGGTATAGGTCATAGCGGCTAATCTCGATTTCAAAGCGAGCAGTCTTGAAGAGCATTTCTAAGTCCTTCCATGTGATTTTTAACTACGACTTACATACACAGGCGTCATGCGCTGATTTGCGCCAAGTCGTCAATAGTAATTTACACATGAGTTAATGTTATTTACTTGCGTTTCCGCAATTGTTACCAAAGTAGAACTATTGCAATAGCGCAAATATTCCGGAAGACAGAATAATAAATCTTCACCACACACAAGAAATAGCCTTGCGTCGTCGCCGGTAGTTAGGATAATATGCGGGAAGCTTCCAGCCTTTCGACCGGAAGCCCCCTTGTGCTAGAGGGTTTGAATAAGGGTCACGGTGATGCAGACCGTGGCCTTTTTCATTTTCCAGCGAAGCCCGCCACTTAAGGAGCGCTGTGCGCCGCCGCTTTGGCTAGTTTGTCGGCTACTTCGTTAAGCTCGTTTCCGTCATGCGCCCTAACCCATTGCCAATGAACGCGGCTGTCATTCAAAATATCCAGACGTTCCCATAGGTCCCAATTTGGTACTGGCTTTCCGTCTCGGTTCTTCCAGCCCTGACGCTTCCAGCCTTCGAGCCATTTGGTCATTCCATTCGCGAGGTACGAACTGTCAGTGCGGATGATGACGGGGAGTTCCTTGTTTTTGATGGCCTCCAAAGCTGCGATGGCTGCACTCAACTCCATGCGGTTATTCGTGGTATCAGGAACGTGGCCTGAGAGTTCCTTCTGGTTCAATTGCAGACTGCCGTCCATGGATTGCAGGACGACGGCCCAACCACCCGGACCGGGATTGCCGATACAGGAACCGTCGGTATGGACGAGGATATACCGCCCCGTTAATTCAATGCTCATGTGTACTATTTCTCTCCCCTTGGGGTGTAGGGGCGCGTTCAGCGGGAAGGATGATATAATTCCCCATCTCACTGCAAACGGCGCTGTATGACTCTAGGAATGGCAGGGCTCTTAAGCCCCACCATAGATTTGATTATTGGAAGATTTCAGTTTGCTTGCGGCGGTCACTCGGGGTCCGCTCTGAAAAGCCCGAGAAACTAGCGTTGAATAGCTGAAGGTAGCCGAAGGCATTGTTGAAAGGCATAAGCTTATTGAGAGAACGAAGCTCTTGCTGCGATGGGTTGCCCGCAACAATACCACGGGCGGCACCTGCGGCCATACCAATGTCGTCAACAAAGCCTTTGGTTGGGTTGCCTAACCACAAGTCTGACGCCTGACCAGATGTACGGGAATAGGAGAATAGAGGCTTGTATCCCATAGGCGTGATCGCGGTATCGACCAGCATAGGAACAACCGACGACACGCCAACCTTTGAGAAGGCCGCTAGGGCAATCTTATCGGGGGACAAGCGATCCTTGAGGTACTTATCGGCGTCCGAACGTCCAACAGCGTTGATGCGGGTCTGCACTTCATAAACACCCGCCGCCACGGCCATACCAA
The DNA here is from genome assembly GCF_020829495.1 of Nostoc favosum CHAB5714. Taxonomy (GTDB): domain Bacteria; phylum Cyanobacteriota; class Cyanobacteriia; order Cyanobacteriales; family Nostocaceae; genus Nostoc; species Nostoc favosum. The sequence goes on along the minus strand of NZ_JAIVFQ010000156.1, from coordinate 7,244 downwards.
TAGCGGCATTGATCATGACTTCAGGGTCATGCATATACAGGCCCTTCAGGGTGTGCTTCACGTAGGAAGCTGCCATGAATGAGCGGAATTGAATAAGCGTCTTGCCGAGCGGCGTACCCATCCACATAGCCATGTTGCCAATGTCGTTCTTCTGAATGACCTCGTTTGCCTTGCGATGGACAGCGCGGCGGAAAGCTTCAGAGGCTTCCTTGTCCTGCCAATTATCGAGATTAAGGCCGGTCACCTTCTTACCGTCCATGGAAACATTATCGACGTTCTTAAGTTCGACCTTAACCCGAGTGAACATTTCCGGGGACAACCCCATGTCTGCTAAACGCTTCTCGGAAAAGCTTGCGCGACCTGCGGCGGCATTAGCAAATTTCTGGACGATTGCCTTGTAGGCCCAACGGCGCGACATGGTGTCGATACCGTGCATGCCCGACATCATGTTTGTGATCCGTGCGCCCTTATCCAAGATGCCGTTAAGCTTCTGGTAGCGAGCCTCGAACGTCTGACCCCTCGACGCCTTAATGGCATCTAATGCGGCGTCGTGTCGTTCTTCAGCGGTGCGTGTCCAATGATCCAAACCGTGACCGAAGACAGCCTCTAGGTCATCCCCAAAGCCATCCTTAAGGTGCATGACACCGTCACGCCCAACGATGCGACGGAACCCCGGCATTTGCTGCATGGTCGCCGTAAGTCCGGCACTGCCCACGTTGTTCGCAAGTTCCGGTATCTGTGCGAGACCCACTTGGTTCATAACGCGAATGAAGTTGAACTTCTGGACTACCCGGAGAAACTTACCGAAGCCATTGCTTGACATATCATGCTGATACGTCCCCTTGATCATTTCGTAGGCGTAGTTAAGTCGCTTGGCGTCCATGGCGATCTGTGCCTCTGTCTGACCACTGTTTGCACCCTTCTTAGCAAGGTCCCTCAGCAATCCAGCCCATTCAGCATTAGACGTCACGCCGTTTACAATCGTCTCACCGGTGGCCGGATTGATGATGTGCATACGCGCCAAGGCGATGTTGCCCGCCGCGCGGTTGGTGTACTTGTTGTTGAGGTGTTCAATGTCCGTGTTGAGCAAGTCCTTGAGGGTCAAGTCTCGATCCCATTCAACACCCGTATCGCGGACCTTAGGCCGGTAGGGTAGCTTATAATCAACGTCAATAAGCGCACGGGTCTTGAACGGCGTTGGGTTACCGGCGTCGTCTTTAGCGGCCTTCTGCTTCTTAAATGCTGCGAAGAACGCCTTACTGTCTTCCTCAGAGATACCGTGATGTTCAACCAGTGCCTTCAGGGCGTCCTCAACGTCGGCACCCGATACGCGGGCTATGAAGTCGTTCTTATCGATACCAGCACCACGCCCGGACAGCGTCTTGAGCATACCGGCAGAGATACGGTCCAACGTGGCCTCGTCCGCGTTAAGGTTGGCCTTGCGCAATCCACCCTTCAGGGTCAGCCGGACGGCGTCTTCCTCTAGGTGTTCATTGAGCAGATTGACCTTCACCGTGTCCCATTCGTGTGGGACATAGTTCTTGTTCTCAGGCGTAAGGTCTGCACCCTGTACAGGACGGGCTTCGCCACCTTCGCGGACCCTCGCGTTCTTTTGCAGCTTAAGCTCACTTGCGCGGACCGTGGCAAAGGCATCACCGGCCTTCCGTACCTCTTCAGGATAGAAGTCATTGCGGTTGATGCGGCGGTCTTCAATGTAGCTAAATACACGACTATTGAAGTCGTCTTTAGTGCCACCCGCGTCAATGAACTGCTTGCGCATGGGCTGATAGGTCCGATGGAAAGCCGCCATGTGTTCGCTTTCGAGGAGCAGCTTGTCCTCAGATGCCGCCATACCGTTGATTGCGCCACCAACCTTACCGGTGCCGTCCTGAACGAGACCGCCCATAACTGCACGAGTACCGGGGTTGATTGAGGCGTCACCACGGGCAGACAAGTCACCACGAACGGCCCGGAAGGCTGTAGTGGGGATGTCGCCATGTTCAAGGGCGTTCAAGGCGTCATGGTCAATGTAGAACTTACCATCACCCTTATAGGCTGCACCCATGGAGCCACGGGGAACATAAGCAACACCTTCATGTTCTGCGATTATCTGGTGACCGATGTCCTGTAGACCTTGGCCCTCTCTAGCTGTCGCGGGGTTGGACTTGAGGCGACCTACGACCGCACCAAGGCCCATGCCAACAACCGTTCCCATCAGAAGGTCTTCCTGAGTTGAGTTGGGGTTGAAACCATAGTTTACCGCCGACTGTGCGAGACCTGCGGCACCACCGGCGAGGGCGGCACTCAATACACGACCAACCTTGTAGCCATACTTCCCTAGGATGACCTCAGGGGCTACGGCTGCTGTTGCGCCGTCAATGGCGATGTTAACGGGGTCCAAAGCCTGAGTAGCGAAGTCCAAGACAATACCCTTGAGACCTGCTTGAGCAAGCCGTTCCATACGGTCGCGGTCGGCCTGTGCGTACTGGATTTGACGCATATAACCGGCCTCTGAAGTGGAACTGCCAAGGAACTTAGCATAGCGTTCCGGGTCGAGATTAGCGGCCTTCAGGTCAGCCTCTAGCTTCTGTACGTTCGGCTTCTGCCAATTGGGGTCATCGGCAAGAGGGCTAGAGCGTAGGATGTTCGCCGTAGGGCTGTTCTGCTGCCAAGCGTCGATAGCGGTATCAACCCAACCGGGGCCTTCCTCAGGCGTAACCCTAGGAGTACCGGCGACGGCTGCGGTCGGCGTAAGGGGGACTTCGGTGCTTGCGGTGTAGGTATAGTCGGCACCGGTTCCACCAGCACCACGAACGATGTCGGCTTCCTTCTGACGACGGCCAGAGTTGATACCGTCGTTATGACCCTTGACACCTTCAAGACCCTGCGCGATGCCTTCAATGTCACCGGCCTGTGCTGCACGGACGATTGCCGGGACCTTCGACAGGGAACCATAGTTGTACGCGGTGGACGTTAGCGCCGCCTGTACATTGCCGGGGAGGGCGTTCCACTTATCAGCGCCGATAGTGTCAGACGCGCCTTTAGCAAAATCGGCCGCCCGTCTGGCAAGGTCCCGCTCGCTGTCGTCACGGTTGACAACGCTTTCACGGGAGATTGGCTGTACTGTGCCATCTGCTAGGGTTGTCGTATCGGAACCGTAACCGGCGCGGAAGTGATTGACATCCCAATAGGCCTTATCTGAATAACCTTCGAAACCCTTAATGACGTCTAGGGCTGATTTAGTTTCGCTCATGCTATTCCTTATGTTCCTGGGCAATGCTGCGCTCGTTAAATCTGGTCGCCTTACGCTTTGTAGTAAGCTTGTCATGGTAGCCGGGAGGCGTCAGACGTTCGATCCTGCGGCCTGCCCGCTGCTCCCATAGTTTCCGAAGTTTCCACGTGTAACGACACTTGTCGGCGTAAGGTGCGTCGTGGGGAGGTGTTTCCGGTAATGCTGCCAGCGGCACGCCTATCCTTAGACACTCAACGAACCAGTTAGGCTGTGTTCTGCGGACCGTCGCGTCTATGTGCGAGCGGGTGTCGGTTCTCATTGTTTTAATTCTCCTTTCAAATAGAAAAGGCCCGAATTGCTTCGAGCCAATGATTGCTTGATGCGTTTATCTTTAGGTGGAACGGTAGTGGCCCTTAGCCAATCCGGGGACCGGCACACTAAGGTAAGACTACCGCCAATGTTGGTAGGTCTGAATTATTGAGACCCCAATTCTGTACGGGCGCAGCCCTTGACCATGGCCAGACCAAAGGGGCCTTCGCCCGTTGCGACACAAAGGGTTACGGTTCCCCGAAGGACGTTGTTTGGCTGATCGTTTAGATGACCTTACAAAGGGGGTCCCCTTTCAGGGCTAGTCCCCTTGACCATGGTCCCGCCATAGAAACATTCGATCCACCGTAGGCAACCTAAGAAATGGATTGAGGTTCGCGAATGAAGCTATGGTTCCCCGAAGGACATTGTTCTGGCTGGTTGTCAGGCAAACCATGGTGTAACGCTCGTTATATATGGGCAAGGACAGAAAGTGGTACTCAGGCCATTTCCCTGAGCTTCTTATAATTCCGATATACGGTCATCTTAGGAAGCCCGGTCTTCTCGATGATGGCAACCGGAGTTACAGCGGGGTCCAACTTGAGCAATCCCTCGATGATGTCGGCGGCTTTAGTTGGGGGCTTGGGTTCTGTCTGCCGATCTACAAGACTGACAATTTCTTCAATCCACTTCATTCCGGACGCGGTTAGGATATCGCAGTCATGCCCCGTAACCGTAGGGACCCGACAGCCATATCTCATCTTCACCGCCCATTCGGACAACCGCAGGGTCTCTTCATACTTCGGCTTGGATTGCGCAGACTGCCCCCACATTTCAGGGGAACCGTTACAGAAGGCGATTACAGCGGGGACCATTTTCACTCTGATTTCCGAATGGAGCACGCCAAGTTCCGCAAGGATTGCTCTGGTTTCCCGTGGGCCTTTTCCAAGCTTCGTTGCAAATTTCGAGATGGTCAGGGACTTGCCAGAAGCGAATAAATATTCAGGAACAACCGTGATTTCTCCGGTTGCGCGATTGAGCACTTCGGTTCCCGGACGGGCAGTCCAGTAGTGCGATATGGTCTTATACTGATGCCGCTCCGGGTAGCCTTGGTAACAATATGCCGGTTTCTCTTGCGGCTCCACGGTCCTTGCTAAAGTGACGTGGGCGGTGTTTAGGTCGCGGAAGGTAGCCCTTTCCGATGGCTGTGCAGTCAAACGGCATTGTCCTCCTAAGTTGTTGATGGGCGGTCTTGCTCACGTCCCTGCGGAACCGATAGCGAAACACGAACTTCAAACGACCGAAGACATGAACCAATCGGATTAGCCCGTAACTCGGCTGAACGATCTAGAAAGGCTCACCTCAGCGCTCGACCATCGTTCCACCGGGAGGCAACGGCAGTTCTGACGGGAGCGCTAAGGTCAACATTTCAAAAAATGATGATGCTAGGGGGCGACCTAACGCCCGCTATTGTCCGCAACGGTCGGCTACGGTCCTGCGAAAGGAACGATTGCGAGATATAAAGCTAGGCGACAACCTAACGCCCACTTGAGCCCACAGTGGTTGGCTACGGTTCCATAAAGTGGTGACGGTGGGTATCAGCGGAGCGGAGATAAATGGGGCGGTCTGATGTGTCAGGCTAGGACGGCACCTAATCTAATACTACTCACTGTTCGGGCTGCAAGGCTCTATATACCGAGGCTTTCGACATACCAGTCTGTACCATGATGTCCTTGATCAAAACGCCTTGACCTCTCAGCGCCTTAATCTGCCCTATGGTGTCATCGGTCATCTTTGGGTAACGGCCCAACTGCTTTCCGTCCTTCCGGGCCTTGGCGATCCCGTCCGCTTGTCTCTCCTTACGGATGTTGTTCTCGAACTCCGCAACGCTGGCCAATATCTGCAAGGTAAGCTTACCGGTGGGCGTGGTCGTGTCGATGCTCTGATCCAGAACTTTAAATTCCACGCCTTTCGCGGCCAGTTCATCAATGATGTTGAGCAAGTCGCGTGTCGATCTGGCCAGACGGTCAATCTTCGTGACAACGAAAGTATCACCTTCGCGGCAATATTCGATAGCCTTAGCTAGCTCTGGTCTATCACGGTCAACTCCCGAGACCTTCTCTTGGAACACCTTGCTCGGGTTCAGTGCCTCTAGCTTCTCAAGCTGCACGTCCAGCGATTGTCCCGTAGACGATACACGGGCATAGGCTACCAAAGTCATCTCGCATGTCTCCAAGGTCTTAGTATTTGTGAGAACACACTTATGAGACATAGATGAGACACAGTCAATAATGGCTCTCAACAAAAAGTCTCAGAGGTATACATTTCGAGACATAAAGCAGGTTCCTGCGATATCATCGCCCCTTTTCTGGTCTCAAGACTTATGAGAAGATCAAGTATAAAGTAACGTGAACGTGAACCACCCACTGTACGCGGGTCCATGCGCAATAACGTCGAGAACATAGTGAAATAAATTTCAATTATCGCGAGGCAAAAAATGAATATATTCAGAATTATAACATTCACCTCGCTTGCATTAATATTGAGTTCTTGTGCTTCTCAAACCACACCGGAGACTAAAGCTAGACAAGACTTAACCCTTAAAGCTTGGTTGGACTGCATAAGCAAGGCCGTAAAAACCTATGATGACGGGACGACAAATCCGCTTGTAGTAGCAACGGTTATTCAACCATCGTGCTCTCAAGAGAAACGCGCCTCAATGAGTACCGTTGAGCCTGCCCTCACGTATGAGCAGCATTTGCGATTTGAACAGCGTATGGAGCAGACATACATTCGAAGCACGGCAGAAATCGTGCTTGCTAACCGAAAGAAAACGTAAATCGACAAGGCGTTCCACAAGATATCCTCGTGCCACCCCATCCGTATTAACAGGGTGTGGAAGCGTCGGTTTCATCAAGGAACACCAACGCGCTAGCAAATTCAAACATTTCGCCAGTGGCAACCTTCTCCTCACCTAGGATGTAACCGCCGTCCTTACGGATGGCCGGGAGGACTACGCGGGTGACCCAATCTTGGAAGGGCGCAGCGTTCGGCTTTCTTGATCGCAAGATTAGCTTGTAGAGGCCGCTTTCTGAAACTGTGTTTAGCCGCTGGTTTCCACCAAGGGTCTCAGTTGAACTTAGTCCCTTCTCATCCGAACTTAGGGGCTGTATCGCCACCGTGGTATTTGTCATACCGAGAACCTTACAAACGTCAGCCGCGACGAACCAAGGAACACCCTTGATATCGACTACACGGATTTGAGAGGTATTGAATTTGAAGATGCTGACAGGGCTACGCGTTGTCATGCTAATTTACCCTTGCGGTTGATATCGTTGTTGCGGAACCATTGCAGCGAGGCCTCGACAGCATGGCGGTTCAAGTGTCCGGCGAGCGTCGTACAGGCGGGCTTACCGGTGAGGTCGTAGAGAACGGTTGTCCTGCGATCCCCGTTGTGGTTGTGACCGTGGCGTATGGTCAGCAAATGCGTGACTGAAGTGGTCAAGAGAATGGCCTTGCCGGGGTTCGTACCTAGTATGACAGTCCACACACGGCTCGCTAACCCTAAATCTGATTTAGCCGTCTCTGACCCTGAATTTGAGTTAGGGTTTCCGCCAAGGGTGTTAGTTTCAGTAATACCCTTTTCATCCGTGCGAAGCTGTTTGATCTGGTAGGTGCCACGAACTGTCTCAAAAGAACTGAGGCA
>NZ_JAIVFQ010000155.1 GCF_020829495.1 Nostoc favosum CHAB5714 | reverse complement strand
CCATGTCCTGCGCGCGCGCAGCGATGCCATCCTTGTCGGGCGCGGCACGTTGCAGGCCGATGCGCCGGGGCTGGACGTGCGCCTGCCGGGCCTTGAGGACCGGTCGCCGCCGCGCGTTCTGCTCTCGGCGACTGCGGTGCCGGGCGACGGCTGGACACGGATCGCTTCGCCGCAGGACGTCGGCGCGGTCGCGGGCAATTGGCTGCTCGTCGAAGGCGGAATGGCGACCGCGGCGGCGTTCCTCGCGGCCGACCTCGTCGACACGCTCGTCATCTACCAGGCGCCCATCGTCATCGGCGGCGGCATGACTCTTGGCGATATCGGGCTGGCGGACCTGTCGGCCGCGCACGGCCGCTGGCGGCTCGCCGACAGTCGCCTCCTTGGCAGCGACCGCCTCTCGATCTACCGGCGCGTAAGGGAGTAAGGGATGTTCACCGGCATCGTCACCGACATCGGCACCGTCGTCGAAAGCCGCGACAGGGGCGACCGACGGATCGTGGTGCGCTGCGCCTACGATCTGGACGACGTCATGACGGGCGCGTCGATCGCCTGCTCGGGGACCTGCCTGACGGTCGTCGACAAGGGCGCGGACTGGTTCGCGGTCGACCTTTCGCGCGAAAGCCTCTTGAGAACCGCGCGCGGCCTGTGGGACGAGGGATCCCGGCTCAACCTCGAACGCGCGCTCAAGGTCGGCGACGAACTGGGCGGGCATATCGTGACGGGACACGTCGATGGGGTGGGCACGGTCCTGAGCGTCGACGCCGACGGCGCGTCGCATCGCATTGGCGTCGGCGTGCCCGACGCGATCGCTCCCTATCTGGCACCCAAGGGCTCGATCTGCCTCGACGGCGTCTCGCTGACGGTCAACGCCGTCCACGATGGCGACGGAACGGGGGGGACCCGGTTCGAGGTGAACGTCATTCCGCACAGCTGGACGGCGACCACCTTGTCCAGCCTCGTGCCCGGCCGCGAGGTCAATCTGGAGATCGACGTCCTGGCGCGCTACCTGCAGCGCATGCGCGCCTATGGCGCTATCGCTCGATCGCCTTGAGGGCGTAGAGCGCGTCGAGCGCTTCGCGGGGGCTGAGCCGGTCGGGTTGGATGGCGTCGAGCGCGGTGCGGAGCGGATCCTGCACCGGTTCCGCGATCAGCGCCGAAAACAGCGGCAGGTCGTCGAGGCCCGCCGCCAGGCCGCCGGTCGCCGCGCGCCCGGCCTCCAGCTTGGCAAGCACCGCCTTCGCCCGCTGCAGCACGGTGGGCGGCAGACCCGCCAGCCGCGCAACGGCGATGCCATAGCTGCGATCGGCGGCCCCGCGGGCGAGCTCGTGCAACAGCACGAGCTCGCCCTTGTATTCGCGCGCACGGACGTGGTGGAGCGATAGCGCGGGAAGCGTTTCGGCCAGCCGCGTCAGCTCGTGGTAATGGGTGGCGAACAGGCAGCGGCAGCGGTTGACCTCATGCACCGCCTCGATCACCGCCCAGGCGATCGCGAGGCCGTCGTAGGTCGACGTGCCCCGCCCGACTTCGTCGAGGATGACGAAGCTGCGCTCGGTCGCCTGCGCGAGGATCGCGGCGGTCTCGACCATCTCGACCATGAATGTCGAGCGTCCGCGCGCCAGATTGTCGGACGCGCCGACGCGGCTGAACAGCCGGTCGACAAGGCCCAGCGTCGCCTCTTCTGCGGGCACGAAGCAGCCCGCCTGGGCCAGGACGGCGATCAGCGCGTTCTGCCGCAGAAAGGTCGACTTGCCGCCCATGTTGGGGCCGGTGACCAGCCACAGCCGGTCGTCCTCGTCGAGCGCGCAGTCGTTGGCGACGAACCGGCTGCCCCCTTGGGCGGCGGCCGCCTCCACGACCGGGTGGCGCCCGCCGCGCACGTCGAAACAGCGCCGATCGACGATCGCGGGCCGCCGCCAGTCGTGCTCGACCGCCCCTTGCGCGTTGGCGCTCGCGACGTCGAGCCTGGCAAGCGCCGCCGCGGTAGCCGAGATCGCGGCGGCCGACGCCAGCGCCAGCGCGGTCAGCTCTTCCAGATGCGCGGCCTCCGCGGCCAGCGCGTGCGTCCCCGCCTGGGTGATTTTCAGCGCGACGTCATGCAGCTCGGGTGCCGCGAAGCGGACGACCCCCGCGAGCGTCTGACGGTGCGTGAAGCCCGATCCGAGCGCCATCAGCGGGTCCGCGGCGCGCGCGGGAACCTCGATGTGATAGCCGAGCACGCCGTTGTGCCGGATCTTGAGCGCGGCGATCCCGGTCGCCGCCTTGTAGCGTGCCTCGAGCGCGGCCAGTTCGCGCCGCCCCACCCCGCCCGCGTCGCGCAGGTCGTCAAGCGCGGCGTCGTAGCCCGCGGCGATATAGCCGCCATCGTCTGCGTCGACCGGCGGCTCCGCGACCAGCGCGCGCGTCAGCTTGTCGATCAGCGCGCCATGCCCGCCGAGCGGCGGCAGCAGGCGTTCGAGCAGCTTGGGAGCATCGGTCGCGCCCGCCAGCGTCTCGCGCAAGTGCCAGGCGCGCGCCAGGCCGTCACGCAACGCCCCCAGATCGCGCGGGCCGCCGCGGCCGGCGGAGAGCCGCGCAAGCGCGCGCGCGACGTCGGGCAGGCTCCGCAACGTCGCGCGCAGGCCCTCGCGCGCGGCCGCGTCGTCGGCCCAATAGGCGACGAGGTCGAGGCGCAGATCGATTTCCTCGCGCGACGTCAGCGGCGCGGACAGGTCGGCCGCCAGCAGCCGCGCGCCCGCGCCCGTCACCGTCCTGTCGATGCAATCGAGCAGGCTGCCTCTGCGCCCGCCGCCGACCGCTTGCGTCAGCTCGAGGCTCTCGCGCGTCGCGGCGTCGATCGCCATGTGCGCGCTCTCGACGCGGCGCACCGGCGGGCCGAGGAAGGGCAGTTTGCCCTTGCCCGCGTGATCGAGATAGGCGAGCAGCCCGGCCGCCGCGGCAAGCTCGGCGCTGGAGAATGCGCCAAAGCCGTCGAGCGTCGCGACCCCGTGCAGGGCCTTCAGCCGCGCCTCGCCGCGCGCGGCATCGAAGGTGGCCATGTCGCGTTCGACGACTTGGGCCGCGGCAAAGGCAGGGGCCGGGGCCGCTCGTACGGCTGCTCGTGGAGGAGCACGAAGGACTTCGCTGGGGCCGTAGCGCGCGACGGCGGTCTCGACCTCGGCCGGGGTCAGGGTGCAAAGCTCGAACACGCCTGTCGATACGTCCGCGGCCGCCAGCCCGGTTTCTTCGTCCTTCTCGAACAGCGCAACCAGCCAGTTCGCCTTCTTGGCGTCGAGCAGGACGTCCTCGGTCAGCGTGCCCGCGGTCACCACCCGCACGATCGCGCGCGCGACGAGCGCCTTGCTGCCGCCGCGTGTCTTGGCTTGCGCGGGGCTTTCGACCTGCTCGGCGATGGCGACGCGGTGCCCGGCCTTGATCAGCCGCGCGAGATAGGCGTCGGCGGCGTGGACGGGGACGCCGCACATCGGCACGCGCGCGCCGTCGTGTTCGCCGCGCGCGGTCAGGGCGATGTCGAGCACCGCGCTCGCCGCCTTGGCGTCTTCGAAGAACAGTTCGAAGAAGTCGCCCATCCGGTAGAACAGCAGGCAATCGGGCGCTTCGGCCTTGAGCGCGAGATACTGCACCATCATGGGCGTGGGGGCGTTCGACATCCGCGGATGCGTTACGCTAGGGGATGCCGACGCGCCAAGGGGAGAGGCCATGTCAGACGAAGCCAACGTCCAGTTCTCCGAACGCGAGGCCCTGCTGTTCCATTCGCACGGACGGCCGGGCAAGCTCGAGATCGTCGCGTCCAAACCGATGGCGACGCAGCGCGACCTGAGCCTCGCCTATTCGCCCGGCGTCGCCGTGCCCGTGCGCGCGATCGCCGACGATCCCGCCGCCGCCTACGACTATACCGCCAAGGGCAATCTCGTCGCGGTGATCTCGAACGGCACCGCGATCTTGGGACTCGGCAATCTCGGCGCGCTTGCCGCAAAACCCGTCATGGAGGGCAAGGCGGTTCTGTTCAAACGCTTTGCCGATGTCGATTCGATCGATATCGAGGTCGCGACCGAAGACCCCGACCGCTTCGTCGACGCCGTCGCGCTTCTCGAACCCAGCTTCGGCGGCATCAACCTCGAAGACATCAAGGCGCCCGAGTGCTTCATGATCGAGGCGGCGCTCAAGGAACGCATGAAGATCCCGGTCATGCACGACGACCAGCACGGGACCGCGATCATCACCGCTGCCGGACTGATCAACGCGATCATGCTGACCGGGCGCACTCTGCGCGACGTCAAGGTGGTGGTGAACGGCGCGGGCGCGGCGGCGATCGCCTGCACCGAACTCATCAAGGCCATGGGCGTGCCGCACGACAGCGTCGTCATGTGCGATCGCGCAGGCGTCATCTACCAAGGACGCACGCACGGCATGGATCAGTGGAAGTCGGCGCATGCCGTCGCCACGGACCGGCGGAGCCTGGAGGACGCGCTCGACGGGGCCGACGTCTTCCTGGGCCTCTCGGCCAAAGGCGCGCTGAAGCCCGCCTATCTCGCCCGGATGGCGCGGGCACCGATCATTTTCGCGATGGCCAATCCCGACCCGGAAATCTCCCCGCCCGAGGCGCGTGCGGCCCGCCCCGATTCGATCATCGCCACGGGACGCTCCGATTATCCCAACCAGGTCAACAACGTCCTCGGCTTCCCCTTCATCTTCCGTGGCGCGCTCGACGTGCGGGCGACCGCGATCAACGAGGCGATGAAGATCGCGGCCGCCCATGCCATCGCCGAACTCGCCCGCCAGCAGGTGCCGGAGGAGGTGGCGGCCGCCTATGGCGGGCGGGTGTCCAATTTCGGGCGCGATTACATCATCCCCGCGCCGTTCGACCCCCGCCTGCTGGAGGTCGTTCCCGCCGCCGTTGCCCAGGCGGCGATGGATTCGGGCGTCGCCACGCGTCCGATCCTCGACATGGACGCCTATCGTCAGTCGCTTCGCGCGCGGCTCAATCCGACGACCTCGGTGCTCAGCCTCGCCTATGAAGGAGCCAAGGCGCGGCCCAAGCGTGTCGTCTTCGCCGAAGGGGAAGAGGAAGTCGTCCTGCGGGCGGCGATCATGTTTCGCGAGGGCGGCTATGGCATTCCCGTCCTGGTCGGCCGCGACGACGTGCATGAGCGGCTGTCGGCGCTGGGCGTCGACAAGCCCGAGACGTTCGAGGTCCACAACAGCCGCAATTCCCCGCTCGTCCCCGCCATGGTCGACCGGCTGTACGACCGGCTGCAGCGCCGCGGCTATCTGCGTCGCGAAGTCGAACGGATGGTCAACCAGGACCGCAACGTGTTCGCCGCGCTGATGCTCAAGATGGGTGAGGCCGATGCGATGATCACGGGTACGACGCGGACCTACGCGCAATCGATGCGCGAGGTGCGCCGCGTGATCGACCCGGCCGAGGGGCGCATCCCCTTCGGCGTGCATGTCCTCGTCGGTCAGTCGCACACCATCTTCATGGCCGATACGACCGTCAACGAACGCCCGACCGCCGAGCAGCTGGCCGACATCGCCGAGGGAACGGCGGCGGTCGCGCGCGCGATGGGCCATGAACCGCGCGTGGCGTTCCTCAGCTATTCGACCTTCGGCAACCCGCAGGGGTCGTTTCTCACCAATCTGCGCGATGCGGTCACCGCGCTCGAGGCGCGCGGCGTGGGATTCGAGTTCGAAGGGGAAATGGCCCCCGACGTCGCGCTCAATCCCAAGGTCGCCGCGAGCTACCCGTTCAGCCGACTGTCGGGACCGGCCAACGTGCTGATCATGCCGGGGCTGCAGTCCGCGAACCTCTCGGCGAAGCTGCTGCGCGAACTGGGGGGCGACTCGGTCATCGGTCCGATGCTGATCGGCATGGAAAAGCCGGTCCAGATCGCGACCATGGGTGCGACCGCGAGCGAACTCGTCACGTTGGCCGTCCTGGCCGCGGGCGGAGTCGCCCACTGAGCCGCGCCGTCGCGGTCCGTCCATCGGCTCCGCGTGCCCGGGATCGCGATCATCGATAGGCCCTGACGAAAAAGGCGATCGTGGTCGCGGCCGTGAGTGCGAGCGTCCACCCGCGGATCGCGGTTGGCGGCAACCGGTTGCCGAGCTTCGCGCCCGTCCAGCCGCCGACGATGGCACCGGCAAGCATCGGCAGGCACAGCGCCCAGCGCACCATGCCGAACCCGATGAAGACGATCGCCGCCGCCGTGTTCGCGACGCCCAGCATCAGCGTGCGCGAGGCCATGACCCGGTGCGGCGCCATGCCGGCCAGCAGGCCATAGGCGGCCGTCGTCATGATGCCGACGCCTCCGCCGAAATAGCCGCCATAGGCGCCGAGCAGCGCCTGAACTACGACCAGTGCCGGGGTTCCGATCGTCACGCGCTTGCCCAGCCAATCGGACGCCCGCTTGCCGAGCGCGATGGCGATAAAGGCGATCAGCAGCAGCCAGGGAATGATCCGGTCGAACACCGGCGTCGGAGTGAGGACGAGGAGAGCGCTTCCGCCGAGCGCCGCGACGAAAGTAATGCCCGCGAGCGTGCCGACGGGGAGCGGTCCGACCGGCTCCAGGCCCTTGCGAAAGCCCCAGGCGGCGGCAAGGGCACCGGGCTGCAGCGCGACGTTGCTCGTCGCGTTGGCGATGGGTGACGGCAGGCCGAGCGCGATGAGTGCGGGCATTGTCGCAAAGGTCCCGCCGCCGGCCAGCGCATTCATCGCGCCGCCGGCAAATCCGGCGGCCCCGGCAAGCAGGACGGGCGCGGGTTCGATCAGGATCGGTCCGTCATGGTGCGATCAGGGCGTGCAAAATCCGGGGAACCGTTCGCGATCCTCGGGCAGCAGACGCGATTCGAACTCGTCGGGGTGCATGAACCGGTCCGCGAACCAGGGGTAGCGCGTGCCGTCGAACGCCGCCTTCAGCCAGACGAGCGTCTCCTTGACCGCAGGACTGCGGACCGCGTCGGGGTGACGTACGAGGAAGACGTCGCGCTGAATGCGCGCGCCGATATCGATCGGTTGCGGCGACCGCGACAGGGCGCGCGCATAGGTCGGCAGGAAGCCGATGCCTGCCCCCTGCAACACCGCCAGATAGTGCGCGGAAGAGGTGTTGGTCCTGAGTGCGACGGCCGAAGGCGTGTCGGCAGGCAGGAAGGAGAGCGGGGCCGCCGCCACCTGTTCGGCCTCCTGCAGCACGAATTCGTGCTGCGCCGCGTCGGCGAGAGAGGTGGGCACGCCCCGGCGTGCCAGATACGCCTCCGACGCGAAGGGCATGACGTGAAGCGACGCGACGCGTTCCGAGAACAGCCCCGGCCCGGGCGGGCGCACCAGCTGGATCGCGATGTCGGTATCGCGGAACAGCACCCCAGGAGGCGCCATATCGCAATGCAGGTCGATCGCCAGCTCGGGCACACGCGCGCGCAGCTCGATCAGTCGCGGGACGAGCCAATAGGTGCCGAGCCCTTCGGTGACGGTGATCCTGACCCGGGTGGCGGCGCGATCCCCGGCAGGGCGCTGCACGCGGTTGGCGCTGTTGCCGACCGCCTGCATCTGCCGCGCGATCGCGACGAGCTCATGGCCCTCCTGCGTCAGGCGCACGCCTTCGACGCTTCGCACCAGTAGGGGCGTCCCAAACTGCGCTTCGAGACGGTCGACTTTGCTTCTGAGCGTGTTGAGCGCGATCCCCGCGGCGATGGCGGCCGCGCGAAAGCTGCCCGAGTCCGCGACGGCGAGGAGCAGGCGAAGATTGTCCCAGGCTAGCCGCTCAAGCGAAGGTCGTCTCCGAAACGGAGGAGCTTTTGAGCGCACCATCGGCGCGGACCGCTCTAAATCGATCTGGCCCGTCACCATCCAATTTCCCTCCGGGCAGATCGTTGTCATCAAGAGTGCAGGCGAACCAATGTTGCATCACAACCCCGCGTCAGCCGCATCCGCCAGTTACAAGGCGGCAGGCTTTACGCAACGCTTTGAAGACTTGGTCAAGTCCCGCGACCATCGGTCGAGGGGGATGTCCCGTTCCGTGACGGCGGCGGAGGCCTGCGATCTGGCCGCCAAGCTGCGCCGCACGATCGACGGCACCGCCGACGACGCAGCGCTGCTTCGGGTCCTGGCCCATAATCCCGAAGTCCTGCGCTTGGCAGAGCGCGACGACGGCGGGGAACTGGGGTTCGTCGCTTACCTTCCGCTCAATGCCCGCGGCTATGCCGCCATGCTCGACGGCGGCTTCCAACCGCGCGATCCCGACACCGCGCTCCTGTGCCGGGCCGGGGAACGGCCGGTGGCAGCGTTCATCTGGTGCGCCTATGCGCCCGGGCAATTCGTCGCCGCCGTCGCGGCGATGACCGCTCATTTCGAGGAGGTCGTTCCGGGCGGCGTGACCATGTTCACCCGCGCGGCGACCCCGTCCGCCGCGCGCCTGTTCGAATCGATCGGCTTTGTGCAGGCCGTCGACTTCTTCCCCGGCATCGAACCGGACGTGCTGGTCGTGTTTCCCGCGCATGCCCAGCCGGTCCGCGCGACCCCGGCGGCGGCAGTGAGGCCCGGGCAGGTGCGTACGCGCATCGCGCGGACGATCGAGGACACGATGAAAGTTTTCGCGATCCGCTCGGCAACCTTCATCGCCGACCAGTCGTGTCCGTATGACGAGGAATTCGACGGCAACGACTTCTGCGGGGCGCATCTGCTCGGCGAAATCGACGGGGAACCGGCGGGCTGCATCCGCGTGCGCTTCTTCGGCGATTTCGTGAAGCTCGAACGGCTGGCGGTGCGACCCGAGTTCCGCAAGTCGAGCCTCGCCTTCAAGCTCGTCCGCGCGGCGATCGACTATGCCCGTACCAAGGGGTTCCGGACGATGTACGGCCACGCCCGGCACGACCTCGTCGCCTTCTGGTCGCGCTTCGGGTTTCGCGTGGTCGAGGATCGCCCGACGTTCCGCTTTTCCGACGTCGATTACGTCGAGATGATCGGGGAGATCAGCGCGTCGCCCCAGCCCGTCGGACTCGCGTGCTCCCCCTACGAACTGATCCGTCCCGAAGGGGCCTGGGACGTGCCCGGCCCGCTCGACCGCAGCGCGGCGCGATCGAGCGGGCGGCCCCGCGTCGGCGTGACGCCGAATTGCTCGGCATGACCAGCAGCAGGGGAGCGGCCGGGGCAGCCAGCGCAACGCGGGCGCTATTCGTCGCTTCAATGAGCTCTAGGATGGGCGCTTGGAGGGCGCGGCGACGGCCTGCAGCTGCGTTTCGATCGCGTTTGGGCCGCGTCCGCGACGATTATCGGTGCGACGATCCCGGCAGTAGGCACTGCTCTCCCCGCCGTGGCTTGCAGCATCGTCGGCTCGGTGACCAGCTTCAAGAGCTGCTTCGCGTGCGGGCTTGGGCAGGTGCCAAAGTCGCGCAACAGCAGCCCCGCACAAGATGACGGAAAACCGTGCTGGTCATAATCAACGTCGAGTTCCGAAATTGCCGCTGCCATAACTATCGAGCGCGGCCGCTCAACGATCGGGCCGCAAGGGCTGGCGCTGCACGTCCCTTGCCGCTTTCTCAAGCGGCGCTAGCGCGTTGGTCTGCGCTTCGACGCCGTAAACGATGCGGCTGCGAATGCGCGTATCGATCCTAGTTCGGACGCGATTGTCGATCCGGATCATCGGGTGCAAGGTCTCCGCCGCTTCTCCACCAGACTGGCGCTTGCCGGTTTGGCCCACGGTCGAAGTGTGCGAACGGACCATTTGAGCCGACGCGGCAGCGGCGAAGGCAAGAAGGCTTAGGCCGCAGAGGAGAAGGCGGATACGCATCAGACATCCAATTCGACAAAAACCCGTGTTCGGGGAAAGGCGGAACCTATTGCGCTCGCGATAACCGCGCCTCATAAATCGTTCCGTGCAGACTGCTTCCCAGCTCGTGGGGACGAGCAACCAGCGACAGATACTGCACGGGACAGCTTGCCGGAACATCGAAACGGCCGACGAAAGGGCCGCCCTCCTCACCCGCGTTCTGGAGCGGGAACCGACCGAGCCCGCGCCCATTCTGGCAGCTGAGCTCCCAATATGGGCGCCACATCTCGGGCGCGTCAATCTTGCCGCTTGTGCCGTGCAGGACATAGCGGCCCGGCGGAAGCAGCTGCATCTGGCGAACAATCAGGCCACCGCCCATCGGAGAGACTGAAAAAGCAAGCACATTGCCGCCGTCTTCGCGTTCAAGCGTGGTCGAGACGCCGCCGACGCTGAACAATTGCCAATCTAACGAAGAGCGGCTGCCCTGGTCGTTGGCGAAACGCGGGTCGCGCGACGTGCTGCGGTCGGTCCCGGGGTGCGTAGCCGCATAGAAGGACCATGCCTCGTCCAAGGCCCCTTGGCGGATTAGGGACTCGGTCAGCACGGCTTGTGCGGCAGGGGAGATGGGCAGCTTGGCGCGCTCCAGCCGGGCGAACAATTCGGCC
>NZ_JAIVFQ010000154.1 GCF_020829495.1 Nostoc favosum CHAB5714 | reverse complement strand
ATGCTGTTGTCATCGTCCAGGTATGAAACAATGTCACCACCAGCTGCATCTAGTCCCAGGTTTCGAGCGTAGCACAAGCCAAAACCACTGCTCGGTTCAGGGTGTTCCATTTCAATGTAACTGATGGGAAAATCAGCTCTTGCCTTAATGCTGTTGATGATATCTTTGGTATCAGGATTAGCGCCATCATTGATGACAATCCACTCGAAATTGCGGTCAGTTTGACTTTGAATGCTTGGCAGTGCAGTAGATGCAAGCTGCATAGGTCTATTGTAGGTCGCAGTGATAATTGATAGTCTCAAAGCTCTATACCTCTATCAGTTGATTGCGTTATTGTTGAATCGATCGCAGTTTGAATTTGCTGCCATCTTGCTACGTCCTCGTTTGTTATACCCCTGGCGGTTTCAATTTGATTACTTGCAAGAGTTAGCCGAATCAGCGTTAGCTTTTCATTGGTTCTGGCAACAGTTAAACTTTGCGTGGTGCTATTGAAGCTGATCTGGTAGTTACTACCTTCCAAGACAAATAGGTTTTCTTTTTCTGTGCGAATGGATTGGGGATACGCAGTTGCTTGCTGCCCAAAGAACAGTCTAGCTATGGGGGCAATTATAGTAGCGCGTTGCATTTGTTCTTGCTGTAATTGCTGGTAGTTCCATTTTCCAAGTTCTATGCCCAAATCCATTTTTACCAAACGTTCTACTAGTATTGCCATTTCTATTGGGCCAACACCTCCAGGGACGGGCGTAATGTTCTGGGGGATTCTGTAAGCACTGCGGTCTACATCGCCAGCTGCACCAGAAGCAGTAGGTGTAAAGCCACCATCGACAACCAAGCGATGAGAGGGGAGTACATAGTCCGTGAAAATTCCTCGTCTTCCGGTGACTGATACTACAATGTCAGCATCTTGAGTTCTAGTCAGATCATCGCCGTCTTCCAAACAGAAACAACTGACTCTGGTTGCTTCTAAATATTTGATGACACCATTGCCCACAAAGCCACCTCCGCCGACAACTGCAACATTGGAATCTCTTTGTGCGTAGGATTCAACAATTCTGGCGATTCCTTCAGCAGTAGCACAACTTTCAAAGAAATTGTTGCTTTGTCTGCGGACGATATCTATATCTTTTTGTGGCTCTAATAGCCCAATTGAGCTTGTAAACTTAGCTGGAATTGGATATTGAACAATAGCAGCAGTCACCTTACCGTCTTCATTAATGGATTGAACGATGCCGTCAAATTGCTCTACTGCGATATTAGGTGACAGCACAATATAATTGGGAGTAATGCCAATAGCGTTGAAAATAGCTACTTTTTGTTCTGCTGAGATTCTGGCTGCTTCATATCTAGCTCTTAATTCATTGCTGGCATTTTCTGAAGACTCAAATCTAATGATTGCTACTTCTTTTTGAGATGCTTGAAATATGGATTTGTATTTTTGACATTCTTGCTTTACATGTTCTCGTATTAACTGTCCGTCTATGAGCGTCATTTAATATGGCGTTAAATTTGATGAGGAAAATTGTCTAGTACAAACAATTTTCTGAATTTATAATAGGATTTGTTGGAATTAGGTAGGGCGTTTGGTGATTTCACCAACTTCTTGGCCATTGCAGGAAACCCAGTTAGTGACGTAGCGTTCAGTGTCATGGAAGCCACTAAATTCAATACTGTTATCAGAACACTTCTCTTGGAACCATTGTTGTGCTTCTTGTTCTGTATTGAATGTTCTAGCGGCGACTTCTTCTACTGGAATCTTCCAGTTTGTATTGCCATACAAATCGCAAACATAATGTGTCATATCTGTTACTCCTTTAACAATATTTAAAAACCACTATGACAATTTTAAATCAACAACAGCAGGCTGAATTAATTATCCAACAAGCTTGCAAGGAAAATTTTACTGATAGCGAGAAAGTTATTTACGATGACTTTATTCTGGAAGCGGGGGTAAAAAACCCAGCCAAGATGACTGAGGCTACTGCTGATGCTTTAATTAGATACCTTAATGGCTGTGAAGCATCTAACGAGTTTGTTGCTAATGTAGTAAATCGCCTCGCGCAAGTTGCCCCTGCTCATATCATGACCAAGATTCTCAAGAGTGATAATGACGGCGATGGTGTGCCTTTATACGAGGAATTAAAACTTGGAACAAAGGTTACGGAATTTGATACCTCTTTTGAAATAGCGGCTGCAAGACAAAGGCAATATCAATTTTCTCCAACTCGGAATTGCGATATGGAGTTGTAAGTATAACCCACTACTAAATAATCATCTGTAGTGGGTATGAGATTGTTATTCTCTAAAACGACTGAAAATAGAAATTAACCAGTTGCTACACAGGCGTAGACGCTTACTCTTAACTCGAAGTAAGTGTCTCAGCGGCTTTCCTCAAACATCGCCATCTTTCCCATACTCAAAATTAACCTTCGGGATACTGGGTGTAAAAAATGCGCTACTGTTAATCGTAAGCGCATTCCCGATCGTGTACAGCGATCGCAATATTCCCAGCCCAAATAATCAGGCGATTCCCCTGTAAGTTTAAATGAGGGAAAATTACCCCAGTGTCCTGATCTTCATCCCAAAACCACCAACCTTGGGATAGTTCAGAAAGAACGCGCATTAGTGCTAACTGTTGCTGTGTGATTTCCCCACCCCCGTAGCTGACGTTGCTAGTGCCATCCCATGATTTAAGAATTGATTCTAAATTGTATCCATTGCCCATAATCCAACTTGCGTAGAAGCAGTCTTTGGATATTTCTTCCATGATGGCTAGCAGTTCAAGTGCGGCATCAGGATTGGGTGATTTTAGGGCTTCGAGTGCAAGGCGGAGGTTTTCTTCCCTGTCTGCAATAAATTCCGAAAAAGCTGCTCTATTTGATGGTAAATTCTCCTTTTCAAGTGTAATTAATTTTCCATTTACAATCTTGACTGGAGTTATATTTGAGTAGTCAGTTCGGTCATCTTCACTTGCCTTTGCTTTTATAGCTAAAGGATGCCAATGGATGCGTTCAATTTTATTGGTCTGAGGATTTGTCCATGTCCAGAATAGTTTGTGAGATGCAGCACCCTTAACCGTCAGATAAGTTCTTTTATGTCGAATGGGATAGTCTACACCTTCTTCTTTTTTGGCTTGCAAAAAGGCTTCTATTGATAGATATTCTTCATTGAGGTATGCCATTTTACGTGGTGCTGTCGCATATGTATAACCCGATATGCTGCTGCTATCACCATCTTTCAATACTACCAAATTCCATTTGTCGTTTATTGGATTCTGTATCCAAAAGTCAACTGATATTGTTTGTACAAACCGATCTAAAATTTGAACTACACAAGGATAGTAAAGTGTGAGTTGTTGGTTGCTATTAGTCATTACTATTCCATCCATTCGATTGGGGATATGGTTTCCTTTTTGGCGGGAAGTATTTTGACTTCGTAGCCATAAAGAATTAATTCATACAGAGTTTCTAATAGTTGCTTGGGTGATATACTGTCCCATTGCTTGCACTCTAAGATATGTTTCAATACCTGCTCTGGAGCATTAACCACCCAAAGACTGTGAATTTTTTTGTTCCTAAATCCCGCACATAATTGAACAATTGGTTGTAGCTCAACTGTTGTTTTTGGTATGTGAATAATTGCTGAACTTATAGGGATTGTTGGTTTTACTTCTAGATTTTTGGGTGGTAAAAAATCGGGTTCACTGTACCACTGTCCGTCGATTTGGTATGCAATCATTAGGTATGGCAATGCTTTAATCGCATTTATAGTTCCCCATCTTGCAGTTTGTCCTGCGTGAAACCAGATGTAAGAGCCGTTGTGTATTATCACAATTTTTATGATTTTGACTTGAGGTTTTGCTTGCCTAGCTAGTTGATAATTTCGTCTATGGGAGAAAATCTAGCTAATTTTTCTAGCTAGAGAATAATTTCGTATTTGTATGAACACTTAGTTAAAACTCGCCATTCTTTAGCCATGTGCAGTTAACTTCATGCTCAGATAAAATACTTTGGATATTCTTGATTGCTGAATTACTCCTAATAATTACCTTTACAAAGTGTGTAATAACTGTGGTGATTCATCTATGAACAGATTAATTTTTATTTAAAATATTCAATGACTTATTGAAAATAAAAAGTGCGCCATTATAATTGATGACGCACTTTTATTAAAAATAAAATTATGATTAAGCGTGGTGAAGGATAATATTTATTGCGTCTTGGGTGCTAATTTGATATTGGGTAAGGAGTAGTAGTTCACCCCTTTTCCCCTTAACTTCTGCATCGGATATAACTTTTAGTCTCCCAAAGTTTGCCCCAACTGGGATGGATTCTTTTCTTTTTTTACAACCGCAATTAGTTGACCGACCATTGGTAAGGGTGTGACTGTAGACAAGTTTTTGGGTTCCACAATCACACTGGCATAATACTTGCTTTCCTTGTTTATTTAGTACAATCCAGCTACCGAATTTTTCACTTATATTAATTACTCGTTTTGTAGTCTCCATAAATCATTTTGGTGCCATTACTGCTGGGTTATATATCTAAAACAAGCTGTTTTTCTTGCTCCAGTTCCTTCTTTATCCAGGCAAGTTGCTGTCCAATGGCTAGGTGCTGCATTGGTACTTTTGTCTCGTATCCCTTTGTTTGTAAAATGGGTGTTACCTCCTGTCTGTAAAGCTTGCCCGTCAAGAATACAAGTCCCAAAAGATATTTTGCTACTTCGAGGCGTTCGCTGAGAGACTGCCCGTGGATGACTGCTAGGGGTATTCTGTTGGGAAGATAACTTTTAGCAAGTTGGATAAATGTTTCTGCTTGTTTAAGGTTGTATTCTTGCCGTTCCCTGATATTTTCTCCAACAAGTAAATGGTCGGGACAAACAATAATATCGCCGACCTTTGAGCGTTCTCTATATCTATGAATAGACCAGTAAGCATCAACATATTTACCGTTTAGAGTGGGGATATCTTGCTCACGGTAGTTAAACGATCCACAATCATGAATAATGGGACTATCTGGAACAATTTCTGCCTTGATTGCGAGTGAGTATAGCCACCCCACAGGCTGATACTCAAGCAACTGCCAGATTGGAATTTTTTCACCCTTGCTTCTAACAAAATCGCTCTTACCCAATACTGGATAGAAACCTAATTTCATAGTATTTAAACGAGCAGAAGTTGATTTACATTCGTTAAGTTAACCCTCTGCTTGGAGAAGGCTAACTAGTAGATGTCTATATTACTGTTTGCCAGGTACGGGGTACAATACCGATGATTTGAGATGTATCTTGGATACTAGGAAGCCATTTTTTGAAGTATTGTGCTTCAAGCTGAAGGGTTTTTTCTCCTTGTAGAAAAGGTTGAATAATCTTATGAATATTACGGCTACGAGCATAATTTTCTAATGCACCCAGTAGCATACACTTTAGAGCTTCTTCTTCAAGTGAATTTGAATTTGTAATGGAATAATCGAAGGTATATTCTATTTTGAGGGCTTTTGCTCCAACCTGAGCAAGACAATTAGTAAACCATGTTTGGTCTTCATAGATGTTTCCTAAATACTTGGCAAGTGCTTTGGCGATCGCACTTCCTACTAAGGGAAAATCTACCCCATCAATCGGTCTGATAATTTCTTGATTTTCTAATAGCTGGTTATGGTTAGTAATCATCTTGATGACTGTCTTGTTGAGTCTAGAGTCAAACCATCTCCTGATAGGTGAGTTTCTATTTTTTAATTCGGATGTTAAGCTCACTTTTTAGTTTTTTGTTTGAGATACTACATTGAGTATCTGCGTGAGCTTTACGTAGTAATTTTTGTTTTAATCGTGTTACTGATTTAAATAAAGAGAATAATTATTCAAAATCAGTGAAAAGCTTGTAAAGTAAGCTTTTTGAGGTTGGAATTTCGGAGTTTAGATAAATTTGCGTAACTCCTAAACCCAAGTTTTTATATTGTCAATGCGACTTTGCAAACTTGGTGATGGGTAATTTACAATTCAACTTCTCTCGACTTGTTTTTAGGTGCAGCAGTGACAGTTTGCCGTTGAGGGGAGGGTATGTGTTCAGTTGGGGTATATTGCTGCCGAATTTCTTCCCCTCGCCATTGTTGTAAGTCGCTCATAATGTCTTTGAGGGGAACAAAATCGACAACTGTTTCTCCTTTCTTTTCAGCTTCATTTGTCTTATGGTTTAAAATCTTGAAGTACATTTCCCTCTGGTCGGCAATTGGTAACTTGCCGTCATTCTCATTTATCCGTTGAAGAATCTCTTCATTACCCTGGTTCATTGCCTTTCCCCAGTCAGGGCTACTATGCTTGACCATGTTCGCCCATTCCTCAGCGATATAGGGGTGAACTTTGACAGGCAGATCGCCAGCTGCTTGTATGACTCGTTCTTTGGGTGCGGCTGCGGCTGCGGGGGTAGATTGTTCGTTACCAAAGATTTGTTCCAAGTTGAGTTTGCTGGCGTTCTGGGCAATAAACTTGACTTGGTTGATGTCGTAGTCAGAGATGTTCATCTTGCTGACCTCTTTAGTAATCCCAACTTCGGTTTTAGTTAGGTCAAACCGGACAAGTTCCTGAGTACCTTTCTCTTCAGTAGTTTTAAATAATTGCAGACTGGCTCGATTATTTTCGGGTTCACGAGTCCGCTTGATGGTAAATTCACCTACCGTAAGTTCTTCCTTATCAGCCTGGATGAGGACGTTATTGAGGGTATGCAACATCTCGTTTTGTTTAAATACTTCCAGGGTTTTAATCGTGCCAACGGGTGCAAGACTTCCCAAGCTATTTGCTACATCACGGATATCAGCATTGTTGAGGTCAGGGAGCTTGCCATTGTCGCCCAAGTACTCTGCCACTATCAGAAACTCCTGACGTTCAACAGGTAACATCTCTGTAGGTTTTTTCGTTATTTTGGGTTCCTCTTTTTTGTTGAGTTTAAAATCCATTAAGGAGTTTTCCCACCCAAATAGTTTATCACTGCGGCGGTGAATGCTAACAGTGTCTCCCTCTTGGCGAATCACAAATGTATCGCTACGGTAAATACGCGACCCATCTTGTTCAAGGATGCCGTATTTTTTTAACATTGCCGTCGCGGTTTCAGCACTGACTTTTCACGGCATGTGGAAAAGGCCATTTTGAGGGTTTTCCAAACCCTGATTTTTCCGTTAGCTATTTTCATTAACTTAAAGCTATTGACAATTAGGCTGTAGAAAAAGTCACGTTTTTTCGAGGCTTGAAGACTTCCCGTGAAAAGTCAGGTTTCAGCAATGTCTTTATTTTCCCCGTTGTAGCGTTCCTCCCGCGCTTGTTTATTATTAATTTGATAGATAGGTACTTCAACTTGACGCGCCCACTGCTGCGCTGCTGACTCTACACCTTGGGAGTTAGCTACTTCTTGATAGCTAAATTCAGGTGCATATTTGTTTCGATTATTAGTTTCTAGCTCCTCTGGCTCTTGTACAAAAAACTGATTGCGAGTTGCATTTTCGTTTACCTCTCCTTCAGTTTTATCTTGAGATTGGTAGTTACTAACAACTATCTCTCTGATTTGAAGAGTTTCTTTGGACTGTGCGATTTCTTCTTGAAGATTATTGACCACATCATCTTCAAAACTCTCATCTGCTTCTATTTCAACAGATGAGTTTATTTCTTGAGTTATGGGCGAACTCTTTTCGCTGTTTTCATCTTGTAGTAACTTATTTATAGTCAGCTGACTATCATCTAACAGTGGATTTACTTCTATAGCAGTGAAATTTTCATTATCAGATAATAACTCTTTTGTATCTTCAGAATTTTCAATAATTTCAGCAGATGGAGGTAGTAGCTTAATCAGTGGTTCACTTGCTACATCTATTATTTCATCTGGGGTAAGTATTTCAGTGACGAGATTAGTTGTACATTTACCTTCGCTATTTTGTTCGTAGATAACGATTTGTTTTTCTGAACCTTCTGACTCCAGATAAGCTGTAATTTTCAGAGCGATCTCACCTGTTTGCTGATAATCACTATTTAAATTGGGTACATCTTCTACTAATCTGGCAGCAATTCTTTGTGCTTGATAGTCTGTAAAAGGTTCAGTTTCTATTGTGTATTGACCTTCTATTAATAGATCGGGCATTAATACAATATTAGTTTCCTGATTACTTTTTATACTTTGGTTGGTTAAATCTACCTTTTCCCATTTATATGCACCAGCAGTGGACTCATCAGGTACAAGATTGTAGATATCTTTTCCAACCTCAACTGCGATTTTACTTGCTTCTTGAGCTTCTTTGAGTTTTTCGAGAATTACTTTAGTTATCTTAGTAAATGCATTGATGAGGGTTTTACTTAATTCCCGACTTGTTTTAATTGCAGTATCGGCTGTATTTAAATATGATTCATTAATTTGAGTGTGTCTGGGGTCAAACATATATTAATTGTGGTGCAGATAATCTATAAACTCAAACAGTCTGATTGTGCTTTACAAAAACCAGTTGACCATCAAACTTAAAGTTTTCAGAAAAAGCTCTTGTACGCATCAACAGGTAACGGTGCATTGCCTGCTTGTACGGGTGCTTGTGGAATAGGAAACTTCCGATCTACTTCCTTGACTCGCAAATCTAAATCTTCCTGTGTAGGTTTTTTCTGGGTACTTTTCCTAGCAAGCTCCTTAATGACTTTATCCCACTTAGTATCGTTTTCTTGTTCGAGTCCGATAACATATTTCGGGATTTTGATATTTTTTAATATTGGTACTGAACCCTCATTTTTATTACTATAAGCTGGGTTAATAAATAGACATTTACCCGGTGGTAATTTGAGGAATTGGGCAGGCTCGAACAGCTTCCGAGTCCGTTCTTGTTCGCTGATAGATGTGCTAGCCCTACCCCCTCCAGTTGAGCGAGATTTCTGTTTATATTTAATTTCCTCTTCACCTAAATATGCAGAAAATAATCGTGCTGATTCTTCTTCACCAGGATTAAAAACAAATTTTGTACCGCACGCACCGAGGATGGCTTTAGAGATTTCCTTACCATAAATCTTTTCTAGCTGACCCATATTTTGCCAACCCAGGATACCGCAGAATCCTTCGGAACGAGATTCGTTAAGCCATTTAAATAAATCTGGAAGGAAGATACTTGGCAACTCGTCAAGACATACTACTAATGGGCCATCTTCCTTGCGTTTTTTGGCGATGCTGCGGGAAACTACCATGTGGAGAATGCTGGTCATCAGGGGGCTGACAGCATCGCGGCGTTCGCGGTCTAACCCGAAGATAATCATCTGTTTGCGTTTTACCTCCAGGGGGAGGGTTGTTTTACCGACAAAGCATCCTAATGTACCCCTTGCCATGAACCGAGTGAACATCAATGAAGCGCTACCAGCGATACCCGCTACGGTTTTCTCTGAGCCAGCCGAACTAAATAATTGACCAAAAGCTATCTTAATCCAGGGGTTTAGTTCGGCTGCCATCAAGCGTTCGACCATCTTCTCGCTGGAAAGTATTGCCGCAGCCGTCATAATATCAGCGCGATCGCCAAACTCTTTGGTTAGCATTAAGATAGCCTGCGTCAACTGATCGCCCGCAGGGCCAAAGAATGCATCCTCAGACGCATTACCCAACAGGCGGAAGTTCTTGTTAATTACCGTCGATATCTTCAAGCGTAAAATCTTCAATATTGAACTCAGTTGCTTCAAAATCGCCCAGTTCCATGACTTCGGCAAGGCTTTGTCCGGTACTCCAGGTGCGTGTCTCCTTCATACCAGGGTTTTTGATATTAGGGAATTCGACGCTGCCAGCACCGCCGAATTTCATATTTTTGAACGTGATACTACTCCAGTCAGGAGTAGGTGCGCCGTTGACGTATTTAGTTGCGACGGGCTGTGGCTGTTTGGTTTGTTTTGTTTTATCTATCGAAGTGTTCAAATTTGAATACTTCGATGGAACTGTTTGAGCTACTGCTTTCTCACCGAATAGGAGACTGCCGATATTGTAGCTACCTCCAAACCGGATTAACCCGTGTAGGGCAAGTCCTGCAATAAGTCCTGCTACCATCAGGTAGCGTAAGTTATTAAATTTTTCCATCCGATACTCAAGCGCTCGGTTGGTTTTGTTGTGAGTAGTTTCTTGACTTGCAGCTCTCACTGGTACGATGGCTACGCCCGCCGAAGGCATCGCAGTGACCTCTGGTGTCGTATCTAAAATTTGGTTGTTAGTGGTCAGATTTTCGGTATACATAACTGGTTATCTAAAACTTGTTTTACCTGGATTTGTTGTTGTGAGAGGGTTATTGCGCTGTGGTGGTATTTCTAACAAGCGTTTTCCACCCAGTAGCATGAGTTTTTCAACCAATTGCATTGATACTCCGGTGCTGCTGGCGGCGACGACAAGTTCCTCTCCTTGCGATCGCAACTCAACAAGTTGGTTCAGACGCTTCCAAAGCTTGCTGTCTGTCGTAACCCACTGGTTTTTTAAGGCAACTTGCATCCCTTTGGCGATATGTCTGCTATCAG
>NZ_JAIVFQ010000153.1 GCF_020829495.1 Nostoc favosum CHAB5714 | reverse complement strand
AACCATGACCGAGATATCAACGCAAGTAAGAACATTTTGGCGGCAGGGCTTGCCGTGTCAGTCTGTGGAGCGAACATAAGACCCGACAATCTAATGGTTGAAGGGCAGTTGCGGAATCCCCGTAAGGAAAAGAAGCAGAAACCTAAGTCGTGAGGCTTAGGAATCACCGCACTTTTAGGGCGGTGAGGATGTCAACAAGATTCCTTCTGATCTCTAATGAATATTGATGAAACTCAACCGCCTTTTGGTACTTTCCCAAAGCATTATAAGCATTACCCAAGGCACTTAAAGCCATGCCTTCACTATTGCGTTGGCAATGCCTGCCGTAGGCATCGCAGATGAATCTTGCCAGTTTTAACCATTGCTGGTAAAACTCAATTGCCAGTTGGTACTGTCCCAACGATTCATAAGTATTGCCCAAACTTCCCAGGCAAATGCATTCCTCAGTCCAATCGCCTATTTTCCTGGTAATACTCAACCATTGCTGATAATACTCAATCGCTTGCTCGTACTTGCCCAGGCATTCATAAGTATTGCCCAAACTTGCCAAGCAAATGCCTTCCCCAGTGCGTTGGCAATGCCTGCCGTAGGCAGCGCCTATTTTCCTGGTGATACTCAACCATTGGTGATAAAATTCAATCGCTCGCTGGTATTTTCCCAGTGATTGATAAGCGTTGCCCAACCCAGATAAAGATTTGGCTTCTCCTAAGCGATCGCCTATTTCTCTAGCTATATCCAACCACTGCTGATAAAACTCAATTGCCAGGTGATACTCACCTAGTGAGTGGTAAGCATTGCCCAAACTTCCTAAACAAGTCACTTCCTTATTGCGATCGCCTGTTTCTCTGGCTTTGTGCAAGCACCGCTTTTCAAACTCAATGGACTCGATGTTATTTAGGCTCCCGGATCTAATTACTTCTGTCATTCTCTATAGAAAAGGAAATTTGTGATCGATAAGCTGTCGATTATACAATTTTCTGTGGCTTTCGCACACTATAAGTGCAACTTATTATCTCAAAATTTAGAAATTGTTTTTCAACAGGAATTTTATTTTATACACATAAACTACTGTGTATAAAAGGCTTGTATTTATATTGGTAACAAGCGCACGAACATACTATAATAAAAATTTAGTTTTTTAAAAGATATAATAAAAACTAAATCAATCAGCAGCAGCATAATCAGGCAATGCGTTGAGTTGTAAATTAACAGCACTTAGATAATTTTGGTCGTTTAAAACTTGTGATGGTAATTTATCTGCATTAACAGCAGCCTTCACCAAATCTTTTGCAATAATATTTCTGTTCAGAGTTTCAAATACTAGCTCTCCTCCACTAGGAATTCCGTGCTGCTTCAAACCTCCTTGATAAGCAAAAGTAACTAGATTGAAAGGCTGGAGGTAACTAACAGAAGTAGAATTCCTGGATAAATTATTAGAGTTAATAGCTATCTCGCTATTGTTGTTAGTCGCTGTTTGAGCGCCAGCAATTCCAGGTACAAGAGCAATAAAAGCAATCATCAGTCCAGAATTTATTAAGGTAGCAAGTTTCATACGGTTTATCTTAGGTAAAATGCGATTGGTGTTCTTTAGTAATAGATTCCTCTTTATTATTAATCTCAGCTTCCTTCAGTCAGGTCACCTGATCGGTTGATATATGACTCACCCAAAAGGGTGAGCTAATTGAGGAACACAAAGACCAATAAACACTCCTTTAAGTCCAGACACAAAACAGATTGGTTGAAATTTCCAATTACTTAACTGAGGCGAGTTGAACATTTATGCAATTTTTAATTCGCCTCTTGAGTTCCTTTAATGGGCAAGAATGCCTGAATATCTGCAAATTTAGTAACACAAGTGTATTTGTCTGTATAAAACTCATATTTAATTTTTTTAAATATACGTAGTAACGCACCACATAAAGGTTTTAGTGCAGTACTCTCGGCGATAAAGTTTATTGATGAGATGTTATAAAACACAACAGCGTTGCATTAAGACAATTGGCAAAATCCACACCTGAAAGTATCCGGTTTTGCTCACTAGCTCTAAAGCTAGCTTGTTAACTTAGAGAAGTGTTCAATAGCAAGCTCAATCTTTACTCACAACAATAATCATCAACAGTTGTAAAAACTATTGTCTTTAGGGTTTGCAGAAAAGTTTAATGCAAAGAAATAAGTGGCTTTTAAGAACAGGACTTGCTCTCCTTATTTTTATCATGGTTGTAGCGGCAAAATTTATGGATAAAACTCATCCCATCTCAGAACTTTATGTATTTGGGGATAGTCTTTCGGATACAGGGATGGTATTTCGGGCGACAGGAGGAATGTACCCACCTAATCCAACTTACTTTCAGGGGCGTTACTCGAATGGTCGGGTTTGGATTGAGTATCTCGCCGAAAGCCTCTATCTCTCCTCTAAGCAAACTCACAATTTTGCTTACGGAGGAGCAACTACTGGCAGTGTTGGCAACAACTATGTACCTAGCTTGCTAAATCAAGTGCAGTCGTTTACGCAGACACATCAACATATGAATCCAGATGCTTTGTATGTGCTGTGGGCAGGCGCAAATGATTATTTGCAAGGGGTAAGCAGTGCAACTCTTCCTGTTAAAAATGTGACAACGGCAATCAACTCTCTAACTGATGTGGGTGCTAAAAAGATTCTGGTTGCAAATTTACCAGATTTAGGACAGTTACCTGCCACTAGAAACAGTACGAATTCTGCAAACCTCAGTGCATTAACACAAGCACATAATCAAGGCTTGAGGCGATCGCTCAAAGTACTAAGTCAACAGCATTCCGATCTGGAGATTGTGCAATTAGATGCTAACGTGCTGTATCGAGATGCGATCGCAAATCCGGCAGCCTTTAAGTTTACTAATGTGAGCAGTCCATGTTTATCTGGCGATCGCACCTGCGGTAAACCAGACCAGTTTTTGTTCTGGGATGGCATTCATCCGACGGCTGCGGCTCATCGCATCATCGGGGAAACTGCTTTTTCAACAATTCAAGAGGCAGGGATGATTAATCCTCGTTCAATGTTGGTTCCCTAACTTAATTGAACAGTTTTTGCAGGGATAAAATTATTTCTGTCAAAAATGCTTTAGATTACAGCGTTTTTAATCTATTTGAACGACAATCCTTGGTAGGGGCGTACAGCTAGCTGTGCGCCCTTACAGTATGTTTAATTAACTAAAAATAACTGTAAAATACGGTAAGCCTTAAGAATTACCGTTGATTAATCTAATAGAACGCTCAAATAGTATATTACTTGCTTGTATAATTGGAAACTAAAATAACTGCTTATGTCTGAACAATATCGTTTTGAAACCCTGCAAGTTCATGCTGGACAAGAACCGGCTCCCGGAACTAATGCTCGTGCTGTACCAATTTATCAAACGACTTCCTACGTTTTTGACGACGCCGATCACGGAGCGCGGTTATTTGCTCTCCAGGAATTTGGTAACATTTATACCCGGATCATGAACCCGACGACGGATGTATTTGAAAAGAGAATTGCTGCTTTAGAAGGTGGTGTAGCAGCATTAGCAACAGCTAGTGGGCAGGCGGCGCAATTCTTGGCAATCACTACCATTGCTCAGGCTGGGGATAATATTGTTTCCACTAGTTTTTTGTATGGGGGAACATATAACCAGTTTAAAGTCTCACTACCACGTTTAGGTATTAACGTCAAGTTTGTCGAGGGAGATGATCCAGAAAGTTTCCGTCAAGCGATTAGCGATCGCACAGTTCCTAATTTATCAGATTATGAATCTGTTCTGCGAAGCATCCAGCAACCGACTTTAGTTGTCGCCATTGATTCTGACATCCTCTATCCTCCAGTAGAGCAACAAGAATTAGCAAATTTAATCCCTAATGCTCAACTGGCTTGGCTGAAATCAACCCACGGACATGATGCATTTTTAATTGACATGGATGCATTGAATGAAATACTAATCTCTTTTCAGCAAAGTTTAGATTTCCCAGCCTCCTAACTCGACGTATTCAGAAAAAAGCTAGACTTTCCAAGTTTTGAGCATGAAGTTTCGAGATAACAAAGCTCTCGTTAGCTATATTTACTCGATCTGTTGCAGATTACTAATTGTAAAGAATATTGTATCATCAGTTCTTTGCTTATCATAATCAATGTTAATTTGAGTAGGGTAGCCAAGTGTCGGGTTATATTGTACAGTCAAGTTGTCTGCTTTTTGAATGAACGCATTTCTAATGATATTAAATAGTTTAGGAATTGTATTATATTTTTCAAATAAAGCTTTATCTACTGGGTTTTTACCATATTTATAAGTAATGGAAGTTGTGACTCCATTACGTACTTCAATAATCACTGGTTCTGTGGATTTGG
This sequence comes from Nostoc favosum CHAB5714, assembly GCF_020829495.1. Classification (GTDB taxonomy): domain Bacteria; phylum Cyanobacteriota; class Cyanobacteriia; order Cyanobacteriales; family Nostocaceae; genus Nostoc; species Nostoc favosum. The sequence goes on along the minus strand of NZ_JAIVFQ010000153.1, from coordinate 6,745 downwards.
GGAAACAAAAGCAACTTCTAGTAAATTCATAGCGATAGTTAGAGATTTTTTTTTGTCTCCATAATAGTTGATTAATCTTAAATTGTTCTAAGGCAAAATTATTAGACGCTGGTTTTTGGGCTACCTGTATAGGAGGTTGAGATATTACAGGTGTACTCAAACCCAAAGACGCCACTAAAATGGCACTAATTGCAATTGGTAAACGCATATAAATCCATCTTTAACTCTAATTGCTTAGTAGTTTAACGTGGTTAAAGGTCATTGCCAAAAAACTGAAATTATTTTTGACACTCATCCATACCCTAGTTTTACTCATCTAGACGATCTGCGATCGCATTCAGCAATGACTCAAATCTGATTTGCTGTGAATATCAGGGGTGAGCGTGTTCATATCTCGACATTTTTGTAACAGTCAAAGTGTCGCGCTGACGAACATCCCGCCAAGAAATAAATTTCTTGGCTAATAGCTCAAGTCCACTTCAGTGGACCAATTGTCGAGCAAAAAGAGCGTAGGCGTAGCCCGTCGTAGACATCGCTCCACCTCTGAACTCAAATTGTCGAGTTAAAAGGGCGTAGGCGTAGCCCGTCGTAGACATCGCTCCACCTCTGAACTCAAATTGTCGAGTTAAAAGAGCGTAGGCGTAACCCGTCAGAGACATCGCTTGCAACCATCACCATAAAAGAGATCAAATTTGTTGAGTCTGCGTAGGCGGACTTCCTTTGTATAGCCGCGATTTCTAATCGCCGGGTATATTTGCTTCAGATAATAGGTCTGATCGCGGCAAAATATCTAACTTTTTGTATTTGATTTTAATATTGTTGTGTGATCCTATGTAACTTGATGGCTATAGCTTTCCATATTGCCCAGCTTCTATCCAAAATTCCTGTGTATAAATATGTCAGAAACTAAATCAAGTCCTCATACACATACCAACACATCAACCAAGGCTGATACCTTAGCTGCATCTGTTATCTCCTCTTCTAATCCTCAAGAAATCTACGATGTTGTAGTGGTTGGCGCTGGGCCTATTGGCTTAGCAACTGCCATTGGCTTACGTAAACGTGGTATTGAAAATGTCCTTGTCATCGATCAAACTCGCGCCTTTCGTCAAGTTGGACAAACAGTGGATCTCCTCCCTAATGGATTACAAGCTCTCAAACATTTAGATCCTAACGCTTACGAAGAAGTCAAAAATACTGGACTGTGTTTATTGAATTCCAAGCAGTCTAATGGACAGAAAACTGTCGAACCTACTCAAAAACAACAACTTCCAAAGACTTCACCCCGATGGACTTACAAAAATTTCCAGGGGGAGATAATTCAGTCAATTTCACTTAGTTTTGATGACTGGTTTAAAGATTATGGCGAGGGTCGAGTATCAATTTCTTGGTACAATTTGCAGACAACCCTCAGACAGCTACTTCCACAAGACCGAGTTAAAGCTAATCACCGTTGTATTAATGTTGTGAATGAGCCGGAAAAAGGTTGTGTCCGCATAGATTGTGTATCTGACACACGAATAGAGGCAAACCCATACGCGTATTGGACAGATGGGCAGAAAGATAATGATATGCAGCCTCAAAACTCAGATATTGTCCCCCAAGAAATCGCAACAAAATCGATTAGAGCTAAACTAATTGTTGCAGCAGACGGGATTAATTCTACAGTTCGTAGGCTGCTTTACACAGATACTCAATATCATGATTTTGCCCGACCTGAATACTCTGGGTTTGCAGCTATATCTTGTAGAGAAATAGCTGAGGTAGCAAAGGAAATAAGGACGAAACTAGAAGAAGATTTTTTTCAAGGCTCACGAATTGTAACAATCACTAATGATGAAATATCTGGAAATTCCGTTTTTATAAATAACATCAGTATGATGTTATTTCGCAGACCAACTGGTGAACTTGGGTACATAATACATCTTGCTTTGCCTTTAGAATCGGTGCAAGGAAAGTCAGAAAGTTCTTTAATTAACTTAGCTCTCCAGGAGTTGGAGAAAGCAGGCTTTCCTGATTCGCTCAAGCAATTAGTACGTATATCTCCTCCTGCCAAGATGCAGCAGCGTCCATACTACATTCACCGCGCTACCATTTCCGATTCTCTACAAGTTTGTAACCCAACTGATCTCAATACTGAAGCTAATCCTGCCAAAATTCCACCAGCCTGGAGTGTAGGGCGAATCGTATTAGTTGGCGATGCCGCACATGGAATGCCTCCCTTCATGGCTCAAGGAGCTAATCAAGGATTTGAGGATGCCCTAATAATTACAACACTCATCGCTAAAATTGCTGAGAATAATAACTGGGATGATCTGCAAGCTATAGCCAAAGCCTTCGAGAAATATGAGTGTCTTCGTCGCCCATTGATAGCATACGTGCAACAGGCAACATTAAAGCGATCGCCCCACTCCTCAGACAATGAGTGGCAGGAGTACAGCCAACAGATGTATTGCCGCAATTTCGACGAAGTAATAGAGGCGCTGTAGTTTACCGTCTGTGAAAAATTTTTATTACAATGCAGATGTCCACTAGGCGGCGTGCTGTCTATCCACGTAAATCCAGAAGATAATCGATGAGTAATCAACTACAAGACTACGATCCTAGCGGCATAGGTGAAGTAAATGGCAACCTCTTAGGTTTGCCCTGCGATTATGAGTCGGCAAACCTGATTGTCTTTGGTGTGCCGTGGGAAGTCACTGTTTCCTATGGCGCAGGCACAGCTAACGGGCCACAGCGAATTCTCGATGCTTCGACTCAACTGGATTTGTTCGATTTTGATAACCCTGATGGTTGGAAGCAGGGAATTTTCATGGTGGAAATTCCCCAAGATATTTTAGAGAAGAATACATATTACCGCGCCTTGGCAGCACAAATTATTGAGCGATTAGCCCAAGGTAAACAACTCTCAGATACACCAGATTTAACACCTGTCCTCACAGAAATTAATCAAGTTTGTCAACAGGTAAATCAATGGCTGTTTGAAAATTGTCAAGAAGCAATTAACAAGGGTAAGCGAGTTGCAGTTATTGGAGGAGATCACAGTTCGCCGTTAGGTTATTTCCAAGCATTAGCGGCTAAGTACGCAAACTATGGCATTTTGCACATTGATGCCCACGCAGATTTACGCGATGCTTATGAGGGATTTGAGTTTTCTCATGCGTCTATTATGTTTAATGCGATGAAAATACCGCAAATATCCAAGCTAGTGCAAGTGGCTTTGCGTGATATTAGTCATGATGAAGTGCAAATGATAGACCAATCTGATAGTCGCATTATTGCATATTACGATCCAGCCATTAAACAAAAGCTTTACTCTGGTACAACTTGGATTGATTTATGCCGAGAAATTATCAGTCATTTACCTGAGTCTGTTTACATTAGCTTTGATGCAGATGGTTTAGATCCAAAACTCTGTCCAAGTACAGGTACTCCTGTTCCAGGTGGGTTGGAATTAGAGCAAACTTTTTGTCTGTTCCGGGAATTGGTTAATAGTGGGAGAAAAATTATTGGCTTTGATATCTGCGAAGTCGGTGATGGTGAGTGGGATGGTAATGTTGGGGCGCGGGTAGTTTACAAGCTGGCAAATTTTATGGATTTATCTCAGCAGAAATAGGACTTATGTCATGTCCGCAAAATTACCCAAAGAAAATCCTGGCTATATCGCCTATGCCACGAATAAGAGAGGCGGCAGCTCACTAATGAGTATTCCCAGTCTCCGGCTGGGAACAAGGCAATATCTCAAAGGTTTGTCTAGTTAGGCTTCTACTTTATTTGGTGTTCCCTTTATTAACCACCGGCGACAGCAGGGACAATACTTACTTCATCGCCATCTTTAAGGGCTGTGTTAATACCATCTAAATGACGGATATCTTCGCTTTCGACGTAAAAATTTACAAATCGACGTAGCTTACCTTGTTCATCGCATAACCGGGATTTAATACCAGGAAAGCTTTGTTCTAAGGAATCTAACAATTCAGCAATAGTGCTACCTGTGGATTCTAGAGTAGCTTGATTATTAGTAAAACTCTGAAGAGTTGTAGGAACTAAAACTTTTACAGCCATAGAAGTACAAAGTGAGGAGTGAGGAGTGAGGAGTTAGGAGTTAGGAATAAAGTTAAGAGTTATGGATAAAAAACTCATAACTCATAACTCCTAACTAAACGAGGACTTGTTGCCATTCCAAGCGATCCAGAGTACGCGATCGCTCTAGGGCACGTTCAAAACTATCGAGTTTAGCATCAATAGTCAAGGGTTCGCCAACGTAGCCTTGGATTGCTTCTTGAGTTTTCAAACCATTGCCGGTGATGTAAATCACGGTAGTTTCATCTGGATCAATTTTGCCAGCTTCTACCAGTTTTTTCAGCACCGCCACAGTTGTACCGCCAGCCGTTTCTGTGAAGATGCCTTCGGTTTCTGCCAGCAGCTTGATGCCATCAATAATTTCTGCATCATTGACTGATTCAATGTTACCACCAGTCTTCTGAGCTAACTCGACAGCATAAATGCCGTCTGCTGGGTTGCCGATCGCTAGCGATTTAGCAATTGTATTCGGTTTTACTGGCTTAATAAAGTCGCGTCCTTCTTTAAAGGCTTGGGCGATAGGTGAACAACCTTCAGCTTGAGCGCCACTGAAACGGACGCTCTTGTTTTCTACTAAACCAACTTCGATAAATTCTTGGAACCCTTTATAAATTTTTGTAAAGAGTGAACCAGAAGCCAAGGGAGCAACAACATGATCCGGTAGTTCCCAGCCTAGTTGTTCCGCAACTTCAAAACCTAGCGTCTTAGAACCTTCAGAGTAATAAGGACGCAGATTAATATTGACAAAACCCCAGCCATGTGTATTAGCAACTTCTGAGCAAAGACGATTTACTTGATCGTAGTTGCCCTTGACGGCCATCAAGGTGGGACTGTAGATCAGGCTACCAATAATTTTACCGGCTTCTAAATCTGCGGGGATGAACACACAGCAGTCTAAACCGGCATGAGCTGCGATCGCAGCTGTAGAATTTGCCAAGTTACCAGTGCTAGCGCAAGAAACGGTAGTGAAACCCAACTCTCGCGCCCTTGATAGAGCAACTGAAACTACCCGATCCTTAAAGCTAAGGGTGGGCATATTAACGGCATCATTTTTTATATAAAGCTTATTTAGACCCAGGCGACGGGCAAGACGGTGGGAACGAACCAAGGGAGTCATACCCGTTCCCACATCTATAACATTGTCAGTTGCAACAGGCAAAAAGGGACGATACCGCCAAATTGAATTTGGCCCGGCTTGAATTGTTTCACGAGTGACAGTCAGACGGAGGGCGCTGTAGTCATACTTGACTTCTAAAGGGCCAAAACATAACTCACAAACATTACTGGCTTTGAGTTCATATTCGGCACCACATTCCTTACACTTCAAGGCTTGAAAGTAGGCAGTGCTGGTTTGGGTTTGGGTTTGGGTTTTGATTGCCTGAGTCATAAACTAGCTTTTCCCTGTTTGTCTGTCGGCTGTCGCCTGATACTAACACGAGCAAAAATACCCGTCAAACATACCCGACTAAAAATATCGGGTATTATTAGTATTGAAAAAAGGATTTCTGTAAAATTTTTATATACGTAAAGGTTATATTGAGTATTTATGCTTATATTGTCCTGGTTACAAAATCAAATAATAGCTTCAGGTATTCAGTCTTAACACTGATATTTAATATGATTAAATTGCATTTATTGAAATTAATATCCAATTTTAAGTGATCTAAATCACTTAGTTAAGCTTCTATTTTTTTATCTAAATGACTCCACAAGGTAGTAAGTATATATCACAACAAAGACTTAAAATCCTTCCATATATAAGCTTTAGTCTTTTGAGCGTATGATTAAACCCCTAAAATTGCTCTACGTATTGCCAAAATGAAATTGATTTTTCAGCTTTGATGCACTCAATTCATCGCTAAAGAAGTTACTTATTTATACTGAAGACTTTTTTTAGAGCAAAAGTTACATTGCTACTGACATCGACGATTCAGTAGAACACAGTAGTAAGTTACCGATATTTGCGATCGCTAGCTTTGATAATCAACGTTAAGCGTCAAACAAGTAGGCAATAACTTTTCTGCCTATTGCCTCAATCTAGTTTTTCAGGAGTAGCCAATAAGTTAACTCTTCAAATAGACATCTCCGAAACATTAAGCTTTTGGGCTGGTCTAATCGGTAATTCTTTAAGGAATTGCCGAACCTTATCCTGTCTCAAAACCCAAGATACAAGTTCAGCAAATAAACAAACTATTTCTATGGTAAACCGAAACAAATCAGTCAACAAGCAGCGCCAGCACTATCAGTCTCTAGTAGCAACAGCATTATTAACTAGTAGCCTTTTCCAATTTCTTGCACCTGTACTAGCTGAAGGTACGGCTGCGGGTCAATCCATCAGCAATACAGCGACAGCAACCTACGAAGATCCTAACAATCCAGGGACAACAATCAACACGACTTCTAACACCGTCGTTGTCACCGTAGCAGAAGTTGCTGGTATCACCGTCACAGCATCTGGTGTAACGGATAACACCACTAGCGCTACTAATACAGCAGTTCAGGTTGGCGACTTACTAGTCTACACCTACACCTTGACTCATATCTTGCACCTACCGAAAAAACTCGGAAAAAGCAGATAAAGATTACAAAAATGTAACATTATAAGCAGTGTCATGGTTGCTCACTACTTAGATATTTAAAGAACTATAAAACTAGTGATGTT
>NZ_JAIVFQ010000152.1 GCF_020829495.1 Nostoc favosum CHAB5714 | reverse complement strand
GGTAGATTCGGTAGCGGAAGTTCATGGTTAACATTCCGCTATTTTAACATATTTAGTGGAGAATCTGACTCTAGTAAATCAAAGCCGTGCTAGAAGCACGGGGTTTTAAACCCATTTTTCTGATAAATTTTCTGGATCAATATTTAATTCTCGCAGTTTTGCTGCTAAATGATCGGCTCTTTGTTTTTCTTGTTCGGCACGTTGTTTTTCTTGTTCGGCACGTTGTTTTTCTTGTTCGGCACGTTGCGCCTGTTGTTGAGCAAATTCTTCAGGTGTGGGAATTAGCTGTCCTTCTGGGGTAAAATAACGCAATTTATTTTCATAAACACCCAAGTACAAACTTAGTTGCTGACTCCACAACCAACCTTGAGGGTTAGATTCTATAGGTTGATAAGTACCTCCAACTAAGATAAACCCAGCAAATTCTAAATTATTTGGATCAAACCAGAAATATTCGGGAGTGCGAAAAATATCTTGAAAAATTTGTTTTTTTAGACCTTTGTCAATCGCTGCTGTGGAGTCAGACAGAAGCTCTACAATGATATTGGGATATTTGCCGTCTTCTTGCCATACTACCCAACTTTTACGAACTTTGCGTTCACATCCCAGGGCTACAAAAAAATCTGGCCCCCGGAAGTCTTCTGATTTACGCTGGCGGGGACTGTAGTATATTGTCAGATTACCCGCAGCATAAAAGTCATTGCGATTTTGCCACCACAATTCCAAACATTGTAATAGCAGAATTATTTGGCGTAGATGTAATTCACTTTCCAAAGGCGGTTCATCACTATATAAGTCTCCTGGAGGAAATATTACATCTTTTGGGAGTTCAAAATCTTTGGCGGCGGACATGAGGGCAAGTTTTGGGGTGACATTAAGTTTAGCGTAGCAGTAGAAGTTATAGATGGTGTTGGCTACGATATCTGACGAGCAGTTGCTCTACGTCTATGCTCATAGCAGTTTAGGATTTCCAACCAGGCGATCGCATTATAATCAGGAACCCCCTTCAAGCGATCGCTTACAGTCACAGACGCTACTTCAAGTTTTAACATTTATCTTTGCTTTCCATACATTGAAGCAGGCATTTTTGTAACTAGCAACTTGAGTTATCTATATCTATCTTATGTAGTGAGTGTTATACCTACCCTAAGTGGGGTTATCTATCTGGATTTGTTCGTTAAGTTATATTAAGTACTGAAAAACAAATTTCTCAGTAAGTAACTGAGGAAATCAAAATAACCTTAACTTAGTTGGAGTTTTTTATGACTTACACAATTGATGAAGCAACAAAACCAGCTTTAGAAACTTTTCAACGCTTTGATGTAGATACTCAGCTAGCCCTACTTTGGTTCGGTTATCTTGATCTTAAAGAACAGCTAAACCCGGCACCTCCTGAAAGCGTAGAAGCTATAGCTAAAGCAGTGTTCGACCAAATCCAAGACTTGTCTCAAGAAGAGCAACTGCAAGCACAACGGGACATTATTAATGGTGCAAACCAAACCTATAATAGTCTAAGTCCCAATGCCAAATTAGACGTTTGGCTACTGCTGGCACAAGGAATGGACAATGGAACCGTAATTCAAGTGCCGTCCGATTATCAACTACCTGGTGAAACGGATGAATTTGTCGCATTGGTCAAAAAGCTAGAGTTTGAGCAGCGGGTTAATTTCATGCTAAGTGTGGTGCAAGGGAAGAGTTAACTAAGTCCAAGAACTCTCAATACTTTCTAGAATTGGGGATAACTGAAAGTAGCAAATTATATCATGTCCGCTTGATTACTTATGAAACCCGAAGAACCCCACCCCGCCAAAGCTATGCTTTGTCTCCCCTCCCCGCAAGCGGGGAGGGGTTGGGGGTGGGGTGTAATGACTGTGGTTAGCGTAACTATTTATGCGGACATGATATTACAGCTATTTTCAGGTAAATAGATCGGGCTGTAGGGGCACAGCAATGCTGTGCCCCTACGATAGATGTGGTTGAAATAAATTGGGAAAATGAGACTTGATTCAGATTTTTTCTAACTGGACGATCGCATTATAATCAGGAACTCCTTCAAGCGATCGCTTACTTTTATCTAGTAGCACATTCCCTTCTGGCCAATGTACTTGCAAGTTTCCTGACTGAATTGGCGCAATGTAGACTTGACAGAACAACTCGCCTAAATCATTCTTAAGAATGACGCGATCGCTATCTTTTAAACCCAAATGTGCCGCATCAGCAGCATTCATTAGCACCGCCTCTCGCATTGCCCCAGTAATTGCATCCTTGCGTTCCTGCACCATACTATTAAATTGTTTGCCTCGGCGCGTTGCTAATAAAAAATAACCCTCTGGTAATTCTCTTTGGCGTGGCAATAATACGCCAAAGTGTGCCTTACCATCCGGTGTAGGGAAATTCCAACCAAAGCACAAATGTGAGCCACCATATTGAAACTGATCGCCAGCCTGCTGTAAGTGTTGAATACCAGCATATTGCGGGACAACTTGAGCAATTTCTTGACGGATAGCAGCTGTGTCAGCAAAAGCCAGCTTATCTGCCAAATCTGGTTGCACGCGCTTTGCCAATTCTAAAAACACTTCCCACTCAGGACGCGCTTCTCCAATGCGCGGCCCCGGAATCTCTGGACTGAAAATTACCCGGCGTTCGGTATTAGTTTCTGTGACTCCCCCTGGTATTTCGTAGCGCGTCGTCGCAGGTAAAAGCACCACAGTATCAGCAGGTTCCACCAACATCTGGCTGGAGAGAACAATATCTATATGTACCCGCAACGGTATTTTCTTCAGCGCCGCTTCCACATAATCTGGTTCTGGCAACACTTCTAAAAAATTACCGCCCACAGAAACCAACACTTCTATTTCCCCCTGATGTGCGGCGTTAATCATTTCTGGAGCAATTAAACCTTTACTTGCTGGCACTTCAAAGCCCCAATGTTGACTCAATTGGGCAGCATTTTCTGGGGTGATAGGTTTACCACCAGGAAATACTGTCGCGTAACACCCCATCTCTGCACCACCCTGCACCCCAGAGTGACCGCGAATTGGCATTAAACCGCAGCCTTCCCGACCGACAAAACCTTTGGTAAGAGCTAAGTTAATAATACTTCGCACATTATCTTCACCGCATTCATGCTGGGTAATGCCCATACTCCAAACAAATACGGCTTTATTCGCTTCTTTGACCATTTTGGCAAAGGCGTACATTTCCTCGCGGGATGTTCCAGAAAGCCGCTCTAATTCTTCCCAAGATTGATTTTCTAACGATGCTTTGAGTTGGGCAAAGCCATCTGTATATAAATCTATAAATGACTGGTCTACCCAGTTGTTAGCAATTATATGTTTAATAGTGCCATTCAAAAATGCTATATCCCCGCCCATGTTGATTAAGAAGAAATCTTCGGCAAACTTTGTACCGAAAACGGCACTTTCTACAATTGAGGGAACCCAGTAGCGCTCCATTCCTGGTTCGCGGTAAGTATTAATAACTACAATCTTTGTGCCAGCTTTTTTAGCGTAATGGAGATACTTGACGGTAACAGGCTGATTGTTAGCAACGTTGGAGCCAATGAAGACTAATAAATCAGTACCAATCCAGTCTTTATAAGAACAGGTCGTAGCCCCTGCACCGAGAGCAGCTTTCAGCCCCGCCGTGCTGGGAGAATGGCAAATGCGGGCAGCGTTATCAATATTATTGCTACCCATTGCCCGCACAGCTTTTTGGGTGGCATAATAAGTTTCGTTGACAGTGCCGCGACTGGTAACATAGAAACTGAGGCGGTCTGGTGTAGTGGAGCGGATGCGATCGCTAATTACTCCTAAAGCTTCATCCCAACTCACACGGCGAAAGCCTTTTTCCCCTCGTTGACGAATCATCGGGTACGGGAGTCTTCCCAAGTCACGTAACTGGGCACTTTTTTGCTTTTGTAACTGCGAAACATCTTCCAATAACACAGGGTCAAAAGCTGGCATAGTATTCATCCGCAACAGCCGCAACCTGACATTGCAGAGATGGATACCATCTAAAGTCCAATCCTTCATCCCGGTTGTTCCGAGAGCGCAACCATCGCAGACACCTTTATCAAGAATATTCCACGCATAAGGTAGTTTGTCACGAGACAGCCAGATTGCCCGAAATACCTCCCAATAATTATTGGGATACTGTTCGCCAACGCCAAAGGGCTTCCAACTTGCCCAATTTGAAGGTGTCCAGTGCTTTTTAGGTTTAGGTAACATGATGTAGTGTATGTAAACTGAGTTCTTCCAGGCTACCGTTTTGAATAGCAATTGAGTAACAGGCGGTTAAATAATTCGTAATATCATGTTCGCATAATTAGTTATGATTTCCACAGTCATTGCACCCCACCCCTTAATCCCCTCCCCGCTTGCGGGGAGGGGAGACGAAGCGTAGCTTTGGCGGGGTGGGGTTCTTCGGGTTTAATAAGTAATCAAGCGAACATGATATAATTCGTAATTCGTAATGGGCAACTCTTAGAGACGCTAAACGCGAACGCCCCGCAACGCTTTCGTAAATTTTGTTTTGTAATGGGGATTTAACCCCAACACAAAACAAAATTTTTATTGAACCGGGGGACTTAAACCCACGGAATTGAGTTAAAAATTTAGAGAAAGGAAATGAAAACTGAGAAGATTAGTTTCTTATCTGTTGACGACAACTTGAATGTTGATAAGCACAACTTCAGCGTTAGTAACAACAGCTTAAGCGTTACTTATCAAACTAGGAACGTTATTAACTACAGCTTCAGCAACAATAACAACAGCTTCAAATGTAGTAACAACGACTTAAGCTTTAGTTATAACACCTTGAGCATTGATAACTACTGCTGAAACAGTAGTAACAACAACTTAAGCATTACTTATTAAACTAGGAACGTTATTAACTACAGCTTCTTCTGTAGTTAATACAGCTTCTTCTGTAGTTAATACAGCTTCTTCTGTAGTTAATACAGCTTCTTCTGTAGTTAATACAGCTTCTTCTGTAGTTAATACAGAAAGAGCTGTAGTAACTACAGCTTTAATTTTTTGAGTTACAGCGTTTAGTATAGTGACAAATTATGAGCCGAATTATATAATCCTCAGTTTGTAGTGGGGACTTTAGTCCTCAAATCTAGGACTTTAGTGCTGACTGCGATCGCCAGTTTACTTTCACATACAGCAGATTGCAACAGGCGTGAGGTACAGATAATCGTAGGGGCACAACCTGTTGTGCCCCTACCCGTGTACTTCATTTACCTGAAATACGCTGTAATAATATGACAAGGTGCGTAAGCCTAGTACAGCGCGGCGTAACTCAAGCTCCCATTTGAAAACTTGCAAAAGCCTTGATATACAAAACTTTTGACTTCCGCCTTGCGGCACTAGCCCGTCGTAAACATCGCTGTTTTCCCATTTTTCCAGGACTTACGCACAGTCTACGAATTCTCGGCGCTCTTCTCTACGAGAGGCTTCGCCAAGGCGTCTTCTCTACGAGACGCGAAGCGCGAAGGCGGTTCGATAAATTAAGCTTTTTAGCAATTTTTGCGTAATATCATGTCCGCCAAATTACCCATAATAAAAGAACCCCACCCCGTCAAAGCTGTGCTTTGTCTCCCCTAAGAGCAAGCGGGGAGGGGTTGGGGGTGGGGTTCTTCGGGTTTAATAAGTAATCAAGCGGACATAATATAAGTCCTGTTTTCCTCTCTACGAGATGCTGAACCCAATCGCTTGAATTCAAGTTCAACGTCATAGTTCAAATAAAAATCCCTGCCACAGTTGACAGGGATAGCAGTTTTTAGCTATGGCTTGTCTCTTAGCTAACAAAATCTTTGTGGGCAGTGACAAGCATCTGAGCCTGCCTTAAAACGTTTCCGAATAAATAAAAAGGAATCTGCCAAGCTGCAACGGTAACTTCTTTGACTATATCTTGTACACTAATTGCGATTAATTCATGCTCTGGTGGCTCTCCCTCAACTGTACCAGACCAAGTAAAAGCTAATAAGAAATCATCGTCTCCAGGCAAGGATGCAATCAAGCATTCTTCTGGTGTTGGCTGGCAAATAATTCCATGATCGTTTGCAAGTTCTACTAGTCTTTGAAATTTGTCTACGTTCGTCATTTGTCCTTGGGATGTAATTGAATTTCAGTTTTAGAAAAAATCATATTTTTATCCCCATAACTCAACTTAGTTGCTTCGTACCATAAATTACGAATTATTAAGGAGTTATTGGAGTTGGATCAGGCTTAAGTCCAAAATCTTAGCGCGATCGCCTGCTTCTATCAGCAACAATTGCTACTGTTTTAAAAAAACCTAGACTACCTACTTTTTCGGTTAACCGTATTTATATACACCTCCCTTTGTTACCATTTCAATATTGATGCCCTAATGTCACCTAGGCTGACACAGTGCATTGAGAATTGCCTAATAGCAAAAGTCATCTCTTGATGACTAAATATACCCAATAATCTTTAGTCTACTTCAGTAGACTTGATCTGTTAGCCTAGAACTTTAGTTCTAGGCGGGTGAGTCAGCCATTTACGAGAGTTCAGTGGCTCCAAGTCAAAATAATTCGTAATTGATAGTTCGTAATTCGTAATTACAATTAGTGAGAGCTTGAACTCGTCACTTTCTTGTTGACCACTAAATTAAAAATTTAGTGCTTGCTCTGTACCCTCTTCAATTACGAATTACGTAGCTTGCTTCTCGCCGAAGGCGAGTATTACGAATTAGTAATTATTTGGTCATCCGGGTTCAAATAAAGGGATGATTTGCTCCTCCAGCAATAACTGCCTCCTTCAATAAAAAACTGTGGACGCCCTGGAGTTTCCCAAAATTGAAAATTTACTAGCCACTAGCAATGATTGATTAAATTTAGTTAAATTTATTATTCTGATGGTAATCGGGTCAGGAGATTAGGTACAGGAAAAGGGCGGTTTTCCAAAATTTTAAACTTACTAACACTTGCATCATAAGCAAAGACTTCACCAGTTTCTATTTCATAAATCCAGGCATGAAGAGTAAGTTGATTACTATGTAGTTTAGAGCGGATTATTGGGTATGTTTCTAGATTTTCTATCTGAGTTAATACATTTTGCTCAATTGCAATTTTTAATAGTTTATCGCTAGGATAATCCTTATAGTTGTCTAACACAAGGCGGCGAGTAGCTTCACCGTAATGCTTTAACCAGTCGTAAACTAAAGGCATTTGTTGAGCAAGGCTACCTATTTGTAATAGCCCTTTCATTGCTCCACAGTGAGAATGACCACAGATGACAATAACTTTAATATTAAAACCTTGGACAGCATATTCTATGCCTGCTCCTTCGCTATTATTCTGCGTTCCATAAGCAGGAATTATATTACCAATATTACGGATAACAAATAATTCTCCTGGTTGACTTTGAGTTATTAAACATGGATCGATGCGCGAGTCAGAGCAAGTGATGAATAATACTTCCGGGTTCTGAGCCTGGGAGAGTTGTTCAAACAACTCCCGATGTGTAAGAAAATAGTTGTCATGAAACTCATTTAGACCTTCAATTATACGTGTAATAGACATAGTTCAATTTTTCTCATTAAAAATATATTATATTTACTTTAAATTCACTCTGTAACTCAGTGATTTTACGCAGATAAACTCCTGGCATTAAATTCCTCTTTAAGCTCCTTACTGTGTGTTGCGCCAGTTGCTTCTCCCTTGGCGCTAGCCTCTCCCTTTGGGAGAAGGGGAGACGCTGCGCGAACAAGTCGGGAAACCGCAAGGGCGCACTGGCTTCTCTGCGCCTCTGCGGTTAAATCAATCACTTTTAAACCGCAGAGGCGCAGAGAGCGCTGAGAAAAAACAATCTTATTTTACGAGTCACCTTGAAAGGGGCAGTCCTATTTAGGCAAAACTGAATAGTATTTGAAGATTTTTTGTAGTCTTTATAAGTGACAAGAGATGACATTTGCTCTATGAAAATGTCTCCCCCTGCCCCTTTTGGTTAGAATATGGCAATAATATATAAAGTTGTAGCTAACCGCCTACGTAGAGGTTTAACGTGGATACCATTGCAATTCCTGCTCTAAATCGGCCAGTGGATGCCACGGTAGAAATTCCCGGTTCTAAAAGTCTTACCAATCGGGCATTGCTTGTCGCAGCTTTGGCACAAGGTGACTCCGTTTTAGAAAATGCCTTATTTAGTGAAGATAGCGAGTATTTTGCCAAATGCGTAGAGCAATTAGGCATTCCCATTACACTGAATCCTCATCTGGCACAAATCCAAGTGGCGGGAAGGGGAGGCGATATCCCAGCGAAACAGGCAGATTTATTTGTCGGTTTGGCAGGCACAGCAGCACGGTTTATCTCGGCGCTGGTGGCATTGGGTAATGGCGAATATCGTCTAGATGGCGTTCCCCGAATGCGAGAACGGCCGATGGGTGACTTGTTAACGGTGCTGGAAGCAGGGGGAGCAACCATTAACTTTGAAGGAAACTCCGGCTTTATGCCCTACACCGTCTATAGTCGGCAATTCGCTGGCGGAAATTTTCGGTTGAAAGCTAACCAAACAAGTCAGCAACTTTCGGCATTGCTGATGATTGCGCCTTATGCTCAACAAGATACGAACATTGAGGTTGAGGGGACATTAGTTTCTCAATCTTACGTCAAAATGACCTGTCGTCTGATGGCGGATTTTGGCGTTGAGGTGATTCAAATCGGCGATAATCAATTTCAGATTAAAGCGGGTCAACGTTACCAAGCTCGACATTACACAGTAGAACCCGATGCGTCAAATGCTTCTTACTTTTTTGCCGCTGCTGCTGTCACGGGTGGACGGGTGCGCGTCAAACATTTGACGAAACAATCCTGTCAGGGTGATATTCTGTGGCTGAACGTTTTAGAACAGATGGGTTGCCAAATTAAAGATTCGGATGATTACACCGAAGTGACGGGGCCGAAGCAATTGCAAGGCATCGACATTGATATGAATGATATATCAGATTTGGTGCAAACATTAGGAGCGATCGCGCCCTTTGCCAGTTCACCGATTACTATTCGTAACGTGGAACATATTCGATATAAGGAAACCGACCGGATTAAAGCTGTAGTTACAGAGTTGCGTCGGCTAGGAGTCAAGGTTGAAGAATTTCCAGATAGACTAAAAATTGAGCCTGGCCCCATTACCCCGGCGGCGATTGAAACCTATCACGATCATCGAATGGCGATGGCTTTTGCTGTCACTGGCTTGAAGGTTCCAGGGATTGTAATTAAAGATCCTGGCTGTACAGCGAAAACCTTTCCAGATTACTTTACCCGATTCTTCCAAATGTTAGAACAATAAAAGACTAGTACCGCAAGGCAGAAGTCAAAATTCAAAATTCAAAAGAAAAGATTGTTTTTCATTCTTTTCTTGCTCAGTAACTGCTTCCCTTGTTCCTCTGCTCGTCCTTGTCTAGTTAAGTTTTACATCGGACTATCTCTCCATCCTCTTTTTTTGGTGAGTAGTTATCTTTTGGAATGTCTTAGTATAGAATTTCACAAGTCCGTAATATCATGTCCGCTTGATTACTTATTAAACCCCAAGAACCCCACCCCTTAATCCCCTCCCCGCAAGCGGGGAGGGGAGACAAAGCGTAGCTTTGGCGGGGTGGGGTGGAATGACTGTGGGAATCATAACTAATTATGCGGACATGATATAACGCATAAAATTACGAAAGACTTGTGTTTCTCTGCGTTTAAAAACGCTACGATTTACCGCAAAACTGTATTTAGTTCAATTCTCTACGTGACAATGATTTATGAAGGTTAGTACTGATCAAACACTGATTCACCAGAAAATATATGCTAAAGAATTACGTTCTCTCATTCCACCTGAAGCATTTATCCCAGATCCAAGTAAATTAGTTATCTTGTTCATTAATCTGACAATTTTGATACTAGGCTGGATGATAGCGGCTCGGTTAGATTGTTGGTCGCCATCTCTTTTATGGCTTTATCTTCCTCTAAGCATCATTATGGGTAATAGCGTGGTTGCCTTACTATTTAGCACCCACGATCTTATGCATGGTAGCGTGATTAAAAACGCCCGGTTAACCTATATTATTAGCTTTCTAGGGCTAACAATGTTGTGGATGCCACCAACATTGTGGAAAGCAGTTCATAACCGAGTACATCATAATCACACTAATGATTTGGGCGATCCGGATCGCAATTACTTATATGAACAGTCTTCAACCTGGGGAAAATGGATTCAGGATTTATTTGTGCCTTCTAGTGAAGTTAATCCTATATGGTTCACAGTAGGATTGACTTCAGCTTGGGGAGTACATACTTTTCGCAATCTGACATCTGTGCTATTTTTCAATCGTGAATCCGTCGATTATGTTCCTGCTGCATTTACAGTTAGTGCCAAAGATCGTCGAGCGATCGCAGGGGAATTATTGATGATGATAATAATTCATCTGAGCATCTTAGCCTATCTAGAATTTGAACCCCTTAAACTCATACTTGGTTACTTTTTACCTATTGGAATTGGCTATGGTGGGATAATTTTTTATATTTATACCAATCATTTACTTTGTAGGATGACCAGCGTTAATGATCCACTTATTAATAGTATGTCTCTCCGGGTTTATCAAATCTTTGACCTGTTGCATTTAAATTTTTCTCACCATACTGAACATCATATTTTTCCAGGAATTAACTCTGACTATTATTTCATAGTTAGGGATTTGTTGGAAACTCATTATTCTGAACAATTTAATTTATTAGATGCTGGGGAAGCTTGGAACTTGCTGCTGCAAACTCCCCGGCATTATAAAGATGAAAATACTCTTACAGATTGGTCAGGGAAAAAGTCTGTTCCTTGTTCTACAAGCGACAATTCAAAGAGTTAAATAAAGTTCAAAGGATTAGGCGACTATAAGTCGCTACTACACAAACAAAGTCCACCTCCGTGGACTAATACAAAATCAACAATTTGCTCAAGCAAATTGTTTGTTAACCTGCGGAGGCAGGTTTTGTCTGTGTAGCCGTGACTTCTATAGCAATCCTAAATCATTTATGAGAAAATACGGAATAGAGATAAAGGTGTAATTACCAACAAGTACAGTGAGGGATCAATGTGGATGCGATCGCTATCAGAGTTTATCGAAAATAGCCTTCGACT
>NZ_JAIVFQ010000151.1 GCF_020829495.1 Nostoc favosum CHAB5714 | reverse complement strand
TGGTTAATTTGATGGCTGGTTTAACTGCTTATACCTATTTGCCTAAAAAACCTTCGATTGATATTTACCCAAAAGATTTGCCTGCACTACCTCCTGCTATTTTTTAGTTCCGTCGAACTCACGTTAATCAACAATTGCTCAAGATGGTTGGGTCAAACAATAAACGCGAACAATTAACCTTAGTCAATTGATATGTCAGAAACGACACAATTACGAGTACAAGAATTAGCCCGTTTCGCCCAAGAGCAAGACTTCAATCAGCAATATCGTCAGTATTTTGGCGATGTCTGGAAAGAAGCGGGTGTAAAAAATATTTCCCAGATGACCGTCCACGATGCCGAACAGACCTTAAAGATTCTGGCTGATAGTGAGGCATCCCCGCAATTCATTAAAAGCTTATTGGCACAAGCAGCAATTGATGGTGCGTCACCGCAGGTTTTAGAATATTTTCTAGCAAGCGACATTGACGGCGATGGACGGACTTTGGCGACTGCTATATTTCAGGATGGGACGAACCCATTGGAGCCGGATACACCCAAGGCACAGGTTTTATCTCCATCTCAAACTGAAGATTTGGACTGGGAAATATAGCATATATTCTCAAACTTTACTAGCAACCTGAGTTTTGATTTTTTCAGTACTCAAGTTGCTAGTTCTTTTTAGAAAGCATATTTAAACTTCTTAAGTTAGGTATGAGTTCCATTTTTCAAAAAGCACAGTAGGGTGTAATTGACTTATCGATTAC
The DNA here is from genome assembly GCF_020829495.1 of Nostoc favosum CHAB5714. GTDB lineage: Bacteria > Cyanobacteriota > Cyanobacteriia > Cyanobacteriales > Nostocaceae > Nostoc > Nostoc favosum. Next base: position 10,661 of record NZ_JAIVFQ010000151.1, on the reverse strand, counting down.
ACCTGTTCCCTCAACTAACTCAACAATTAAATGAGGCCATAATTATGACTTTATTAGGTATTGATAGACCTTTAGATACAACCCAAGTAAAACTGTGGGACGAGCGCGATTTATCTAATTGCGATCGCCGCCAAGAGCATCTAGAAATTCTCCTGTGTCAGAAAGTACAAACAGGTGAAGACCCTGCCTTGTGTGAGAAAGTGTTGGAATATTTGTACTTCTCCATATATCAACAGAAGCTCAATCGCATCGCTGTCCAAAAGGAGAAAGAAAAGTCGGTCTTTGCATCCGTACAGCAAGTTTTTATTACATCGTTCGCTATTTTAGGAATGTTTGCGTTCTTTGCTGCCGCTTCCAATAAGTCAGTTGTGCGATCGTCTGGGGTAATCCCTCCAGCTATAGAACGGCAAGTCAATTAACTAAACAATTCGCTTTTTCGCCCAGCAGACAACGGAAGACCAACTGAAAGTAATGTGGGCTGAAGTAGTCAGAGAACGCTCGGCATTCAATTCACTGCAAAGAGTAATCATTACAGCCTTTGCCATCTTAAGAATGATTGCCTTTTTTAACGGGGCGTTTCGCTCTGTCAAACCATTGGCTGCTGCTAACCCACCTGCTGTTCAAGCTCATTAAAAGGATGTTACTAAAAAGCTGAAAGCGCTGTTTGATAATGCTTTCAGCTTATATTATCACTCGCTCTGCATAGCTCCCGCCTAAAATGCTGTGTCCTTGTCGAAAGGCAAACTGTCAGCATCCTCAAAGTTACGCAGGTCTTGCTCCATCTGCTGACGACGTTGGACGTATGTTCTGCTGTTGACAATCCTCCCTTCCATCAACCATTCACCAAAGTTGATACCTTGTTCTACGTGCTCGGCAGACATTTCATTGTAATCATCAACCTCTATTTTCTTACGCCACTCAAGCTGTTCCAGGGCACTTTCACTGATGCCAATTTGACGAGCATATTCTACATATTCAGGTCTTAGAGAACCATCTGGGTTAAATTCCTTTTTTTCTTGTTCAGTGAAGAAATCGTAGGCTGTGTAGATTGGCCACGGCTCTGGATCAGTCTCGTCCAAGTGCTTCCACTCGTCATACTCTTCTTTTACTCTACGAGCATAACTATCAATTGCTCCTGGATGTGTGCCTTTAGATAATTTTTGTTGTCTTACTTCATCTTTTAAAGTTCCATCTGCATTGAATTCTTCCTTATGCATATTTATCCAACGCTTAATTCTCGACATACAAACCTCTCAAGATATTAATTAAGTTTCATTAACTTTTTAAACCCATGACTCTGGAAATTAAACATTTTGATCCCAGGCTCAATCAATGGATTTATACAGATGAGCGTCAAACTATTTTAACTGAAAATCTCAGTAATACTTTACTGGAATTTTACTTTCCTGATAAAAAATTTTCATTTGGACATTCAGATGAATACAGTACAGATGAAGACTTAAAAAATCATCCAGATGGACAGATTTTACTATTATCTTCAAAAACTCGCTTACTTTATGGAGATAGAGAATGTTTAGAAACGATTCAAAAAATTTGTCCAGATAGTAAAGACCGTGGGGCTTATGGTTCCATCTTGCTTGGGGCTTGTAAAAATGCGATTCACGAAAAGCTAAACATTCTGGTAGTAGATGATTCTACTGATAACAGGGGTGAAAATGGAGAGATATTATCGAATGATTTGGCATATAAATTAGTTGGAGATTGTTATGGGCAGATTTCAACACAACTTTATGACAAGCTAACCTTAAGAGAATCCCAAGCAGATAAAAGCTATCGTGTAATTCAGCATCGATTTGGTTGGGTGGATGGAGTTGGAGAAGATACTACTAAATACCGTTTTGGCAAAGGAACACTCCGACCATACAGACTAGATAGAATAGAATATGCAGATCCTAAAAATGAGCCAAAAATAGATATAATTCTCCCCGTAAGCAGTTTTAAGGGAACAGACAAGGATAGACCCAAAGGCCCTACTAAACCTCAAATTCAACCAGGATTATATCAGCAAAATATTTGGTTAGCTGAAAAAGGGCAATCTCAACAAGGACAGATGTCTATCTCCCAATTGCTGGCATCTTTCCCCCAAGGAATTAAAGATTTTGCCGAGGAACTAGAGGTACAAGCTCAAAGATTAGCCTCTATTCAAGATGACCCTAGAATTGTTGCTGCTTACTATTGTGAAAGATACGAAAAACGTAAAGAATCATTGAGCCAAAATAAATTAAAAACATCAGACATTATCAATCAAGAAACAAATGTTAAAAACTTAGGGACAAATGATGACTTAGATGCAGATCAGGAGTTGGATGACGAGAGTGCTAAAGATGACTTGTTCATGTACAAAGTCATTAAAGCAGATTTACTTGGGCATCAGCAGCTTTTAGAAACTGAGAAGGTTAAACAGGAATTAAGTCGGTTTGTACAAAGTGAGTGGCGAGATATTGCTGTTGGGAAAATGCTTACTTTTGACCGAGGAATGATTATTCCCTCCAAGGAACTCAAAAATGGTGAAATTTGTGTCCCTTGGCTGAAGCTTGGAGAAAAAGTTCTTAACTTTCGCTCTCCTTTCCTCAACTCTAATGGATTATGTGTCTCTACTAATAAGCACGTTGAAGACCGTTTAGCTCCAGATGGTGAATCTTTGCAAGGCATAATTGTAGTCAATGATGAAGACCACAAGCGCATACAGGAAAGAATTACAGAGTTAGAAGCACAAGGGGTTAATGTTGATTTTATAGATCCGGCAGAAACCGAATCAGAACGCCAAGCACGAGACTACGATGGTGACTGCATTGGTGTGGCAAGAGCCAGCTTATACCCTAATCTGACAGATGAGGCAGAGCGAAGAAATCTTCCCCAAAACGCCTATTCGCCCACGGTTAAGCTCAAAAAAGAATCATTTTATGATCCCACCGATGGAAGCCAGCCCCCTTTTGAAAAAATCGCTATCCACATGAGCGATAGCATCAGCGTGGGCATAATCAACAATCAAGTTACTGCACTGGAGGCATTAGAATCGGAAATTGAGGTACTAAAAACTTATGGTACTTTAGAACAAAAATCAGAATATTTAGAGCAAGTATCTAGCCACTATCAAAGTTTATTTGAACAGGAACATGACGAGAAGCCCAAACCAATTAGAGCAGAGTACAAACCTTTCATGCAATCTGTTATAGCTCTAGCAGAGAATCCTAACAGAACGCCAGAAATTATACATCAGGCGATGGATGTTAACCGCCTGATGTACCGAGAAATGATTGGTGAGGGGTGTTATCAAAACCAAATAGCGGTTGATTTATTCAAAAGTGCTAAAAAACCTGAGATGGATTTAATCAGGGAAAACAGCCGCTACTTGTATCGTGATGTTAATTATATTAAAGATAAGAAATCTTCGTCAGCTTATTTAACCACAGGGATAACACCAAAGGGCTACTCACCAGTAGAATTATTAATTAGCCAAACCAATAAATATTTCCAAGAATCACAGTTAGAATCGCGCCCCATAGTCCAGTTTAAAGACTTGTTCCAAGGAGTAGAATTTACACCACAGCAAAAATTGGCAGCAGTTGCCGCCAAGTACGAGTTTGATCGGAAATTCAACGCTGCGGTTCGGATGTCCCAACGGCGTGAAACTGAGAAAGGCCCATCCGCAATTGTCCAAACTCCACAGGGGGCGAAACTTGAAATTACCAATCTCACCCGTTACGGACATCCCTTAATCTGGAAAGCCCAGGCACTCAACATTCGCCTAGATGAAATAAGAGAGCAATTCAGAAGTAAAGAACGCCCTCACCGATTATTAGCAGTTGCACAGATAGATGGTGAGATTGGGGAGGATAAGAAACCCGCATACTATAAACTGGGAACAGTTAGCCAACAATCTGTGACTGACCACAACCTCAAGGCGGGGATGACCATGCAGGGAGCTAAAGTAATAGAATTTAAACCAGAACTTGCTAGAAGCCAAACTAAACTACTCTTTGCCAAGGCTTATGAAGTGGCTCTTGCATTTTATGCGAAGATCCCAGAGTCAGAAAAGCTTGCATCCGCCGCCGCCGCTTGGAACATCTGTGCATCCCGCCAGGATGAACTCGAAGTTGCAAGAAAAGAAAACACCGAGCCATCAAACATTGCTAAAAAAGTCTCTAATTTTGCTTTCGCTGCTTTCCCAACTGAGATTATTTCTCGCTTAGATAAATTGCAATTTACTGAACCGAAGTTAGTCACACTTTTGAATGAAGCGAATCAATTTTTGGGTCGAGACTGGAACAAGGATGATTTGCACCCGATAGAAATTAGAGCCAGCCACCACCCAGTCGGGCATGAACGCCACGTTTCCAGATTGTTATTTGTCCAGGATGCTGACGGCGAATATAAGGAATTCGCCATGCTTTCAACCAGAACCGCACAGCTTCCCATTGGTACAAAAGCGCAAGCCAGTATGGTTGGGGTAGAACCTGCCACTGCCAAAGCAACTATTGGACTGCCAGGGTTTGAGGCGGTTGAAATTACTATCCGCGAACTTAGAAACTTCTCTTATGCAGGACTTGTTTTCAACGCCGAACCGGTCAACTTAGAATTTGGCACTGTGCCGGTTCCTGACAAAACAGTAAAAATCAAACTTGATGGCAAAACTTTGGGTGAGTTAGACAGTGATTCTATCCAACAGCTGAAACAAATTGATTACCTGAAAAATGGTAATCCTCTAAAATTAAAGCTCACGTCAATCTCTGAAACTGGAGATCAAGCTTTTGTCCTGGGCGAGTCTGGCAATGGTAATCTCCTGAAAATTAATAAAATTAACTTTTATGATTTTTCTGGTCAGACATTCGATGATTTGGATTACCGAAAACTGACTATCGATTTGCCACCCTTAAAAACCAGAGATGCCGTGTTTTTAAATGGTGAACCCTTGGGAGTGTTGCACTTTAAAAAAGACAAAGACGCGCTCAGAGAACTTGGGCTACTCAAAACCGGACAACTTACACCCGCGCCCGCTATCATTCAAAGTAATTTTTCTGTTATTTGCGCTCGAATTGACCCAAGGAGCGTTGAATATCCCCAGAAGTGGACGAAAGAATTTCAGATTTTTGGGACTCAATCGGTTAATCCCCAACAACAGGAGATGATTGATAGTAGTGCTAAGATTCTGCATCATATTAAAGAGCGTCCTACTTTCTTATTTTCTACCCAATCAAACAAAAAACTTGGGGTCATGGGCTTGGCTGTTGACAACCACAAAGTTGAATCTGTAACCAAATGGCTAACTTCGCAAAATGTTGTATATTCCCAAGTCCCGCCCGAAGATGTCATTAGGGAAACTAAGAAAGGTCTAGCAGTATTTAACTTAGTCAGTAGTTCAATTCCTCCCAAAACTTTGGATAATATGACTAAGAAATTTGGGGCAATTATTGAGTCTACCCTTGAGTATCAGCAAAAAGTTAGCTCCCTTGCTACACGACCGCAGTTTTTGAAACCACCAGAACAAGCAGCACAATCCCAGCCTAAGCAAAGCCGACATTCCACTCCACCCCAAGATATTCAAAATGTCGCTCCTTCAGGCATCAAAGGCAAACCGATTCCCATGAACTACCCTTTAATGATGTATGGTGACACTAATCCTTTACCCGTGGATACTTGCATTTTAGCGATGAGAGGATATGGTCGAACTCACACCACCAGAGCTTATCAGCCATACAAACAGTATGGGTTTAAAGAAGGCGATATTGCTCTGGCGACTGGTAAAGATAAGCAAGTCGCCTTTCGAGTTGGTAAGCAGTATCAAATCACACCTTCTATGATTGCTGACCCCGTTTATCAACAGCAATGGGCTGATATGGAAAAGCACTCACCCAAAGCATTACCAGAATTATTCACCGAAAAACAGCAGGTGTGGGGACTACATCTAGAGCCGTTGGGGGATTATGTTGACGGTAAAATAGTCCCCTTTCCTGAACCACAAAACAGAGCCTCACCCAACCAAGAAGTCCAATCTCAATCAGTTACTATTGATGATTTGAGAAATTGGTACAATGCCGCAGGTAAGTTAGGGAAGTCGGAGAATTACAAAAAACGCATTGTAGAAGTGGCTAATCAGTTGAAAGCTGGTGAGCAATTGTCAACCGAAGCGTTGACAGTAATGAATAAAGATACATTTGAGCTTAATTCCATCAGTCGGCTGACTCAAATTGCTCAAAGAATTGGCATGGTCTGGGGTAAGTCTAATGAAAATGGTACTCAAGTTCAAGGAAAGATTTTTGACTTGGCTTTCAATACGCAACAGAGGGATTTAACTATTTCGCAGAAAAATGGGGAGGTAATTTTAAACTTGCAATCTGGTCAGGTACAGACTAATAAACTAACTCCACAGATATTGCAAACTTTTGAAGATGTTAATACTCAAATTGATAAAATATTAGCTAAATCTCAAACACAACAAATAGACTTACAAAGATAGATTTATCCTAAAATAGCCCTTTTCAGCAATAGAAAAGGAGAATAACGCTATGGAGGCATCTAATTTAGAGCAAGCACAGGTTTTTTATAATCAAGGTCTGGCACATCTAAAGTCAGGCAATTTAGATGCAGTTATCGAGTGTTTTAGAGAGGCATTACTATTTAATCCTAATTTTGCTGAAGTTCATAATACTATAGGACTAATTCAGTTTCAAATTGAAAAATATGAAAATGCGATTCAGCTTTTCGATAATGCATTAGCAATGAATCCGAATTTTGCTGAAGCTTATAATAATCGAGGATTAGCTCGCTCAAAAATATGCCATAAGTCAGAATACTCTCAGGTTATTGAAGATTACACTAAAGCCATCGCTCTGAATCCAAATTTAGTTCAAGCGTTTTTTATTTCAAATCACATTTAAGGTTCCAGCCACAGGCTGGATGTATAGTGTCAAAGATGTTTTATGACGTTTTGGAAAATGGCAGAGTTACAAAATCCGACTTATAACCTACAGATTAATAGGCACAGTCTGTTTAATTTTAGGGGAAATAGAAATAGGAGTATAAAGATCAATATCAACTTCGACTTCATCGACAACTCGGATCGAAACAATCAGAGCATATCTAGCTGTTTTATTCCATCCTTCCCACCTCGGATTATATTTCCACCAACCGCTAACAGGATATATACCAATAGAATCTTTCTGAGCCAATTCAGCCGCAGTACCTTGCCAAATATCAGAATGAATTGAACCGCGATTCCATGTTTTGGGGCCTAACGCTAGTATCTCCCTTTACCATTATGTAAAGATTAGGGAGATTCCTTCGGTAGTCAGACATTGGATCAAGAGGTTAATTTAAATACACCTTTATTAAAATAATACCGTAGTTACTTAAAGATGGTGTTTTTGCGCTCTAGAATTGCAGAAATCATGTTTTCTTCAGAAATTGAATCCTGATCAGAAATCACAGCTACTTTCGCCGCTTCATCTGCGGCTCGAACTAATTCTGCTTGACTTAGACCATTAGCACTCTCAATAATATGTTCCCAATTTTGCCACTCAGTATCAAAAGGAGCTAGACGTGTTTTTAGTAATTTGCGAACAACTTCTTGATTTGGTAGCTCATATTCAATAACATCATCGAAACGTCGAAAAAGAGCCTTATCTAATAAATCAGGATGATTAGTCGCAGCAATGATTAGGCTTTGGCTGTCATCATTCTCCAAAAACTGCAAACAGGAATTTAAAACCCGGCGAATCTCTCCAACGTCATTAACTGAAGCACGTTGTGAGCCAATGGCATCAAACTCGTCAAAAAAATAAACACCTCTTGTCACCAGCATTGCATCAAATATGAGTTTAAGCTGATTAGCTGTCTCACCCATAAACTTTGTAATTAGACCAGTATAAAGAACTGTGAAAAGAGGAAGTTGTAGTTCTCCAGCAAGAGCAGCAGCAGTCATCGACTTACCTGAACCTGGTGGGCCAACTAAAAGTATTTTGCGACGAGGTTTGAGATTATACTCAGCTAAACGATGCTGCTTGATATGTTCTATAAGAATACGCTGTAATCTTTTTTCTAGAACTGGAGGAAGAACCATGTCAATAAGTCTTGTGTCTGAATACTGAACCGATACAAGATTTACTAATTCTCCCTTGACTTGGGTGAGCGTTTCAGGGAAAGGTTTACGCTCAATAACAGATTTACGCTCTTTCGCTTTATCAATGAGAATTTGGATGTCTTGAGCAACTTTGATGTGTCCTTGTCTTGCTTCATGTGCAGCTATCTGTAGAGCAACAGAGAAAAATTGCTGCTCCTCACCTTCTAGGTAGCTCTTCAAGAGCGCAATAATGTGGCGAGCTGTTGACATAAGGCATTTTATCTGACAAGTTTTTTAGGCTCTCATAAAGTAGAACATTTCATTTTACAACTTTAAAAAGCATCTTTAGCGAATAGATAGAGTAAAGTGTATGTTCTATCAGTACAATTGTACTATTAAAGTCACAAGAACCAATGAGCAATAAATTTCGGCTAGTCATAGGGCTAATCCCTTTTAAAATCACAATTATTCATATCAAAGCCTTGGATATCACTCTATTAGCCCTGAAAGGTCTAGTTATAGATAACTTATGGTGTGTATTAGCTTTATTATTGATGGCTAGTACAGCGCGACGGAAATAAAACTACCATTCAAAATAAATGAAAACCTCACGCCGTAATCATTTTGACTTTTGACTTTCGTTTTGCGGTACTAATTACTTCACGGTTTGTTTTTCAGGCTTCAGTATCAATTGTTCATAAATCTCGTTTAAGCGCACCGAAATCACAGGTTTCCTTCATTTAAAGATAGCATCCAATTGAAGTTCTACAGGTTCAAGCGATCGCTCCATGAATTCGTCTTCCTAGTCCCTGCTGAAACAATCAGCTTACGGTAATGCATGACTCGATCGCTTGTGGCTTTAGATCCGTTCAGATATCCAGATCATTTGGTGATGAGCGGGATCGCTGCGGTGATTTTTGGTGCAATACTCTGGCTGGGACAGTGGCTAATACTGCGACAGACTGAGATGACACCAAGAATTTTTGCTCTTATAAATACAGTAGTTGGAATTTCTGTCTTCTCTGTGCTGGTATGGTTTAATCAAAAAAGTTTGCAGTGGAGCGGTGGCCCGATTGAAGGCTGGAAAACCGGACTTATTTTTCTAGTGGGTGGTACCTGTACCGGAGCCGCGACGGGTAAAGCATTAGATTTTTACTGTGGGCGAGTCGAGCAGCGATTAATCAAACTTGAGAGGGAGAGGGTAGAGGAAGAAACCCAAGAGCGAGAAAGGCTTTTGAGAGAAAGGCTTGAGAAGGAGAGATTAGAACAAGAAATCCTAGAAGCAGAGATGGCAGAGCCCAAAAGGAAACAGCGAGAGGCGGCTCAAGAGGAAGAACGCCTGTGGTACGAACAACACGGGAAAGACTATACAGATTATGAATATGACGAGGAGGAGGAAGAATAACTTTGTGCTGACATGAACGACCGTAAGCGATCGCTGATGAATTAGCTCTCACTGATGGAATGGCACGAATGGCACGCTTGATTCATGTGAAACCTCTTTGCTGGCTATCTTGTTGGGGGTAGGGTGTAGGCTGAGTGTGTTCCAGACAATTGAATGCCAGTACCTCAAGGAGTTCAACATCTTCTTAATTCCCCACACTAACAAGGGTGTAGGGGGTAGGGTGTTGGGTGTAGTGTTAGAAAAATTTAATTTTACTGTATCAAATAGAACAACACCTTCTTCCTTCCCCACACCCTTTCATCCAGGAATACCAGGGATTTACGCTTAACAAGCGTGCCATTCCCCTTACCGCCTTTAAGGCTAATTCCCGTTCTTTACCGCTGCCAACTTCATTTGATGGTTATAAATCAAAATCAAGGCTGAATGTTTCTCCTTCAGAATCTTCTTCTTTCTCGTTTGCAAATGGAGTTGGAGTCCAAGACGTGAGTTGGTTTGACTCAGTATTAATTGGTGTGTCAGCTAAAAGTTGTGCAGGTAATCCAGCCTTGATGAAAACAAAATAGCAATCAACTATAAAGTAAAGGGTGTCCAGGTAACTTTTATCTAGTTTTTGCGATTCTGCAAATATGCGCTCTCGGTAATTATCTTTGAGGCGAACTTTTTCCGGTGCTAAGTCTTTTTTATCTGTCATTATTATAACTTCACTTGAGAGATGTAGTAGTTGGGTTCTTGCCAAGAATAGTTTTTGCAATCTCTAAAAGCCCAAAGACATTCGCTTCCACCGGGTTGTCCAGGATTTTGAACCCATTCTTTTCTAACAACTTTTTAAATCCTGGTAACAGACAGCCTCCACCTATCGCCCAGATTTCATCTCCTTGGTGCTTGGCATCAAGTGTCAGATTCACCACTTTCTTCAAGTATTTTTCATACCAATCTTTTAAACTTGCGCTGTATATATCTTTAATATCGATGTCACGGCTGTACCTGGTATGCCCCATTTCCAGACAAAATCGGATCTTGGAAGCATCCCCAATTTTTCCTCCATTTAGATGTTTCATTTTTTGGGAGATATCATCGATGAGAACTTCCACACCGATGGGGTAGGCGGTGTGAACTTCTCGCTGACCCCGGTTATAACGAGAATACAAAGTCGTACCATTGCCAAAGTCTAAAATG
>NZ_JAIVFQ010000150.1 GCF_020829495.1 Nostoc favosum CHAB5714 | reverse complement strand
AAACGAACCGCAAAGGACGCAAAGGACACAAAGAAAGAAAGAAAGAAAGAAAGAAAGAAAGAAAGAAAGAAAGAAAGAAAGAAAGAAAGAAAGAAAGAAAGAAAGAAAGAAAGAAAGAAAGAAAGAAAGAAAGAAAGAAAGAAAGAAAGAAAGAAAGAAGTTAAAAGGGTTTGGCGTAGCCTCACAAAGAAATGGTATAAGGAATAAGAATTAAATAACATACAATTTATGTTCCTGGCTTACCTCACCCTCAATCCCTCTCCGATATATTGGAGAGGGAAGCTAGATAGAGGATGAAGTTTTGCATTTTATTTAATCCACGTTCCTAATCTGTAATGTGCTAGGTCAACACTAACGTCCCTTGTGGGCGAAAGCACCTTGCTCCCTGCACAAGAGCTTTTTCATCTGCGGTAGTAAAATGGATGCAGTACTGCCAAATTAGAATACTTTGATTCAGTTTGGACAATTTGGGTAAAGAGGACAAAGGGATGGTCGCAACTCCTAAAAACGTGATTTCAGTTTTACCTCTGGAAAATGGCGATCGCTTATCTCGCTGCGAATTTGAGCGTCGCTATCAGGCAATGCCGCATTTAAGAAAAGCTGAACTGGTTGAAGGAGTTGTATATATCATGGCATCGCCACTGAGAATTAAAAGTCATGGCGAACCACATGCAGACCTGATCGGGTGGTTGTGGAACTATAAAACGGCAACGCCTGGTGTTGTTATGGGAATTGAACCCACAGTGCGTTTAGATCCGAATAATGAACCACAGCCTGACGCGGTACTATTCATTCCGGGCAGACAGGCATTGATTAGTGAGGATGATTATATCCAAGGCGCACCCGAACTGGTGATAGAAGTGGCAGCAAGCAGTGCAGGCATAGATTTACATGATAAAAAACGCACTTATCGACGGAATGGAGTACAAGAGTATATTGTCTGGCGGACATTAGATAATCAGTTGGATTGGTTTAGGCTGCAAGCAGATGAGTATATTTTGCTACCAAGCGATGAGCAGGGAATTATTCGCAGCCAGGTGTTTCCGGGGTTGTGGTTGTCGGTACTTGCCTTACTTTCAGGAGAAAGGGCAACAGTGTTATCTGTGTTACAAGCAGGTTTAGCTGCTACTGAACATCAAGAATTTATGCAAAATTTAAATGAGAATATGAAAAATAGGAAATAGATGTGTACTGAGTTTTTCAAAAATCAAATAGGAGTCCTATATCAATACTACGTAAGTTTTGCCTAAAAAATAATTTTGGTGTAGCACTATTGACCAAATAATTACTAATTCGTAATTCGTAATTCGTAATTGAAGAGGGTACAGAGCAAGCACTAAATTTTTAATTTAGTGGTCAACAAGAAAGTGACGAGTTCAGAGCTAACACTAATTGTAATTACGAATTACGAACTATCAATTACGAATTATTTTGACTCCCCACTTCCCCTGCCTCACCGATACAGCCAAACCCTTAGTAGTGAAAGCAGTTGCTCTGTATCTACAGGTTTGGTGATGTAGTCAGAAGCTCCAGCTTCGATGCACTTTTCACGATCGCCTGGCATGGCTTTAGCAGTTAAAGCAATTATTGGTAATGAACGAAACTGTTGTTGCTGGCGGATGGCGCGGGTGGTTTCGTAACCATCCATTTCCGGCATCATAATGTCCATCAAAATTATATTAATCTCAGGATTAGCTTGCAGGCTCTCTATGCCATCTCTGCCATTTTCGGCAAACAGCACTTGCATTTGATAGCTTTCTAAAAAGCTGGTGAGGGCAAAAATATTTCGGAGGTCATCATCCACAATCAAAATTGTCCGATTAGCCAGCACCGGGTCATTTTGGTGTAGTTGTTCTAGCATTTGCCGCTTTGGTGGGGGCAGATTTGCTTGCACCCGATGCAAAAACAGGGCAGTTTCGTCTAACAACCGCTCTGGCGATCGCACATTTTTAATGATAATTGTCTCTGCTAGTCCCCGCAGTTGTGTTTCTTCTTGTCGGCTGAGTTCTTTGCCGGTGTAGATGATAATCGGCAGTTTTAAAAGCCTGGGTTCAAGCTTTATTTGCTCAATTAGTGTAAAGCCGCTCATATCGGGCAGGCCGAGATCCAGTACCATACAATCAAAGTGATGCGATCGCAAAATCGAGAGGGCTTCTGCCCCCGTACCCACTGCTGTACTATGAACATCGCCATTACCGATCAGTTCGATAATACTTTGGGCTTGTACGGGGTCATCTTCTACGATGAGGAGATTTTTTACCTGACGCTCAATAAAGCCTTTTATTTCTGTCAATACTTGAGTTAGCGCTTCTGGAGAGACGGGTTTTTGTAGATAGGTAATCGCTCCTAGTTGTAATCCCCGTTGCTGTCTTTCATCAACAGAAAGTATATGTACTGGTATATGTCTGGTGTCTGGGTTATGCTTCAGACGATCTAGCACCGTCCACCCATCCATCTCTGGCATGTGGATATCTAGCATAATTGCATCGGGCTTAAACTCTTGCGCTAGTGCTAGACCTTGTTTGCTGTGTAAAGCAACAATGGTTTTAAAGCCCTGCTCACGGGCCATATCTAGTAAGATACGGGCAAATTTATCATCATCCTCGATAATTAGCAAAATGCGATCGCCCGGTTGAATGATTTCCCGGTCATCTGGGATATCGTTGGGTAAGCTGGGGAGGACTTTCGCCGATGGAGAGATGTCTACAGTTGTGAGTCTGTTTTCGACTAGAGGCACTTCTTTTATGAGCGATGTTGGGCGGATAGAGCTGATTGGCCCAGAAGGTGATGGAGTGAGAGTATTTTTACCCTTCCCTTCATGTCGTCTGGGCAAGTAGAAAGTGAAGGTGCTTCCCTGCCCTGGCTGGCTGACTAGTTCAATTCTCCCGCCCAACAGTTGAGCTAGTTCGCGGCTAATGGACAAGCCCAAGCCTGTTCCGCCGTACTTGCGGCTGGTTGTGCCATCTGCCTGCTGGAATGCCTCGAAAATAATTTTCTGCTTCTCGACTGGAATGCCTATACCCGTGTCGATAACTGCAAAAGCAATCATGGGATTATCAACTTCGGCTGTCTCAGAAGACATGCCAATTTGTAACTTCACCCCTCCTTGTTCAGTAAACTTAAAGGCATTAGCTAGGAGATTTTTCAGCACTTGTTGCAGACGTTTGGAGTCATTATAAATTGTCGCTGGTAATTTTTCATCTCGTTCAATAGTAAAGCTGAGTTCTTTATTGTGGGCAACTTGCCGGAAAGTTTGCTCCAGAGATGTCTCCAAATCGGCAAGAGCAATTTGCTCAATATCGAGCGACATAGTACCCGACTCAATTTTTGCCAAATCTAGAATGTCATTGATCAACTCCAGCAAATCAGTCCCAGCCGAGTAGATAGTCCGACTGTACTCTACCTGTTTGTCGGTCAAGTTGTTAAGGGAGTTATCTGCTAGCAGCCTTGCTAAAATTAACAGGCTATTTAGCGGTGTGCGTAACTCGTGGGACATATTCGCCAGAAATTCCGACTTGTATTTGGAAGACAATTCCAGTTGTTCAGCTTTTTCTTCCAAAGACTGCCTCGCCCGCTCAACTTCCTGGTTCTTGCGGGCAACTTCCCGATTTTGAACTTCTAACAATTCTGCCTTTTCTTCTAGTTCCTCATTTAGTTGCTGTAATTCCTCGTTAGACTGCTTGACAAGAAATTGTGATTCCTCTAACTCCTGCGCCTGTTCTTCCAGGCGTTGATTGCTCTGTTGTAGTTCTTCTTGCTGGTTTTGCAGTTCTTCTGTTAAAGCAACAGACTCTTCAAGTAGTCGCTGGGTTTGCAATTGTGAGGCGATGTTATTTAAAAATACACCCAGAATTTCACTCAATTGCTCTAAAAATGTCAGATGCAGATGGCTGAAAGGCCCAAATGATGCCAGTTCAATTACAGCACTCACCTGCGTCTCAAACAGTATAGGCAAGACAATAATATTTAGCGGTGGAGCTTCTCCTAAGCCGGAACTAATACGGATATAGTCACTAGGAACTTCTGTTAGGAGAATTCTTTGTTTTTCTAAGGCACATTGTCCCACCAATCCCTCACCCAAACGAAACTGGTTTGCCAGATTTTTTCGCTCTTTGTAAGCATAGCTACTCAAGAGTTTCAGTACAGGCTCGTTATCTATTGAGTCCATGAAATAAAAAATGCCCTGCGATGCCCCAACCAGTGGTGCTAAATTTGACAAAATTAGGCGAGACGCAGTTTCTAGATTTCGATGCCCTTGGAGCATCTGGGTAAATTCAGCTAAGTTAGACTTTAGCCAGTTTTGCTCGTCATTTTTTTGATTTGTGTTTCGCAGATTAACGATCATCTGGTTGAAGGTGCGTGTCAATACACCAATTTCATCCTGGCGATCGCTATCTGGTAAACTCACCAATAAATCCCCATCCGCCATTTTTTCTGCCAAATCAGAAACTTGCCTCAGAGGAACTGAGATATGTCTGGTCAAGGCGAATCCGATCAAAGCTAAGATTAAAGAAAATAAGGGAATACCATATACAATACTGGCGATCGTTTTTTGAGCAGCTACTTGTGCCTTCTCAGAACGCTGTTTTAGCAGTGTATTCTCCTCATGTTCCATTGTCTGGATAACTTTGCGGATTTCATTCATTAGCTGCTTGCCCTGGTCTGTCAGAACGACCTTCTGAGAAGCTTCAAAGCCTTGGTTTTGGCGCAAATCGATAGTTTCTTGAAGTTCGTTCAACTTGTCAGTGATTAATGGCTGCAAAATATCTATCTGCTGTTGTTGCTTGGGGTTATCTGCTGTTAACCTCTGAAGTTCCCTAACTTTTTGATTCAGTACTTGAATTGCAGCGTTATAAGGTTCTAAATAGCGCTGTTCTCCAGTAATAATGTAACCGCGTTGGCCAGTCTCAGCATTTGTCAGTTGCAAATTGAGGTCTTCAAGCTGACTTAACACCTGGTAGGTATGGCTTTCTTTGCGCGAAGTTTGAATTAGCTCATTGGTGCTTTGGTAAGAGATTAGACCAATAGTGGTCAGAGTTGCCAAACTCAGGGCAAAACTAATTCCAATTTTGGTTCCAATCTTCAAACTTTTCAACATTATTCCAGCAGCTATTCCAATTATTTATATTTTTGGCACTATTCGGATTATGTTTTGGCTATACAAATCAATACTGTCCTAACTGTGGATACTGGTCATATCTCATAGAAATGGAAATGGGTTCAGAGCCAGAAACAGGTATAATTGGTTATGAAACTGCAATTTTACTATTTGAAACAGATATTATCTTACCCCAAGACGAGCCTGTTGCAACTTCAATTTCAGCTTGAGATAATCTTTTTAGCAAAAAGTCATTGGAGTATATTTGTCGCGGAATATTTTTTTGTAATGCTTAAACAGCTTTTAGGGCTGAGAAAAACTCTGGTAATGCTACCCAAAATTCGTAATTATTAATCCCCTATGGTTAGGCATTAAGCATTAGTATGGCATTTATAATTACTATAAAGTAAGGATTTTATTGATTTTAAATGGCTGGTTTAGCTCCCCGATCCTGTATTCTATAATAGAACTGCGAATAGGGAAAATTAAGCTCATTAAAACATAACTTCCATAGATGTTAAATCTAGCAATCCTAAATTATTTGTAAAAATATCTCTTTATTCTCTCTGCGTTCTCTGCGCCTCTGCGGTTCCTGATAAAAAATTATTTTTCCCAAAACAAATCAGATAGGATTGCTATAGTGCATATTCCTGCTGGATATAACATCAATGCTATTACTAACCCAAAACTATTGACTAATAACCTGGCGATCGCTTCTACTCGCATTCACTAAAGATGGGCTATAGATACAAAAGTTTTCAATTTTGTGACTCTCTAAAATAGCTCTTGCACCTGCCATGTAGATATCAGTACTCTTTAGGACTAATAAGAAATTGCCAAGGCTAACTTGATGTTCATAATATCTAGCTAGATCCTGAGAAATTCCTAAAGAAGTGTAGTTATCTTTGGAACTGCTGATATCTACCTCAGTAATATCATTCAGTCTGTTTGTATCCTTAGCAATCACCGAAACTTGAGCCATAGGAAAGCCAGCAATTTTTAGTTCAGTAAGTGCTTTTTCTGTATTTTGGCGCGTAGAAAAAACACCAACTGCATTTTTATAGCGACTATTTGGGGTCAAGTATGGCTCATAAATGCTCCACTGTTGAGTATCAGGGCGATTAAAAACCCTCTTAGCAAGACGAATCTCTATATCTATGCCCGTTACTATTACCAAATAATAACCTTTGCAAATTAGATCGCTGTAACCCTGTGCTTGCTCTTTTGGAATTCCTAAACCTAGTAGCACACCATGTAAATCACCTGCGGTTGCATTGATCGCACCACCTGTTAAAGTGGTAGCGATCGCAGTTGCTTCTGCTCCGGCTAGAATCACTCGTCCTATACCAGAAATTACCCACAGGACTAAACTGGGTAATAAGCCAGTAACACCGCCCAAAGCACCACTTATAAAGGCTTCAGCATCTTCTGAGGATGTATTATTGCCAGTGTGCTTTTTAACTTCAACACTAGCAATATCGCTTTTTTCTTCTACATTCCGTGCAATTACAGAAATTTTGTGCATGGGAAAATTAGAAGCTTTTAGTTCCTGAACTACCAATTGTATATCGGAACACTTAGCGAAAACTCCTATAGTTGTTCGCTCTTTTTCTAATGTCATTTTATCGGTTTATTGCAGCTTTAAGCAATTCCCAAGAGTGTTAGCTGATATGAGGTAATTACACAGTTCGGCGAGTCACTAAACCCCAAAGGAAAATCAGTAGCATCGCGCCAAGAACAGCAAATAAAATGCTTCCAAGCGAGAAAGCTCCAGCAGATGCAGCGGCTGCCGAACCACTTCCTAGTAAAACTTGACCCAAATAACCCCCGACTACTGCTCCAAGTATTCCTAATATAATCGTAGAGAGAATACCGCCACCTTGGGTTCCTGGATAAAATAACTTAGCTAACGCACCTGCAATTAAACCCAAAACCAGCCAAGCAATAATGTTACCCATTGACTTTCTCCTTCATTGAGAATCTTAATTTGTTTGCTTTTGACTATTTCATATTAAAGTTTTCCTGCAAAATTCCTGATCTATCTAGAGAACTAATATCAAAAATCTTTAGATATCATTTGAATATTCACTCCTTTGTCTTTGAGAATGAATATATAAATTTAGTAACAATAATCTATTTGGTATGGCAATAACACTTTTTTTGCTTGAACTATATAACCCAAGTTGCGGTTGGGCAAATTATGAGTGCTTTATCACCCTCGACTCAGGCGATGTCTGTAGTTTTTCCTAGTCTACGCACATGAAAAGTTGACTTTAAGTTACAGTTATGATAGATGAGAGTCAACCCAACATAGGAGTTTGAACTCGACTTGAGGATTATCCCTGTCCTAAAATATCGAGCAGAAAATTTTGTTTATTCAATTATTGACAGAATTCTACAAAAGCAGTATTAGTTGCTCACAACTCAGGAGTGAGGGCTATAGAAAGAGCTAGTTGATAAAGTTGGCGACGGGGAAGAGAGGTAAATTTTGCTAACTGACGGCTAGCTTGCGATCGCGATATCCCCTGACTAATTAACTGTTTCAATTCGGCTTTCAATTCCTCTTCTGTCAGTTGGGGCTGACTGGCTGGAATTCCCGCCACTACTAATGTATATTCACCTTGGGGTTCTCGTTGGGTGTAGTGAGCGATCGCCTCGGCAATTGTCCCCCGCCAAAATTCCTCATACAATTTAGTTAACTCCCGCCCTAACACAATTTGGCGATCGCTTCCCCAAACCTCTGCTAAGTCTTGTAAAGTATCTCGCAAACGGTGGGGCGATTCGTAGAAAATCAATGTGCGAGATTCTGTTTGCAGAGATTCTAAATGTTCTTGTCTCTGTTGACTTTTAGCTGGGAGAAAGCCTTCAAAGATAAACCGATCTGTTGGTAATCCAGCTGCACTCAATGCAGTAATTGCTGCACTAGCACCAGGAATAGGAACTACTGCAATTCCCGCCTCAATACAGGCTTTCACCAGTTCATATCCAGGATCGGAAATTCCTGGCATCCCCGCATCGCTCACAAGAGCGATCGCTTTATTGTTAACTAAATGCTCTAATAATTCTGGGATGCGGCTGGTACGATTGTGTTCGTGGTAACTCACCTGGGGAGTTTTAACTTGAAAATGCTGTAATAGTTTCCCAGTATGACGGGTGTCTTCCGCAGCAATGATATCTACAGTCTGTAAAATTCGCACCGCCCGAAAGGTTATATCTTCCAGATTGCCAATTGGTGTGCCGACAACGTAAAGTGTTCTTGGTTTTGGATCGGTTTGCATGAGGGAGAGGTAAAAGTTAGGAGTTTGTAGAGACGCGATTCATCGCGTCTGTGCAGGAGTTTGTAGAGACGCGATTCATCGCGTCTGTGCAGGAGAGACAGGAGAGACGCGATGAATCGCGTCTGTACAAGAGTTAAAAATAATAATTTATGCATCTATACGAAAATATATGACAAATGGATAATCTAAAATCCAAAATCCAAAATCCAAAATCGGATTGTGGATTATTTGTAGGTTTAGTAACCTTAGATTTGATTTACCTTGCTGAATCTGCCCCTAAGAATAATCAGAAGATTGTCGCTACTGACTATACTGTGGCAGCAGGGGGCCCAGCTACAAACGCGGCTGTGACTTTCAGCCATTTAGGAAATCAGGCTACAGTCTTGGGTGTAGTGGGTTCTCACCCAATGACGCAGCTAATTCGGGGTGATTTGGCAAATTACAAAGTTGCGATCGCAGACCTTGAGCCTACCACTGATTTAGCACCGCCTGTCTCCTCAATCATTGTCACCCAAGCCACGGGTGAACGAGCTGTAGTTTCCATCAATGCGGTCAAAACTCAAGCCAACAGCGCATCTATCCCGCCAGATATTTTGCAAAATGTCGATATAGTACTGATTGATGGACATCAAATGGCGGTTAGTTATTCCATAGCCCAAATGGCTAAAGCCAAGAATATCCCAGTAGTAATTGATGGTGGGAGTTGGAAGCCTGGATTTGAGCAAATTCTGCCGTTTGTAAATTACGCCATCTGTTCGGCTAATTTTTATCCCCCCAACTGCCAGACTGGAGAAGACGTTTTTACCTATCTGCGCGGATTTGACATTCCTCACATCGCCATTACCCACGGACAAAAACCAATTGAATACTTGAGTTGCACTAAAACTGGTATCGTAGATGTGCCACCGATTCAAGCAATTGATACATTAGGGGCTGGAGATATTTTCCACGGTGCTTTTTGTCATTACATTTTAAGAGAAAGCTTTACCGATGCACTGACACTAGCAGCTAATATTGCTGCTGATTCCTGTAAATTTTTTGGCACTCGGCGCTGGATGGATTTAAAGTGCTGAGTAGTCAAGTTAATAAGGCCAAATTTAATGAAAGACTTACAAGAAATATTAGCGATCGCTCGTGAGGTAGGTTGGGGTGGAGCAGATATACTGCGATCGTATTATCACGGGACTGCAAAAGATCCTAATTTAGAAGTACAATATAAACAAAATGAACCTGTTACCGTTGCCGATGTAGCTGTGAGTCAATACATTTTGCACAGGCTACAAGCAAATTTGGGTAGTGAAGATTTTGCTTATATCAGCGAAGAAACTTATCAATCTCCAAGTGGTGTAGCACAGCCTTCCCCCCCTTGGGTATGGATAATTGACCCTTTGGATGGTACACGAGACTTTATCGAAAAAACTGGAGATTATGCAGTTCACATTGCTTTAGTCAAGGAAACACGCCCAGTGTTGGCAGTGGTGGTAGTACCAGAAGCTCAAAAGTTATATTACGCTATCAAAGGCGGGGGTACATTTGTAGAAACTCGTGATGGTTCTGTTCCTTTACAAGTGTCGTCACACAAACGAATTGAGGATTTAACCTTAGTCGTTAGTCGCTCTCACCGCAACCAACGCTTAGATTACTTATTACAAAACTTACCTTGTCAAAATCATAAATCTGTGGGCAGTGTAGGTTGCAAAATCGCCACCATTATCGAGCAACAGGCAGATATCTACATTTCCCTTTCCGGCAAGTCTGCGCCCAAAGATTGGGATATGGCAGCACCAGAACTGATTTTAACAGAAGCCGGTGGTAAATTTACCCACTTTGACGGCACTCCGTTGCAGTATAACACCGGTGATATCAATCAATGGGGAGGTTTGCTGGCTAGTAACGGCGAATATCAGGAGGTGCTGTGTAAAGAAGCAGAAAGGATTTTAGCGCAGTTTGAGCATAGCTAAATGGGGCATTTGAGGATAAATATTTTTTAATTTGCTTTTAAGAGAGTTAGTCATGATATGATTAGCCTGAATACCGATAATAATCTTTACCCCTTAGTCCACAGCTTAATTTTCAAAACACTAAATACCAGGGCGATCGCTAGTTGATTCCGATTTCCTGTTAAAGGTGTAACTTTTATAATACAAGCAACAAAAGCCAGTCAATTGAGAAGTCTACAAACCTATGCTAAAGGTTTGATTTGTGAATAAAATTCACAATAAGACGATATTCAAAGGCTGAAATTTGTGATAGACTCATGGATATAAAGATTATTTTCGGTTGAGTAACTCGTTTTGATTTCTAAAAAGTGTCTCTCCGAATTTAACTATCTACACTCCCTGAATTCGGAGATTTCTATGTCAATTTACGTCGGAAACCTGTCCTATCAGGTTACAGAAGAGGACCTAAAGCAGGCTTTTGCAGAATACGGAACAGTAAGTCGTGTTCAACTACCCACAGATCGGGAAACAGGCCGGCCGCGTGGGTTTGCTTTTGTGGAAATGGAATCAGACACACAAGAACAAGCTGCTATTGATGCACTTGATGGTGCTGAGTGGATGGGACGTGATTTGAAAGTGAACAAAGCTAAACCTCGTGAGGAAAGAAGCAACTCCTCTCGTGGTAACTGGGGTGGCGCTAATCCCCGTCGCACTAATAATCGCTACTAAGCCGATTCCTAAAAATTTCACTCACATTTAAAGTATCCAGCAGACAAAGCCAAAGGCTCCATGCTGCTGGAAGATTTCATATTTAACTGGGAAGTTTCTAAAGCAAGAATTTTTCAAGATACCCCTCTTCTGTCACTCTCCGGTAGGGCGAACGCTAGAAGCCTTATGAGGCAATCAATACAAGCTATACTATTAGAAAAAAATAGGTCTTGTATTTGTTATTAGAAAATAATCGCGCGATGCCTGCGGCGGGCGGAGCCATCGCTTGCTATACAAAAGCTCTAGAATGCAGAAATGGCAAATGTTTTCGGAGAGTGACAGAAGCGGTTGACGGACGAGGCTATGTCCGCAATGGATGAAAGAAACCAATAGATATCGCCGAAAAAAGTTTATATTAAAATTGTGTCTTGAAAGTTTTGACCGCTCCCTCAATGGTGTTCTTCGCCCG
>NZ_JAIVFQ010000014.1:83718-124271 GCF_020829495.1 Nostoc favosum CHAB5714 | reverse complement strand
AACAGGGCGCCGGCACCTCGATCGCGGCCTTCTCGGTCATCACCTCGGCGATGATCTGGTCTTCCGCGACCACGTCGCCCGGTGCGACGTACCACTTCAGCACTTCGGCCGAGACGGTGCCTTCGAAGAACGTAGGGCCCTAACAGCAGCTTGGGTTCGGTCATCAGCACATAGTTTATTTAGAATATTACGAACGTGGGTCTTCACAGTACCAACTGTAATGTAGAGTTTTTCGGCAATTTGCCCATTGCTACACCCAGCTACAATCAACTCCAGGATTTCCAGTTCCCGTTGAGTCAAGGGGTATGTTTCCAAAACTTGCTCGTATTCTGACGCCAACGCCTCAATTTTTACAGTCTTCGGCGTTTTATCAGAACCTTGGCTCTCTCCAGGAATACCTTGCCGCATCTTCCGCAATACCACGTTGGCAATTGCCGGATCAATCCAAGAATTACCGCCGTGAGTTGCTTGGATAGCCTCAGTTAATTTACTGATGCTTGTTTCTTTCATGTAATAAGAATCAGCACCCGCCGCGAAGGCTGCAAGTACAGCATCCTCTGTGTGATCCATTGTCAGGATCAAAATCTTCGTTGTCGTTTGCCCAGTTTCAGCTTGGTGGCGTTTGAATTTTCGGGTGAGTTCAATGCCATCCATATCAGGCAAACCGATATCTACAACAGCTACATCTGGCTTTGCCGTTTCCAAAAGCTTTAGTCCTTGGGTAGCATTTGCGGCTTCGCCAATTACTTTCAATGCGCTGTGAGACTGTAATGCTGCTCGTAGCCCCATTCGCGTTAAGTCATGATCTTCAATTAAAATAATGCTAATTTCATTCATCGCTACACTCGCTCTTATGCTGTTTGCATCTTTCAAAGTATTACTTTTTGTAAGTGCTATCTTTTATTTTACCATACCAAAGATAGATGATATTTTAACCTGTCTGCATCCACCGATAGAAAGAAGAAATCTCACGTTTTTTAACATTTAGATAGAGAATAAATCTAGCTAGAGATATATAGATCCTTGCACAATAAGTATGAAAGATTGAGACTAATGCCAAATTGCTCCTCCTTTAGTAAAAATTGAGCTTTCAGTTGCCATGTTCCATTAGTTAATTACTATTATCTTGCATAAAGCTTACCAAAATGGACAAATTACAAAAGGTAAAAATTACCTTTCGAGAAAGTGAACGCTGGTTCCGAGCAATTTTTAACCAAACCTTTGGATTCATCGGATTGATGCAGCTGATGGGCATCTTCATGGAAGGGAATCAGACGGCGTTAAAAATTGGTGGAATTACTAGCAGCGAAGTAATTCGTTGTCTTTTGGGGGAAGCTTGTTGAGCGGTTGGGTTTTTTGTTAGTTTTTCCACATAAGGTGAAAAGTCAGGCTCAATGGTGGACAATCTCAAAAGAAATTCAAGCACAACTACAAAGGGTAATAACTCGTGCGTTCAGATGGTTAGGGACTTACGGTTCACAAGTTAAACACTTCAGTAATCAAAGCCGAAAAGTATTCTTTTTAATACCAAAAATTTTGCAATAACTTGGTATTATTTCTGATGTTAACTAGAAGGTTTTGGTATTTTTCCGAACAGTGGAAGGCTGCGATCGCCAGCAAAATACTAACACAGGTCTGGCGCTCATTAAGAAAATTCTCGAAATTTCAGGAGGTAGGATTACTTCAGATTCACAAGATGGTATAGGAAATTACTATTTTATTTACTTAGTCTAACCAATATGATGAGTAGACTTGCTCAAGCTTATGGTACGCAGCAATGGTGTGCAACTCTCACCAATGGCTGACGACGGTCGCTTGCTGACTCAATTACAATTGTTTTAAGCTTAGTAAAAGTATTTTATTTTACTTTATACCAGCTATGTTTGCTGCGTTCAGGTCAATAGTTTTCGGTTTGTTAATTACTAATTGTTTTAGAATCATTGGTCATTTGCTAGGAGTTTAATTTCAATCCTCTAGGAAATTAACCAGCTTGAGGATACAACAGACTGCATTTAACCCAAAGAAATGCCCGAAAGAGTAATTAACATACTACTAGTGGAGGACAACGAAGTTGATGTAATGAATATCAAACAGGCATTCAATAAAGTTAATATTATTAATTCAACCAGTATTGGATATTGTGCGAAATGCCTTAGTCAATAAAGTTACAGATTTTATATGTCTGAAAATATTATATTTAGTTAGATGATCTGAAAAAAGGAATGTTATACATCAACCTATGTTTAGCGGCAAAAATAAAAAACGATGGAAGATACGCTGAAAATTTTGGTTGTAGATGATGATGAAGTAGACCGGATGGCAGTCCGTTATGCCCTGACTAAAGCAGGTATTCAAATGGAACTATCTGAAGTAGGCAATGGCAATGATGCATTTTCTATTTTAAGCACTACTGCCTATGATTGTGTTTTCCTGGGCTATCGCTTAATAACTCAGGATGCACTAACCTTAATTCAACAGTTACGTTCTTCGGAAATTAAAG
Organism: Nostoc favosum CHAB5714; assembly: GCF_020829495.1. Taxonomy (GTDB): domain Bacteria; phylum Cyanobacteriota; class Cyanobacteriia; order Cyanobacteriales; family Nostocaceae; genus Nostoc; species Nostoc favosum. The sequence goes on along the minus strand of NZ_JAIVFQ010000014.1, from coordinate 121,771 downwards.
TTCCTTTAGTAGTCCTAACTAGTCAAGAAGATGAACAAACTGCTGTGCAATTATTCAAAGCTGGTGCTACAGACTATCTTTCTAAGTCTAGGGTATCTCCAGAAAACTTGGTACAAGTTTTGCGGAGTGCAATTAGGGTTTATCGGGCTGAGATACAGGTAGCTTTGGCAAAAGACCAGCTTAAAGAAAGTCATGAACAACTTATTCGTAAGAACCAAGAATTGGAGAGACAACAGCAACAGCTTCAAATGCAAAACTTTAAGCTATCAGAGGCATCAGTGCTAAAATCACATTTTTTGGCAACTATGTCCCACGAACTTAGAACGCCGATGAATGCGATTATTGGTTTTTCGCAAATACTGCTGCGTCCTAAGTTCGGTCAACTAACGCACCAGCAAGCAGATATGGTTGAGCGCATCTTGAATAATGGAAAGCATTTGCTGATGCTAGTCAATGAAGTTCTTGACTTTTCCAAACTGGAGGCAGGACGATTAGACTTAAAGGCGGAAATATTTGATGTCTTAAAGGTAATAAATCTTGCTGTAGGTGAAATGCGTTCCCTAGCTGACGCCAAAAACCTATCATTATTAGTGCAAACCGATTTGCAAAATAGTTTGGTATTTAATGATCCAGTTCGTGTCAAACAGATTTTAATTAACCTGCTCTCCAATGCCATTAAGTTCACAGAGTCAGGTGAAGTTTGCGTTGAAGTTAAGGAACTACCTGCAAATCGAGTGACAATTATTGTTCGGGATACAGGTATTGGCATAGCACCGAGAGATTTTAAACGTATTTTTGAAGCATTTCGACAAGTTGATCAAAGTCTGACTCGTAAATATCCAGGTACAGGGTTGGGTTTGGCAATTATAGATTCACTGGTGCGAATGATGGGCGGCAAAATATTTCTTGAGAGCAAATTAGAGGTTGGTTCAATGTTTAAAATTGAATTGCCGCGTCAAATCACATTATCGGCTGTAGGAGGCGATGCTCAATCTTTATCGGTAGATAGCAACCAGGTTTTTTCCCCTGCTAAAAATCCGCATCATTCATCTTCTCAAGCTAGGCAAGCACCAATAGGATATCCTAAATTTAAACTATAAATTACTTTCAAAAAAACTGATAAAAGTTGATAAATTATGTCTGTAGTTGAAAATAGTAGAATTTATCGAATTCTCGCAGTTGACGATACTCCAGATAATCTCATTTTGGTTCAAGCAATTTTAGAAAGTGAAGGGTATGAAATTGATTTGGTTTCAGATGGAATAAAAGCTTTGCGGCAAGTTGAACAATCTCCACCCGATCTGATTCTGTTAGATGTGATGATGCCAGGGATAGATGGTTATGAAGTCACACGTCGGATTCGGAATAACCCAGCAATTAGTTATATTCCAATTCTGCTGATTACAGCCTTTCACGAATCCAGTGTTGTCGAAGGTTTGGATGCTGGTGCTGACGATTTTATTCGTAAACCATTTGATACTGATGAACTATTGGCAAGGGTGCGATCGCTGTTACGTCTCAAGCACAGTTTGGACGAACAACAAAAAATGGCCCGCCAACGGGAGGACTTTGTTTCCCGTCTGACTCATGATTTGCGAACTCCCTTAGTAGCCGCCGATCGCATGTTGAATTTGTTTGAGATGGAAACATTCTGCAAAATTTCGCCGGAAATGAAACAGGCGATCGCGGTTATGATTCGCAGTAACCAAAATTTAATGGAAATGGTGAATACCCTCCTAGAAGTCTATCGCTTCGAGGCAGGTAAAAAAACCTTGAATTGGGAGGAATGCGATTTACGTGAGATATCTCAAGAAGTAGTGAGCGAACTAAGTCCTCTAACTAGTGAAAAAGGTTTGACTCTAAAAATAGACACCCGTGAATTAGATCCACTGGGTAAAAATGCAGGTATTATTATGGGCGATCGCTTGGAGCTACGGCGGGTGATAAACAACCTGATTGCAAATGCCATCAAATTTACAGATACAGGAGGCATTACAATCCGCATTTTTGAAACACCACCTAATTCAGAAAATCCAGATTCGGTAACAATCGAGATCCAAGATACAGGATATGGGATTGCGCCCGAAGATCAGGCAACAATTTTCGAGCGATTTCGCCAAGGCAAACATAAACGCTCAGGTAGTGGTTTAGGGCTACATCTATCCCACCGGATTATAGAAGCACACGCAGGAACTATCAAGGTCACCTCTGAACTAGGTAAAGGTAGTTTGTTCACTATGCAACTACCTAAAAACATTTAAGTCCTTCACCTTCACCTTCATATTTTTATGCTCGACTGCTAATCCTGACAAACCTTCAAAGCTGGGTAAGGGACGAATTTTCTTGCCAACCCACTGCGAATTATAGCCTCTAATTCCTCGAGCATATAGGGCTTGCTGATGTAATCAATAAATAAGTAATCAAAGCTATTTACTATTAAAATCTGTACTAAAGTTGGTGTAGTGGATAGTGAACTACCTACACCGCCCTTGCGGGTCGGTGTAGGCTTCCGGTTTCAACGACAACAGCCTTTCCACCTTGTGGCTTATTGGTCTTACGCTGCCTCGACTCGGCAATAACGGGGTTCCCTCCGCCATTGTTTTGTAATATCCGTATGCCTTCAGTTCTGATATTTAATGCTGCATTTGCATCACGGTCGTGAGTAGCTTGACATTTTGGGCAATCCCATTCACGAATATCGAGCGTTAACTGATCAACAATATGACCGCAGCATGAACAAGTTTTAGAACTGGGGAAGAATCTATTAATTTCTACAAGTTGACCATCTCTGGCTTTCAACTTGTAGTCTAGGAAATTAAGAAACATTCCCCAACCCACGTCGGATATTGATTTTGATAGCTTCCGGTTTCGTACCATTCCCTTAACGTTGAGATTTTCTACAGCGATGATTTGGCTTTCATCTACCAGCTTTCTACTTAGTTTATGTAAGAAGTCTTGGCGGGAATTGGCAACTCTTTCATGAACCTTTGCTACGAGTTTTCTGTATCGATTTCTAGAATTACTACCAAGAAATTTTCGTGCAAGTTTCTTTTGTTTACGTGCTAGGTTTTGTTCATGACGTTTTAGGTGTTGAGGATTAGAGTACTTTGTAATCTGACTACCATCATGAACAATAGCAAAGTCTTTGATTCCGAGGTCAATACCAAGTATTTTGTCCCCAGATGGTATTGATTTACCATCAACGTATTCAATTAAGATAGATGCAAAATACTTATCTGTAGGAGTCTTGACTATTGTACAAGTTTTGATATTTCCATTAATCGGTCTATGGAGTACTGCTTTAACGACACCAATCTTGGGAATATCCAAACAATCCCCAACCACATTGACATTTTGCGGGTATTGAATTGATTGCCTGTGATGTTTTGACTTGAACTTCGGAAACTTGGCTCTGCCTTGAAAAAAATTAGAGTAAGCTTTGTTGAGATTTCTTGCTACACATTGCAATACTGCTGAGTAGCAATCAGTTTTTAACCAAGGGTAATATTTTTTCAGTTGAGGTAAATAAGCCTTGTAAACGTTCAGCTTTAATGATTTACCTGTTTCTTGATAGTGTTGAATGCAAGCATTTAAAGAATAATTCCAATACCATCTTGCACAACCAAAAGACTTGGCTAGAGCTTCCTCTTGTTCAGTTGTTGGGTATAGCCTGACCTTTGCTGCTTTCAACACTTTTATCACCTCCTTAATTTAATTAACTGAAATCATGTTAACCTAAATGCAAATACATTGTGTAGGCATTTATGAAAAACAAAGCATTAAATTTACGAATATCTGAACGGAGATTAAATAAGCTACGGCTATATTCAGCGTGGAAGGATAAAACGATGACCCAAATTGTAGAAGAATTTATAGATTCTCTACCCCAACCACAAGAACTTGGCAATTCCTCAAACACCCCACTCCCGCGTTAATCTTCGATTAACATAGGTCGGGGATGTTTTCGTCATTGCCCCAAAATTCATCTCATCACTCCCCTTCGGGTGAGTGAGAGGCTTCTTTTGGATTTAGCTAAATTACTCAGGATAATAATTTTCAATACGTACTATAAAGTTTTGTTGAACTAAGCTTGATTTTATCCATTTTTTTCGCAACACAATACTCCTGCGGAGTCGTTGCATAAATGCCTAAGCTGAAACCTATGTGATATCATGTCCGCATAAATAGTTACGCTAACCACAGTCATTACACCCCACCCCCAACCCCTCCCGAAGAGCGGGGAGGGGAGACAAAGCATAGCTTTGGCGGGGTGGGGTTCTTCGGGTTTAATAAGTAATCAAGCGGACATGATATGAAACGGTAGTTTTACTTTTTGAACTTCATCGATAATCTATGACAGCTAGGGTTTTGTCGGATAGAAGAAGAATTCAGAATTCAGGAGCGGAGCCGGAGACGCTCCGCCGAGGCGTCAGAATCAAGACGCTCGTTCCTCGCTAACCATATATGGATCAATATTCGTATCATTCTATGGATAGTAGAAATAACTATTTTACAAAGTTATTATTCAGCCTATTAATGCCTGAAAAACGTGTATGCGCCCTGGAATGATACCCAGGGTTTTTTTTATCAAAACTCAGATAAGTCAAAGATAGACTCTCATCGGAATAGAGGTAAATTGACCAAATAATTACTAATTCGTAATGACGCTCGTCATTACGAATTAGTAATTATTTTGACTCTTCGAGCCATCTCCCACGGCGAGCCAGTCGCTTATCAGCTTTTAGAATATTTGGATACGGCCTATAGCAGGATGAACTAAAGCAAGGGTCAGTTTAAATTAATCTTGGTGTAGTAAATGCTTGGTATATATAGAGGCTTGGTTAAACCAAGCCTTTTATTATGACTGATTAAGTAATTATGTATCAGTCTTCAGGATATTTGGATACAGTCTCTAACAAGATGAACTGCTAGAAAAGTAAGTTTAAATTAATTTGGGATCTTTGCCTAACCCTCTTTTATGACTCTGACGAGATAAAAATCAGAAACCAATGTTTCTGATTAGTTTTTAGAAATCTAAGCGTAGGTTGAGGAGCCACTGCGCCCTTGCGGTTTCCCGACTTGTACCCCTGCGGGGATCTTGCTACGCGCAGCGTCTCCCCAAGGGAAGAAGCAAGTGGCGTTTGAGGAACGTAGACTCAACACCAAGAATCCAAGATAGGTGTTGGGTAACACGAATATTCAACCCAACCTTGTATCCAACCTTGTATCTTAGAAGAAGTGGTAGACCGTCCCAACCTTGGTCATCAGGGGGACTACAGGGGGGTTAAAACGATCTCAAATTCTCACGAATGATTTAGGACTGCTATATAGGACTTACGCAAAAGTACACGCACTCAGGGGCAATTCATGAATTGCCCCTACGTGAAATAAGGGTTTCGGCTATTGTTTGCGTAAGTCCTGCTATATAAGCAACAGATACCTCGAAGTCGTGTTGAGGTACCTGATATCTTGCAGCATTCTCGATTAGCACCATCGCCCGCCCAGAAATAAATTTCTGGGCTGATAGCTAAAGTCCACTCAAGTGGACTAAAACCCTTGTTCAGTCTTCAATAGATAGACTTTAGCTATTAGCCTCAGAATGAATTCTGAGGCGGTTGTTGGGACTGGTGCAAGATTTAAGGTACTTAAAAGTCGTGTTGAGGTACTTCAAAGTCGTGTTGAGGTACTTCAAAGTCGTGTTGAGGTACTTCAAAGTCGTGTTGAGGTACTCCAAAGTCGTGTTGAGGTACTCCAAAGTCGTGTTGAGGTACTCCAAAGTCGTGTTGAGGTACTCCAAAGTCGTGTTGAGGTACTCCAAAGTCGTGTTGAGGTACTCCAAAGTCGTGTTAAGGTACTCCAAAGTCGTGTTGAGGTACTCCAAAGTCGTGTTGAGGTACTCCAAAGTCGTGTTAAGGTACTTCAAAGTCGTGTTGAGGTACTTCAAAGTCGTGTTGAGGTACTTCAAACTTTGTCGCACCGCGATTAAGTACACAGGTGCGACGCCGTAAGCGTTGCGGTAGCGAGTCAGACGCTCCTGCGTCGCTCTAAGCGAAGCCATGCCGAAGGCTTTACGCTGCGCTATCGAGCGTCATAGCCCGCCAACTCTTGGAGACGCACTCGCGTTCGGCATCGCTTTCATAAATCTCCACAAACAAAGCGATGTCTACGACGGGCTATTCGGCGTCACTTGACTTTTAAAACAGTCGCTACAATTATTTTATTTTTTCAGAGTAATAAAAGAGCGCTAACTAGACAATTGCAAAATCATCATCATGTTTATGCGTTAATTGCATTAATACGGATTTACAATAGTTCCACAGATGCGATTCTAATATCAGGGAATAAAGATGGATACCCCTGGTGTTGACCAGGGGCTTTTTATTAGGTAGCTACGCCTTAAACGTCAACACCGGACTTAATCGCGTTACAGCGTCCACCATTTCTGCTTCAACCTGCACATCAATCACAGACTGAATCGGTTTATAGGCAAAGGGTGCTTCTTCAATTCGGCGTTCTTGACGCAGGGTGATGCAGTCTACCCCGGTTAATCCCAGTTCAGCCTCACTTTGAGATGCACCTCTGCGGTTGAGGTCGAAGCGAGAATGAATTCTTCCGGCCCCAATACCGTTCGGTTAAGGAATTTTTTGGTTGAGGCAGGCTGTTCTTGAGCAGGGGGAGAAGAGAAGCTGTTCTTGAGAGAAGAATTGCTGAACAATAACCTTCTTTCCTCAAGAGCCTCCCCTGCCTCCCCTGCCTCCCCTGCTTATCCGAACGGTATTGCTTCCGGCCCCATGTGAGGCAGAATTACAAAATGCTGGATTACCTCTACCCACCATCAGATAAGAATAAGCACCCATTGAACCAGGGATAATCACTGGTTGCCCTACATGGGCTGGACTTGCACCTTTGCGTGTTACCCATCTCTGACCTTTTGGCAAGGTGATGTTATGCGGCAAGTCATAAACTAGAGGTGCTTTCACATCTTTGTATACTTCTCGCAAACGCAGACGTAGCAGTTCTGCTAACAACAGGCGATTAATAACACACAGTTTCATCGGATGACAAGTGTTTTGTAGTACGTTGTATTTTTGATGGACAACGGTTACTCAGTGAAACCAAAGTTGTAAAGAAATTTGAAGTTTAACGAAAAACTTTTAAAAATCTCTAGACTCTCCAGCCGGCTAGAGAGTCTAGGATGAATTCAAGGCGACTCTCTTTCCAGTTATTTCTGATGTGTGAGAGATACGTCTCAGTGATCCTGCTCGATCTGGCTAAGTTGTTCATTTTATCCCGTAAATCTATGACTCTCCAACTCACAGTTCCCAACATGGCTTGTTCTGCTTGTGCAAGCACCATCACCAAAGCACTTCAGGCAGTCGATGCCAATGCTAGCGTTCAGGCCGATCCAACAACCAAGCTTGTCAGTGTTGAAACTCAAGCATCAGAAACAGCAATTAAGGAAGCGTTAGCTGCTGCTGGCTATCCAGTTGCTAACTAATTCGTAATTCGTAATGACGCTCCTACGGACGCTCGTTCCTCGCTACCGCTTCGCTAACGCTAACGCTGCGCTAACGTAATTCGTAATTGTTGGGGAAGCACTTGCGCGTAATTGTCTTTCTTGGCGGTATTGAATTAGTTGAGGTCTAAATCCACAAATAATTTAATTACGAATTACTTTAAGATCCTCCCACATCAATCACAGGGGTTCATCTAGTTATGGATACTCTCACACTCAAACTTCGAGGCATGAGTTGTGCCGCTTGTGCCAACAACATCGAAAAGGCAATTCGCTCTGTTTCTGGAGTAAGGGATTGCAACGTTAACTTTGGAGCAGAACAAGCTACCATCAAATACGATCGCTCTCTAGCTAATTTAGAGAAAATCCAAAGTGCGATCGCATCTGCGGGATACTCTTCTTACTCACTCCAGGAAGAATTGCTGACTGAAGAAGATGATGCCGAGAAAGTGAGTAGGCAAGCATTACAACGCGAACTCTCCCTCAAGGTAGTGGTGGGAGGTGTAATCAGCATTTTCCTATTTTTAGGGTCGTTGCCCATGATGACTGGGTTGAACTTACCCTTAATTCCAAGCTTCCTGCAAAATCCTTGGATACAGTTAGTGCTGACAACACCCGTCGTGTTCTGGTGTGGTGGATCTTTTTACCGCAATGGCTGGAAATCCCTCAAGCGCCATACGGCGACGATGGACAGCCTGATTGCTTTGGGTACAAGTGCAGCATATCTATATTCTTTGTTTGTCACTTTTTTCCCAAAATTTTTTATTGCTCAGGGCTTAATACCTCATATTTATTACGAAGTAGCCGCCATTGTCATTACCTTAATTTTGTTGGGGCGGTTGCTGGAAAATCGCGCTAGGGGGCAAACTTCTGAAGCCATCCGCAAACTCATCGGATTGCAAGCTAGAGATGCCAGAGTCATCCGTGATGGAATAGAAATTGATGTTCCCATCGCCGAAGTCAGAATTAACGATGTGATTTTGGTGCGTCCTGGTGAAAAGATTCCCGTAGATGGTGAAGTGATTACAGGCGCTTCGACGGTAGATGAAGCGATGGTGACGGGTGAAAGTTTGCCAGTTAAAAAGCAGCCAGGAGATGAGGTGATTGGGGCGACAATTAACGGTGCGGGTGCTTTTCAGTTTCGGGTGACACGAGTCGGAAATGATACGTTTTTGGCTCAAATCGTCAAACTAGTGCAACAAGCCCAAGGTTCTAAAGCACCAATTCAGCGCTTGGCAGATCAGGTGACAGGATGGTTTGTACCAGTTGTGATTGCGATCGCGATCGCCACTTTTGTCATTTGGTTTAATTTCACTGGCAACCTCACCCTAGCAACAATGACAACGGTAGGTGTACTAATTATTGCTTGTCCTTGTGCTTTGGGTTTAGCTACCCCCACTTCTGTAATGGTGGGGACGGGCAAAGGTGCAGAAAATGGCATTTTGATTAAAGGCGCTGACAGCTTAGAACTAGCACACAAAATTCAAACCATCGTTCTAGATAAAACTGGCACTTTGACTCAGGGTAAACCTACGGTTACAGACTTTGTAACTATCAATGGCACAGCTAATGGTAATGAAATCAAGCTTTTACAGTTAGCAGCAACGGTGGAACGAAATTCTGAGCATCCTTTAGCTGAAGCTGTGGTGAAATATGCCCAGTCTCAAGAAGTGAGTTTAACAGAGGTAAAGAACTTTCAGGCTAATGCAGGTAGTGGTGTCCAAGGAGTTGTTTCAAATCAGCTTGTGCAAATTGGTACACAACGCTGGTTAACAGAACTTGGAATTAACACCATAACTGTCCAGCAGTATAAAGATGACTGGGAAGCGGCTGGTAAAACAGTCATTTTGATTGCTGTAGATGGCGAACTGCAAGGAATAATGGGTATTGCCGATGCCCTCAAACCTTCCTCAACAGCAGTAGTGAAAGCTTTACAGAAGTTAGGTTTAGAAGTAGTAATGCTTACCGGAGATAATCGTAAAACTGCGGAAGCGATCGCAGGGCAAGTTGGCATCCAGCGAATCTTTGCCGAAGTACGTCCAGATCAAAAGGCAGCGATTATCCAATCTTTGCAAGGGGAGATAAAGAAATTTCCCAAATCCAAAATCCAAAATCGTTCGACTGAGCGTAGTCGAAGTCCAAAATCTAAAATTGTCGCAATGGTAGGCGATGGTATAAATGATGCCCCAGCCCTAGCACAAGCTGATGTGGGAATTGCTATTGGAACGGGAACAGATGTAGCGATCGCAGCTAGCGATATCACTCTGATTTCTGGCGATTTGCAAGGAATTGTTACGGCTATTCAACTTAGTCGCGCCACCATCAACAATATCAGGCAAAATCTCTTTTTTGCCTTTATTTACAACGTCATTGGTATTCCCATTGCGGCTGGAATCCTGTTCCCCATCTTTGGTTGGTTACTCAATCCAATTATCGCCGGCGCTGCGATGGCTCTTTCTTCGCTGTCTGTTGTTAGCAATGCCCTCAGATTGCGTAACTTTCAACCAAAAGCTATCTCATAATTTCAGGATAATTTCGGAAATGTTCAGTAAAAAAATGCTTTGGGGAAGCCTTACAGCTTTAGTGCTTCTCACTGGAACATCAGGCGTAGCTTTAGCAGAAATGCCAGCCCACTCGCCACAAAACAGCCAATTTCATCATATTGAGCAACCTTTGGGCTTGAAAGTTGGGGTTGCGATCGCAGGTTTAGCCTTGATTGGACTTGAGTTTTGGTGGTTTCTTCTTTATAAAAGTCCTGAGTCCTAGATGAAGAACAAAGAAATTGCTTTATTTTTTAATTTTTAATTCCGTCCTGCGGTACTAGTGTTTTGAATGATGGGGCAAATTGTATCCTCATGCTGTCCGTCCATATTCTTCCAGCCTGAAAGTAATCCCTTTATTTCAGACCGTAAAGTTAACAACTGATCAATTTGGTGATCAATTTGCAAGAGCTTCTCTTCGAGCTTTTCTTCAATTTCACCACAGGGAGCTTGTCCTTGGTCATAAACCTGAAGAATATTTCCAATCTCCTCTAAGCTAAGACCAAGATTTTGTGCCCTTTTAATGAACGCTAGACGAGTCAGCACATCCAATGAAAACTGACGGAAGCCTCCTTCTGTTCGTCTTGATGATTTAATTAAGCCTAAACTCTCGTAATAGCGAATTGTCCTAATGGGGATTTTGCTTATATCTGTTACCTGACCAATTAAAAGCAGTTTTGTCTCCTGAGTTAACACGGCAGATTTTCCCAATTCTTGTAATTATTATTACATATTTTTCTAATTCCTGAAGTTATTTGATTAAGCAAAATGTTGGTATCAGTAGTTTAAATTTTAATCTAATTAGGGACTTCCAAATAAAAAAATATCCCACTGTTCACAGTCAACAGTCAACAACTCCAAGCGGTTGTTTTTATTTCTTGGAGTTCCCTTAGAGATATTACTAAGTTTTAATTTTCCAAATATCTATTCTGAATGGATATTAGTTTACATAAGCTGATATTTAGTTAACCTAATTTTAACATTTTTAATAAAATCCACTCAATATTTCACCTCTTTAATTTGCTCCATGTATTGGGTAACTGTTTGTCATAGTACTGAAAGTAACTGTTTTTTTCTAGTTCTCATGTTACTTCTAGATCAACAGCTTCACCTCAAGTGAAACCATAAAAATGAATCTCAACTCGCAGACTTTTAGCTCAACCCGTAAACCTAAAAACTTCAATAATCCAGAGCATTTTATTGAGGGATGGTATTGGGTAATACCCTCTCGAAATCTGCGGGTGGGTGAAGTAAAACCTGTCACTATTTTGGGCAGAGAACTAGTAATTTACCGTGGTAAAGACAAAAGAGTAGCTACCTTTGATGCCTACTGTCCACACATGGGCGCTCACCTTGCTGAAGGCAAAGTTGAGGGTAATGCACTACGTTGTTTTTTCCACCACTGGAAGTTTGATGCTGAGGGGATGTGTATTGATATTCCATGTTTAGATACACCGCTTTCCCTAAAGTTACAAACTTGGCCCACTGCGGAGAAGTACGGGATGATTTGGGTTTGGACTGGAGAAATACCACAACAACCCTTACCTTTTGTTCCAGAGTTGGAACAAAAAGAGTGTGATGTCGCCATCCATTCTCATTTTGTGATGAACTGTCACCCCAATGTGGTGATGATTAACCCCATCGATGGTCAACACCTCAATACAGTTCACAAACTGCCAATAGAAATTATTTTTGAAAGACAGGAACTGAACGAGAATGCAATTATCTTCAGTAATATTACACCCATCAAAGACAATTCCTCTGTCATTAAGCTCATCCGTCTTTTCTACAAAAATGCCATAACTTACAGTATTTGCTATTGGTACGGTAGCATTAGCATTGTGACACTTGGCCCCGATTTCTTCCATGTCCACACGATGTTAGCAGTTCGCCTCCACGAAGGGGGAAAAGCTGAAGGTCAAATCTTGTTGATCGCTAAGAAACGTAAAGGAATTTTTGGTTGGTTATGCAATCGAATTGTGCTATGGCTGACCAAGATTGCAGGTAAGTTCTTTTTTATGGGTGACATCAAGGTTCTGCAAACAATTCAGTTTGATTTGAAAACTCCCATCAAAGTAGATCAGCCAATCATGCAGTTTATTAACCATGTTGAAAAACAGCAATCTCTAATGTGGGGGACTTGGCAAGAAGTGCGATCGCGCGATGTGGAGAGCAAGCCCAAGCGTGAGAGATGGCAAGATACAATGAGTAATGATTAATATCATGTCTATATGCCTAGAATTCCGTCAGGGTACTTGGTCATTTAAACATACACGAAATCATACCATTGTCAACAATCTTTGCAAGAAATGAATCGGCTCTAGGGGTGTACAGTTGTACGCCCCTAAAAATGTAGATATAGCAGGTATTTTGTCAAATGGTATAACAATTAATAAAGGTTAAAAGTTCAATGAAATTAGGACTTACGCAATGTACAAATGCATCGTGATGTGCATTACCTAAAATGGGAAGTTTTCAGGCTTTTCTTAATTATCCTGCGATCGTAAATAGATGATGCTGTAGGGACACAGCAATGCTGTGCCCTTACGAAAGATATGGTTTTTAACCTTAATACATATTTGGTATTTCTTGTCAATGCGTAAGTCCTAGAAATTACTTTTAACTTTTAATTTATTTTTTACTAGGCTACCAGATAAATAAAAAGAAGTGGCAAAGCCACTTCCTAATTCCCAGGTAGAACCTAAGTCATGAGTATAACGACTACAAAAATTTGAAATAGTATAAACAAACACCAATTAACTTAATATCTATGTTTTTCTTGTTTACTAGGTCAGGAAATCCTGATTTTTATCAGGCAAATAACTGTATATTTACATAGTCTCATGGTTGCAATGCAGACTCAATTTTATCCATAGTCAATTATGACAGTTGCATCAGGATTTTGATTTACCTGGGCGATGATTTAGCAATCTGGTTTACTGTGTTTGGTTTCAATAGCTGAAACATCACAACGACACGAGATGTCACTTCTGTAATTTCTTCTGTCAGTAATTTACCAGTTCCAGACTTAGTATAAGAACGTCGTCTTCATAGTCCCTCTACGCTTTAGCAAACTGATGTTTAGCATACCACTACTCACTTGGGTTGAGTACAACGATAATTTCTGCTAGCCTGATTCCCAGAGGTTTCCAATGGGGATTGCTAGAAGAAAAAGTGCGATCGCCTGACAGTGCTTTATAATCATTGGGATATTTCTGAGCAGTATCTACTCGTAGGATGAGTTTGCCCTGATAGCTAGATAATCGGCTACTATCCAACAAAATCGTGCCGCCGTAATCCCACGCCAATCCATAGAGTTTAAAGTCAGCTAACTTCTTACGTAACTCGCTCAATGGGGTTCCGACACCGATACCTTCGCGGGTTTTCCAAGTTGAACCCAGGTTACGCACATCTAGAGGTTTAGTACGAGTATTATCACTTTACGGATTCCCGATTTCTGAACAATTTTATTTCATCGCTCTAGTTGCGTTGAAAATTGCAAGTATTGCTACTCCCACATCAGCGAATACTGCTTCCCACATTGTCGCTACGCCTAAAATACCCAATCCAATAAATACAGCTTTAATTGCTAAGGCAAAAGCGATATTTTGCCAAACAATTCTGCGGGTTTTTCTGGCAATTTGTATTGCTTCTGCCACTTTTGAGGGTGCATCTGTCATAATCACAATATCGGCAGTTTCTATCGCTGCATCTGAGCCTAAGCCACCCATTGCTATACCAACATCTGCTCTAGCAATCACTGGCGCATCATTAATGCCATCCCCAACAAAAGCAACTTTACTATGCTTACCAACGGTGCTGAGTAATTTCTCAATGGCATTGACTTTTTCCTCTGGTAATAACTCTGCTTCGTAAGCATCTATACCTAACTGTTGAGCAATCCGCGATGCGATCGCTTGATTATCTCCTGTCAACATTACTGTTTTCTCTACACCCATTCCTTTGAGTGCTTGAATAGCTTGTCTGGCATCTTCTTTCACTTCATCAGCAATGACAATATACCCAGCGTAAATATTATCTACTACTAGATGAATAACTGTTCCCTCTAACTGGCAATTATCATGAGTAATATTCTCTCTATGTAATAGGCGATCGCTTCCCGCTATCACTACCCGATTTTCAACCTTGGCTTTAATTCCATAGCCTGCTATCTCTTCATAATCTCTCACCTCAAATTCATCGATTTTTTCACCATAAGCATTACGGATAGATTGAGCGATGGGATGATTTGAGTGCAATTCTACTTTGGCAGCTAATTGGAGCAATTCTTGTTCAAGGTAGCCATTTGATGGTACTATTTTTACTACTTTAAATACCCCTTTCGTTAACGTTCCAGTTTTATCAAAAACAACTGTATTTACTGCATTTAAAGCATCTAAAAAAGTAGAGCCTTTAACCAAAATACCACGTTTAGCCGCACCTCCCACGCCTCCAAAGTAACCTAATGGAATACTGATAACTAGTCCACAGGGGCAGGAAATAACTAGTAAAATTAAGGCGCGATAAACCCATTCTAAAGAAGTTGTACCCGAAATGAATAAAGGAGGTAATAGTGCAACTCCTATAGATATAAAAACTACTATAGGCGTATAATATCGGGCAAATTTAGTAATAAACTTTTCTGTTTCTGCTTTTTTACTTTTGGCATTTTGTACCAAGTCTAAAATCTTGGCAATAGATGAGTCATCAAATAGTTTGGTTACTCTAATGCTGAGAACACCCATTTTGTTGATCATCCCAGCCAAAACTGTCTCTCCCAGTCTCACTGAGCGCGGTACAGATTCTCCAGTTAATGCAGAGGTATCGACTTGGGAATTCCCATCTATAATCTCACCATCTAAGGGAATCTTTTCCCCAGGTTTTACAACGATAATATCTCCAATATTTACTGTCTTTGGGGATACTTTTTTTAATTCTCCCTCTATTTGAATATTGGCATAATCTGGACGTACTTCTAATAAAGCTTTGATGGAATTACGGGAACGACTAACGGCAATATCCTGAAACAATTCCCCAATTTTATAAAATAACATGACTCCGACAGCTTCGGGTAATTTATGAATTGCGATCGCCCCTAATGTCGCTGTTGCCATCAAAAAGGTTTCATCGAATACTCTACCTTTGAGGATATTGCGCCCAGCAGTTTTTAAAACACTCCATCCACTTAATAGATAAGCAGGGATGAAAAGCAGATATTCACCTATTGAGTAGAATGTATTGTGTAATTGATTTTCAAAAATTACACCAGGCGCATATAAACTTAAAATTACTACCAAAGGTAATACCTCATTTTTCAGATTGAATTCTCCACCGTGGTCGTGATTGTGGTCATGGTTATGATTCTCATCATGATTGTGATTATGATCATGGTTATGATTCTCGTGATGGTCATGTTCACAGTTGCAACAACCTGAAGATTCTGAATGTAGTTTTCGCTTCATTTTTTCTGTTGAGGCTAGTAAATTACTTGATATATGAGCCTTTTACCAAATGTAATGAAAAAAAGAACTTTTTTCAAGTTGATAATTTAAGAACGAGAATCTATCTCAGATTTATTGCTAAATATTTATCTTATCTTTTGGTTTAAATTAAGATTTATAATCTTGTAAAGACAGCTATACTGATTTTTAATTGTATAGAATAATGTCAAGATATAACTTTTGTTCGTAGTGAACAATTTATCGCTCTGCATAAGATTTCAAAGAGAAAGAGTTGCTTGCATCAAGCCAACAATCACCATCTTGTGGATATAGAGCGGATTTAAATTTTGTGAAGTATACTACTTAGGTTTCAAATCTAGACATCAAGCCTGTTTGACTGCTGAATTCTGCTATATAGCAGTCCTATTTGATTCGTGAAAAATATAAAATTTGAAAACGAACCGCAAAGTATTGGCTTTGGGCGCAAAGGGAAGAAAGAAGAAAGAGATATATAATTTTCACAAATGATTTAGGACTGCTATAGCAACTAATTTGTGAGCAAACTGGGTAGATAGGAAACTTTGTTGGGTAACAAGTGTCAGGCTAGCTATTCTTATGGAAAACTCACTTGAAGTTTGAAAGTGAATCGAATACCCTAAACTAGTAGACAATTTTCTCAAGGAAATTTATGAACAAAAAAATTATCTTGAATTTGCTTTCCAGTTCCTCAATTTTTGTGTCGCTGATGTCTACGCTGGCGGTATTGAATCCTGCCCATGCTAGTATTACTCAGCGATTAATGCACACACAAGACGGTCGTACTTGTATCACTAACCCACATGGTGGAAAAGATTTTGTGTGCATTCGAGATTCAGAGAGAACGCAACCTTATACCTCTACACGTTCCTCAACCATTGTCACATCAGTATCAGATGAGAATATTGCCATGTTGAACTTTACTGAGGAGGAAAGTGATGCTGCAATTCAGACATTTGGCTGTGACTGTCCATACTGTCTAAATTCTTTGCGTCAGTTGCGCGGTACTGGAAACTTAGTGTACTAAGATTGAATAGCGCTAATAGGGGCTATAACTTCTGTTAGATACACATGATTAATCACGTATAGAAAATATACGAAACCAAAAAAGCATTTTTAACTACGTACCACTACTATATATTTGGTTAAATCTAAATTCATTCTTGGGCGGTTTGTAGGGGCAATTCATAAATTAATCGCCCCTACAGCGTCTAGTTTTGTGTAAGTCCTGAGAGAAAAAGACGCACAGAAATTATCAAATACTCTGTGTACGTAAAAGCGTCCTGTTTATTCAACCACCTCATTCACAGGGAATCTATCAATCAACTGCATCGCCCGATGGGCATTACGCTGGAAAGAGTCTGGTAAATGGGGAACGTGGGGTATTTGTGATAATAAATCCAACGTCCGCCGTAAAATTCTCACCACGTCGCCTTCATCCAAGGTGGTGTTCTCGCAGAGTTCTATCCACTCCATTCCCAGCGCCCATTGTTCGACTATGGCAATTAACTCAAACTCCAACCATATAGGCAGGGCTACGTTATACCGCCGTTGTAGTTGGAACATTTGGCGACGAATTCCCCGCAATTTTGCTAAGGCTTCTGCAACTTCATTACTAAGCTCAAAGTTAACTTTGCTATCTGGACGAGGCGTTTCCATCACCAAACCGGCGGCGGCGGCGGCTAAATGGTGCGGATCTAAGTTGTCCAATTCACCACTAGCGAATACTAAACCTAGCCACAATTCATTCTCGCCTCGAATGGCGGCAGCAATTCGCCCTAATACTGTGGGCACTAAGTTATCTAAAGCGCCAAAGTGTTGCAGAATTGCGATTAAATTGAGAAATTCTTCCCAATGACGTTGTGACTGTTGCTCTACTTGCTCTTGCAACTGTTCAAGTTCGGCTTCTAGTTCAACATAGCGGGCCCGGCGCTTGAAAAGCATGGCAGCATTGCCTGATTGATGTAGGGGATGAGCTTCTAATTGCTCTTGGACGGCAGCAGTGCGGCTGAGTTGTTCTGCTACTTCTGGTGCCAGATTCAATGATTCTACAGGATTGGGAATACGCGTAGCGATCGCAAATGTTTCTTGAGTACCCCGGCGTGACTGTCCTGGCTTCAAAGGCATCTCTGGCGGTGGCAGGATATCAGGTGGCACCTCAATTCGCGGCAGTTCGGCATACAAATCGACTACATCCCCTGTCGTTGCCACATACCAGCGATTATCGTGTCCCAAGCATACCAAGTAAGGAGCTTGACCAGAACCCGGCGATTTTCCCACTAAAACTGCGGTTACAGGAGTAGACACTGTGATGTTTTTACCCTTGAGACTCAACAGAGTTCCTGACACTGCAAATCCCAACATCATCCCCAATTCTTCTTGTCTATCTTCCTGCGCTTGCTCTTGCAAGGTTTTCAATATCTGGCGTTCCACTTTCAGGCGTTGCCGTAATTTCTCATAAATAGCCAGTTCATTTTCATCAACTGCGGCGATTTGCTCATGAAGTTGAGCTAATTGTCTTTGCAGTTCCGCAATCTCATCGTATTCTGGCCGTAAATGCAAGGTGGCCATGTACTGCCCAAAACTGCGTTCTATCAGTTCCCTGGTTTGCTCTAGGGTGTGTGTTTGCAGCAAGTTGAGTACCATGCCATAACTGGGGGTAAACTGGCTTACAAGGGGATCTGGCTTGGATGTTCCCAAATACGCCGCTTCTTTGGCTCCTTCAAAGGGAGTTTGGACTGTCACCACATGACCTTGTTTATCCATCCCCCGGCGGCCTGCCCGTCCCGCCATTTGCAAAAATTCGGAAGCATTCAACAAGCGGTGTCCAGTATCGGTACGCTTGGAAAGGGTAGAAATTACTGTTGTCCGGGCGGGCATATTAATTCCCGCCGCTAGCGTTTCAGTAGCAAATACTACTTTAATCAGCCCTTGCTGAAATAGTTCTTCTACCAGTGCTTTCCAAGCAGGTAAAATTCCGGCGTGGTGGGCAGCAATTCCCCGGTACAGGGGTGCAATTTGTCCAGAACGCCCTGCTTCGGGATTGCGGGCTAAAAAGTCATCAATTTGTTGCCGCAAAATCTGGGATTCTTCATTATTTACCAGCCATAAATCACCCACTTCTGCCACTGCTTTATCACATCCCCGGCGGCTGAAGATAAAGTAAATCGCTGGTAGCATATCCCGTTGCTCTAACTGGCTCAAGGTAAAAATGATTCCAGGAGCTTCAGGTCTACCACTTCTCCCCCTCTCCCTTTCTCCCCCTCTCCCCTTCTTCTGAATAAGGCGGGGGTTAATTTTGGTTTTGCTATCATTCAGCAGGGGAAATAACCCTTTGGGATTGCAAAAGTGAAATTCCAAGGGAACTGGGCGAAAATCGGAGTAAATCAGGTCAGTTGGGCCGTGAACGCGGTTTAGCCAATCGGTGAGTTGATCGCTGTTGGCAACCGTTGCTGAGAGGGCTGCCAGTTGTACTTCCCGGGGACAATAGATGATTGATTCTTCCCAAACAGTACCGCGCTGGCGATCGTTCATGTAGTGGCACTCATCAAGTATCACCGCTTCAACGTCTACTAATGAGATGCCAACTTGCCCAATGGGTGTGCCATAGAGCATATTTCGGAAAATTTCTGTGGTCATCACCAAAATCGGTGCATCTCTGTTAATGGAGGCATCTCCAGTTAACAGTCCGACTTGATCAAACCCGAATTTTTCTCGAAAATCACGCAATTTTTGATTCGATAGCGCCTTTAGGGGAGTAGTATAAAATACACGTTTTCCTCGCGTCAGGGCGCGATAAATGGCGTATTCCCCGACTAATGTTTTGCCCGAACCTGTGGGCGCACATACGACTACGGAGCGTCCGGCGTTTAGGGACGCGATCGCTTCTTTTTGAAACTGATCCAGATCAAAGGGAAATATAGACCCTAAGTCAAGTTCTGGAGACGGTGCAGGATAATTCACTCAATCACATTTGCAACCAGATTGTTTACTATACTAACGAGTCTTTTGTCAACTTCGTTAGGTTAAGAGTTAGGAGTTAGAAGTTAGGAGTGAGGAGTGAGGAGTTAGAAGTTAAAACTCATAACTCATAACTCATAACTCATAACTCATAACTCCTAACTCATAACTCCTAACTCCTCACTCCTCACTTTATTTTCCCAGTTCTTGCGATCGCTCTGTGGCAGCTTTGACTGCTTCAATTAAAGCTGAACGAAATCCTGCCTGTTCTAGCTTGGCAATCCCCGCAATGGTTGTACCACCGGGACTAGTAACGCGATCTTTGAGTTCTGCTGGGTGCATTTTGGTTTCATGTAACAGTTTCGCTGTTCCTAGTACGGTTTGCAAGGCTAGTTGATTAGCAATTGCTCTAGGTAAACCTGCGGATACTCCGCCATCAGCAAGTGCTTCTACCAAGAGCGCCACGTAAGCCGGGCCGCTACCAGATAGCCCTGTGACTGCATCCATCAGCCCTTCTGAGACTTCCACGACTTCCCCCACAGCAGAAAAAATCTGCTGTGCTATTTGGTGGTGCTTGGCATTGGTGTATGCACCTGAACAAATGGCGGTAATTCCCGCTCCCACTGTTGCTGGGGTGTTGGGCATTGCTCTAATAACTGGCAATTGCACAAATGCAGCTTCTAGCTGGCTTAAAGGCACACCCGCTAATATCGAAATGATTAGGGGTGAGTGTTCTTTATTAAGAATATCAATATTTGCTAATTCTTGAGCGATCGCGCTGAACACCTGCGGTTTTACTGCCAAAAAGACAACTTCTTTTACTTGGGTGAAAACCTCGCTATTATCTGTCGTCACAGCAACATTGTATTGCTGTTTTAAAAAATCTAGGCGTGAAGATAGCGGTTCGCTAACTATGACTTCTGATGATTGATAAGTTCCAAGCGCGATAAGGCGGGATAAGAGCGCTTCTCCCATTACCCCACCACCAATTAAGCCAAATTTTATAGTCATTGATCAATTAGTCATTAGTCATTCGTCGTTTGTCATTAGTCATTTGTCACTATGATCAAAACCCAGGACTAATGACAAATGACAAAGGACTAACAACTAATTTAATTTTATTGTGCCATCCGGTTAGTTTCGTTGCCCCAGGTTTGATTTGGAGAACCTGTAGGACGAGAGGGACGTGCTGGCGGTTGTGGTACTTCATGAAGAACCCCACCTTGGGTGCTAACTTGGACACAGCTTGGCGTAAACAAGAAGATGCTTTCACCGATGCGTTCTTGATGTCCATCTAGTGCGTAAGTACCACCTGCAACAAAATCTACTGCTCGTTGAGCTTGATCTGGGTCCATTATTGTCAGATTTAATACCACTGACTTGCGTTCTCGCAACGCTTGAATTGCTTGGGGCATTTCTTCAAAGGTGCGTGGCTCGAGTACTAAAACTTCCGAAATTCCGTTAATTGCTCCTGGCATACCAATCACATTCCCCATTGGCTTTGAACCTTCTGCGATATCATCTCCCATTGTAGGCACTGGTTCCCGCCAGCGTCGATTTTGAGCGGCCGTGCTTTCCTGTGGTGCCGGTGGTTGGGGATTTTCTTGCTGATACAGATTTTGGTAATTATTATCTCTATCTGGTTCTTCTTCGTAATACTCGTATTCCACTTGCTCATTTAGACCCACAAAGTCTCTGAGTTTGGAAAAGATATTGTTCATTGTCTGTGTACTCTCCTGGTGCGAATAGCTTATATTGACTTGGCTTAGGATTGATTGAGTAGGAGCAATCGCTACATCGGTGGATACTACAGCAAGTATACTGCTATTTGTAACCCTACTGGTTTTAGCGATGAACTGACACTTTTTGCAAAGGTCTGTGCATCGCCTAAACATAATAATGAGTCAAGATTATATCCTAAGGTTTGTCCGAAGGAAAGTTCTTTTTACCCCATTTTTCCTTAGCGATTGCTTTTGTCAATACTATATCCTTTGTTTCTAATTGCACCAGTTTGTTAGAAAATTCTTGTCATCAAATCCTGATCTCTATTAATACTTAAGAGCAAGGCTGATGATCAAAGGCTAAGAGCGATCGCCAAACAATATTGTTCCTAATCGTACCATCGTTGCGCCTGCTTGCACTGCCAGTTCGTAGTCGCCTGACATACCCATAGACAAGTGCTGCATTTTAATGTGCGACCAGTTTTGCTCTCTTATTTTCTTTGCTAGCTCACGATTGAGATTAAATACATTCAAAATTTCCGGATCATTTAATCCTGAAGGCGGAATTGTCATCAAACCTTGAATTTGTAAACTTTTGTATTGATCGAGTGTGGGTAAATCAGCCAAAAGTTCTGGCACACTCCAACCAGACTTGTTGGGATCGGGGAGAATTTTCACTTGCAGGCAAACCTGGGGACTCACTCCTAGCTGTTGCGCCAATTGATCTAAGCGCTGTGCCAGCTTCAAGTTATCGACGGAGTGAATCCAAGGGAATTGTTCGATGGCTTTTTTGGCTTTATTGCTTTGCAAATGTCCAATAAAGTGCCAGGTAATATCCGGTAAGTCTTGCAACTCGGCTTGTTTGCTGGCGGCTTCTTGGATACGACTCTCCGCAAAATCACGAATTCCTGCGGCATAGGCAGACCGAATGGTCTGGGCAGAAACTTGCTTGCTAACAGCAATCAATTTGACTGAAGTTGGTAGAGAGGAGCGAATGGAAACAATACGTTCGGAAATCGAACTATTCATTGGAAGGTGCGTTGGAAAACACTCTGAAGCTGATCGTACTCCTGAGATTGTCCACTGCGCCGCAGGGTACGTAAGCGATTTTCCAACATCATTCTAGCCTCAGTACGTCCTAGAGACTGGAATTTAACACCTTTAACGTCATTTGCAACCAAAAAAAACAAGCGCTGGGCATAAAGTGTGGTGAACAAATCCTGGTTGTCATCAACCATACAGATTTTGTAAAGTAAACCCCAAGTTGGATGGTTTATGTAAGTTTCTGCGTTTTCTGGATTCATTTAAGAGTTAAGGTGTAGTCAAGGTGAGAGTATATATATCTTTTCGCAGTGAATTCCAAACATTCAGACGATAATACCAACATTCGCCAGAATATTTGCTTAAAATGCAAAACTGCGGTTGCGAAGACCTTGATCTAGTTTCTAATAGGCAGATGAAGCTAGTGGTAGTGAAGCGAAATGGTACAACATGAAACGTGAAGTGTAGACTCGAAGAGTAGAGGCTTATCGATAGATTTCGCTTTATGCTTTGGTGACTCAAATATACCAACCTGGCGGCATAAGGCATAAAACAGTCCTGACCCTCTTATTGAAAGTTTAGCGTGGCAAGGGAAAACACCCTTTGAAATTCCCAACGGCAACAGCTAACTTTTCAACTTCTTTCCATACTGCCACAACTGTGGCTGAATGGCACAAAATTTGGGAGTGGGGAGTGGGGAGTGGGGAGTGGGGAGTGGGAGTGGGGAGATGAGGGAGCAGGGGGAGCAGGGGGAGAAAGAATAACTAATAACCTACTCCCTACTCCCTACTCCCTACTCCTATTGATTATCTAGCATTTTCAGTGCTGCCAGTTGTGCCTGAGCTTTGTGCAGAGATTCATACCATTCTTTCTCAGGATCGCTGTCTGCGACAATTCCTGCGCCAACTTGTCCCCAGACAATGTTGAGTGCCCAGTGCCCAGGGATGAGTCTTGAGTAAGGAAATGAAGAAGAATTTGCTCCCCCTGCCTCCCCTGCCTCCCCTGCTCCCCCTGCTCCCCCTGCCTCCCCTGCCTCCCCTGCCTCCCCTGCTCCCCCTGCTTCTTGAGACACGGGAGCTAATAGCAGGGTGCGGATTAAGATATTTAAATCTAAATGACCACGCCAATCTAAATAGCCGCAGGAACCGTAGAACAAGCTGCGCCGCAAGGGTTCTAGTTCTTCAATAATTTCCATGCAACGGACTTTGGGACAACCTGTGATTGTGCCACCTGGAAACGTGGCGCGGATCAAATCAATGGTGGTGCATTCGCCTTTTAAAGTACCTTTGATGTTGCTGACAAGATGCATCACATGGCTATATCGCTCAATTGTCAGCAATTCGTCAACAGTAACGGTTCCCCATTCACAAACTCGCCCTAAATCATTGCGTTCCAAATCCACCAGCATGATGTGTTCTGCACGTTCTTTGGTATTGCTGAGTAAATCTTGTGCCAGTTGCATATCTTGTTCTGGATTGACACCACGCGATCGCGTCCCAGCGATCGGTCTGGTTTCGGCTTGTCGATTTTGCAACATTACTAACCGTTCCGGCGAACAACTAATCACTTCCCCCCAAGGCGTTTGCCAATAGCTGGCAAAAGGAGAAGGATTGATTTTTTGCAAGGCTTGGTAAATTTCCCAACCAGAAGCCGATGTAGACGCTTGAAATCGCAATGAAAGATTTGCCTGAAAGATGTCTCCAGCTTGAATATATTTTTTCGCCTGGTTTACAGCTGTTTCATAATCTGCTTGAGATGTCAAAAAGAGAGGAGGCGAGGGAGATGAGGGAGATGGGGGAGATGAGGGAGATGGGGGAGATGAGGGAGATGGGGGAGATGAGGGAGAAAGTTCTACTTTGTCCCCCAACTCCCCTTTTATGTTCTCTAATTTGTGCTGGAACTCATCGAGTTCACTTGCATCACTGGCGGCTAGCCAAAGAATTTGTTGCGCGTGATCTAAAATGGCAAAACAATCTGGTTCATACCAAAAAGCTATGGGAAATGGTAGGGGATCAATTTTATGACGTGGTAACTGTTCAATTTCCCATGCCACATCATAGCCTAGCCAACCTAACCAACCGCCGGTGAAAGGGAGATGGGGAGGTGGGGGAGCAGGGGGAGCAGGGGGAGATGGGAGAGAAAATACTACCTCATCCCCCTCATCACCCTCATCTTCCTCATCCCCCTCATCTCTCCCTACCCCTTGCTGTAACAGCTTTTCGAGGAAGGGAAAAACCTTTCCGACTTCTGGTGTCCACATCTGGGGGATGCCATCGACTAGGCGAGGAGCGCCTGCACAGATAGAATATCGGCTGAGTTGGGGATGATCGATTGGCGTTGGGTAGGGACTTTCCAGTAGGGTAGCAATTCCCGATGCGGAGGTGGGGTGAAAAAGAGTAGCAAAAACTTCCGAACCTGTACGCTTTTCTAAGGGTAGCGATCGCCAATACCAAGCCTTGATCATACTGTTTATAAGCGTTGCAAAATTAGACCTGAGTTCCTATAGCTAGCCGTATTCCCCAGAATAAAATTAAAGTTGCAATAGCAAGCCAGTCACGCCCTTTAAATCGTAAATCGTGCCACTGGACTCGATGCTCGTTAGGACTGGTAAAACCCCGCACCATCATTGCATTCGCCATTTGATCGGCTCGTAAGAGCAGATTTTCTAACAGTCTCTCTGCGACTGTCATCCAAACTTTGAATCCTCCTTTCAATCCTAGCTTTTTCCAATTAATTGCCCTTGTCATCACGGAGCGAAATAAGTTTTGCACTTCTTCTAAAACCAAAGGGATAAAGCGCAAGGATAAGGTTAAAGTTAAAGCAATTTCGGTGACAGGCAACTTGAAGCGTCTCAGGGGTTGCATTAGGCTTTCTATGCCAGATGTGATTTCTTCTGGTGCGGTTGTCAGCAGATACAAGTTGGTGCTGTAAATTACGGTAAATATAATTGTACTCAGACGTACAGCCAAATCCAAGGAGCGGCGAGTTACTTTAACTGGGCCTTTGTGAAATAGCACATAGCTGTATTTGCTATTACTTGCTGGCTCTTGAACAATATTTTTGGAGTTTACTGGCTGGGTTAATATTTGTTCATTGGCTGGGAGGCGTGGCTGATAATCTGCACCCATTGCATCAGGACTGATGGCTCCGATCGCTAAGATAAAAAACGATAGCATTAACAGCCAACCCATTTGCTGCTGCCATACTCGGCGGGGAATCCTGGCAATTAAGGTGGCAAGAATCAATATTACCACTAGCAGCACCCGCCAAAAGTTGTTAGCTAAAACATAGCTTGTTAAAAAACTCATCAACCAGGCGAACTTGACTCGCGGATCGATTTTATGCAGCCAAGTTTGGGGTTGTTCTAAATAAAGTCCAAGTGGCAGCGATCGTAATAAATCCATTTTAGAGTTAGGAGTGAGGAGTTATGAGTTATGAGTGAGGAGTTAGGAGTTACGAGTTACGAGTTATACCGATTACCTGTGAGGTTGCATAGAACCAGTTGCTCAAGCCTCTTGTCTCACCAAGTCTAATTTTGTGTAGTTTCACAAATAATTGCTATTTAGGAGTTTTGACTTTAACTCATAACTCTCTCACTTTGTGCCGCTATCAAACTCAAGTCCATAGGCTTCTATAATTAGAAATTTTGGCTTTAACTCATAACTCCTAACTCCTAACTCCTAACTCTCACTCATAACTCCTAACTTATTTTGACGCGAGTTGCTCTATTAACATTACCAATTTCGGCATCACGGACTTTTTTGCTCCGCCACAGCAAAATAATTGGCGTGCCTTTAAATCCTAGCTGTTGCCGGAATTGGCGTTCAATGTAGCGGCGGTAGTTGTCGTTGAAGCGTTTGGAATCATTGACAAATAGAGCGATCGTTGGTGGTTGGCTACTTACTTGTGTACCATAATAAATCTTGCCCTGACGGCCACCACGAGATGCTGGCGGTGAATGCCAGCTAACAGCGTCTGTTAAGACTTCGTTAATAACTGATGTGCTGACACGGCGTTTGTGTGATTCAGCCGCCGTTTTCACCAACTCTAGAATCTTCTCTACCCGTTGTCCTGACAAGGCACTCACAAAAATTGTTTCTGCCCATTCGGTAAAATGTAACCGTGATTGCAGAGTTTTTTCGTAGTCGTAGATTGTGTAAGAGTCTTTTTCGACAGCATCCCACTTATTAACGACGATGATGCAAGCTCGACCTTCTTCGATAATCCGCCCAGCTAATTTTTGGTCTTGCTCAGTGACTCCATCTACGGCATCTATTACTAATAAAACCACGTCAGCACGGCGAATCGCTTTGAAAGCACGGTTAATACTAAAGAATTCTGTGCCGTATTCTATGTGTTTCTTTTTGCGAATACCGGCGGTGTCAATCAAACGGTAGGTTTGTCCCTCTCGTTCAATGACGGTATCAATAGCATCGCGGGTGGTGCCGGAAATTGGGCTGACAATTGCCCTTTCTTCCCCGACAAAAGAATTCAGTAAGCTCGATTTACCGACATTCGGGCGTCCCACAATTGCTACTTTGATTTCATTCGTGTCTGGGATGTCTTCAATAGCAGGGATGTGATTAACTAACTCGTCGAGTAACTCTCCTGTACCACTGCCATGAATTGCGGAGATAGGGTAAGGTTCGCCCAATCCCAATTCCCAAAACTCGGCAGCTTGCATTAAGCCTTGTTCTGGGGATTCACATTTATTTACAGCTAGTAGAACGGGTACGGGTTGTTGGCGCATCCATTCGGCGATTTCTAAATCTGCCGAGGTGGGGCCTGTTTGACCATCTACGACAAAAATAGCGCCACACGCTTCTGCAAGGGCTGTCATTGCCTGTTGGCGAATCAGTGGTAAAAATTCGGTATCATCATTAAAAACTAAACCACCAGTATCTACCACCAAAAATTCACGACCATTCCAGAAAGCTGGTAGATAAGTGCGATCGCGTGTCACTCCCGGTTCATCATGGACAATCGCCGTTTGTTCCCCGGCGAGTCGATTAACCAGGGTGGATTTGCCCACATTTGGGCGTCCGATAATTGCAACAATTGGCAGTGCCATAAAACCAGGGTGAGTGAGAGACGTAGTATATCACGTACTTACATTTTACTCGCTTTAAACTGGAAGTTTTAATAATTTTCCAATCCTCTGAGGCGATGTCAAAGAAACCTCTCCCTGGTTTTACTACGTAAAACCGTCCCTCTCCGAGTCGGAGAGGGAAAGACTTGAACTTTAGTTCAAGGCAGGGAGAGGTTTATCGAACTCACGTTAATTTAAAAAATAAAAAAGGTAGGATTTCCTACCTTTTACCCAAAAAAAGCATTTTGTAACCAAATACCAGATTAAATATCACACAAGCTTTTGACGAATCTATTGCAAAACTATGACAAGGGTATGACGTTCATTTTGTAATTGACTTCGCTAGTGCTGCTAGTTGCAACCCAGGCGAATAACTTCCTTCTTCCTTGATCCGTTTAATTTCAGCATCTGCTACCCGCAAATTTAACTTTTGTGCTAACGCCCTTACAATATCTCCCCGATCAATTACACCAGCAACAGCACCAGCCGGAGAAAGCACGGTAATTCTAGGTAACTGCTCATTTTCCAGTTTGTTAATTACCTCAGCTATCGTTGTTGCTTCTGCAACAGTGGGTATTTCTGTCAAGGGATGCACAATGCTATGTAAGGTTTGGGTTTCCCATTCACTCCTTTGGGTTAAACGAAAATCGTCAATGGAAACTAGACCCCGGTAACGTCCATCAGATGCAGCAAAATAAATCTGTGAGGGAACGGTTTCCAACAGGTATAAATCGGCAAACGATCGCAATGTCTGATCAGCATCAATTACCCGAAAGTCACGAGTCATCGCATCAGCCGCCACAACTTTAAGTAGGCTTTCTTGCAATGTAGTCATGTTGTCATAGCTGTTAGCGTTGCGGACAGCAAACCAACCTAACATCGCAATCCACAAACCAAGTACTAATTCTCTGGTCACAAAATCTACAACAAATCCTAAAGCGATCGCACTGTAACCCAAAATTTGCCCAGCCTTTGCAGCCCAGTGTACGGCTTGAAAACGATTACCTGTGATTTGCCATAGTGCTGCTTTTAACACTTGCCCTCCATCTAGAGGTAAGCCTGGAATCAGGTTAAATAGGGCCACCACCAAGTTAATTCTCGCCAAATCTCCGACCATGACACTGAGTGGACTAGTATCAGGTATCACAATAGCTCCCAGCCGGAGCAGGAAAAATAGTATGATACTCACCAAAGGGCCAGCGATCGCTACTTGAAAAGCTTTGAAAGGAGTTTTAGATTCTTCTTCAATAGCAGCAATCCCGCCAAACAGAAATAGGGTAATTGAATTAACTTTAATGCCTTGCGATCGGGCTACCAAGCTGTGACCCAACTCATGTAGCAACACCGAACCAAATAGCAACAGTGCCATAACTATTCCAGCACTCCAAGCTATAACAGGCCCCCATTCCTGATAAGCTACCCCAAAGTTAAGAGTTGCCAACCCTAAAATCACAAACCATAACGGGTCTAAAAACAGGGGAATTCCAAATAAAGACCCAATTTTCCAATTTGTTTGCATTACATTGTCCTAAAACTAGATATCGTCAGTAGTTCTTATACTGCAATATTTGCGTATATTCTTATACATATATTTCTGAGCATTAATTCAGTAGTGTCGAGTTACGAAATGGGAGCATCCCAATTTTGCACGAAGGTGTAAGTCAAAAGCGAATGAAGCGGTAGCGTAGTGTTCGCGCAGCGTGTCGCAGATAAGCAATCCCATATCTTGCGATTGCTTCACTCCACTACGTTGCGTTCCCGCAGGGTACGCCTTGGGCGAACGCAATGACAATTCATAACGTGGTTTTGATATAACTTACACATTTGGGATGCTTCCGTTACGAAATGCTCTTATTTCTAAGATAGACAATTAATGCCTGTGAGCAAAGCTCTGAAGTGGGGAATGGGGAAGAGGCACAGAGGCAGGGAGCAGGGAGCAGAGGGGAAATAGGTAATTTTTATTCTTCCCCTGCTTCCCCTGCTTCCCCTGCTTCCCCTGCCCCTTGCCCCCTACCAGTCCTCTTGAGTGTGTTAAATGGTTAATACCTCTCCCCTCAGTTAGAGGGACTACACGGAGGCTGACTGGGTAATGCTCATGAGTTATGTTGCTGGAGAAAGAACCAAAATCCTTTTTAGGAGTTTTGTATTGATCGCGGCATTATAAGCAACGCCGCGATCATCGCAAAACTACAGACGACCGATGTTAGTCAGTCCTAAAACGATGCCAACGCCAACAATATGACCAAAAGCCATCGCTGCAACGAATGTTGGAATACTAATCGGCAGGATGGGGAACTTGGGGCCAACTAAGGGTTTTTCGATCCTAGTACTTAGTAAAACCATTACTAAGCTGGTGATGCTGATGATGATGCCTACTGTAGGATTCCACGCAGGTGTTGCGGGAACAGTTGCAGATGCTGCTAGTAAAATAGATGAAATCAAGCTTTTGTCTCCTAAAATGTAGACCTACAAAATTATAAAATTACCAGGGCACAAAAGTTTTACGGATAGTTTAGACTTTGTTGATGATTATTTTAAAATTATTAAATTTTCATGCGCGTTAAAATTTGCGGCATTACTCAACCACAGCAGTCTATAGCGATCGCCTCTCTGGGCGCAACGGCACTAGGCTTTATTTGTGTGCCAACCTCACCTCGCTATGTGACTACATCCCAAATTCGGGCAGCAGTAGCAGAACTCCCGGCTAATATTGACACAATTGGTGTTTTTGCCAACGCTAGTATCCCCGAAATCAGTCAGATAGTTGTTGATTCTGGGTTGACTGGTGTCCAGTTACACGGGGATGAATTACCAGATTTTTGCTACCAATTACGTCAAGCTTTACCCAATGTCGAAATTATTAAAGCATTGAGAGTTCGGAGTCTTGAGCATCTTGACACAGTGGCTAATTACACAAATTACGTAGATACTTTACTACTTGATGCTTACCATCCCGAACAACTTGGTGGCACAGGCAAAACCTTAGATTGGACAATGCTAGAGCAATTCAGCCCCAATTGCCCTTGGTTTTTAGCTGGGGGACTAACAGCAGATAATATTGTGGAAGCTTTAAGTCAGGTTAATCCCAGTGGCGTTGATTTATCTAGTGGTGTAGAACGCGCACCTGGAGATAAAGATTTAGATAAAGTAGCCAAGTTGTTTGAGAAATTGGGGAGTAGGGAGTAGGGAGTAGGGAGTAGGGGAAAATGAGGAAAGGGAAAGCAAACAAAGAATTATTATTCCCCTCATCTCTCTCATCTCCCTCATCTCCCTCATCTACCTCATCTTCCCCACTCCCCACTCCCCACTCCCCACTCCCCATTCCCTAAAAGAACGCTGGTTGATGGCGAATTAAGTTAAAAAATTCTTCGCGGGTTTTGTGTTCCTCTTGGAATGCACCAACCATTGCGCTAGTGACAGTCCAAGAACCTGGTTTCTGGACACCCCGCATCACCATACACATGTGGCTAGCTTCCATCACAACGGCTACTCCTTGAGGTTCCAAAATGGTCTGGATTGCTTCGGCAATTTGGCGGGTTAATCTCTCCTGCACTTGCAAACGACGGGAATACATCTCAACAATGCGGGCCAGCTTACTCAGTCCCACAACTTTTTGGTTGGGGATATAAGCAACGTGTGCTCTACCCATAAATGGCAGCATGTGGTGTTCGCACAGACTAAAGAAATTAATATCTCTAACTAGTACCATCTCGTTATGCCCTTCATCAAAGATGGCATCGTTAACGAGTTCTTCAAGGGATTGGGTGTAGCCACTGGTAAGAAACCGCATTGCCTCGGCCACTCGCTTGGGTGTTTTGAGGAGTCCTTCGCGTTCAGGATCTTCGCCAACTCCCAATATTAGTGTCCGCACGGCGTCCTTCATTTCCTCCAGATGTTCCTCTTTTGGCGGGGACACATCCGCTTGTCGCCCGTTGTGGGTGTTGCGATCGGGTCTAGGAGTTATGGCTTCTGCCAAGTCGGGAATCAGAGGTGATTGAGAGCAATTGGAACCGTTGGAAGCAATAGTCATGATTCAGTCTTGGTTATGGTTTGAATTTAGTTATGAGTTATGAGTTATGAGTTATGAGTTATGAGTTAAAAATTCTAATTTCTAACTACTAACTCCTAACTTTGCAATTAGAGTGCGCCAGCGCTGGGCATCAGGGTCAATTCATCAATAACTGCCTCTTGTGGTAACAGAACTGTGTAGAGAATTGACTGAGCCACAATTTCCGGGGTTAACATTTTAGAACGGTCTAAGTTAGCATGGACTGTTTCTGTATCCCAAAGTTCGGTATTGACTGCGCCGGGACAGATAGCTGTGACACGAATGCCGTGGGTGCGTTCTTCTTGTGCCAGCGTTTGAGAGAGGGCTATCAAACCAGCTTTGCTGACGCTGTATGCTCCCCAACCGGGAAAGGGTTGCTTGGCGGCAATTGAGGCGACGTTGATAATTGTGCCTGTGCCCCGATCGCGCATTGAAGGCAAAATCCCCACAATGCACTGAAACACGCTGGTAAGATTTAAGTCAATTACCTGCTGCCAGCCCTCTAGGGGGGTTTCGCTCAAAGTAGCTGTATAGGCTATGCCAGCATTGTTTACCAGAATGTCTATATCACCAAAGTCAAGAGCGATCGCTTGGATCTTTTCTTTTACTTCGCACAGTCGCGCTAAATCTACAGGGTAAGCTTTCGCTTCCACCCCAGTATGCTCGACTGCTTCTCTTACCGCCTCCAATTTATCCAAAGAACGGCTGACTAAGGCGACATCAATTCCGGCTTTGGCAAAGGCTAAAGCCGTTGCTTTCCCAATTCCACTACTTGCCCCTGTAATCAGGGCGCGTCGTTTTTGCTCAACACTCATGGTGTCTCCCAATTTTTTGGCAGTTCCCAAAGCCTATTACCACCCAATTATTCTCACTTCTCGGTCTAGATAGATTAAAGGAATCTAAAAATCTGATGATTTCCATTAAGCATCTGCTATGATGCAGTGCAATAGTGCGTATATTGTGGGTTTTACCAGTGAAGACAACAAATCATCGCCTGGAAAGCCACGCCGTACACTCAAATTAGATTACTTGATAATACAAAAGTTACTCAATCAAATTGAGTAGATTTACCAAACATGCAAATGCCTATGGCTAGATTGTTAAAAATCTTTAAGCACATAGGCAATTATAGCATTTTGCTCTGCTAATCAATCATTATGCAGCGCTGTTAGTGGGCAACTTCTGTAAAAACGCCAATTTTGCGGAATTTTTCATAGCGCAGTTGACGGCGTTCTGGAGCGGTTAAACGATTGAGTTCGTCTAAATTTTCCAATAGCACTTGCTTAAGAATAGTAGCGGCTTTTAAAGGATCGGAATGAGCGCCACCAGTGGGTTCAGGGAGTATTTGGTCGATAATTCCCAACTTTTTCAGGTCGTGGGAAATAATTTTTAGAGCAACGGCTGCTTGGGGAGCTTTGGCAGCATCTTTCCACAGAATGGCGGCGCAGGCTTCGGGAGTGGCGACGGTATAAACTGAGTGTTCAAACATGAGTAGGCGATCGCCTACACCAATACCGAGTGCGCCACCGGAACCGCCTTCACCAATGACTGTGCAGATAATTGGTACATCTAAGCAAAACATTTCCCGCAAGTTGTAGGCGATCGCTTCTCCTTGACCTTGGTGTTCTGCTTCTACTCCAGACCAAGCTCCTGGCGTATCGATAAAAGTTAGTATTGGCATACTAAACTTGTTGGCGTGTTCCATCAACCGCATCGCTTTGCGGTAGCCGCCAGGGTAAGGCATTCCAAAGTTACGGGCAATATTGTCTTTGGTATCACGACCTTTTTGATGACCCAACATCACCACAGGTTGCCCACTCAGACGACCGACACCACCAACTAAAGCCGGATCGTCACCTCCGCAGCGATCGCCATGCAATTCCATCCATTCATCACTAATAGCCTGAATGTAATCGAGAGTACTAGGGCGACGGGGATGACGAGCGACTTGCAGTCGCTGAGACGGGGATAGACTACTGAAAATTTCCTCACGCAGTTGCATGGCGCGTGCTTCTAGTTGACGAATTTGACCAGAAACATCGACGCCATTTTCTTCTGCAAGTTGCCGGATTTGATCAATTCGGGTTGCGAGTTCTGCTAAGGGCTTTTCAAAATCTAACAGTAGCGGTTTACGCTCGGTAGTTGCCATCGTAGGGATTATCAATTACGAGTTATGAGTTTTTCAGAGTGAGGAGTTAGAAATGAGGAGTGAGGAGTTAGAAGTGAGGAGTGAGGTTTTAGAAGGTGTGGACTTATGAAAGCTATTAACTTCTAACTCCTAACTCTTAACTCCTAACTCTTAAACCAGCAGTGGTCTAAATCCATGTTTTACTGATACCCGACCAATCTGTTCCATTTTATCTACGGTAATCTGATTCCGTCCCCACGAAAAGTTCGTGTATAACTTCTCAAATTCCAGCAGCATTGATTCGGCAAAACAAGCAAACAACTGGCGGGCTGGCACGTCCATATTGACGATTTTCATAATTTTCCAGTCAATATCCAGGGAATGCTCTACAATTCCACCATTTAACACATGTACACCAGGATACTGAATTTTCGTCGCTAAGTTTTTAGGATAACCACCATCAATCAACAAACAGGGTTGTTTCAAAGTGGTGGGGTCAATTTCCACGCCTCTGGGCATACTAGCAACCCAAACTACAACATCAGCTAGGGGCAGTGCTTCTGTCAAACCCATAATTTTTCCTCGCCCCAGTTCGCCTTGCAACTCTTTGAGACGTTCTTGATCACGAGCTATCAGCAGGAGTTCTTGAACATCTGTTTTCGCATCTAGCCAGCGTGTAACTGCACTACCAATATCCCCAGTTGCTCCACATATAGCAACAGTTGCTTTTGATAAATCAATTCCCAGTTGTTTGGACGCTTCTTCCACCTGCTTACAAATAATGTAGGCAGTATGAGTGTTTCCTGTGGTAAATCGTTCAAACTCTAGTTTAATGTTGCGGACTTGGCTAAACTGCTCTAACTTAAAGTTTTCAAAAATAATTGAGGAAAATCCGCCTAAAGCTGTGATGTTAATGCCGTGCTTCTGTGCATGGGCCATAGCGTTGAGGATTTTGCGCGTTGCGGCTTTGATGCGGCGACTAGCTAGCATCTCTGGCAAAAAGCAAGATTCTACATACCTTCCTTCAATTTGTTGCCCAGTTACACTGGTGACAATAATACTATCAACAATTTGCGGTGGGGCGCTACACCAAAAGTCTAGCCCTTGATCGGCATATTCTGGGTATCCCAATTCTTGAGCTAC
Organism: Nostoc favosum CHAB5714; assembly: GCF_020829495.1. GTDB lineage: Bacteria > Cyanobacteriota > Cyanobacteriia > Cyanobacteriales > Nostocaceae > Nostoc > Nostoc favosum. Next base: position 87,108 of record NZ_JAIVFQ010000014.1, on the reverse strand, counting down.
CGATTGAGCGTGTTCCAAACTAGTCAGATGTCCAATTAGACCAAACATGTAGTGATTATTAGGCTTATGCTGTCTCGAAAGGGTGGAATTTAGTAGAGTTGGGAGTTAGAGAGACGCGATTAATCGCGTCTGTACAGGAGAGACGCGATTAATCGCGTCTGTACAGGAGTTAGGAGTACGACTCATAATTTCTCACTGTTCATTACCTCACCGGAGGCAAAGCGTCTCCGGCTTTGCTCCTAACTTTTTTTAAGCGGCTATGAGTCCGTAGGCTGACAAGCGCATAATATCGCGTGTCGTAAAACCTATGTTACTTAATGCTTCACCGTACTGAATCATAAAGTCTTCTACTAAAGCATCTTTTTCCATTGCCATTGTGTGGGCATCACCCTCTACTTGGTTGAGCATTTTCCAGACTATGGGTAGGTTATGGCGATTTGCAAGTTCAAGTTCAGCTTTAGATTCTGTAAAGTGTTCTTTCAACCAAACTTCTCCAAAGTTGAGGTGGCTATATTCTTCTTTTACTACTCCTTCAGTGATTTTGCGGGCGAAATCATCGGCAACGGGGATGTAAATGTTATATGCTGCGATCGCAAAACATTCAATAATCAAAGACTGAATTAACAAGCAAGTAACAACGTTTCCCTCTGCGGCGGCTGTTTGGAAATTTTGGTGTAGTCCAGAGAAAAATTCTTTGGCAAATTGCAAATCTGGGGTTACTTGCAAATTGCGCCCACAAGCTTCAAATCCTTTCTTGTGCCGACTTTCCATCTTGGATAGGCGAAGCAATTCATCATGAGATTCTGGCAGCAGTTGGGCTAGTGTGATGTAATTTTCATGGGCTTCTTGTTCCCCTTCAATCACGATCGCATTAATCCGGCTATAAGCATCTTTGTATGTTTCGCTCTTGAAATCTAATTCTTTAGATTGGTCTGTAAGCTGCTGCATGGTATCTTTACTCCTGTAAACCTGATTATTTGACACCAGGATTCAATTTACCCCATGAACTGAGGGTAATAATCACTGTGGTTTAATTTAACTTAACAAGTAACTATGTTTATAGATTAACTGTTGCTGGGTGAGATGTAGTACTAGCGAAACAAATGCTTTGCAGCTCAAGTTATGTTTAAACCAAACCCGAATCTGAAATCTGGCGATTTTTTGAGCCTAGTAGTGTTACTGCTAGGGGCATTCATCGTTCTACTACCTCTGTTTGTGGTCTTTCTCACCTCCTTTGCACCGACGGCCACCAGCCCTGAAAATTTGTCCAAAAATAGCTGGTCTTTAGCTAATTACTGGGTTGCATGGGAACAGGGAAAATTTTTGCTGGCGTTTGCTAATTCTACCTTGGTAGCGATCGCTGTGACGGCGTTTCAGATTGTCACTTCCGCTTTAGCGGGTTACGCCCTAGCACGGCTGAAGTTTCGGGGACGCCAAGCACTGCTATTGGTCGTTTTAGCAACTTTAGTGATTCCCTTTCAGTTATTGGTGATTCCCATCTTTTTGGTTTTGAAGTGGGGACACCTGATAAACACTTATGGGGCGCTGATTTTACCCACTGCGGTCAACGGATTTGGAATTTTCTTGTTACGTCAGTATTTCCAGACAATTCCGGTGGAGTTAGAGGAAGCCGCAGCCATAGATGGGGCGAACCGACTGCAAATTTTGTGGCGGGTGATGTTACCTTTAGCCCGTCCGGCGTTGGTGACGCTGTTTTTGTTCACCTTCATCGGTGAGTGGAATGATTTGTTTAAGCCTTTGGTGTTTACGACACGACCAGAATTAAGGACGGTGCAACTAGCGTTGGCTGAGTTTCAAGAGCAATTTACGAATAATTGGCCTTTGATGATGGCGGCGGTGACAATAGCGACTGTTCCAGTGATGGTATTATTTCTCATTGGTCAGCGTCAGTTTATTCAAGGTATTGCTGCGACGGGAATTAAGAATTAGTATCGCTAATTTTGCAATCACCTTTATACAAGCGATCGCTATTTTGTATTGTAGTATTGTATTGTTTTGTAGTTAGACGGATAATCTAAGCAAACCTAATGGTTTAAAGCTATCAAGCAACAAGTTTTTAGTATTGTGTTTTATAAAAGCAACGCAAGAGTCGATTAGTGTGACTGCGCTGTAAAACTATGGCTCGTGATTTATTCCACAATATTGTGAGGTCTGCACTAGAGAAAGAGGGTTGGGTAGTGACAAATGATCCGCTCAATATTCGGTGTGGTGGGGTTGATATTCAGATTGATTTAGGTGCAGAGCGACTTATAGCTGCGGAAAAAGCAGGAAAAAAAATAGCAGTTGAAATCAAAAATTTTGTTAGTGCCTCAAAAATTTCCGAATTTCACATGGCGCTAGGAGAATTTATTAATTATCGGACAGCATTGCGTGCTGAAGAGCCAAATAGAACCTTGTATTTAGCTGTACCATTGGCAACTTATAATGACTTCTTCAACTTGTCTTTTATTCAAACTGTAGTCAATGAAAACAAATTAAAGCTGATTATTTACAATGTAGAAACTGAGGGAATAGAACAATGGACAAATTAAATGAATATCGAACAAAAGTTAGGCAACTGTTAACTAAATATCTCCAGTTAAAACCTAGTTACGGAGATGTAGAAGTAGAACAAATTTTTGATACAGAACATGACCATTATCAAATTATTAGCGTTGGATGGAACAATCAAAAGCGGATTTATGGGCCAATAATGCATATAGATATCAAGAATAATAAAATTTGGATTCAACAAAATACAACGGAGGCGGATATAGCTTTAGAACTGATAGAAATGGGTATAGATAAACAAGATATTGTGATCGGTTTTCATACTCCAAAAATGCGCCAATTATCAGGGTTTGCTGTGGACTAAAGGAGAGAATAATACTAAAAAAATATATTTTTTTAGTATATTAGGTAGGAAAAGAAATAATGAACCTACTCAAATTGTGGAAGCCCAAGGATGGGTAATAGATGCCAATGGGAACGTGGTTCTGGTTGCTCAAGTACCCACTGCTTCGCCCCATAATTCCTTGCTCACCGCTACATCTTGCGCTGCTAATTAGACGTGAGTTCAACAAACCTCTTTCTACCTTGAACTAAAGTTCAAGCCTGTCTCTCTTTGAGCTGGAGAGGGACAGGCTTTGCGTAGTAAAACCAGGGAGAGGTCTTTGTTTTAAGTTGTTTTAGGATAAACGCAATCAGCAAATGCGTAGGCGTAGCCAGCACTTCGACATGGTTCGACTCCGCTCACCAGCCGCTCAGTGACCACCGTAGGCATCGCCGATATAGCAAATGCGGTCGCCGAAATAACAAATGCGAACGCCGAAATAGCAAATGCGGTCGCCGAAATAACAAATGCGAACGCTGAAATAACAAATGCGAACG
>NZ_JAIVFQ010000014.1:0-83618 GCF_020829495.1 Nostoc favosum CHAB5714 | reverse complement strand
CCGAAATAACAAATGCGAACGCCGAAATAACAAATGCGAACGCCGAAATAACAAATGCGAACGCCGAAATAACAAATGCGAACGCCGAAATAACAAATGCGAACGCCGAAATAACAAATGCGAACGCCGAAATAACAAATGCGAACGCTGAAATAACAAATGCGAACGCTGAAATAACAAATGCGAACGCTGATATAGCAGGGTCTAAGAGGATGTTTGAAAAGTCGCAAAGTATACTACGAACCCCGCTTCCATTCCTCTCCCCGAAACGGAGAGAGGCTTTGAAACCCCCATTCCCTTGTAGGGAAGGCTTGCTCGGGGGGTTAGGTTTGGGAGGCTTTGATGTTACCAAAAATACTTTTCAAACATCCTCTAAATCTTCGTCACAAAACATAATTGCGAATTGCTCTCTTCGTAGCGGGGCGTTCGCTTTTAGCGTCTCCAAGAGTTGCCCATTGCGAATTGCGAATTGTTTTAACTCGTCTCCTGAATTTGCAGACGTATAGTGTGTTCAGTCGCATCACTAAGTTGCAATTCCATGATTTCACCACCCAGAGGTTCCAAGCAAGTGAGGAGCGATCGCAAGTTGGGTGTACTTGCGCCAGTATCTACATATAATCGATCTGCTAAATTACCGATTCGTTTCCAAGTCATGTACAATTTAGCGATCGTTTGTTCAATTTGGGATGCTTGATTCACCAAATCAGCAGCTATGCTCAAACAGCCGACTCTTTGCGCTTCTTCTAAGGCTGTTTCAATATCAACATTTTCCTGCGTTAACGCCTGAACTTGAGCCGCCCCTTTGAGATATTTGGCCAAGTTACGCGCTTCGTTAGTTACCTGTTTCAGGGTATCCACATCAGGGTTAGCAGCAATTTCCTTCTGGATAAACTTTTGGTGCGATTCTGGCAGTTTTTCCATTTCCTTCACCAGTGGGGCGATGTAGCGTGGGGGAAGGGTGTTATCTGCGGCTTTTTCTTTAACTGCTTCGGGTAATAAATCTGAGGACATGGCTGTCCATTCATCGTTGAGTTGACGCACTTCGCGCCTAGTGATGCGATCGCCTTTTTGTGCGGCTTCACTCACCATCTGTTGCACTTCTGGGACTGCTTTGGAGGTTTCAACAAATGCCCGTTTGCTGAAGTTGTTCACAGTTCCGGGATCAAGTTTACCGTCTTCGATAAGAGTATCGGCACTATTCGCCAGTTGAATCCAGGAGTATGCTTGACTTTTGCTGATTTCTCGCTCTTTTAGCCATAGCAGAAAGCCAGTACCGCGTCCGTCACCACCGACTTTCTCTCTGTCGCGGATAGCCCGTAAAATTCGCCCCCGCCAGATTTCAGTTTGCAAATCAAAGCGATCGCATACCTGCCAAGCTACTTCTAGCTGCTGTTGAAAATCTGATTCTAGAATCTGTTCATCTTCTGGATCGGGCAGTTCAAAGCTGATATCTGCTGGCTGTAGTAAAGCAGCAGCAAGGTTGTTGATGGAGTCGGTGTCTTGCACGATTGATGACTAACTAGTGGATGCGATCGGCTTATTATGCCACAATCTATGGACTCTCACTTAAGGGGGAGTAAGGTATTTTGAGTTACAAAATTTATTAGAGCAGAAAGCCCAGCAGCAAAATTTTGAAATCTTTTTGGGATTTCAGGGTTTTACTTCCTTTAGGGTGGGGACACCAAACGAAAGCGCCTTTAGGCGCAGTCTTGCTTAGTTGTATCAAAAACATTTGAAATATGTTATGCTGATATCCTAGCGTAAAAGGTAGGAATTTGCTAGTCTACGAATTCAAGTTGAAGGGCAAGCAGCAGCAGTTTAATCTGATTGATGAAGCAATCAGAACTGCTTTGTTTGTCCGTAACTCTTGTATTCGCTACTGGCTAGATAACTCAAAGGTCGGCAAATATGACCTAAGTGCCTACTGTAAGATGTTGGCGGCTAATTTTGAGTGGGCAAGTAAGCTCAATTCAATGGCAAGACAAGCATCAGCAGATAGGGCTTGGGCTGCAATTTCTCGGTTCTACGATCATTGCAAGAAGAAGATTCCCGGTAAAAAGGGTTTCCCAAAATTCAAAAAGCGTGGACATTCTGTGGAATATAAAACCACAGGATGGAAGTTGTCAGAAGACAGAAAGTACTTGACTCTGACAGACGGTTTTGAGATTGGGAGGCTTAAATTAGTTGGCACTTGTGACTTGTATTTCTACCCAGTTAAGGATATTAAACGTGTCCGTTTGGTCAAACGTGCCGATGGGTATTATGCTCAATTTTGTATTGCCGTAGACCGTCAAATTAAGGTACATCCGACAAAAAAAATAGTTGGCTTGGATGTGGGCTTAAATCATTTCTACACTGATTCTGATGGAAACAAGGTAGAAAATCCTAGATTCTTAAGAAAGTCGGAGAAGGCATTAAAACGCTTACAAAGACGAGTATCCAAGAAGTTCAAGAAGGGAAAACTCCAATCCAACAACTACAAAAAAGCCAGAAATAAACTAGCAAGAAAACACTTGAAAGTAAGTAGGCAGCGTAAAGATTTTGCTGTGAAGTTAGCAAAATGCGTAATTCAGTCTAACGACGTGGTTGCCTACGAAAACTTGCAAGTGCGAAACATGCTAAAAAATCATAAACTAGCTAAAAGTATCAGTGATGCTTCCTGGTATTTGTTCCGATGTTGGCTAGAGTATTTTGGGAAGGTATACGGCAAGATCACTATTGCTGTAGCTCCCCAATGGACAAGTCAAAATTGCTCTAACTGTGGAAAAGTAGTGACAAAAACTCTGTCTACTAGAACTCATCAATGCTCTCATTGTGGAACAGTATTAGACCGGGATGAAAATGCCGCGCTGAATATCTTAGCGGCATGTTTAAGTACGGTGGGGCACACCGGGATCAGCGCTTGGGGAGAGAACGACCTCTGTTTGGATCTGGCAACAGGTAAAGATTAAGTCGGCTCGGCGAACCAAGAATCCCAGCCCTTCAAGGGGTGGGAGTGTCAAAACAAATATAGTAGGAAGGGGTACACCACCTTTGTAAAGTCTTTAATTAATCAGAGACAATAAAAATAAAACGATGAACCAGGTAGACTACCTCCGCATAAGCTTAATTGATCGCTGCAATTTTCGTTGTCAATACTGTATGCCAGAGGGAGTAGAACTGGATTATATTCTCAAGCAACAGATGTTGACTGATAAAGAACTACTCACTTTAATTGAAGAGGTATTTATTCCAGTAGGCTTTAAGCAGTTTCGGTTGACTGGGGGTGAACCCTTGTTGCGTCCGCGCGTGGTAGATTTAGTAAGCGCGATCGCAACTCTCCCCCAAACTCAAGACCTCTCAATGACCACCAACGGTTTTTTGCTGGCTCCGATGGCACAAAACCTCTACAATGCTGGTTTGCGACGAATTAATATTAGTCTGGACTCTCTTGATCCCGACATTTTTGATCAAATTATCGGTAATCAGGGTCGTTCTCGTTGGCAACAAGTTTGGCATGGGATTCAAGCCGCCCATCAGGTCGGATTCGACCCATTGAAGCTGAATGTGGTGGTGATTCCTGGCGTTAATGACCACGAAGTTCTCGATTTAGCTGCCCTGACAATTGACAAACAGTGGCACGTTCGATTTATTGAATTTATGCCCATTGGTAATGTGCATTTGTTTGGCGATCGCGGTTGGGTATCTTCAGCCGATTTACGAGGACGTATTCGCGATCGCTGGGGCTTGACAGAATCACAAGTTCGTGGTGCTGGCCCTGCTGATGTTTTTCAAATTCCCGGTGCGAAGGGGACACTGGGATTTATTAGTCAGATGTCGGAATGTTTTTGCGATCGTTGTAACCGGATGCGCCTGAGTGCAGATGGCTGGCTGCGTCCCTGTTTATTAAATGAAACTGGTCAAATAGATTTAAAAACGGCTTTGCGTTCTGGTGTAAGCACCGCTCAATTACAAGAGCAGGTGAGTAGTTTACTAGCAATCAAGCCAGAAATTAACTTTAAAGGGCACGATTCTGGTAATAAGGGTATATACACCCGCACGATGTCGCAAATTGGCGGATAGTCATTGGTCATATTGAATCAAAGGCTGAAAATCTCTTCCTGTATGGGGTGTCAAATTATAGATTTGCTCAACTCGACAGGGTGAGGAGCAATGCCTGCGGTGGTCACTGAGCGGCTGGTGAGCGGAGTCGAACCATGTCGTACCACTTCGGGGATCTTGCTACGCGCAGCGTCTCGTAGAGAACTGCGGGCTATTCGGCGTCGCTAGGATTGATTCAAAATTGGTGAAAAAGGTTCTTGCTAAAAATCTCCAATTTACTGCAAAACTACAAAATACTTGGCCACGATAGAGTCAGTAGCATAATTAAATTACTTGACCAAAACAAAAGCAGCAGCCACAAGACACTACTAATTATCCTGAAGTTCCCTCGCTCGACGAAATCAGTACTTTTGATGAATTGCTGCTCGTGCCAAAGTTGCCAAACTCGAAATGCAGTGTAAAGTGTACCAATAATTACCACTAAACTTGGCAACCAAACTCTACTGACTATTTGTTCAGTGACAATTTGGATAATAAGAACTAGCAAGTAGAAGCCAAAGATTTTGCGAATTTCAGGATACTTAAACCAAATAACAAACGTAATTGTAGGAACAATAAGCCCAATAGCGATCGCTAACAAGATCCAGACTCGAATAAATCTCAGTCCAGCATCGCTATAGTTAATCATTTGACTAATTGGTAATATTCCAATTGAGATTAGCCAACCCACAAGTATTACTACTAAAGTTGCCAGTACTATAAAAAGGAATGTCGTTTTCCAAGTCATTAATTGTTTGCTCCACTAACCAATTGAGCTTCAAAGTTCAACGAACGTCGGTTAGAATTGGACTTTGGACAAAAGAGGTAATAGCTTTTATTAAATCTCTACCTACTGATGGTGTTATCGATCCATTGTCCCAAGATATTATAGTGCCATTGAGTCAGCAAAGATTAAAAATAAAGAAATAATTTGAGCGATCGCTTTAAATTGAATTATTTTTAGCATTAAAGGTAAGTGTCATACTTACTTTTCGTACCAACAATCGTAGGAAGCCCATCGGAGCTTAATTACTCGACTTTTAATCATGGCTAGGCTGTGTTTTGTTGATTTGTGCAAGCGGCGCAATCTGTTTGTCATAAAACTCAGGAGATGATTGAAAATGACAATTAATCATGGAATATTATCGCAACCAGGCGAAGGTGATAGTTATTCAGTAGCAGGCGATGTAGCCACCTTTAAAGCTACAAGCGAACAAACAGATGGCAAATATGCACTGTTTGAAGTAGTACTTGCACCCCAATTAGGCCCGCCGCCACATATTCATAGTCGAGAAGATGAAGCATTCTATATTCAAGAGGGTTCGATTGAGTTTTATCTTGATGAACAAACAGTTGTAGCAACTCCCGGAACATTTTTGCATTCTCCCAAAGGCCAACTCCATAGTTTTAAAAATATTGGTTCTGTACCAGCCAAAATGCTGATTTGGGCTACTCCAGGTGGACTAGAAAAGTTTTTTGCACAAGTCGGAACTAAAGTAGAAAATTCGTCAGTTCCACCGTTACCCATAACTCAAGAAGCCATTGACCGAATATTAGCAACTGCTCCTGAATATGGAATTACAATTGTTCTTCCTGAAGCTGATAATTCTCCATGAAATTGTGGCTTTGATTCAATACCGAAAATAATTGGATATTTGGCAGGGCAAGAAGTAGAAATTCCTCAACTGATACGAGTGCATATTGCCAAGCATGGTCAATATTGCTAGAAGTATTGTTAAAAAAATTTAACTTCTCTGTACAAAATATCCAAGAGAAAGTACCAACACACGATTTATTCTGTGATTAGAATGTGAAAGTAATAGATGGTTCTACAGTGACATCTTTACACTATATAGCCGACCTCAAATGAAAAATAAGGGGTATGCTTAAACACAGACCCCCATACTAATTATTCTCAATTAAAAAGTGTGAGCAGAGGTTTCGTTTCTTCTGCTCACACTTTGGGACTTGCCCTTTGCAAATAACTAAGGACAAATGACTATTACGCTTGTCGTGAGTAGTATTCCACCACAAGTAGTTCATTAACTTGTAGTGCCACCCATTCGCGCTCAATAACGCTGTTGACTTTACCAACCAACTTATTTTTGTCAAACTCCAAATGACTGGGGAGGTTTGCCAAACCGGGATATTGCAAGTTAGCTTCCACCAACTTCCGTGATTGTGCGCGATCCCTGACGGCAATTACTTCACCAGGACGGCATTGATAGCTGGCAATATTAACCACACGACCGTTAACAGTTACGTGACCGTGATTTACCAGTTGACGAGCTGCTGGGATAGTCGGGGCTATACCCAAGCGGAAAACGGTATTATCCAAGCGCATTTCTAGCAATTGCAGCAGCACTTGTCCGGTAGAACCAGTAACACGTCTGGCTTTCCGCACATAGCGCAGCAATTGCTTTTCAGTCAAACCGTAGTTGAAGCGGAGCTTTTGCTTTTCCTCTAAACGGATAGCATACTCAGAGCGCTTCTTACGGTTCTGACCATGCTGACCAGGCGGGTAAGCCCGTCTGGCGCTTTTACGAGTCAATCCTGGTAAATCGCCCAAGCGGCGTACAATTCTGAGGCGTGGCCCTCTATATCGGGACATGAGTTTCCTTAATCTAATCCTGTTTAAACTTTAGCCAAACATATTTAGCCAAACATACTATGCTGACATACTATGTTGACATATCTCTGATTAAAAATCAGAGGATTTTTGGTTCCTTGAGGGTGCTTACCTTGGTATGACGTATCCTACCAATGTAGAGGCATCAATTACGCCAGTTGCTTTAAGTCGGTAGAGCCGACATACTGGCTTTCAAGCCTGAATTCCGGCCTGTCACGCCGTACTCCTGCCAATAAGTTTTTTGTGTTTATTTAGTTTCGTAGGCTACTCAATCATCAGATTGATTTACGCAGTATTCTTAACTCTGAAATACTTTTGACGTTGCCTACTTATCTTTCAAACAGTTATATTAACACAATTTCCGGCATAATTAATTATGTCTATAGCTTGCTACCGCCGAAATTCTTTAATTACAGAGGATTTTTAAGATATTTGAGTTAGCATAACCTTGGGTGTTTGGAGAATGGCAATGTCAATGAGCAATAAAGCGGTTAATAGAGGTAAGAACAAACAAGCCAGTTCCACCTCCAGGATTTTAACAGTACCAGTTTTGGCTATAGCTGGATGCTTGGCAACGATCTTACCAAATACAGCGATCGCTGCTTCCTACAACAATGATTATAGTGTCTGTGCAGGTCGCCTCTTGAGCGTGGGTGTAACGGCAGAAGCGGCATCACTTGGTTGTGCAGCAGCACTGCGTCCAAGGGATTTGGCTGCTTGCGTGGTTAAAATTGATAAGGAAACCCAAATTGCCGCGACAGATGCGCTTTCTTCTTGTGGGAGGGCCCGGCGTCCTGAGGAGTTAGCTACCTGTGTAGTTGGGGTCAGCTTAAGTACCAAGGAAGAAGCTAATCCGGCAGTTCTAGATTACTGTGGACGTAGTTTGTTACCCGTGCGCTTTGGGCAGTGTGTGGTTGGCTTGCGTAGTCAAATCGACTTTCCCGCTACACAGGCGTTAGATACTTGTATTAGTGCTGATGATAGTGTTATCGGTGCTTCATCTTCGTCTACACCGCCAACTATAATACCTGCCGGTTCAAGTCCAAGTTTAGAGACTACCCCATTTCCAACGCAACCGAGTGTTCCAACGCAACCGATTGTTCCAACACAACCGGTTATTCCAACTCAACCGATTGTTCCAACGCAACCCGGCACGACGAATTAATTACAGTCCTTTGTAATTGGCTGAGAATACAGGTTAATTAGTAGGGTGAGCATTACAATGCCCACCCTGCTATGACTGGAGCAAAAATATTTATATAAAATCCGCTATAATTGCCCTCTGCTTGCAAATTATGCAAACTAAATATTTACAATACAAAAGTCACAAGCAATTTTGTGACTTTTGTACTACTAGTACAGCATTACAGTGTAAATATTATTAAGCAAGGGACAAAATCAGTGAAAAGCTTACTTTATAAGCTTTTTGAATTTTGCGTAGCCCTACTAGTAGAGCACGGCGGAAATAAACCACCTATTTGAAATGTCTAGAACCCTTACGCAATCATAATTACGAATTACGAATTACGAATTACGAATTACGCCTTGCGGTACTAGTCTTCTCTTTCGCCAAAAACCGTTTGTAAAACCACTGCAATACCCCCGTCTTGGTGATATTTATCTGCCCAGGCACGGATAACTTCATCCAATTCTTCCATAGCCTGCTCCATTTTTTCTGGGAGGATATCAAGTTCTTCTAGCAAGCGCATGGCATTTCGTCGCCGTTCTGCCCAATTTTTCATCATGCGGAAATACCGAGCGGTATCTTCTACCATGATGTAAGTGCGTTCTTGATCGTCTGCGGGGGCATAAAAAGGACGGGTAAGAGCGTAGAAGGGCATTCCCCAAGGAGAATCAATGCGTGTTACCGTTCCTGAGTAGAGTAGACGGCGCTTGATATGCTCACCCAAGGCTTCACTCAAAGGCATTTGGTGTTCGGGTGGCAAGTCTTCTTGCGATCGCCTGTGCAAAAACTCAATCAAATCCAGAAACTCAAAAGAGCTAACTAACTGGGCGTCAGGTAGATTACTTGGCAGTTTTTGCTCAATTTGTCTTTTTTCTTCACTTGTCAGACTAGTACCAGGAACGCGCGATCGCCCCGGTTGCCAAGGATACTTTTCTAGCCAGACATAAGGCAATTGAATTAAATATCGGGGTTCCTGAGAACCCAGCATCTTTAATAGTTTGCCTTCTGTTAGAGCCTGTCTGACTTCTTCTACAATAATTTTTACCCGTTTCGGCTCCAGGTGGTGCAAATGCCCTGTCATCCGCAGGTTTTGCCCCTGCTCCAGATAGGTCATGTAAATTGCACACTTTGCTGCTGTTGCGGCTGCGTCTAAAAATGCCCCATGCCTGTGCCCACTCGTCCGCATGGCACTAAAAGCCAGATAAAGCATGATCTGATCCATCGCACTGGGGTCAAGACGTTTGATCAGATCTATGTCGTTACTCATATTACAGACAATTGAATAGCACGTTTACACAATTTTTAATGGATTGAAAATAGGTAGTATACACCTGGCTGAAGGCAATGTTTTCACTTCAGACTATATTAGTATGCGATAACTATGAAATCCGTGGTAGCCCAAACTACCATTTTCGTATATTTTCTGGTATCAAAGCAGATTTAGTTGTGGTTACGATAACTGTCTGGAGCATCTGACCAGAAAATTACAGACATCACCAAGTCCAGCTTGACGACGGTTTCCGTCCCAAATGTCAACTGTGTTGCAAGTAATCTATAAAGCCTTTAAGTTCTCTGAGATTTTTTTATCTTTCAAGAGCAACAACGTCAAGCTGTTTACACCTTAATTATGGCACTATGCCGACTCGGAGTAAAAACTAGTTTGCGTGGTTCATCTGGGATATCTGTTACTCGAAAAAGATGGCTTTTATTCAGCTTTAGCGAATTATTTTTAGCACACAAATGACTAGAAATAATTGGGAGTGGTCTAAAAAGAAATCGCTTACCAGGTGTAGAAACATTCAGAGGTTGAGCCACATGGCTCGTTGCGAACTATCATTTGGTTCACAACCTCCAGTGATGTCTCGCCAGTATAAGCCGTTGGCTTGACGGAAGATAGTAGACATTAAGTAGAGCAATTAATTCCAATTTCAAAAATACCTGTTGTTTTTTCAAATCTCGTTCCTTATCATATCATTTTTTTTTGATTTTGTAATAAATTTATGTATTTTTAAAGTTTATAAATGCGTATTTAAACAATTTATATTCTTGTTAAATCAAGGTTTGATGATATTTGGATTTTTCCTCCTAAATCAAAACCATAATTATCTTTTTGTGTTGATAATCTTACACAGAAAGCTGCAATTCAGTCTGAATTAATCGCATAGCTATCAGGTTTTTTGATCATACTAATAGCGAAATAATTAGTTATTAGCCAAATATATAATGAAATATATTTGATTTTCTAAGTTATTTAGATATTTTTTTCATGAAAGAATTTTAAATTTTCATGATTTAACTAATTCATTGGCTACTTTCAAGTATATTTTTACCTCGCTGTTTTATATATTTGACGGATGTTGAATTGCGTAGATAAAAAGAAGAGAATCCGCAGCAAGCTACGATATAAGCTTCTTTCTCTAGGCGTCTGGGCGATCGCAGACTAAATTGACTAGTGCAGATTGACATAAATAAATATACCATCTCCCCAAACACAATAACTAAGTGGGCGTGAATAATTAAAGGCTTGTAGTAAAGCCTCTAGCCTTATTTTAAAGGCTGAAGGTCTTACTACAAGACAACTTAATTAATTTTACATTGCGTAACATAGTTTAATTTATTCTTGCCCACTTACTGAGTCTACCACGCTTAAAAAGCGTGTTACTCTAAACACTTGTGCTACTTCTTCATCTCCTAGTTGCAAAACGTGTTGCAATGGTTTTAACTCCTTGCCAATCTCTTCTGTGAGCAGCTACTCGTGCTAAATTGCTTGAGTCAGTACTACTCGTACTGCTTATATATACGTGTTTTACCTACCTGTATCAGGCTAAATCCCTAAAAAAATATTACAAGTCAAGTTATTCTGATTACTGCTCATACCAATTCTGTATGAAGATGCGCTAAACCATATATAAATACAAAAAAGAAAAAAGAATAAAGAAAAACGAACCGCAAAGGACGCAAAGGACACAAAGAAAGAAAGAAAGAAAGAAAGAAAGAAAGAAAGAAAGAAAGAAGTTAGAAGGGTTTGCCGCAGCCTCACAAAGAAATGGTATCACTCATCTATTAAGCGTTATCTCTACCTATACAGCAGTCTTAAATTATTCGTAAAAGCTGAGATCCCCAGCAACTTTTACGAAGCCGGGGATCTTGTTTGTCACAGATGATTTAGAGAAGTTACAACTAGGCGTATTTGCTTCAGGATTGGTGCCCAGAGTGATGGGAGCTACTTTACCTCCCACCACACCTAAACTGATTGAACTCGTCATTTAATTCCTGGGACTAGAGGGTTTAACCTGATTTCGGATTGTTTCAAAGCTGAAAGCAGCCGCGCCAAAGGTTACTAACAACACTCCCAGAATTTGCACAATATCCAAATTTTCTTGAATGATTAACCCAGCGAAAATCACGGTTAAAACTGGGATGGTACCACCGATCAGCGCTGATCGTGAGGCACCTAGTTTACTAATACCAACATTATTCAGCAAATAGCCGGCAAGAGTCAACACACCCAAAATAAATGCACTTAAAACCAGTTCCAGCATCTTAGAGGGGTCAACTACCAAGTTCCAATCGCTTGGTAAAGGTAGCATCAAGCAGATAAAGCTCAACAGCAACATGGTGGCGAAGTTAATCAAAGTAAAAGTCACGGGATGCAGTTTGCTAGCACAAACCCGCGTCAGAATTATATAGGCTGCAAAAGCCACCCCCGAAAGAATGGCGGCGCTGCTTCCCATTGAAGTATTACCCATACCTGGGTTGGGAGAACCCCCTAAAACCAACAATTCACCGCAGCAAATCGCAGCGATCGCACTGATGCGAAATGTGGTAGGGCGATCCCGAAATAGAAACCACGACAATAAACCACTAACCATCGGATAGATAAAGAACAGTGCGATCGCCATTCCAGTTGTGACTTGAGCGATCGCAATGTATATGAGAACCTGAGACAAAAACAAAAAGCAGCCACTGACAACTGACAACAGCAAAATCTGCTTGGTAGCTGCATTAGCCGGTGTGGGATTTCCTCTAACTGAGTTAGCCAAGTTTTCTAAGTCTTGCCACAAGGTTGGGTGTAGTATCGGAGATAACAATACCAACAGTGGTACTACTACCATAAACCGTAGAGTCAAAATTAAGAAAGTATTGCCCAAAGTCGGCGGCAGCAAGCGCTCTACCTCTAATACTCCAAAAATCTGGGAACCTTCGTGGAAAATTATCTTGATAGCTACGTTGTAAAGCGACGATACCACTGCCGATAAGACAATCAACAATAAACCGATTTGCAGCGACGATAAACCAGAGGAATTGCGCGATCGCGATTGTGGGGGTTTTGCTCCTGGCTGCGGCTCTAGCGCAGTAGAAGGCGGGGATTTAGCTTTGCTCTGCGATACGTTCCTGCGGAGGAGAGAAATTGATTCAGCAGCGTTTCTCCTTCGTGAAGGTTGTATTGCTTCCGGCTGTGGCACAGATACAGTCGGAGGCTCTGATGTCGTTTCGTTTTCCGGTAAGTCCTTATTGAGGACAGAAATTGGTTCAGCAGCGCTTTCCTTTAGTGGCGGAACTACAACAGCATTCGGCTCTGATTTAGTTTCCGTTTGGGACAAGTCTTTGCTAGGGACAGAAATTGGGTTGGCGGCGTTTTCTCTAACAACAGTCGGCTCTGATTTAATTTCCGTTTGGGACAAGTCTTTGCTAGGGACAGAAATTGGGTTAGCGGCGTTTTCTCTAACAACAGTCGGCTCTGATTTAATTTCCGTTTGGGACAAGTCTTTGTTGGGGACAGAAATTGGGTTAGCGGCGTTTTCTCTAACAACAGTCGGCTCTGATTTAGTTTCCGTTTGGGACGAGTCTTTACTGGCGATAGAAATTATGTTAGCGACGTTTTCTCTAAGAACCGGCGGCTGTGATGTTGTTTCCCTTTGGGATAAGTCTTTATTGGGGACAGAAACTGGGTTTGCGGCGTTTTCTCTAAGAATCGGCGGCTCTGATGTCGTTTCCCTTGGTGAAAATTTATTGGGGATCGCGGAAATTGGCTCAGAGGAATTTCTTACTACTTCGCCAACCTGTGGCGGGGATGTCTCAAAAGAACTGTTTTTCTCTGGCTCGGTAAATTGCAAAACAGTAGGTGTACCTGCTGTTGCTGGTTTGCGTGAAGCTTCTTCTATAGTTTTTTCTAGTTCTCCATGCAGGCGATTAACAAACTCCGCCAAAATCGTTTCCCCTTGCTGCTGCTGGCTGTACATCCGGGACAACTGTTGGGAAAGATTACTTTGATAGTTCTTCAGCTCCTGTTGCAGCGAGTTAAAGGTAATAGTAACGGTGTCATCCAAGCTGTCAAACATGTGTTCGACTTTTTCATTGATTTCACCTACTACATTGCTGCTTACTTCAGCCGACTTAAGCGCAGCTTGATCGTAAGACTTGCCCTCTATGGTTTGGTTAGCTAAAGTTGCCAGAGAGGATTGCAGTTGTGAAGATATATGCTTTGCCAGAACTTCTGCCAGTTGCCGAATTAACACTTGCTGCTCAGTAATTTGGCGCACTTGTTGTAAATGCTCTTTTTCCTCTAGCAAGCTTTGAATGTCATCAGATAACCGGTTTTTTTCTGACTGAAGCCGCTTTACGTCTTCCTGCAATCCTCTGAGGACATTCTGCTGAAGATTTTCTAAGTCTTCAACTACAGCCCAAAGAGCATTTTCTGCTGCTCTGGATAGCTCGCCTCTGACTCTCGGGTTTTCTGGTTGCTTCTCGAATCGCCCCATTAGCTTCTAACCTCTAACACCTTGACGATAAAGCTGCTTCCGGTACACTTTATTGTCGCTCATACTAATTTCATGTATTTTGTCAGATAAATTGAAAATTTTAACAGCACTTGGGCATTTCAACGTAATTCTGTCATACTAGACACAGGTTGGCAAAGCATCAAATTTACTCTACTGCTGACTACACGGTGTTCTCTTCAGCATTGACAAGTATTTGGCCAGTTTAATTTACATTAACTATTTGGCAATGAGATTTTTATTTTTCATAAAATCTCACTCCAAATAAATATTTATTGTTTTGCTTCCAATAGTAATTGTCTAAAGACTTGCAGATGCGTGGGCGTAGGCGCAAAGCGACTTATCCCCAGACATGGCCACAAAATTGTCTGACTTGCGAAACTAGCTGTAAATTCCTGCCAAATGTAACTTGTGTGACAGTTTATATCTCTAAATGGAGATTAAAGTATCTTTCTGTGAAAATTCTTCAAAGTTACGCTATCCCCTGCACAACATTCTAATGAATGAGCAGCAGTTCTGCAAAAATACGCTTTTTTGGCGTTGTTGCAGTCTAGTACAGCAGGCGCGGAAGTAAACATACCATTTCAAATGGCGTAAGAAGCTCGGAATACAATTATGCGTGACTTTTGACTTCCGCGTATAGCGGTTCCCACTCAGATGCGGTACAAAATTATATCGCAAGGTGTAGGGGCACGGCATGCCGTGCCCCTACGGGTGTACTAGGTTCTACTTTGAGTAGATACAGTAGAGAAAAAAGTTAGGAAAATATTAATAATTCTTAGAGAAATAAAATCCGGGCGATGCTAAAGATGGCAGCGCTAAGGACAGCACTCACGGGGATTGTAATTAGCCATGCGGCGGCAATACCTTGTAGTGTTTTGAACTTAATCGACTTGATATTTTGCACTAGTCCAATACCAACTACACCGCCAACGAGAGCGTGGGAGGTGGAGACTGGTAAACCTAGCCGGGAGGCGATGAGGATGGTAGTAGCAGTAGCAAGTTCAGCACAAAATCCACTACTAGGTTGCAAGGCAATAATATTTTCGCCAATAGTGGCAATGACTTTTTTACCCCAGACAGCTAAACCACCAACAATACCAGCACCACCAAGGATTAAAATCCAAATGGGGATCGTGATACCATCTGTAGGTACGCTACCAGTGCGATTGATATAGACGATCGCAGCTAAAGGAGCGATCGCATTTCCCACATCATTAGAACCATGAGCAAAGGCGACAAAGCAAGCACTTAGTAGTTGGAAGCGTCCGAATAATCTTTCTACAGGATTGGGCATGGGGCATGGGGCATGGGGCATGGGGCATTGGGTAGACTCTTCTGTTTGCCCTGTTGTCTTCTTGTCTGCCAATTGTCGCCAACTAATGATTGTCAGTCCAATTGCTGCTACTGCACCGATTAATAGTGGAATGTCGTAAGCGGGAATGTTGAAACCAAGCTCAATTACAAAATTGGTTAGCGGTTGAGTTAGCGATGGTAATACAATTACGCCGAATACACCTAGCAGTAGAGTACTCAACCAGGGAATCCATTCTTGTAACTGCACTACTTGATTGGGTTGATCTAAAATCCAGTACTTGATTTGACTGTAGAATAAAGCGGCGATCGCACCACTAATTAATGGCGTTAAAACCCAGCCAATGGTGATGAAGCCAATTGATGACCAATCAATTGCACCTACTCCTAAAGCTACCCAACTAAATCCAGCGATCGCACCAACAACCGCATGAGAAGATGAGACTGGTAAACCGCGTGATGTGGCAATTTGCAACCACACACCACAGGAAATTAGCACAGTTACCATCCCAGTAACGAATATTTGGGGTGTAGCTACGAACAAGGCGGGATTGGCAATTTTCGTTGCGAGAGTTTCCGTTACCTCATGTCCAAACAATACAGCACCCGTAAATTCTAATATCCCAGCAATTATTATCGCTTGTTTGAGGGTAACAGCTTTGGAGCCTACAGAGGTTCCCATCGCGTTAGCGACATCATTTGCTCCGAGATTCCAGGCGACGTAGAAAGCTAGTAGGGCGACTGCAACTAGGGTAATAAGCATTTTTTTGAGGCTAGCAGGGAAATGGGGGAGCAGGGGGAGATCAAAATTCAAAATTCAAAATTGAAGAGATCCCCCTCATCTCCCTTTTACGGATAAATTAAGATTTTATAAGTATCCGGTGTGGGTGCGATCGCAACTTCCACAGCTGCTGATAAATCTTTTAATGGATAGCGATCGCTAATCAAGGCTTGCACGTCAATTCGCTGATTAAATACAATATCGGCTGATAAATTCTGAAGCCGATAAGATGAGCTATAACTTCCTATCAAGTCGATTTCTCGACGGTAGAGGATATTGGGATTAATTGGAATTTCCACCTCATCGGGGAATTCAGCAAAAAACAATATTTTGCCACCTTTGCGGGTGCTATCAAGTGCTTGAAAGAAAGCTTTCTCACTCGGAACAGCCAGCAGGGTAATATCAACACCCAGTCCACCAGTTAGCGCATGGATTTTGACGGGTAAATCGGGATCACGAGCATCAAAAGCCGCCTCTGCACCGACACTCAAGGCTTTTTCAATTCTAGAGGGTAGTAAATCGGTAGCGATCGCTTTTGCTCCGAAATACTTTACCAACATGATAAACATTAACCCAATTGGCCCAGCACCAGTAACTAACACAGTTTGTCCTGGAGCAATTTGAGCTTTTTTTACAGCTTTCAAGCAGCAGTTAGTTGGTTCTACAAAACTCGCTTCTTCAAAACTGATATTATCAGGGATGGGAATCAGCCCGCCATTTTCCACAATATGTCCGGGAACCTTGACATAATCGGCAAAACCGCCGCCACTAGCGTTAAAGCCTGCGGTTGTGGAGATGTTTTTGTAGACATCGCACATAGAGAAATTATCATTTAGGCAGTAGGCGCAACGCATACAGGGGATGTGGTGCATCACCGCTACCCGTTGTCCAACTTGCCAACCTTTGACATTATTGCCTAATGCTGCGATCGTGCCGGCAGTTTCATGTCCAAAAATGCGCGGCGGTTCATACAGTGGATAACGAATTTTTTTAATATCTGACTGACACAACCCCACAACCCGCACCTGTACCAGCACTTCATCTGGTTCCAGAGTTGGAACTGGGATATCTTCGTAAGACAGTTGATTGACGCCTCTAAATACCTGTGCTTTCACGTTGGTTTTTCCCGCTCAACGATACTAGATGTAACATTAGTGGTGAGCGTTAAGCTATCAGGTTTGAGATTTCCGTGTCTTAGCCTGTTCTAATTCTGTTTCTAAGCTTTGTTCAAATCTTTGGAATGCTTTGATATCCGCCGATGAGAGGTTTTCTTGAATTTTGCCATTCTGAAGCCGCAAAATCTCCTCTCGGTTGTCTTTGGCAGTAATTGTTAAAACTCCCCGATTCTGCCAGAGTCGATAGCGCTCTCCCTCAAAATATAAGCCCCCTTCTAGTGCCACCTTGCCTAATTTATCCAAGGCTTTTTTAGCAGTTTGGAAAACACTCTGGCTATATTCATGCCATAAAACCTTACTGGCGAATATTGGTACTTCTTTGTTGAGCAGATCAAGTAGCTCGACAAAAGTCAGCGGTGGCTTTTTTAAATCTTGAGACCATCGCTGCATTACTTGAAGTATGGAATCTGGGTCATTAACAATGCAATTTACACTGTTAATCTTATTCACCATCTTAATCATACACACTACATAAACGAAATATCCGAAAAATAAAATAAATTATCTTGTCTGATCCCAAGCTATGTGGAGAAAATATGTCAAAACTCCAGTGAGGTTAAGCGATGATTAATCAGACATAGACAGCTGATGTCTTAGTTGTCGGTGGAGGAACCGGAGGAACTGCGGCGGCTATCCAAGCGGCGCGACGGGGAGCCAAAACTATTCTGGTGAGATAGTGTTAGGGCTTTCGTTACACTGTATTATTTTTGAATATTTTCTCAAGATTTTTTCCGAGACGGTAGCAATGACTATTCGCCATGCCACTGAAACTGACTTGCCTGCAATTGTGGCAATTTATAATGCTGCAATTCCTAGCTGCATGGCAACTGCTGATTTAGAGCCAGTATCCGTGGAAAGTCGCCTTCCTTGGTTTAAGGCGCGATCGCCTTCACAACGCCCACTTTGGGTAATCGAAGTAGACGGAGTAATTGCTGGATGGCTGAGTTTCCAATCCTTTTATGGGCGGCCCGCCTATAGTAAGACTGCCGAAATTAGTATTTACATAGCCCCTGGCTTCCATCGATGTGGTTTGGGACGACAACTATTAGCAAAAGCAATTAGCGAAAGTCCTAGTTTAGGTTTAAAGACCCTAGTATGCTTCATTTTTGCCCACAATCAACCCAGTTTAAAACTTTTTGAAACATTTGGTTTTCAACACTGGGGACATTTACCTAAAGTTGCCGAAATTGACAGCGTTGAACGGGACTTAGTAATCATGGGACTCAGAATTACTAAACCTGTTATTTAATTGAATGGCAATAATATTAAAAAAGAATTCAGGAGTCAGAATTCAGGAGCGGAGCAAGGAAAGCTCCGCCTCCGGTCAGAATGCAATTAGTTGGGGATTTAGACCCGCAACTACGAAAGTTGACCACCAAAAATTCTAGTTTTGTGGGGGACAAAAACGCCGTTTATTCATCTGCTTTTTCGGTCATATCATGTCCGCTTGATTGCTTATTAAATCCGAAGAACCCCACCCCGCCAAAGCTACGCTTTGTCTCCCCTCCCCGCTTGCGGGGAGGGGTGTAATGACTGTGGTTAGCATAACTATTTATGCGGACATGATATCATAATTCATACTGAATTCTGACGACTGACGCATGTATTCTGTTCTGTTAACAACGCTGCAACTGCGTTAACAACACAACAATTTCATCAATTGCCTGCCGTACAACTGTTGCAGGTTGTTCCGATTGATTCACGATAATACTAAAAACCAACGGCTCATATTTAGGCGCATTCATATATCCAGATAGAGAAATTGCACCCGTTAATGTACCTGTTTTTGCTTGGACAATGCCCTCAGCAGGTGTATCTTGAAAGCGTCCCTTCAAAGTTCCACTTTTACCCGCCACGGGTAAAGATGCGCGATATATATATGCTGTTGGTGTTCTTGCTATTCCTCGCAAAGTTTGTACCAAAGCTTCTGGTGTCACTAAGTTACGACGTGATAAACCTGAACCATCCACTAAAATATAATTTGCTGGATCAACTCCCAATTGAGTTAAACTTGCTTTGACAACTTCCAAACCTACATCAGCGCTAGTCTGATTCACTCTGGGTTTTTTCACAGCTAATGCTCTCAACAGTGCTTCAGCATAAAGATTATTACTATTTAGATTTGTCTCTGCTAATAATTCAGATAAAGTTGGCGACTCTACAAATGCTATTTCCTCTTGATTAACACCACTATTTGCTACTAATATTTGTCCCAAGGTAATTTTTTCTGTTGCCAAAGCAGTACGGAAGCGCCGTAAGAAGTAATAATTAGGGTCAATTACAGGCAAATCTATTAAAGACGGTTCAGAATTTGTTGTCAGTTGTCCTTGAATTCGTAATACTGTTCCTGATAATTCGCGGGTAACGTTAACGTAGCTTGGTTGATTTTGAGCAACGGTTACTGACTGATTAATTGTTCGCCACTGTCTAGCCTCGCCAGCATCAGTCCACACCACTTGTAAAGATTTACCTACAGCTTGCGGTACAAGTTTTAAGCTAAAAATATTTTGATTTAAAATAAAGCTGCTGACTGGTGCGCCATAGTCTGATTGCACATCTTCCCATTGCCAGGTGGGGTTAACAATATCACCTTGAATATAACTATCATCAGCTATCAATCGCTGAATTTGAGTAATACCTTTCTGTTTTAGCTGCTGTGCTAATGTTTGCAATTGAGTATCACTTAAGCTGGGATCTCCCCTACCGACAACACGTAAAACACCATTGCCATTCTGATAAATAGAGGTGCGAATCCGAAAATTAGCACCCAACTGCTGCAATGCAGCTGCTGTTGTTAGCAATTTGAGGTTAGACGCGGGAGTAAAATATTTCTGAGCATCCCGACTGTAAAGAGTTGGCCCCGTTGACAGGGGTTGCACTAAAATTCCCCAGCGCACCCGACTAAATAAGGGACGATTGATTACAGCATCTATAGCTGTTCCCAGTTGGGTAGAGCAAATTGATTTTGTGGTAGTTGTTGGTGCAACTGGGGTTTGTGCTTTAGCTGCTGACTGGGTAACACCAATTTGAGTACCCAGAAACAGCAGCATCAAGCCAAGGGAAATTTTTCTAGTCATCACATAGTTATTAAAACTACTTGATGATAATACCTTTGTCTGGCATTTTTTTAACGTCAATTCCACGGGAGGCAATTAACTAGTTCCGTGGGTTTAAGTCCCCCGGTTCAAAAATCACGCAAGTTTTGTGTTGGGGTTAAATCCCCATTACAAAACAAAATTTACGAATTACGAATTACGAATTACGAATTATTTAACACTCTTCTTCCTCTTCCTCTTCTTCCTCTTCCCCGAACACTCCATCTATAAGTTTTTGTGCGCGTTCGTCTGAAATGTTTAAGGCTTCCTGAAGCTCAGAGATATAATCTTGTTCAGCTTCGGGTACTTCCTCATCAATCCCTACTACTAAGATAGCGGTGATGTATGCAGCTTCACGATAGCCTTTATTGGGTAAGGATTCGATGGACTGGGCGATTAAATCTTCTGGTTCTTCTTCTTCAATCAAGCTGACGACTTTTTCGGTTAATTCTTCAAAGTCTTCTTCAGAGTAATCTTCAAATAAGCTAACCTGACTGAGAAATTCACTCAAAGCATATTCTTCTGTTGAAGAAATACCTTCACCGTCAGCCGCAGCAGAAAATAGTCCCAGAATGGCGATCGCAACTTCTGGTTCTAGAGCAACTGAACTAACACTACGGCCTTTGGGCAATTTGCGTTTAGACATAATTATCCTCTAAAAGTTAGGTGATATTTCAGGAAGTCATATTTTGTGGTTTATAATGCTTCCTCAATTTAGGATTCCCAAAAGAATGCAGAAATATACATTGGAATGAATCTTTTTTTCATAAAAAATACGCAGAGAGTATATTCATCTGCGTATAAAAACGGTTAAGTTACCTTGAGCGATCAAGGTTTTTATTACTTGTCTACACCGTAGTCTAAAGGGTTACGGTGTAGACACATCTTGGTAATGGCTTGGATTTACCCCCCTTAATCTCCCCGATGCATTGGGGGGAAATATCCGGTTCTCCCCCAAGGCATCGGGGGAGTTAGAGGGGGTCAGAATGACTTGTGTTGTGTACACCACCGTAGTTTAAAGTGAGAGGTAGGGAAGGCTGTATTGGACTCAACAGCAAACTGCTATAATCC
The DNA here is from genome assembly GCF_020829495.1 of Nostoc favosum CHAB5714. Classification (GTDB taxonomy): domain Bacteria; phylum Cyanobacteriota; class Cyanobacteriia; order Cyanobacteriales; family Nostocaceae; genus Nostoc; species Nostoc favosum. The sequence goes on along the minus strand of NZ_JAIVFQ010000014.1, from coordinate 62,507 downwards.
CGTCTTTACAAGAGTTCTATCATTTCTCTACTTACTTCTTATCTCTAGGATGATATGGGCTACGCCTACCCGATCGACTTGTTCTATTTCGACTATGCCACTAATTAAGTCTACCAGCCGTCACGCCTAATAAATTTCACTACGATGACCAACTTTAGTAATGATGATTAACTGATTATCTATATCAAATTCATAGATGACTCGGTAATCTCCTACTCTTAACTTATAAAATCCTGACCATTCTCCCGTCAGAGGCAGAGGAGTGATCTGTTCAAAATTTATACTTAACCATTCAATCTTATTAAGAATCCGTAGTCGCACCACCTGAGCCAGATTATCTAAATCAGTTATAGACTCTGGTTCAAAACTCACAGAATAACTCATTTAATGGTCTATCCCATACCTTTTATACACCTCCGATGCTGGAATAGTAGGTCTTCCCTCTAGCCGTTTTTGGCGTCTTTCTAATAAACTTTGCTTGAACGACTCTTTAACTTTGTTTCCCTCATCAGGATCGCCGAAGTATTCATCTAAAATTTCATCTACTGTGTTACGGATCAAGTTTTGTAACTCTTCTGTCGTCATGTCTTTTATTTGCATAGTTTCTCCGAAAAATTTACTTTATTTACGTTTGGTAATCAGCCAACCTAAAGCAATAAATATCAAGGTAGCAATGATGCTTAAAGTTAACGACGCATAAAGAGGATGTTTTTGTACTAACGGTAGATTAATTTTATCAATATGTGTTGTGAATACGCCAGAGGCGATGTCTACGACGGGCTACGCCGACTGTAGCAATGGCATAAACAAAGGTATTGTAAGCTGAGTCAAATTGTTTTTCGTCTTGGTATAACCTGCCGAGATTTAACAAAGTTTCTGCATTGTTTTGGGGAAAGGCGCTGCGGGTTCTAACTTCGAGTGCAGCCCTAGAAGCAGCGATCGCTTCTTCAAGATTATCGGCTCGTTCTCCTAATATTCTCTGACTGTAAGCAGCCCCCAGATTATTTTGCGCCATTGCCCAATTTTCCGGAAAGGCGCTCTTGGTATAAACTTCGAGTGCAGCCCTAGAAGCAGCGATCGCCTTTTCAATATTCTCGGCTCGTTCTTCTAATATTCTGTTACGGTAAGCTTCCCCCAGACTAATTTGCGTCATTGCCCAATCGACAGGAAAGGCGCTGCGGGTGTAAACAGTTAGGGCGATTTCGTAGTCAGCGATCGCATTTGTTGATTCGGCGTTCGCATTTGTTGATTCGGCGTTCGCATTTGTTGATTCGGCGTTCGCATTTGTTGATTCGGCGATCGCATTTGTTGATTTAGCGATCGCATTTGTTGATTTAGCGATCGCATTTGTTGATTCAGCGATCGCATTTGTTGATTCGGCGATCGCATTTGTTGATTTAGCGATCGCATTTGTTGATTTAGCGATCGCATTTGTTGATTCGGCGTTCGCATTTGTTGATTTAGCGATTACTCTTGCTGATTGCACTTATTCCCAAACAACAAATCGATCTGAAAAATGAGTAAAAATACAGACAAACTCGTAATTATTTCGTTGAACTTGTAATGAAATAAATCCACAAAACTACCCATCTCAGGCAAAAGGATACTCCACTATGTTGAAAAAGGAATTATTAAAAAAAAGGATATCTCATGTCTTTAAGAACTCGTGGTTCTGCTGCTGTTGACAAAGCCCAACTTCGTCTCGCTTTGCTTAAATCCCTTGATGAAAATCTGGATTTAGGACATGGATTAACCATTGAAGCCTACAACCACCTTATCAACACTACCCGTGCGACGTTAGAAGCTCATAACACGCTTGTGTCCAATCTTGAAGAATCGCGTAAGACAGTAACCCAGATGGATAAAGCCCTCTCCGAAATGTCTGAACGAATGCTAAGTGGAGTTGCAACTATCTACGGCAGAAACAGTATAGAGTATTCCAAAGCTGGCGGTTCTAATGGAAAAAGAAATAAACAATCTAGTTCAAAAGTTGCTCCAGTTGTAGCGGTTCTTGCCAGTCAACCTGCTCAAGCTGCAATTGCGAATGCGTCAACTAACGGTAACAGCACAACTCCTGTGCTGCAATAATCCACTTTTTGCATAAATCTAGTGCGGTGTCAAGCCTAAATTTGTGCATTAAATGTAAGTTGGATTGACGTAAGGAAACCCAACATCGATTATGTTGTTGGGTTTTGCAAAGCCTCAACCCAACCTACGTTTAATCCATCTGAATTTTATAGTGGCGATGTCTACGACGGGCTATTCGGCGTAATTAACACGTCGGTTTGATGCAATTGAGCCGGAGATGCAAGAGCAGATTCGCACATTATCCATTACTCAACTAGAAGAGTTAGCTGAGGCGCTGTTAGATTTCTCCAGTCAAAGCGATTTAGTGAATTACTTAGGAAATATCTCTTTAGCTCAACCCAATCAGGAAGATTAAAATAATTCGTAATTCGTAATTCGTAATTCGTAATTAAGTGATGCCTACAGCTAGCTTTGCCCACGCTATGGTTAAAGTCAAGGAAGACGAGGAGCAGGGGGGAGAACCCCATCAATAAATTTATTTGCTGTAAAACCCTTGATTGCTGAGGAATTCCAGCATCTTTCTCCCCTACCTCTCTAGTCTGAATTATCAAAAAGTGTTACAGTTTCGTCCCACACTCAGCGCAAAAGTTGTGAGTAGGAGCATTTTTGGCATTGCAGTGGCTACAATACACTGGCTCTGCTGCTACTTTCGGCGCTTGCTTCTGCAAACCGACCATTTGAGCGTTGCTCTTACCAGGGGCTACCATTGGATAGCAGTTTTCGTCTCTGGTGACGTGGGCATTCACAATCACTGGGCCTTTGTGTGCTAGCATTTCGGCGATCGCATCTTTTAATTCACTGCGATCGCTAATTACCATGCCTTTAATCCCATAAGCTTTTGCCAATAACTCTACGTCTGGCATCCCTACTTCCATGTTGGAGCATGAGTAACGCTCACCATAGAAGGCTTGCTGCCACTGGCGCACCATCCCTTGCCAGCCGTTATTGATAATTATTGTCTTGACATTTATACCATACTGTGCAAGTGTACCAAGTTCTTGCAAACACATTTGGAAACTAGCATCGCCGCTAATACAGATGACTTCTTCATCAGGAAACGCTACTTTAGCGCCCATAGCCGCAGGTAAGCCAAAACCCATCGTTCCCAAACCAGCACTAGAAATCCAGCGCCTTGGGCCATTCTTGAGGAATTGTGCTGCCCACATTTGATGCTGTCCGACATCTGTGGTGTAGAAAGCCTGGGGTGCTTGGCGACTGACTTCTACAATCACTTCTTGGGGTGAAATGCTGTCGGGATGCTGCGGCACGATGAGAGGATACTCTTCGCGCCAACGATTAACTAAATTTAACCACTCTTGGTTTTGATTAGGGGTAGCCTTAACGCCTGTTTCTTTGCATCGACGCAACAAGTCTACTAACACGTTCCGCACATCGCCGACGATGGGTACTTCAGGAACTCGGTTTTTGCCGACTTCTGCAGGATCGATGTCGATGTGAATTACTTTGGCGCGGGAGGCGAATTCGTCTAACTTGCCTGTAACGCGATCGTCAAATCTAGCGCCGACGCAAATCAGCAAGTCACAATCACTAACGGCGAAGTTAGCGTAAGCAGTGCCGTGCATCCCCAACATTCCCAAAGCTAGGGGATGATGTTCGTCAAATGCACCGATCCCCATTAAGGTTGTGGTGACAGGGATGTTGAATAATTCAGCTAGTTGTTTGATTTCTTCATGAGCGCTAGCTGCGATCGCACCACCACCGACATATAGTAGAGGACGGCGACTTTCAGTAATCAACTGGATCGCGGCATTAATTTGCCGGGGATTTCCCTTCACTGTGGGGCGATAACCGCGTAACTTCACTGAACCTGGTTTTACAGGCACATAGTCAAATTCTTCTAAAGCTACATCTTTGGGGACATCAATCAAAACTGGCCCTGGACGCCCACTGCTAGCGATGTGGAAGGCTTCGGCGACAATTCGCGCCATATCTTTAGGATCGCGCACTACATAAGAGTGCTTCACGATCGGTAGCGTAATCCCGTAAATATCGGTTTCCTGAAACGCATCTGTACCAATCGACGGACGCGCTACCTGTCCGGTGACTACAATCATCGGGATTGAATCCATGTAGGCGGTGGCGATCCCGGTTACCAAGTTAGTTGCTCCTGGGCCAGAAGTGCCAAAGCATACTCCTACTTTACCCGTGGCACGGGCGTAACCATCGGCGGCGTGGGCTGCGCCTTGTTCGTGTCTTACGAGAATGTGCTTAATAGCACCAGTTGCTTCCACCTTATACAGGTCGTCGTAAATTGGTAGAATTGCCCCACCAGGATAACCAAAAATATAATCAACGCCGTGGCGATGAAGGCTGTCAAGCAGAGCAAAACCACCAGATGCACGTTTGGGCACGACTGGGGGGCTAGAAGTACGAGACTGTTTGTGATTCTCGGTTTGTGGGAGACTAATTGGGGAAAGCGATTCTCCTGCGGAGACACTTTGTGAACGCACGGTCAAACCTCAGACTATAGCTAAAGTTAATGTTGAATTCTGTATTTAAGATTTCATTTTAATTGAAAACTTCAATCAAAATCTTATTAATTTTTATATTAAATATAAAGCTAGACTATTAGCCTACATTAGTTAAATTACGTTTTGCAAGACTTTGCGGGTATTTTGCCAAGCCCAAACACCGACAACTACGACAAAAATACTCATTGCTACAAGCACAGTTCGCAAGCCCAGAGCATCAGTTAATGGCCCAGTAATGGCCAGAGGTAACGCCAGAGCGATGTTAACGGCATGATTTTGAAAGCCAAATACTTTACCGAGCATGGTAGATGGTGTTTGCTGTTGAATTAAAGTTTGCATGGGTACGCCAATTAGGGAAGCACCTACACCCAAAAATGCACAGAGTCCTAGCGCCAGTAATAAGTTGTGCGTAAAAGTGAACACTCCTAAAACTAGTGCAATTATCAAAAATCCAATTAAAGGTAGGGGTTTGTGATGCAATTTATCACCCCAGTGGCCTAAAATCGCCGCACCAAATACCATACCCACGCCTGCTGCTGCCAAGAAAAAGCCAAACTGTTTTTCTTTTAAACCAAACTCCTCGGCTAATTGAATTGTCAGCACCGTTAAGGCTGCAAACACACAATATAAAGTTGTAAGTTGCAGCATGGCGTTCAAGATCAAAGGGTTTTTCTTGAGATAGCGCAGGCTTTCGGTGAATTCAGCCCAAAGGTGATTTGATGCCTGGTGTTCTTGGTGGGGTTTGTGTTCTTTAAACTTAATTGGCTGCATGACCGCAGCCGATAATATGTATAATCCACCAACTACAAGCTCTTGACCGTATTGTTCTCCCATCAAGGTTTTCGCCAAACTCAAAATCGGCTCTCCTATAGCAAAGCCAACAATTAAAGCTCCCATCATTGTGCTGCTAAACAGCGCATTGGCTGCCAACAAATTTTCTCGCTTCACCAACAAGGGAATGGCTGCTTGTTCAGCTGGTGCAAAAAATTGCGTCACCGTGGAAATGGCAAAAGTAAGAATTAACAGAATCAGGAATTCTCGTGGCAAAAGGGGAAGACACAGTGTTAACAGTCCACGCACAATGTCTGAGCCGATCATAATCAGCTTTTTTGGCAAGCGGTCAACAAAGAGACCACCGGCAGAGCCGAACAAAATTGCTGGTACTGTAAACGACAGCATCAAGGTTGAATACATCGAGTTTTGTGCCAACCCAGGAAGCGGTGAGTAGTTCTCCAGCAGAGCAATCATTAAAACGAAGAAGACTTTATCTGCTAACTGGGACACCAATTGCCCAATCCACAGGAGCATAAAACCACGGTTTTTTAGCAGTGCGCTAAACCCGTTATTAACAGCAGTCGGTTCAGTTGGAAACATTAGATACTTTCTTTAGGTAGATAGGGAGTGGGGAGTCGGGGAACTAATGACTAATGACTAACTCCTAACTCCTGTTTACTTACTCCATTGTCCGGATTAATTTGCTTCATAGCGCTTTAACAGCATAAGCAAAAATTCAGTGGCTGTCAGACGACCTTTGGGTGGAGAAATTTCAATGGATGAATCTACCCAGCAGCCTTGTACAGTTTGGGGCGTAGACGCAGAGCGGCTTGTCGTTAGACATCGCCAGATGGACAAATGATCAACTGCTGGCTCTGCATAAAAGTTATTTTGCCCACAACCTAGCAAACAAGAACTCCAATGGGTGAAATAATCATGACTCATCCGATGAATAGGGAAATTACCCTGTAGTGGTACTCCCCATCCATCTATAGCAATAAACGCTTTGACACGACCACCCAAGAGTTGCCACAAATGCGCTGCCCCTATTGCCCCGACTACGCCAGCACTAAAGCTAATAAATATAATTGGTGATTTTAAAGAGCCGGTCAAGCTATCGCGCAAAAACTGCAAAATATGAAATGCTGATAAAACCAAAAAATCTTTACCCGGATAAACCAGTATATTTGCGGCATTAGGAGCGATCGCGCTATTAGAAACTATATCTAACAATCCTACTCTAAAGCTTTCAGTTAACTCTGGTTCATGGATTCCAGGGCAAATAATTATACTCATTTTTAACACTACCTTTGATTTGTTGACTCTTCCGATGTACAGAGCTTTTTCAAAAATCAAGTATATTTTATATTTATTACCTTGTTTTTACTGAGTAAATTATAGCCTCTTCACAGATTTTTCCCAAATAATACTAGTTTTAAAAACTATTAGTTTTGATGATAAATAATATTAAATTAATTTCGCTAATCAAATGTTTATCTATTATATAATTAGTTTTATATTTTTGTTTTCAACTGTTTTTAGCGCTTTATATAAAAATAGGTTAATTCAGAAAAAGAATCAAGTCATTAATGCATTTTATACTATTGATGTTAATAGAAGCACGCTATGTTTTATCTACTAGCTTAATGGATAAAATAGTTAGCTTTTGCAAGAAAACCAATAGAAATATTTATATTTTCTTTGTTGAAGACATGATATATATAGCCATTGAAGAAGCAGTAGAAAATAATAAATATATTTGAACCTAATCTATTTAAAAGTGTGTTAAGCTTTGCGCCTTTAAGAGAATATTTTGAAACTCTCAACTTGATGTTGGGAATTGTTGAAGACTTAAATCTGGATAGACGCATTTAGGGAACTCCAAGAAACAAAAACAACCGCTTGAAGTTGTTGACTGTTGACTGTGAACAGTGGGATATTTTTTTATTTGGAAGTCCCTTAGCAAAAAGCTACACCAAATTAATGTCAGAATTCAGGAGTCAGAATAGTGGAAAGCTCAGGAGATAACTTGAAGGGATGAATGTACTTTTGATATGAAACCTTTTATAAATTCTGACTTCTGACTCCTGTTTGACTTTTGAATGTGTGACTTTTGACTTCCCCAAAGGGGCTGACCGCTTTCGCTATTCGAGCGACATACGAGATGGGGCATTGGTTCAATTTTCCATACCCAATGTCCTACGTAAGTTTTGTATGTCTTTTGATGTATTATTTTGGTTTTCCTAGCTTTCCTATCCCCCTGGATGGGATAATAAGTTACTAGTAGGGAAAATGTGTAAACTATTCTCTAACTCCAAATCTCTCTGCACTCTGGTTATATTGAGGAACTCATTGTGGTTGCCACGCCGGAAAAAGTACAACACACCCACGAGCATCTATCAGGTAAAGACCGTGTAGCCGTACTGCTTATGGGCTACGGCGAAGTCGAAAGCTATGAAGATTTCGCCAACTATAACGAACAGGCTTTAAATCTACTGACAGCAAAATTCGCACCGGTGCCAACCTGGATTTATCCCCCTTTGGCAAAACTTCTGGCGCTATTTGACCGCCACGAGTGGGGACACACACACCACGATTTTATCTCCCCACACAATGCCATCTTTGAACAGCAGCGTGCTGGGATTGAGAAGAATTTACAAGAAAAATGGGGCGATAAGGTTCAAGTTTTCAAAGCTTTCAACTTCTGCGCGCCTTTCCTACCCAATCAAGTCTTGGCAGAAATCAAAAACCAAGGCTTCGAGAAGTTGCTGATTTACCCACTGCTGGTTGTTGATTCTATCTTTACCAGTGGGATTGCGATCGAGCAAGTTAACAATGCTCTCGTTGAGTTGACTGATGGTGAGGAACACTGGGTTAAAGCACAGCGTTACATTCCTTCTTTCTTCAACGAACCAGCTTACATCGATTTGATGGCTCATCTGGTTGAGGAGAAAATTGCTGAATTAGCAGCAGCTTATCTACCTTCTCAAATCGGTATTGTGTTAATGAATCACGGCTGTCCCCACAAAGCCAAAGGCTTTACTTCTGGGATTGCCGAAAGTGAAGCAATGTACGATTTAGTTCGGGATAAGTTGATTAACCGCTATCCGTTAATCTCGGTGGGTTGGCTCAATCATGACACGCCCCTAATTGATTGGACACAGCCAAATGCAGAGCAAGCGGCAAATAACCTGATTCAACTGGGTGCAAAAGTGGTAATTTTTATGCCAATTGGCTTTGCCACAGAAAACCACGAAACTTTATTGGATGTACACCATATCATCCATGCTTTAGAGAAACAGCATCCTGGTACGAACTACGTGCAAATGGCTTGCGTCAACGATCATCCAGAATTTTTGGCAATGGCGGCCCAATGGGCTGATGCTCATATTGCAGAGTTGTTGTCAGAGCAAGCTTTGGCAGTTAATCCCCAACTCGCTGGAGATCACCATCACCACCACCATCATCATTAAATAATTCGTAATTCGTAATGACGCTCGATGACTCGCTAACGCTGCGCTAACGTAATTCGTAAATTTTGTTTTGTAATGGGGATTTAACCCCAACACAAAACAAAATTTTTATTGAACCGGGGGACTTAAACCCACGGACAGGAGTTAACGTGCGTCTTTGAGAAAAGCGCACGGATAATTAAGTTTAGTTTTATAGGGTGGGCAAAATTTTGCTCACCCTACATTTATTTATGGCGTACTTTCATGCATAGATGCGGCTCAAGTTTTCATATCGCACCGTTGCTGATGCCTCCTCAAGCTTTAACTAATTTACACCCCGCAGCTTGCGAGTATTGTCAACTAAACTCTGAGCAAATTGGTCAAATCTTTGCGAAAGCTTCTCATCTACTAGCTTGCCTTCAGGACTGAAAGCACCCCAAGCTTGTCCGATCGCAATTTGTTCTGGAATCACCCAACCATGCACCCAACGAATAATTAGCCGTAGGTCATTTAAAGCATTACTATTAGACTGACCCCCTAATACGCTGATTAGTCCTGTTACTTTATCAGACAGTTGGTCAAAGCTCATCAAATCTAGAGCATTTTTCAGGACACCACTAACCCCACCATGATATTCAGGTGTCGCTAAAATTAATCCATCGGCGCGGCTGACTGTATCTTGCAAGCGCTGAACATCTGGGTACTCTGGATACTCCTTGGCACCAGTGCAAAACGGTAACTGCAACTGTCTTAAATCAAGAATTTCTACCTCTGCTCCGAGGGCTTCTACCCTTTGCACTGCTACTTGTAAAGCAAGCTGGGTATATGAGTTGGATCTTAAACTACCACCAATTCCAATAATTCTCACCATAATTAACCCACAAACTATTAACTAGCTACTATTACCAGACTTCTTAAAAAGCGGAATCGTTATGACTATGTTTATCTTAGCGATTTGTGCCGGAATGTGTCAAATTGATATCTAGGGGACTGGGAAAGAATTATTTTAATCCTAATCTCTAATACCCAGTCCCCAATCCCAAATCCCCAATACCTAGTCTGGAAGTTAGACTAGATAAGAAAAGTGTAATTTCCAGTTATTACAATTTTTGGTAGAAGAATAGGCATAAAACCATAGCTCAACTTGTGCCAGCAGACAAAGGGTAATTATTATGACAAATTTGGGAAAAAAACCATTGATAAAAAGACAGTCGCCAAAGCGTGGTGCTTGGGTTGGTGCGATTGCAGCTAGTTTGATTATGTTACCAGGAATTTTCGGGAGTACTCCCGTCTTGGCACAAAAGGCAGAAAGCACCTCTTTAAATTATGGCGACTTGATCAAGAAAGCGAAGGCGGGAGAAATCCAAAAAGTAGAGCTTGACGAAACTGAACAGCTAGCAAAGGTTTATCTTAAAGGGCAAAAGGCTGATACACCACCGCAACAGGTGAGACTTCTGGCACAAAACACAGAGTTAATTAACATCCTCAAAGATAAGGATGTTGATTTTGGTGAAGTTTCTTCTGCTAATAGTCGAGCTGCTGTTGGATTGTTGATCAATCTCATGTGGATTTTGCCACTGGTGGCTTTAATGCTATTGTTCCTCCGTCGCTCTACTAATGCTTCTAGCCAAGCGATGAATTTCGGTAAATCCAAAGCTCGCTTCCAAATGGAGGCAAAAACTGGAGTAAAATTTGAAGATGTAGCCGGGGTTGAAGAAGCTAAAGAAGACCTCGAAGAAGTTGTTACTTTCCTGAAACAGCCAGAAAGATTTACTGCTGTAGGCGCACGTATTCCCAAAGGAGTGCTGTTAATTGGGCCTCCGGGTACTGGTAAAACTTTACTAGCAAAAGCGATCGCAGGTGAAGCAGGTGTACCATTTTTCAGTATTTCCGGTTCAGAATTCGTGGAAATGTTTGTTGGTGTAGGTGCATCTCGCGTGCGCGACCTCTTCAAGAAAGCCAAAGAGAATGCCCCTTGTCTAATATTTATCGATGAAATTGATGCAGTAGGTAGACAACGGGGTGCTGGTATCGGTGGTGGTAACGACGAGCGCGAACAAACCCTGAATCAACTGCTCACTGAAATGGATGGTTTTGAAGGTAACACAGGCATTATTATTATTGCTGCCACTAACCGCCCAGATGTTCTAGATGCAGCGCTGCTCAGACCAGGACGCTTTGACAGACAAGTGATGGTGGATGCACCGGATCTCAAAGGACGACTGGAAATTTTGAAAGTCCACGCGCGGAATAAGAAAATTGATCCTAGCGTATCATTAGAAGCGATCGCTCGTCGCACTCCTGGTTTTACTGGCGCAGACTTAGCCAACTTACTCAACGAAGCTGCCATTCTCACTGCTAGGAGGCGCAAAGAAGCTGTCACCCTTTTAGAAATTGATGCTGCTGTGGATAGAGTCGTTGCAGGTATGGAAGGTACCGCCTTAGTAGACAGCAAAAGCAAGCGCTTGATTGCCTATCATGAAGTTGGACATGCTTTAGTTGGTACATTCCTCAAAGACCATGACCCTGTACAAAAAGTTACACTCATCCCACGGGGACAAGCACTGGGATTAACTTGGTTTACTCCCAACGAAGAACAGGGGTTAATTTCCCGTTCCCAACTCAAAGCCAGGATTACTGCTACTTTGGGTGGTCGCGCCGCCGAGGAAATTGTTTTTGGTAAGCCAGAAGTGACCACAGGTGCAGGTAATGACCTGCAACAAGTTACAGGAATGGCGCGGCAGATGGTGACACGCTTCGGGATGTCAGAATTAGGCCCATTGTCACTAGAAAATCAGAGTGGAGAGGTATTTTTGGGACGTGACTGGATGAATAAATCAGACTATTCTGAGGAAATTGCCGCCAAAATTGATTCACAGGTGCGCGAAATTGTTAACAATTCCTACATTAGAGCAATAGAACTGTTGCAACTCAACCGCATAGTTTTGGAGCGTTTAGTAGATTTGTTAATAGAACAGGAAACAATTGAAGGCGATTTATTCCGCAAAATTGTTGCTGACAATACTCAGATAGCCGATGCACAAGTAGCTGTACCTCATTAGGGAATAATTGACATTCCCTAGTACACTGTAGCGGAAGTTTGCCTACCTTTAACAAGAGGATTTGTGCTGTACGAGTGAAAATCCAAATATTCAGATTCCCGATTTTTTGAAAAAGTCGGGAATTTTCTGTGAAAAATAATTTTTTATAGCGTAGATGCAAAGTGGCTTGCCACAGGGTACCGCAGAGGCAAGAGAGACGCAGAGAGAATAAAGAGAAATTTTCACGAATGATTTAGGATTGCTATATGCAATTTGGTTATTTTGAAACCAAACGGAGAAACTTGATATGATACATATCCAAGTTGTTGAGGCTAAAATCATAATAGTTGAGCCAGTTCCAACAGCGATGGCTGCGCCAACGCCTGCCGTAGGATGCCCAAAGGGCTGTAGGGCGAACGCACAATCAGGCATCCCGTTGATATGATTTACCTCTAAACTGAGTTGAGCAATTTCCAAAGCTTTTTGGTACAGTATTCTAGAAAATCCATATCACGAGAATAGGCGTTCGCCTTTGGCGTTGGCGCAGCCATCGCTGATTGCAATTGCCAGTTTATTGCTCAAAATCTAGAACGCAGTTGCTATGATCAAACGCCTCCTTGTGGTGGAATCTCCGGGAAAAGTCAAAAAACTCAGTCAAATTCTGGGTTCGGATTGGAAAGTTCTAGCCAGTTGTGGCCATATCCGAGAACTCAGCAATGAAGGAGACGATTCTTTGGGCTTTGTCATGGACGGCGGTAATGTCCGGTGCAATTACGTCCCGCGTGACCAACGAGCAAAGGAAACAATTCAGAAGCTCAAGTCTGCGGTGAGGCAGGTTGATGAAGTTGTCTTAGCAACTGACCCAGACCGGGAAGGTGAAACAATCGCTTGGCATCTCAAAGAAACGCTGGGTTTAAGAGAACCGAAACGAGTAATTTATACTGAGATTACAGCATCGGCGGTGCAAAGTGCGATCGCTAATCCCAGAAAGCTAGACCAAAACTTAATCGGTGCTGGGCTGTGCCGAGATTGCCTAGATAAGTTGGTGGGTTATAAAGGTAGCCCGTTAGTTTGGGCATTGAATAACGGCGCTAAGAGTGTTGGCAGAGTCCAAAGCGCGACGTTGCACTTGATTTGTCAGCGAGAAAATGAAATTCTTACTTTTGTCCCCCAAGATTACTGGAGTGTCTGGGTAGATTATGCGGAAGGATTTCGAGCTTTTTACAAAGGGACGGTCGATTCTGCAAAAGATGCAGCAGACCAAGAAACTGAAACTCACGATGACGCGAAAGTAGGTAATAGTCCAGAAACACCCGAGTCTAAGCGTGTTCTTTCCGAAGCAGAGGCAACACGTTTAGTTGAAGAAGCACAGCGACATCCTCATCAGGTGATTCATTTTGAAGGAAAAATCGTTAACCGCCAGCCACCTCCACCATTTACAACTTCCAGCCTTCAGCAAGCAGCCGGTTCAAAGCTGAGGTTTGCTCCCGACAAAACCATGATTGTGGCCCAAAAGCTTTATGAGGCAGGGCTGATAACATATATGCGAACAGACTCAGTAATGCTGAGTCCAGAATTTTGTGCCAGCGCCCGTAAATGGTTAGAGCAAAATGATCCGCAGAATGTACCGCAGCAAGTCGCCAAGCATCGCAGTAGCAAATCGGCTCAAGAAGCACATGAGGCGATTCGTCCAACAGACGTGTTTCGTCCCTCAGTTCAATTGCGCTCTGAACTTCCTGATGATGAGTTTAATCTGTATGTGATGATCTGGAAACGGTCAATTGCTTCTCAGTGTCGTGCTGCCCAATTGCGTAAAACTCTGGTGATTACTCAGTCTGGTTCTCTACTGTGGTCAGCTAGAGGGCAAGTGATTGAATTTTACGGTTATGCCCGGTACTGGAACAATCTCAGCAAAGATAGTATTTTACCTTCATTACAACAGGGACAAGCGCTGAAACTGGAGAATGCTGGACATGAGCAGAAGCAGACGCAGCCACCACCCCGTTATAGTGAACCAAAATTGGTGCAACTGATGGAACGTAAAGGAATTGGTCGCCCAAGTACTTATGCTCCTACTGTTGCTACCTTAAAAAAACGAAATTATGTTGAGTTGAAAAAAGACCATCTGCAACCGACAGCGTTAGGGTTAGAAGTTGATGCGTTTTTGCTTAAAGCACTGCCGGATTTACTAGAGGCGGAATTCACAGCGAAAATGGAAGATGCGCTTGATGCAATTTCTGAAGGAAAAAACTCTTGGCAGCATTATTTAACTAGTTGGAATCAGAATTACTTTGTACCAGCGCTTTCCAAAGCTAAAACTGTAGTTGCGAGTTCCTCAACAGGTAAAGCTAATGTGATAACTGAGCGCAAATATGAAACTTCCAAGACGCGATGCCCTGAATGCAAAAATTTTCTCGCAAAAATTCCGAGTAGTAAGGTCAAAAAGAAATATTTTCTCAAATGCACAAAAGGCTGTGAAAATGTTGTGCTATTTTGGAGCGACTTTAACAAAACTTGGAAACCACCACGAACCAAAACAGTCCAAGCTGAGAATCAACAAAAGCCTCCAGTTAAGATTACGACATATCCCTGCCCAGTATGTAAGAAACCTCTAGAGGAGTACAGTTATATCAAAGAGGGGCAAAGTAAGACAATGTTGCGATGTTCTGATCCACAATCCCGTAAGGACAATAAACATAAAGATGTGGCTTATTTCAGTACGCAAAAAGGGTGGTGGAGTCCTAAGTTTGGGGAGATATTAAAAACTTAACTAAAGTTATCTAACCCTAGCTGCTGTGGCTAACCCATTCAGAATATGACAAAAATAATTTGAATTCTTAATTTTGAATTTCGCGTAGCGCTACTAAGTATTTATCAACACACTTGACTTACCTTAGCCGCGAGTTGTGCGATGTTCATCTGCTCATAGTGTTCAAAGGGTTGATGAATCCAGGGGTTGTCAGCCAAATAATCAACATAATAATTGGGTGCTATAACTGAACAGGCTTTATACCAAAGAACGGCGGTGCGAATTTCCTCAATGGGGAAATTAGTATTTTGCTTGAGCCAAGGTATAGTCTGCTGGAGTGTAATGCCAGAATCTACTAAGTCATCCACTAAGAGAATGCGCGAACCTAACTTTTCGGCAGTCATTGTCAAGTGTTGAGAGAAAATTAAATTATTTCTTTCTTGCTTACCAGTGCCACTGTAAGATGATGTTGCTAAAATTGCCAGTGGTTGCTGGTATATACGGGAGAGAATATCTCCAACTCGTAATCCTCCTCTGGCAAGACAGATAATCTGGTTAAATTCCCAACTGGATTGATAAATCTGAATAGCCAGTTGTTCAATTTTTTGGTGATAATCTGACCAAGAAACATAAAGGTCTGGCATAAGTCTAACGGGAGTGGTAGATAGCTAGTATTGAAGGCGATGTCTACGACGGGCTGTGACGCTCCTGCGTCGCTAACGCTACGCTATCGGTGTCGCAGACGTTTTATTTTACTATGAGTGCAAAGTTTTATGAATAATTCTGGTGATGGCGATGCCCAACGAGATCCTAAGAGTGAAAAACTCGACTTGAAAACAAAACTGGCTTACGGTGCAGGGGATTTAGGCCCAGCAATCACTGCAAATATCTCCGTCTTTTTTCTGCTGGTTTTCTTTACCAATGTCGCTGGTATCCCTCCGGGTTTAGCTGGCAGTATTTTGATGATTGGCAAAATCTGGGATGGGGTAAATGATCCGGTTGTCGGGTTTCTGACTGATAAAACGAAATCTCGTCGTTGGGGCCGTCGTCTTCCTTGGATGTTTTATGGAGCAATCCCTTTTGGAATTTTCTTCTTCTTGCAGTGGATTGTACCGCGATTTAGTGCAAATCAGAGTGAGAATATTTGGCCGCTGTTTTGGTACTACGTAGCTATTGGGGTGATTTCTCAGGCGTTTTATACGGTTGTGAATTTGCCTTATACGGCGATGACTCCAGAACTAACTCAAGATTACGACGAACGCACCAGCCTTAACAGCTATCGGTTTACATTTTCCATTGGTGGCAGTATTCTGTCGTTGATTTTAACGCAAATTGTTTTTTCTCAAATTAGCGATCGCCAACAACAATATCTCGTTTTAGCAGCAATTTGTACGGTAATTTCAATTTTAGGATTATATTGGTGCGTTTTTGGAGTCCGCGATCGCATCTTGGCTTTTGAGACCAAACGCATCGAAACCGAGGAACCTGCATCTCTGCCCTTCTTTGAACAGTTAAAAATTGTCTTTAGCAACCGACCTTTTTTATTTGTGATTGGTATATATCTTTTTTCTTGGCTAGGTGTGCAGGTGACAGCCAGCATTATTCCCTATTTTGTAGTCAATTGTATGGGTCTTAAAGAATCAGATGTGCCCACAGTGATGATTGCAGTCCAAGGAAGTGCTTTGGTGATGCTATTTGTCTGGGGGGCGCTGAGTAAAAAAATCGGGAAAAAAGTTGTTTATTTTCTGGGAATGAGTTTGTGGATAATAGCCGCCGCTGGGCTATTTTTCTTACAGCCTGGTCAAATAGGTTTGATGTATTTTATGGCTGTCATGGCTGGTATTGGTGTCTCTACAGCTTATCTAATTCCTTGGTCGATGATTCCAGATGTGATTGAATTAGATGAACTGCAAACTGGACAACGCAGAGAAGGCATTTTTTATGGCTTCATGGTTTTACTACAAAAATTTGGTTTAGCTTTCGGGCTGTTTTTGGTGGGAAATGCTTTGCAAGTATCGGGTTTCAAAGAAACTGTAGCCGGAAGTCCACTGCCCATGCAACCTGAATCGGCACTGTTTGCGATTCGCATTGCTGTTGGGCCCATACCTACAGTTTGTTTGCTTTGTGGCTTAGTTTTAACGTATTTTTACCCAATTACCCGCGAGATGCACGCAGAGATCATGCTGAAACTCAAAGAACGGCAAGAGAAGAGGGGGAGTTAAGGGAGTGGAGCAGGGGAGGCAGAGGGAGCAGGGGGGGAATTTTGGAAGTTGCTAAATTATCCCGCTTTCTCTGCAACCCCAGATTTTTTTGTGTTATGGCAACCGCTAAAGTGGTTAGGACGCAAAATGCAAGACATACTCAATGGCATATCGTAAACAATCAAACTGCTCCAGTTTCAAGCTTACGGCCAACCATATACCACAAACCCACCGCATAGGGAACGTAATGGAGTTCTGTAAAACCTGCTTTCGCAAACTCGTACTCGAAGTTGAAATGGATAAAGTCATCCAACCACGGTTCTTGAAAAGAAGCACTCAGGGCGTATTCACCACGATAGGTGTCAGCGTATAGTATAAAAGACTCATTCACGAGTATAAAAGACTCGTCCGCGAGTATCAAAGACTCGTCCACGAGTATAAAAGACTCGTCCACGAGTATAAAAGACTCGTCCGCGAGTATCAAAGACTCGTCCACGAGTATAAAAGACTCGTCCGCGAGTATCAAAGACTCATTCACGAGTATAAAAGACTCGTCCGCGAGTATCAAAAACTCATTCACGAGTATAAAAGACTCATTCACGAGTATAAAAGACTCGTCCGCGAGTATAAAAGACTCATTAGCAAAGTTATGGCACTTATCCAAGAGTATGATTTGCTAGGTACAAGAGTCCTACACTTAATTGGCACAGCCAACGACAAACATCTCTCTGCTCAATGCCCAATGCCTAATTTCTTGTATTTGCGATCGCAAACTGACTTAACCTAAGAGCAACACTTAAAAATGCAGCATCACGACTTCCCCATTTTTTCACAGCTCTGCCGCCTTCAGGCAGAGCTTGAAGTTTGCCAAACGGTGCGCTCTGCCAATCAACAAAGTCGAGAATTGTAGGGATAACTCTGGCTTCTTTGCTTTCATGCCGTTCCATTGCCCGTTTTACCTCGACATCCCAGCAATAATCTGAAGCTATAAAATTTGCACTTACAAGCAGCAAAATTATCTGAGATGAATCTAAGTGGGTGTCTTGCAACTGTTTCCGCCGACAACCGTAAACGCCCAAATCCACCAAAGCCAGTCAAGCTGTTCTCATACTCAGCAGTTAAAAAAATACCCGCCCCCAGTGCTATACCTCTTTCTCGCAAAGCGTGTACAGCAACTTTCAAATGGGCTTCCCGTAACAAAATTCTGCTGTATGTGTTTCTGGTAGTTTGCTAATTTTGAATTTGCAATTGAAGAACCTTGCTTTTACCGGGATTCATCAACCGATATGGGTCAACTATTTCCTTAAATTTTAACTGCTCAGGATCAATAACTTTTCTGCCGCCGTCTTCAATAATATATGTGTTTTGATAAGTACACTGCTTCGTAAATATTGTGGGTAACAAAAACCACCGTCCATCGGTGTTGAAGCCACAAATCGAGTAAATCACCATTGAGTTTGCTACGAGTAATTTCATCTAATGCACCAAATGGTTCATCCATCAACAAAACATTTGGCTGAGTAACTAATGCCCTAGCAATTGATACTCGCATCTTCATTCCACCTGATAACTGGCGGGGATAGTTTTCCTCAAAACTTTTTAATCCTACCAGTTCTAATGTCTGCTGTACCAATTTTTGGCTATCTTTTTTAGACATTCTCGCCAATTTTAGCGGTAGGCGTATATTCTCCCTGACATTTGCCCAAGGCATGAGTGCGGCATCTTGGAAAACAAAAGCTAGTTTTCTTGCTTGCTGAGTTATACCTCAGTCAATACTACCAGAACTCGTGCGTCCCAATCCGGCAATCAGTCGCAGAACTGTACTTTTACCGCACCCGGAGGGGCCAACTAAACTGACAAATTGCGACTCTGGAATTGCTAAATTTAGGTCTTGCAGGGTAACAGTGCCATTGGTGTAGACCTTGCTAATCTGATTGAGTGTAATAACGGGATGGTGACTCATTCATTCTGTAGATTAAAATTTGACTGTATCAGACAATATGCAAAAGATGCTTGATAGTTAACCTAATTATCAGTTAAAACTCAAAGCCGTTGAAAGTATTAATAACATTTCTTCGAGTAGATGTTAACTAAATATTTATTAGGAATACTGGTAATGCAAGTTTTAATGGTATCTATTTGATTTTAAATGAATAACTTAGTGTTAAACTAGAGGGTTACATAAAATAGCAAACTTATGAGTAAGCTGATAGCATTCGGTTGGTATGGAGGGAAATACAGTCATCTTGACTGGCTTCTACCACTCTTGTCAAAAACTACTCACTACTGTGAGCCTTTTGGAGGTTCAGCAGCAGTTTTAATAAACAAAGAACCATCACCTGTAGAAACTTACAATGATATTGATGGCGAACTAGTTAACTTTGGCATCAGAAAGGATAATTCCATATTGTTTTAGCTTTTGAATGCTATAGACAAGTTGCTCATCCGTCATTTCTGGATTATCTTTTTTAATTAACTGATTGCCTGGTTGGGGATTTTCCAGGTAGCTATACCAACCTTTAATTGAGGCATCAACAAATCGCTGCACTAATTCAGGATTCTTTTCTACTAGTTGTTTTTTTTTTCAATAGTAGTTGCATAGGGTTGATAACCATAATCTGCTAATAAAAATACTACTGGCTGAAAACCACCCTGCTTGTCAATAGCAAAGGGTTCAGACGTAATATAACCTTGCTGGGCTGAGTTTTTGTTAATCAGAAAAGGAGCAGGATTAAAGTTGTAAGGGCGCTTTTGATCTTCGGTAAAACCATACTTTGCTTCGAGTAAAGGCCAATAGGTAATATTAGCAGAAGCAGAGACATAAATTGGTTTGCCTTTGAGGTCGGCAAGGGTTTTAATTGCTGTGTTGGGATGTGCAATAAGGCACCAGGGGTCTTTCTGGAAAATTGCTGCGACTGTGATTTTGGGAATACCTTGTGCTATGGCGTTCACGGCATCAATGCCATAACCCATAAAGAAATCTACCGCATCCCCCATCAACAATTGAGTACCACTGGGAACCTGCGGGCCACCCATTTTGATGGTGACATCTAAACCATAGTCTTTGTAAATACAAGTGGCGTAGGCGCAGCCCGTCGTAGACATCGCCTGGTAAAATCCGCCGTGTTCTACTTGTGCTATCCAGTTTGTGCCAAATGTAACTTTATCCAACCGAGAATTGCTAGTTGATGGTTGGTTGCTGTTAGTACAACCAGCAATGAAGCTACTACCAATCCAGATAGAACTGTATTGAATAAAATTACGGCGACTAAGGCGATGAACTGCTGTTGATGAGGGTAATGACGGATTCATAAAACAGTATGATGCTCTCTTTTATTTGCCCTTGTAGTTGAATCTAAATGTACATTCTAGAATCAACTTTTGATTCACTAGCGAATAGGGCTGAATTTCTAAAGCACCTTTAAAAGCTTTGATGGCTTTACTATATTCTCCTAGTGCTGCATAACACAAACCCATACCGTGAAGCGCTCCAAAATGTATCGGATTTATCTGCACAACCATCTGACAATCTGCCAGAGATTTTTGATAATCTCCAATACTGTAATAAAGAAAAGCACGGCGATTCCAAGCTTCGGCAAAATCTGGCTGGTCTTTGATTAGTGCTGTCAGCGCTGTTTCGGCTTCAGTAATTTCACCTGCATCGAGTAATTTTTGACTGCGATCAATTATTTCCAGTCCATAAATTCCCTTTTGCTGAAACCAAATCCGCCAGATTTTTCTAGTTGCTTTTTCGCGGACTGTGGCATCTGGGTTTTTCAACTCTTCAAGTAAGGAATTGATAGGTAAAGAATCCATGAATTTGAGATCAGTGAATATACGTTTGTATTAACTTTCTCACAAAATATATCTATTAAATGATTTTTAAAGCCATCTTTAAATTTGCGGTAATTTATTGCTAATTATGAATTTTCTGTGTTATTCATTGTATTCAGTATACGACTAATACCACACTCGACATTTAGATTTATAAAAATAAAAACTAACTAGAGGTACTTGACAAATACCTAGTGCCTAATAGCTTATAAAAACATCACCAAAAAAATAATGACTATGCCAAAGCAAAACGACGTTTCCAGGCATATTGTTCTTACTTGCCATCCTAGTAGCTTTGGCCCTAAACCAATCCCCATTCAATGGGGAGCAGCCGAACCTATGGAACGCGGGCCGATTATTGCCACGCTAACTAACCCTCTTCTGTCACTCTGGGAAAAGAAAAATAAGAGCCAAATTTTCAACTGTAGATAGAGTGAGCATTTGAGCGTTTATTTTCTAACAGAATGGCTGAAACTAAGATTTTTAGTAAAAGTCTTATGCTGTAAGCATCCCAGATTATTCTCTTCCGAAAGTGATAAAAGAGGGCTAAGCAGGTACATCGCAATGTGATTGGCACTCATTCTGGCAGTTATGCGATTTATCGCGCTCTAGCAGTGGCTAGCGGTGCTTTGCAGTCGGCTCATCGAGCGGATCTGACGAATACATCCCCAGTAGAGCATATCGGGCCTCACCCAAGTTGGGCTGACCCTGATAAAATAGTATCCCTCGACCCCTTTGGAGGCATCGCGTCTGAGGTTTTTGCATCCTATTACCAACAGGGATATGATATTCGTCCAACGATCGCCATCACTCAAGCTCACATTAATATGCCAGAACTGCAAGATGCAGTAGACAAAGGTCGTTTGCAGGTAGATGGCAAGATTATGAAACCAGGCGGTGATTTAGTTGTCACCAAAGCCGCAGTTGAACCTGTTTGGTATTTACCAGGAATTGCCAAGCGCTTTGGTATTGCAGAATCACTGTTGCGTCGCGCTTTATTTGAACAAACTGGGGGGATGTTTCCCGAATTGGTGACGCGATCTGATTTGGAGGTATTTTTGCCGCCAATTGGGGGCGTGACAGTGTATATTGTCGGTGATTTGGCTGCGATCGCAGATCCCAATAAACCTGTAGCGGTGCGGGTTCATGATGAATGCAACGGTTCTGATGTGTTTGGCTCAGATATCTGCACCTGTCGCCCCTATCTGGTACATGGCATTGAAGTGTGAGTCCAAACGGCACAAGAAGGCGGTGTCGGTATAATTGTCTATTGCCGCAAAGAAGGTCGCGCTTTAGGAACTGCAACTGTTTTCAATGCAGTTTTAGAAGGACTGAGTGAAATTTGGCCTAGCAGATTAGAAATTGCTGGGGTGAAATACATCCAGATGTGCCATTGTATACCGCCGCCATTGATAACTATTTGGATGAACATGGCTATATTATTCCTGGGTTGGGAGATGCAGGCGATCGCTTGTTTGGTACAAACCACGAATCGCCAATTTATGTGCAAGTTTTCTGGTATAGTAATGTTGGTTAACTTCACCTGTATTGCTGTCTGATAAGCCTCTGTCCAGTAGCATTACGATTATTGGTAAGCGACTCCGTTGCACAACATCGAAGTAAGTAGGCACATCTTGATTAATACAAGTTACCAATAGGTTTGAGGGGTAGCGCAAATAAGCCAGCATTTCATGCAAGACAGTAAAATTTGTAGGGTACAAGGTAGGAAGTTCATAGTCTGCGGCAGGGCATTTCGTGGACTTTAAACAAAGTTCAGCGCCTCCTAAGCAATAGCTGGATTGGCTGAAAAGCCTACACCGTATGCTTGCATCAGTGTGGGAATATGTCACTAAACTAAATATCTATTAATATCTTCAAGGCTTCCTAACCCGGCGGGGGCATTGAGCAAAGCAGACACAATTGATTGTATAAAAGTTATGGCGCTCATAGTTCAGAAATACGGTGGTACATCTGTCGGTTCAGTCGAACGTATTCAAGCTGTTGCACAACGCGTTTACAAAACCGTTAAAGCAGGAAACTCGCTTGTCGTAGTGGTTTCGGCAATGGGCAAAACCACCGATGGACTCGTCAAACTCGCTAATGAAATTTCTCCAAATCCTAACCGCCGGGAAATGGATATGCTGCTTTCTACTGGGGAACAAGTCACCATCGCCTTACTTAGTATGGCTTTGCAGGAACTCGGACAACCAGCAATTTCCATGACTGGCGCTCAGGTAGGAATTGTTACCGAAGCCGAACACAGCCGCGCTCGGATTTTGCATATTGAAACTACTCGCCTAACTCGCCACATAAATGCAGGTAAAGTAGTTGTAGTAGCAGGCTTTCAAGGCACATCCAGCGCTGGAGAAATGGAAATTACAACTTTGGGGCGTGGTGGTTCTGACACTTCGGCAGTAGCGATCGCAGCCGCATTACAAGCAAATTTTTGTGAAATTTATACAGACGTACCAGGGATTTTAACTACAGACCCCCGCTTAGTTGCCGAAGCCCAGTTGATGGATGACATCACCTGCGATGAAATGTTGGAATTAGCTAGCTTGGGGGCAAAAGTGCTGCATCCCCGCGCTGTGGAAATTGCTCGGAACTATGGTGTTCCCCTAGTAGTTAGGTCTAGCTGGACGGATGCCCCAGGTACCTGGGTAACATCAGCCAAACCCCAAGGGCGATCGCTAATAAATCTAGAAATTGCCCGTCCGGTGGATGCTGTAGAATTTGACACTGACCAAGCAAAGGTGGCTTTGTTGCGCGTACCCGATAAACCAGGCGTAGCAGCACGGTTATTTGGCGAAATTTCTCGGCAAGAAGTAGACGTAGATTTGATTATTCAGTCAGTTCATGAAGGTAATAGTAATGACATTGCCTTTACTGTCACCGCACCAATATTAAAACGGGCAGAAGCAGTAGCAGCAGCGATCGCCCCAGCACTGAGGAGTGAATCTAACCCCAAATCTGACGAAGCCGAGGTAATGGTAGAACATAACATTGCCAAAGTCAGTATCGCAGGCGCAGGAATGATTGGGCGTCCCGGTGTGGCTGCCAAGATGTTCGCCACCTTGGCAGAAGCAGGCGTCAACATCCAGATGATTTCCACCAGCGAAGTGAAAGTAAGTTGCGTAGTCAATGCAACCGAATGCGATCGCGCCGTCAACGCACTCCGCAGCGCCTTTGAGATAGAGGCAGGGGAAGCAAAAAGAGATGAGGGAGATGAGGAAGCAGGGGGAGATGAGGGAGTAGGAAGAGACAAATTAATTCTCTTATCCCCCTCATCTCCCTCATCCCCCTCATCCCCTCATCACCCCCCCGTTCGTGGTGTCGCCCTCGATTTGAACCAAGCGCGTCTTGCTATTCGCCAATTACCAGATCGGCCGGGGATGGCAGCGAAGCTGTTTGGATTATTAGCGCAACATAATATCAGCGTTGATATGATTATCCAATCTCAGCGTTGTCGGGTGATTGATGGTGTTCCCAGACGAGATATTGCCTTTACAGTCTCGCGGATAGACGGAGAAAGTGCAAAAAAAATGCTTACCCAAGTAGCAGCAGAATTAGGATGGGGTGAAGTTGTTTTAGATAGTGCGATCGCTAAGGTAAGTATTGTCGGTGCAGGTATGGTGGGACAACCAGGTGTAGCTGCTAAAATGTTTGGAGCGTTAGCCGAACACCAAATTAATATTCAAATGATTGCCACCTCAGAAATTAAAATTAGCTGTGTTGTGGCACAAGAGCAAGGTGTTAAAGCTTTGCAAGTCATTCATGCTGCTTTTGGACTGGCTGGTAGTGAGAAATTTGTCGTACCAGCGTAAAACCTGGCTCTAATTCCTTCTATGTACAGGAGAGAATAACTATTTTCTCCTTGCATTATTGATACATCGGCTGACAATGCGATTGTTTCGACTAACAATGCGATTGTTTTGGCTGACAATGCGATTGTTTCGGCTGACAATGCGATTGTTTTGACTGACAATGCGATTGTTTTGGCTGACAATGCGATTGTTTTGGCTGACAATGCGATATACTGTCTATTTTTGGGATGCCATTGTTCCATCATGGCTACTATTTCCGAAATCTGGCTTTCCCCACAACAAACTAAATTAAGTTTTTTGAGCGGCTTTTGGGTGATACCACCCTCTTCCTCTGCGATGCGATGATATTCTTTAAAAGAAATAAATCTTTATATCTAAAGTTCAACAGTAATAACACGTAAGCTATAATCAAACAATTTATAATACTATATTTATATTAACTAGTTCCGTGGGTTTAAGTCCCCCGGTTCAATAAAAAAGCAAGTTTTGTGTTGGGGTTAAATCGCCATTACAAAACAAAATTTACGAATTACGTTAGCGCAGCGTTAGCGAGTCATCGAGCGTCATTACGAATTACGAATTATTTAATGAATAGTCATTTACTAAATGGACATTATCGAATACTAAAAATTCTCAATGATGGTGAAAAGGGGAAAACGTATCTAGCTGAAGATGTTAATTTTCCTGGCAGCCAATTTCTAGTAAAGCAGTTACGTCCTGCTAGTAGCAATCCTGAAAATTTAACAATATTACGCCGCTTGGTTGCGAGTCTTGCAGCAACTTTAGAAAAACTAGGACAGAAACACGAGAAAATTCAAAAGCTAATTGCTTATTTTGAAGAGAATGAAGAATTCTATATAGTCCAAGAATTCATCCCCGGTAATCCTTTAACTCACGAAATTATCCAGGGGCAACCTCTGAGGGAAGACCAAGTAATTAGTCTTTTATCAGAGATATTAGAAATTTTGGTGATTGTACATAGCGATGGCGTGATTCATCGGGATATTAAACCAGCAAATATTATTCGCCGTGAATCAGACAAAAAGTTAGTTTTGGTTAACTTTGGCGCTTTTAATGGAGCCATAACTAATACCGTTAACAATCTGGAATATATGCCGATAGAACAAGTTAACGGCAATCTCAAATACAACAGCGATATATATGCTTTAGGTATCGTTGCGATCGCAGCGCTTCTAGGTTTATCTGGAAACGAAATATCTAACTTGCGAACTCAGAAAAATCGGCTGACAGATGAAATCGTTTGGTATAACAAAAAGCTAAAAGTTAACAGAAAATTAGCAATAATTATTAATAAGATGGTGCGTTTTGACTATCGTAAACGCTATCAATATGCTACCGAAGTTTTAGACGACCTGAAAAAGATAACAAATGTTGATCACAATCAGCAAAAACAGCATCAGAAAAAATTATTACTAGTTCTGACGGGGGTAGCTGGCTGTATCATACTTGGCGTTGGAGCATGGCAATTGAGGTCGCCAAAACCTGTAAGTGATGCTCAACAGACATTATACCAAGAGGGGGTCAATAAATATGATGCAGGAAACTATGAAGGTGCAGTTGAAGATTTCAATCAGGCGATTGAATTAGATCCAAAAAATGCTCTGGCTTATAATAAGCGAGGTGATGCTTATTATCGATTAGGAGACTACGAGCAAGCACAAGCAGATTCTAGCCAAGCTATTTTGCTCAACCCTCAAGATGCTAATGCCTATTTTGACCGAGGATTTGCTTTGTCTGAATTAGGCAAGTACAAAGAAGCGATCGCAGACTATACCCAAGCGATTAAGTTAAATTCTCAGGATGCTTATGCTTACTATGGCCGGGGGTTAGCCCGTACTCAACTGAAGGATAATAAAGGCGCAATTGGAGATTTTAACAAAGCGATCGCTCTCAAGCCTCAGTATACCGAAGCTTACTTGCAACGAGGAATTCTTCGCCGTCGCCTCAGACAAAGACTTGAAGCAATCCAAGATTTTGATACAGTAATTAAGATTAATCCTAGTGATGCTAAAGCTTATTATCAAAGGGGTTTAACTCAATCTATTAATAAACAAAAATATGCAGCGCTGAAAGATTACACGGACGCAATTAACATAAATCCCAAATACATAGAAGCCTATCTTAATCGTGGTGATGTTTACAGCGATCTGGGAGATAACCTCGAAGCTACTGAAGATTACAACACTATTTTACAGATTGATCCTAAATTTAGTGCGGCTTACATCCACAGAGGTATTCACCGCTTTTCATTTGGAGATTATAAAGGCGCTATTGAAGATTATACCGAAGCACTAAAACTAAATCCTAATGATGTAGCAGCTTATAACAACCGTGGTAATGCCTATCTCGAACTAGGAAATAAAAAAGCTGCAAATCAAGATTATTCACGAGCGATCGCAATTAATCCTAACAATGCCTTAGCCTACTATAACCGGGGTGTGATTCGCACCAAGCAGAAAAATAAACAGGGAGCGATCGCGGATTTCAAAAAAGCTGCAAAACTATTCCAACAGCAAGGTGAAAAAGATAGTTATCAAGATGCACAGAGGGAAATTGCAATTCTACAAAATAAGTCAGCACCAGCGAAAGCTACCCGCCCTAAATCTGGGAAAAGAGAAAAAAATTGAGCTATGACTCAATACACTAATACCATTTTAAGACTATCCCTTTTATACCATTAGCCTAATACGCCTGAGTTAAGGCTTGATCTTCCCTAACCCTCCTTAAAAAGCAATAAAGTTCAGTTAAGCATTTCTTTTTTCTCTCAGCGCCGCGCCAGTTGCTTCAAGTCGGGGAACCCGCCCAACGCACTGGCTTCTCTGCGCCTAATAAGGTTTGTTAAAAAAAATGACTTTGACAATGAGTTTTAGCCTTAACCCAAGCGTATGCCTTAAAAAGGAGGGAATTAGAGCAAGCTTTTTTAAGAAGGGTTGGGGGGATCTTCCGGGGTAAAATATCATTAATACCAAACGAATTGCAATATGTCTATTCACCGTCATAAACCGTAAGCTTTGACAGTTTATGTGTCCTTGTAGTCAAATAAATTATCGCTCAACATGAGTCATAGTATTTTCTTACGACTCAATTAGGATGGCTATATGCTAACTCTCCTCACTTTTCATCCAGACAACCTGGAATTATTTACCAGCAATCATGTCGATACGGTACTGAAACAAATCGATAGTTCTCACAATATTTGGTTGCGCTGTATTTACTTCCGCGATCGGACTGGAACAGCCAAAATTATTAAGCACTTTGGTCTTAATCCATCTCGTGTTAATATGATTTTCAACCATTCCCCTGTAGGAGTTGATGAAGACGTAGAAGATTGTTTATTTGACAGCTATGAAATCCTAACTCCTCAAATAAAAAATCATGAGTTTGAGGTTGCTCGTGGCAATATTGTGCTAGGAAATAATTTTATTATCACCTTTGAAATCACTGAATTAAAAGTTTTAAGTATTCTAGCGAATAATCTGCAAAAACGAACTAGAGATATTGAAAGCGTAGGAATTAGCTATGTTTTTTATCTCATTTTTAAAGAGGTTTTGAATAATTACCATACTGTATTTGACTATATTTCCAGAAAACTTGATGATTTAGAAGATGAAGTTTTAGATAATTCTGGTGATGAATTAACATACCAAAAAATTGCCACGATGAGGCAATCGACTCGTTCAGGACGCCGTAATTTTCAAAGCATCAAGTCACTTATGGCTATTATGGATCACGAAGATTTCCAATGGATTGCCCAACCAGTGAAGGAACTATTCAATCAAGAATTAGTTCATCACGTTGATAAACTTTGGCAAGAATATCAAGCGTTGAGAGCCTGGATGTCAGAATTAATGGAAATTCAACGCGATAATATTGCTAGCAAAACCGGTGAACGAATTAATCGTTTGACTATCCTCTCGACTATATTTTTACCAATTACTTTTATGTCTGGTTTCTATGGCATGAACTTCAAATATATGCCGGAATTAGAGCAACCTTGGGCTTATCCTGCTGTAATCTGCGTTATGGCATTAATTGTGATTGGTAGTATTGCTTATGCTAAAAAACAACGTTGGTTGTAACGTCTTTCAGGTTACAGACTATTGGTGGAATCGTAAAATTTACCTCTCGTTTGGCATTGCTATATGCTTTCTATAAGTAGACTGAATCAACCCTAAATCGGTAAATAAACGTGAATCTCCCATTGATTATTCGTGCTGAAGAACACAACGATAAAACAGCAATTGCTACAACGGATGGAGCATTTACCTATCGAGATTTGCTGCACACTTCCAGTCAAATAGCAACAGGTCTTCTTAAGAATGCAGAAGATTTACAGGAGCAGCGAGTTGCCTTTCTCATCCCGCCTGGGTTTGAGTATGTAGCTACTCAATGGGGAATTTGGCGTGCTGGTGGTATCGCTGTACCTCTGTGTATTTCCCATCCGCGACCAGAATTGGAGTATGTAATTACCAATTCTGGAGCATCGATTATTATTGCTCATCCTAATTTTGAGGGTATACTGCGATCGCTCGCCCAAGAACACAATTTGAGATTCATCCTCACCTCAGAAACGCTCCCATATAATGTTGGCCGTCTTCCAGAAGTAGATGTCACTAGACGCGCCTTAATTCTCTACACTAGCGGTACAACAGGTAAACCAAAGGGTGTGGTTACAACCCATCTAAATATTCAAGCGCAAGTGACTAGCTTAACTACCGCTTGGGAATGGACATCCGATGATCGCATTTTACATAT
This sequence comes from Nostoc favosum CHAB5714, assembly GCF_020829495.1. GTDB lineage: Bacteria > Cyanobacteriota > Cyanobacteriia > Cyanobacteriales > Nostocaceae > Nostoc > Nostoc favosum. Next base: position 33,276 of record NZ_JAIVFQ010000014.1, on the reverse strand, counting down.
ACTGCCACTACATCATATTCATGGAATTGTTAACGTACTGACTTGTGCTTTATGGGCTGGGGCGGAGTGTCATATATTGAGCAAGTTTGATGCCGAAACCGTTTGGAACCGAATTTGTGACGGTGACTTAACCCTATTTATGGCAGTACCAACAATTTATGTAAAACTAATTGCTGCTTGGGAAACTGCCTCTAAGGAACGCCAAAAAACTATGTCAGAAGGCTGTGCTAAGATGCGCCTGATGGTTTCTGGCTCGGCAGCGTTACCAGTTCAAGTTTTAGAAAAGTGGCAGAGCATTAGCGGGCATTTTCTGCTTGAGCGCTATGGTATGACTGAAATTGGGATGGCGTTATCGAACCCTTTACACGGTGAACGGTTGTCTGGATATGTGGGGAAGCCACTACCTGAAGTTGAAGTGAGATTAGTAGATGAGAACGGGGAGTTAGTTCCAGCCGGAACACCAGGAGAGATTCAAGTTAAAGGGCCTGGAGTGTTTATAGAATATTGGCAAAACCCTCAAGCAACCGCCAAAGCCTTCCAAGATGGCTGGTTTTGTACTGGAGACACCGCCGTAGTTGAGAATGGCAACTACCGCATTTTGGGCCGGATGAGTGTGGATATTATCAAAACGGGAGGGTATAAAGTTTCGGCTCTAGAAATTGAAGAAGTATTGCGATCGCATCCAGATATTCAGGAATGTGCAGTGGTTGGGGTTGCTGATTTAGAGTGGGGTGAACGGGTTTGTGCGGCGTTAGTATTGCAAGGGTCACAACCTTTAACGTTAGAAGCTTTCAGGAGTTGGGCAAAAGAGCGATTGGCAGTTTATAAAGTGCCAACCCAAATTTTGATAGTTGAAGAATTACCGCGCAACGCTATGGGGAAAGTGACTAAGCCAACCGTGGTTGAGTTATTTTGCTGATAGCGATCGTAAATATTATTAGGACTTACGCAAAAACCCTCTCAAACTCTCATTCCTCCGTGACCTCTGCGTCGCGCCAGTTGCTTCTCCCAAGGGGAGACGCTGCGCGAACAAGTCGGGGAACCGCAAGGGCGCACTGGCTTCTCTGTGGTTCGTTTTTCATTAGCTGTGCGTAATATCATGTCCGCATAAATAGTTACGCTAACCACAGTCATTACACCCCACCCCCAACCCCTCCCCGCTTGCGGGGAGGGGAGACAAAGCATAGCTTTGGCGGGGTGGGGTTCTTCGGGTTTAATAAGTAATCAAGCGGACATGATATAAGTCCTAATTATAAATAACAAGAGATGCAATTGATTGCGTCTCTACAAATCGACTAAATGTAATTTATGTTTGCATTATTTTATTAATCTGCTAGTGATAGATAGCGATACCCTCTCTACGAGACGCTACGCGAATGGTAAGCTTTCCTTCGGAAGGCTGCGCGATCGCTAACGCAGGTGCTTCGTCAAATTGGTTGATAGGAGCGGGTTTCATGTCGCGGTAGTCCAGCAGTTGGACTAAGATCAGGTAGGCGATCGCTAAAATGACAGAAATTGCACCTGTAAGAATGGCAATTATTTTCGAGCGGTTCATCAGTAGTTTCTATAATGCAAATTATCGTGCTTATCTCCACATTAATACTTGACATACACCACACACTCACCGATATACATTGCTCCGATGGGCTATCAGTAAAATAGTAATTAGTTGCTGTTCTTCATCCACCTTATAAACAACTCGCCAGACACCAACTCGATAACGAAAAAGACCCGCGAAATCACCTTTGAGCCGCTTAATGTTTGGATGTTCATAAGCATTCTGTTGCAGTTAGTCAAAACAACGGTTTAGTCGTTCCGCTAGTGATGCATCTACTTCTTGATAAAACTTCTGTGCTTTGCGAGTCAGTACAAGTTCATACATGACGACGAATACTGTCAAATGACACCACTTCCCCAGCCTCAGCTTCTTGCATAGCTTCGCGCAAAGCTTGCTCAAAACCAGGGATATTCAAAAGTTCCGCCGTCGCCTCATGTTCTTCTTTTTCTTCTAGAGCAGCCAGAAAATCACTCACTACCCGCAGCCTTTCTGGAGACAGTCGCCGTAAACGCTTCTGTGCTTGTTGAAGAATAGTAATGTCATCTTGCTTTGATTCCATTGTTATCTTTACACTCAATGCTCTTTAAATACTATCTACATAATAAACTCGGCTATAGTTTTTCTGAGCTAGCGGCACTTTAGTACATAAAATATTAACAAGCTGAAAGCGATATTTTAGCCACATTTTTTCAGAGTTAAACTGTCACACTTACTAACATCCCGCCCAGAACTAAAGTTCAGGGCTAATAGCTGAAGTCCACTTAAGTGGACTGAATAATCAATTTAGTCCACTTAAGTGGACTTGGGCTATGAGACTCGGAATTCATTCCGAGGCGGGATAGAAACGCAGTGCGAGATTTATTAATTAATAAAGATATGGCTGCGACAAGACTTGTGTCTACACCGTAGTTACTAAGGCGAGGGGAGTAAGGGGTGGGGTTGGCGGGGTGGGTTTCTGGGGTTTAGCAACTAAGCAACCGGACATGATAACTCCATTAATGAAGCTTTGAACTCCGTTAACGAGTCTTTTATACTCGTGAACGAGTCTTTGAACTCCGTCAACGAGTCTTTTATACTCGTGAATGAGTCTTTGAACTCCGTTAACGAGTCTTTTATACTCGTGAATGAGTCTTTGAACTCCGTTAACGAGTCTTTTATACTCGTGAATGAGCCTTTGAACTCCGTTAACGAGTCTTTTATACTCGTGAACGAGTCTTTGAACTCCATTAATGAGCCTTTTATACTTGTGAACGAGTCTTTGAACTCCATTAATGAAAAATATCTAACCATTCCTGAACTTACAGGGGTAAGCGTGTAGTAAAATTTGCTCACCTCCGTAAAGTGGAACATGGCTTTAGACTTCTCCGGTCAAAATCTCCGAGGACGCAACTTCAAAGGACAAGACCTTGCGGATGCAAACTTTAGCTATGCCGACATCCGTGGGGCAAACTTCACCAACGCCAACCTGACAGGGGCAAACTTCAGCCACGCCAAAGCTGGACTGCAACGACATTGGGCAATTGGTTTAGTTATTGTCTCATTCTTATTGTCGGGACTGTCAGGACTTTTCTGGGCTGTCAATGGTTACTATGTGTCGCTGATATTTCACTTATCCAGTGAAGAGCAGATTAGGGGCTGGGTTGCTCTAATCACATTGATTGTCTTTTTATTCATCACGATTCGCCAAGGAATAATAGCTGGTTTAGGAGCCGTCGCCGTCGCCCTCGCCTTCGCCGTCGCCGGAATCGGAGCCTTCGCCGTCGCCCTCGCCTTCGCCTTCGCCGTCGCCCTCGCCTTCGCCTTCGCCGTCGCCCTCGCCTTCGCCGTCGCCCTCGCCCTCGCCTTCGCCGGAGCCGTCGCCTTCGCCCTCGCCTTCGCCGGAGCCGGAACGTTATTTAGTATCTATATCAGCTGGCGAGCCATGAAAGGAGATCAAAAACACTCCTTAATTCGTAATATTGCGATCGCTTTTGCTGCAACAGGAGGTACAAGTTTTCGTGGCGCTAATTTAACCAATGCTGATTTCACCCAAGCCACACTCAAAAGTACAGATTTACGAAACACTATTCTTATCTGTAGCCGTTGGCATCAAGCCAGAATGCTTGACCGTGTTCGTCCTGGCTCAACTTATCTTCAAAACTCACAAGTACGTCAACTGCTGGTTACAGGACAGGGACAGGATAAGAATTTTTACCGTGAAAACCTGCGGTGTATCAACTTACAAAAAGCTAACCTAGCAGATGCCAGCTTTATTGGTGCTGATCTCAGTGAAGCCAATTTGCAAGATGCCGATTTGTCAAGAGCAAAACTGAAGCAAACGCAACTAGATGCAACCGATTTAACTGGTGCAAATCTCACAGGCGCGTACATCGAAGATTGGGGCATTACAAATACAACTAAATTGCATGGGGTGAGGTGTGAATATATCTTCATGCGCTTACCCACCAAAGAAGACCCCGACCCCCTCCGCAAACCTGATAATAAACAAGAGGTATTTGCAGACGGGGATTTTGCCAACTTTATCAAGCCAATTTTTGACACCCTCGACCTTTATCATAATCAAGGCGTTGACCCTCGCGCTGTTGCGATCGCCTTCAAAAACCTTGCCGAAAACCATCCCGAAGCCGAGTTAGAAATCGTGGCAATGGAGAAACGCGGCGATGATAAAATCTTGCTCAGAGCCAAAACCGCAGCAGGTAGCGATAAATCTCAACTGAGTGCAGAATATTTTGATGACTATAATCAACTTAAAGCTTTATCGCAGAGTCAGCAATTATTGCTGATAGAAAAAGATAGTTATATTAGTGATTTAAAAAATATGATTACAACTGCACTTGGGCAGCCGAAATTTTATACACAAGGAGATACCAACATGTCAGATATCAGTGGCATCAATATTGAAGGTAGCAGTAATGTTAGCGGTATCGCTGGCAATAATTCTATTGCTAATCTAGGAACCATTAGCGGTAACGTGAGTATTGCCCTCAATCAGTTACCTGATGCAACCGATGCCGAGAAACCAGGAATTAAAGAATTATTGTCGCAGTTGCAAGATGCAATCATACAATCCACATATTTGCCAGAAGAAGAGAAAGCTGATGCACTCGAACAGGTGAAGGCTTTAGCAGAAGCGGGTAAAAATCCCCAAGAATCCACCAAACAAAAGACGGCAAAAACGGCAATCACAATGTTGAAAGGGATATTCACAGGCTTACCTGCTGTTGCTTCGCTGGTGGAAGCTGGTAATAAATTATTGCCTGCAATTTCTAAATTATTCGGTTTGGGATAATTTATCGCTTTACCGATAGCATCGTCAACGCCCAATTAGACCTGAAGTTTTAAACTGTGCAAATTCTTCAATTTAAATAAATATAATTAACTTGATCAAGCCTGGGAGTCCGACAAATGAGGTGAAATCGACCTATGAGTGACTTAGTTTTTCTACCCGCTCATCAACTTGCTCAGATGATTTGCGCTCGCCATGTCTCTGCTATCGAAGTGTTTGATGCTTACCTGGCGCAGATTTTTAAGCACAACTCAAAGTTGAATGCAATTTGCACATTAGACGAAGACAATGCTCGTACCAGAGCAAAGCTTGCGGATGAAGCCCTAGCTAGAGGAGAACACTGGGGCGCTCTGCACGGTGTTCCTGTGACGATCAAAGACATTTTTGAAACAGTAGGACTCCGTACCACAGCAGGTTACATTCCTCTCAAAGACTACATTCCTCAACAGGATGCCACCGTTGTTGCAAGGCTACGGGCAGCAGGAGCCGTTATCCTTGGCAAAACGAACATGGCAGAACTGGCTGGTGATTTTCAAAGTACAAATTCTCTGTTTCCACGGGTAAATAATCCCTGGAATCTTGACTACACAGCAGGCGGCAGTTCTGGAGGCAGTGCTGCTGCGGTTGCAGCCGGACTTTCACCATTAGATATAGGCAACGATATTGCGGGTTCCGTGCGCCAACCTGCAACTTTCTGTGGTGTGTATGGTTTAAAGCCAACAGATCGCCGTATTTCCACTGCCGGAAGTATTCCTGAAGTACCGGGAATGCCGCTATGTTTGCGACAAATGTTGACTATTGGCTGTTTTGCGCGATCGCTCGAAGATATTCGCCTTTGTTTTTCACTAATCGCTGGTGCAGATTTGCGTCGCCCAGATGTGCCACCGCTTCCCCTTGATACTCCATCTGGCAAGTCTTTGCAGGATCTTAAAATTGCTTGGATTGATGAATGGGTGGAGGTTCCCGTGGCTGCCCAAATTCGAGCCGCAGTACAGACAGTTGTGCAAAAACTTGCTCAAGCAGGTACTCATGTTGAACGCTGGCTTCCCAAAGACTTTGATTTATCCACAGTGTGGAACCTCTACGGGCGGATGGAAGCATACATCAACAACTACGCCCAACCCAAAGATCGCTATAATGTGAAACGCACTTTAGAGTTACTCTTTCGCACGGCAACTCAAGGCGACAAAAAACTCCGAAAATTGGGGAATTTCAACAGCTTTCTCCCAGAACTTTTGAATCCCAGTCTAAGAGGATATTTCGAGACACTCACCGAGCGCGATCGCTTCATTACTCAAATCGATGAAGCTTTAGAAGGGTGGGATGTATGGCTCACTCCTGTGACAGCAACTCCTGCATTTACCCATCGTCCGGCTTGGAGCGCCATTGATATTGAGGGCAAATCCTATCCTCATCTGGTGGCAAATGGAGCTTACACCATACCATTTAATCTCAGTGGTCATCCTGCGGTGGTAATTCCTATTGGGCAAACTCACAATGACTTACCGATTGGGATGCAAATTGTTGGCAAACGATGGCGCGAGATGGAGTTGTTGGCGATCGCTCAAGAACTTGACAAAGTGGTTGGTGATTTCCGCCATCCATTGGGCTATTGAGGAATGGCAGCAATTAAACTTCACCGTTATAACCCAATACGCTTCAATACTGCGTAGGTTTTGGCAATGCGTTACCCAACAAACCCCACAAAATGTTGGGTTTCGTTCCTCAACTCAACCTACGCATTTTTCTTTTTTAGGCAAAACCTACGCAGTATTGCAATACGCTTGGGTTACCCTGCGGGAAGCCCCTTCGGGTCTACGTTCCTCAACCCAACCTACGCAGTTTATGGTTTTTGACGCTAACCCAAGCGTATTGCGTTATAACCCAATACAGTTCAGTTAAGCAATTTTTCCTTCTCTCTCTTCTCTCTCTTCTCTCTTCTCTCTGTGTCCTCTGCGCCTCTGTGGTTCGTTAAAAAAAAGAGTCCTAGCCTTAACCCAAGCGTATTGCGTTATAACCCAATACGGTTCACTTAAGGCTAAAACTCTTTGTCAAAGTCAATTTTTTTAACGAACCGCAAAGGACGCAAAGGACGCAAAGAGAAGGAAGAAATGCTTAACTGAACTGTATTGCGTTATAACCAACTCACGGTAAGTTGAAAAACTCAAACAACCCAGTCGCCGAAATAGCAAATGAGTTCGCCGAAATAACAAATGAGTTCGCCGAAATAACAAATGCGAGCGCCGAAATAACAAATGCGAGCGCCGAAATACCAAATGCGAGCGCCGAAATACCAAATGCGAGCGCCCCTACCTAATTTCTCACCCCTTCGGTATTTTGGGTGGACACCAAAAGAGGTTTTTACTAGAAACCCCAAGAGATTCCAGAATTCTTCGCATCACCTCTGTGCAGTACATCCAATGTCCCAAATCGTCATACATGCGATCGGGATTAAACTCGACATTGTAGTGCAGCACATTGGGAAGGTCTAAAAACTCATCATCGCTTTGGGGAGAAAGAAGCAAGAGATGAAATGGTTTCGCCTGGCATTGTTTTTGTAGCTTGTTGACTAAATCTATCACACCACCGCGATCGCTAATTCCTGTGCGAACAAAAAGCACTTTATCGCATTGCCGCAGTGCGTACCAAAACCTTTCAGACCGTGCCGTGTACCGAACGCGCATCCGTTCATGGACGGGAGACATATCGCTCGTTGGGTCGTCTGTCTCCTCGACTTCATGGGCAAAGGATAAACCTGACCACTTACTGTGGTAAATTCTGCCTGCATCGGGACTGTAGTGCAGAAAGGCTGGATTCCACATATCATCAAAACCGTTTTCGATCGCATCCGCAACATCTGCAATATTAGTGGTGCGCGTCAAATCAAAGGGAAAGGCGGGGCCATCATACTCCATCTTATATAGCATCATGCGGACGGCACAGCGATCGCCAAGGGAAAGAATTGCCACACGGCTGATATCTGATAATTTGCATTTGTATTGGAACAGCACCGCAGACTTCGGTGATGCTTTCACCCGGCTTTCTAGCCCATCCTTGCCAATCATCATCGTGCGAAAGGGGGCGTCGGGATGAAGCGGATCTTCATAGATACCCGATGGCATAGCTCTAAGTGCGTTGCAAACCTCCGTCCACATTGGCTGGATATTGTACTCGTTGTCTGATTCGTTGATTACCCAGAGGTGGCGTTCGTCCGCTTGCAAAATCCCCAGATGCCCGTCATAGAATAAAACGTTGTTCGGCGAAAAGAGATTGAAGGCAGCGCTATATTCTAGGTCAGCACCAGGGGGAATGTTTATTGTAGTTGCGATCGCGCCATCCTCTACAGCAAAGAAGGGGAGCGTCCCTGGTTGAGTATCTTTCGCAATGTAGATACCCGGTATCAATCCAGCCTTACTTTGCAGTGCAGTTTGTAGTTCCTGCCAATAGGAAGCGATGGTATAGCTGTATTGTGATGGGTTAATGATCCGTAAACGCTTCTCTTCGATACAGACAGAGATATGAAAGCCCCCATTATCAAAGTAGATGGGGAATTCGTTTGGTTGCCGGAAGCGTTGTTTTTCTTTTGCTAATTCGTCTTTGTCGATGTCGAAGAGGTGCTGGTCGATCTGCTGATACATGAGGCTGTGACCAATAGTGTTCGGGTGAGCCGGGTCAAACGATATCCCCGCTTTCCATCGTCCTTGCCCATCATCCACAGTTGCCAACCAATCTAGTACAGTCACGCCCCAACTTAGCATTCGGTTGTGTGTGTCTCGGATCAGCCAGTAATGTTCCTGGGAATAGTCGCCATTGGGATAGACACCGCCCAGAATTGGAATTGCTCCGATGTCGCGCGTCATTTTTACAAGCTGCTGCAAGCCACTTTCAAACCGTCGCTGTACTGCTCGCCGTTCGTGAGGGGGACAGTAGGCTAACCCTTCGTTGCCCAGAGACAGGGCAATGATTACGATATCCGGTTGTTCTGGGGTGACAACTGAGCCAAATCGAGCGATCGTTCTGCTGACATTCGCCCCCACTTCCGACACATTCACGAGTTGATGCCCATATTTTTGCTGCAAAGCCTCTGCCAACAGCCAAACCCAACCTTTCAAAAACCAGGCTTTATGACCTAATGCGACGGAACTGCCAATTACTACAATTTTGAGCCTTTCAGCCCCTTCCTCCACGGGCATTTTGACAGCAGGCTCCTCAAGGTGTCCAAAGGGGTAAGGTTGTAAATAACCGAATGCGCCATCATCCACAATAATTGTGCTGGAATAATCGTTAGGATCAATGGGAATCCAGCGATTTGTATCTAGTAAGCTCTCCCATCGGGCATTACCGTTTGCATCGAGACGTATGTACTTATATTCGACTCTCTGTCCATCGCCCGATAAAGGCTGCTGAATGTCAATTTCATCTGTCCACCATAAAGGATAGCGATCGCCACTTGTACGCAGGCGGACACATTTCATGATGTCCCACAGTCCCAACTCTGGAGTCGAACCGACAAGACCGATGGATTCACCCGTTTGTGTGTATGCACTGATCTGGAATCGATACATAGAGTTTATCCTGGTTTAGTTAGTACAATACCAAACGGTCAGACTGAATCCTTAAACCTGCTTTGACAATATCACATACAACTACTTAAGAGTTCGGTATTAATATTTTTAAGTATATTTGCTGAAGCTCTGATTGATAACACTCAAGGCTACCAGTGGTAAAGCTTTTCAAAAATTAAATCGGGTTTTTATAGAAGATTTAATACTTATCAAATAAAATATATTCCATTAAAAGTATTGAGACAACTAAGAACAAATAAAAATAAGGATAAGATTAAGTTAAATCTGTTCTATCGCTCCCTTTATGTAAAAAAGAGAAAAATTCTTGAATTTATGGAATAAAATCATCTCATAATCGCGTCAAAGTCTTACGTAGTAAATATTTTTAGTTTTTTCAGACTGGAGTAAGAATGTTTGATCTGTAATTAAAATATAAAAATTTAGGTTTCACGATGCTAGTGATAAGATTTCCCGTAGAGCAAATGATTAACCTACCAGGGATGAATGACCTGAATCCTTACGAAGGAATTAATAATAAATTCAAGCTAATTAAAAAATTAGGCTATGGCTTTCACAACTTTGAAAATTTTAAATTACAAAGTTTATTAGCTTGAAATTTTGGTATTAATTATCCATAAAGGGAACAATAAAGTCACTATATTCACATAAATATTACAAATAATTACAAATGAAGTTTGTGCTTACAGAGATGAAATTCTATGTAGTATCATTGATTTGAGTATATATGTATCTTTACTTAACCGTAGGAGAAATTATGTCTGAAAACAAACCAGAAGAACTGAATTCACAAGCAGTACCCTTCTTTGCCAGATTTTTAGAAGGGCAAAGCTTTGAAGACCTATCTGATAAAGAATCAGAAACGATTAGCGGTGGAAGTTGTGGTGTAACCAAGAAGGAGAAAGATGAATTAGTCCAAACTCTGAAGTTTCCATCCGATCAAGAAGATGGAGTAACGAAAAAGGCTCCCTCTGATAGTGATGAATACGCTGTTACTCAGAAGTACCCTTCAGACGGCGATGATCATGTGGTGGCAATAGAATAACTGCATACTTTTGAGTACACCAAAGATGCAGTTTTGAACAATATTCTTAGAATAAAAAGACTGTTAGCTTTGCCAACTCCATTTAGGGGTTGGCTTCCCATTAAAACTAAGTTCATTTTTTTAATAGTTGATAATACAAGAATCTAATAAAGATATTTTATGCACATTGACCGTGATGTGGTTTTATTAATCACCCATAGTGGTGATTACTTTACAATCGATAAAGTTGTAGAAGCTGTATCAAAACGAGGCGCACAGCCATTTCGCCTTGATACTGATAAGTTTCCGATGAGAGTACAAATCGAGGCGAATTTCAGTAACTCTGGGAGCAATCATAAACTGGAATATGGCACTTGCTGCCTAAACACCGAGCAAGTTCAAGCAGTATGGATGCGACGGATCTGGCAACCTGATTTAGGTAAAGAATTAGCTCCACAATTCCAAGCAGCCTGTTCTAGTGAATCACTCGCAGTCTTAGATGGCTTTTGGGACAGTCTGAGGGGAGCTACCTGGGTGGATGATTTACAACGGATCAGTGCATCTGAAAATAAGCTACGCCAACTGAGAATTGCATCGGAAGTTGGTCTTGTCATACCTCGGACTATCGTCACCAACAATCCTCAACAAGCACGAGAGTTTTTTGGGGAAGTTAAAGGAAAAATGGTTGCCAAGCTACTCAGACCTCTTTCTTATGGGATGCAAGCCTCCTCTTTTTTCATGTATACCAGCGCCGTTAAAGAAGAAGACTTACTTGATGCTGAAACACTGCGCTATTGTCCAGTTGTGTTTCAAGAACAAATCCCCAAACAGCTAGAACTACGCGCAGTGTATGTGAATGGTAATCTCTTTGTCGGCGCACTGGATGCCTCTGAGTATGCAGCATCCACCCAAGATTGGCGACATGGAACAAAAGAGGCTCTTACCTGGCAACCATATCAATTACCTGATAAACTAATCCGTTGCCTGGATGCTTTTATGGCAAGGTTTGGACTGATTTTTGGAGCATTTGACTTCATCAAAACGCCATCAGGGGAATACGTTTTTTTAGAAATTAATCCTACAGGAGAGTGGGGGATGCTGGAAAGAGATTTGGAATACCCGATCGCAGATGCGATCGCAGATGCACTACTTTCAACAAGCCCTAAGCAAAATGCTCTTACTTAAAAATTCACAACCAACTGACAGCTTTTATAAATTTAGGAACTTGTTAATTTTTAATTTTTAATTCGGAGCGAAGCGACGTGACTGTTTTAATCATTACTCACAGCCAAGACAACGAAAGTATTCCTCTAGTTATTCAGGCAATTGAAGCCCAAGGAGGGAAAGCATTTCGTTTTGACACAGACCGATTTCCCACAGAAATCACCTTAGATGTTTACTATGCTAAAAGTGAGCGAGTTACTCTAAGCGTTGAAGACCAGACATTAGATTTGAGTGAAGTGTCAGCAGTTTGGTATCGCCGCATCGCAATTGGGTCAAGAATTCCCGACTCGATGGACAAGCAACTCAGACAAGCCTCACTCAAAGAATCTCGCGTCACAATTGAGGGAATGATTGCCAGTATTAAAGGCTTCCATCTCGACCCTCTGCCAAATATTCGCCGAGCCGAAAATAAGCAACTGCAATTACGAATAGCACGAGAGATTGGTCTAGATACGCCACGCACTCTGACTACAAACAATTCAGTGGCAGTAAAGCAATTTGCCCAAGAGTGTAAGGAGGGAATGATTACAAAGATGCTCTCTTCCTTCGCTATTTACGATGAACAAGGACGAGAAAAAGTTGTGTTTACGAATCCAATTTCATTTGAGGATCTGGACAACCTCGATGGATTACGTTTCTGCCCAATGACATTTCAAGAAAAAATCCCCAAGGCATTAGAATTGCGGACAATTATTGTAGGCAAACGTGTGCTGACGGCGGCGGTTGATTCTCAAGCTTTGAATCAGGCGCGTTACGATTGGCGCAAACAGGGAATTGCCTTACTCGACGCTTGGGAACCATACACTCTGCCAGAAGATGTCGAAGAGAAACTGCTCAAACTCATGGCAGAATTTGGTTTGAACTACGGAGCTATTGATATTATTTTGACTCCTGATGGTCGTCATGTATTTCTTGAGGTTAACCCAGTTGGCGAGTTTTTCTGGTTAGAACGCTGTCCTGGCTTACCGATTTCTCAGGCGATCGCACAGGTTCTACAAAATTGAAGGGGGCAGGGGGCGTCTACTCAAAATTTAGAGAGAATTGGTATTAAAATATGTAGCTGTGAAAAGTATGCAATTAGTTGTCTCAGAACTTGTACCAGCCACAACAACCGCCTCAGCATGAATGATACTGTTGGTCAATTTGCGAGGGGTTAAACTCCCCATCCCTAAAATCTTGGTTTTGCGTTGCTTTCCCGCCCTGCAATAAATTGCGGGCTAATAGCTAAAGTGCGTTTAAACGCACTGAAATTAAAGAAATTAAGATGGGGCTGATGGGTTAGATTCCCTACAAATTCGCCAGCACTATCATGAATTCTGGGGCTATCTTCTAAAGAAGGCTGAATAAGGATTGAGTCCACTTGAGTGGACTTGCGCTATTAGCCAGAGAATTCATTCTCTGGCGGGAAAGGAGGCAAGTGCAAGATATAACTTATAGAATTCGAGTGAAGAGATTCCCAAAGAAGACTTGTAGATTCAGTTAATGTATGCAGTTACTAGTTAATGAACTGTCCCTCTCAATGATTCAGCATCAACGGGTTTAATTAGGAAAGTCTGCAATAGATGCCCAACAATGGAAGCTATCAAGGGTAATTTTTGGCAGAATTTGACAACTGGTGAGCGATTGCTGTTATTAATCTCTGCTAGTTTCAAATTGAGGTCAGAACACTTTTCCAACCGCCGGAAGAACTCTGGATGATTTGTATTCAAAATCAGAGGAAATGCCCGCGCGGCAGTGTTATTCGTCTCTTGAATGACTCTAGTATTATATTCGCGCGGATCTATCCCAATGGATTGATAAAACGTGGCGCGTTCAAATACGGTCAATGTGTGAGTCGCAAAAACACTCAGCAAAAAGAAACGCACCCATAATCTAGCTCTCCAATTGTTCCATAGTTGAGGTTGCGATCGCAGCAGTGCTTTGAAAAAATCTCCATGTCGATTTTCATCCTGACACCAACTTTCAAACTTACGGAATAGTGGATAAATTTGGTGTTCTGGATGTTTCTCCATGTGGCGATACACCAAGATATAGCGCCAGTAGCCAATTTTCTCAGACAGGTAGACTGTGTAAATAATCCACTCTGGCGGAAAGAAGGTATAAGTGCGATTTTTGGTTAAATAACTTAAGTCGAGGGAAAGATTAAAATCTGCCATTGACTTATTTAAAAATCCCGCATGGCGTGCTTCATCCCGCGCCATAAAATTAAAAGCATCCGCCAAAATCGGATTGCGGTTTTTCAGACGGCGTGATAACTCTTTAAACAGCAGAAACCCAGAAAACTCTGAGGTGCAGGAACGTTCCAAAAAGTCAATAAAGGCGACGCGTGTTTCCCCATCAATGTGATCCCAACACTGCTGAAATTCTTCATCACGGACAAAGTGATGACGGTTATAGTCAGCTCGTAACTCCTCTACAATTGCCAGTAACTCCGCTTCCTGGGACGAAATATCCAACTGCGCCGCAGTTTCAAAGTCAGTGGTGTAAAACCGGGGTGTTAATAATGTTTCTTGGACAGGCGCTTTTACACCTGGTTTTAGCAACTCAGGTTGCGAGGTTTCCAGAGACTTAACCATAAGAATCCTTTGATTATTTCATCCTTTAAAAGTTATATAAGCATAAATAGTTGTTTGTAGACATCAGTTAAATTATTGAGAGTAAATTGTGAGAAATAAACTTATTACCCGTTGTTTCAGGAGAGTTTAAATGCCTATTCCCCAATCAGTTTTGTTACTACTCAACTAGGATGTGCCTAATGGTAGAAATTATAAAAACATAAATAAATACTAATATCTTTATAGTTATATATAAATTAATAGTTAAATAATCTTAGGAGAAATAAAAATAGTTGGGATCTACATCGGCAGTGGTACTTGCCAGATAGAGTGATGCAGATCCTCTCTAAACCTAGAATAACAATAGACCTCTTGCATAAATCAAACAATTTGAACCCCACCCCGCCAAAGCTAGGCTTTGTCTCCCCTAAGAGCTTGCGGGGAGGGGTTGGGGGTGGGGTGTTAGGGACTTTAGTCATTCGTCATTAGTCATTTATCATTCTCCCCCTGCCTCCCCTGCCTCCCCTGTCTCCCCTGCTCCCCCTGCCTCCCCTGCCTCCCCTGCCTCCCCTGCCTCCCCTACTCCCCACTCCCCACTCCCTACTCCCCTCATTCATTGGAAAGCAACTCAATGGTTTTTCTATTACCTGGTGTCAAGTTTGATCTGGATCTGATTCAAAAGTACGACACTCGCGCACCTAGATACACCAGTTACCCGCCTGCTACAGAGTTAAGCGAAACATTTACTGAAACTGATTTTAAGGCCGCGATCGCAGCCTCGAACCAACGGAAAACTCCTCTTTCTTTGTATTTCCACATCCCCTTTTGCCAAAGTGCTTGCTATTTCTGCGGCTGTAACACGGTAATTTCCAACAACAAGAATATTGCCAAACCTTATGTAGAATTTTTGGCTCAAGACATTAAAAACACCGCAGCTTTAATCAATCCAGATAGAAAAGTGCTGCAAATCCACTGGGGAGGCGGTACTCCTAATTACTTGGATCGTCACCAAATAGAATTTTTATGGAAAAACATCAATCGCCATTTCAACATCGATCCACAAGCAGAAATCTCAATTGAGATTAATCCCCGCTATATCGATAAAAACTACATTTTCTTTTTAAGAGAAATTGGGTTTAACCGGATTAGTTTTGGCATTCAAGATTTTAATAGCCAAGTTCAAGTAGCTGTAAATCGCGTCCAGCCAGAAGAAATGCTATTTGATGTCATGAGTTGGGTTAAAGAAGCCAAGTTTGAAAGTGTGAATGTAGACCTTATTTATGGTTTACCTTATCAAACCCGCGAAACGTTTCGGGAGACGTTGAAAAAAACTGTTGAGTTAGATCCTGACCGAATTGTTGTCTTTAACTTTGCATATATACCGTGGATCAAACCTACGCAAAAAAATATTCCTCAAGAGGCGCTACCCCCAGCCGAGGAAAAGTTAGAAATTCTGAAAATGACCATTGAAGAATTGACAAATAACCAATATCTATTTATTGGGATGGATCATTTTGCTAAAACTAATGATGAACTAGCGATCGCTCAACGCAATGGCACTCTCAAACGCAATTTCCAGGGCTACACTACCCATGCTGAGACAGAACTATTTGGTTTTGGTTCTACATCCATCAGTATGCTAGAAGATGCTTATGCTCAAAACCACAAGGAATTAAAAGATTATTATCAGGCAGTTGCAGCAGGTGCTTTACCTGTTAGCAAAGGTATCAAACTTACTCAAAATGACATCATCAGACGGGATGTGATCATGGGTATTATGTCTCACTTTCAGTTGCATAAGCAAGACATTGAAAACAAATATGATATCAATTTTGATGAATATTTCTCTGAGGAACTAGAGGCGTTAAAACCATTAGAAGCCGATGGGCTAGTCAATTTATCAAAAAATCAGATCCAGATTACAGACATCGGTAGATTACTAGTCAGAAATATTGCCGTCATCTTTGATACTCACACAAGAACGCGACAGACAAAATTCTCTCGTGCCATTTGATATCACTTTTGCAAATATCGGCTACCTATTATCCCCTCAATCTACCTTGAAAATAACGGTTGAGGAGATTTAACTAATTACGAATTATATCATGTCCGGGTAATTAGTTATGATTTCCATAGCCATTGCGCCCCACACGCCAGATGCTCCACTTGGGGAGACCCCAAGACCGCACTGGCTCCCCTTAATCCCCTCCCCGCTTGCTCTTAGGGGAGACAAAGCATAGCTTTGGCGGGGTGGGGTTCTTCGGGTTTAATAAGCAATCAGGCGAACATGATATTACAAAATACGAATTATTTTAACGCATCACCAAAAAGTTAGATTATTTTTTACATCTTGAGATAGATATAAAAAAATATAATTGAGTAATGTATTAGTGTCTAGTTCTAGAGCAAATAACGTCTAGACTTATGTATTCAATAACTCCTGATTTATCTGGCAAAAATTCATATAGCATTTTTCTACTATAAATAAATGCCAATTTCCATCTTAATCTTGATGTAAAGTTTTTTGTCTAACTTTCGGATTTAGCATTTATCCCATCTGGTAGAAAGAATTGTGAATCAGAGTTGATAACTTAGATATAAGTGAGATTGTTGAGGCAGTTATGAGTATTCTTGCTTGGGTAGTTTTAGGACTTTTGGCAGGTGCCATTGCTAAAGCTATTTATCCTGGTTATCAAGGTGGTGGAATTCTCTCCACAATGATTTTGGGTATTATTGGGGCTTTCGTCGGTGGAAGTCTATTTACCTTACTACGAACAGGAACTCTGCAAATTACTGCGGCTGGGGCTGGTTTAACTCTTCCAGGTATTTTAGTGGCTGTAGTTGGCGCAATTGTTGCTATTTATCTATGGGGATTAATCAGAAGAAGCAGCAATGCTTAATCCCTGATTGGCAGTTATCAACACTGACATGACTACTGTATTTTATTGGTCTTCTAGTTAACCAGTTCGAGAAGCTATATCTTGAAAGATGCTAAGAGACAATAAAATAGTTTATCAATTCTGTAAAATCATAATTTTTGGAAGTGTAAATCTATGTTTTTTCACAAAAAAGAGCCTATTCATGCAGTTAACGTTACTGAACCAAATCCTCGTTTTGCTCAGTTGCTTTTAGAGCAGTTTGGCGGAGCTACTGGAGAACTTAGTGCAGCACTTCAATATTGGGTTCAATCATTCCATGTCGAGAATGCTGGAATTAAAGACATGCTTCAAGACATTGCGATCGAGGAATTCAGCCATTTAGAAATGGTTGGTAAACTCATTGAAGCTCATACTAAGAATACGGATCAAACAGAGGCTTATAAAAGTACTCTCTTTGCAGTCCGAGGGATTGGGCCTCATTTTCTAGATAGTCAGGGTAATGCTTGGACTGCAAGTTACTTGAATGAAGGCGGAGATGTAGTGCGTGATTTGAGAGCTAACGTTGCAGCTGAAGCTGGCGCTCGTCAAACTTACGAAGAGTTAATTAAGTTGGCAACTGACAAAGGAACCCAAGAGACTTTAGTCCATCTGTTAACACGAGAAATTTCTCATACCCAGATGTTTATGAAAGCTCTAGATTCGCTGGGTAAGTTGACAGATCCGTTCTTTGGTAATATTAAGCCAGATGAAACTGTTGCTCTTTACTACAACCTATCTACAGACGGTAATGGTCAAGATGAGCGTGGCCCTTGGAATTCTGAGCCAACATTCAAATACATTGCAAATCCGCTAGAAAGTCACTCTTAATTTCATAGATTGCAGTTAGAGCTTCTTGAAAACTCCCAATTATTAGGTGGGCAAACAGCCCACCTTCTTTAGCAATAGTTAAACTGTTTGTCTATAGCGGTTCTCGTTTATGTGAGGTACATCGGTAAGGGCACGGCACTGCCCATAGGTGTCAACTTAACGTGAAACCCTTGTAAAGATGTGATATTGAGTTCACTCACTTACCCATCATGATCCGCGTCACCCCACCCCAGTTTTGTCTAAAGCCAAAACTTCCCCTCCCCGCTTGCGGGGAGGGGATTAAGGGGTGGGGTAAAATGACTGTGGAATGAAGCTCTCTGACTTAAGTTGACACCAATGGGCACTGCCGTGCCCCTACACCTGGCGATATAATGTTGTACCGCATCTGAATGTGAACCGCTATACATCAGGGATTTTTGAGGGAGAATTTAGCTTTATCTAAAAGATTCCCGATTTCTTAGAGAAGTCGGGAATCTAAGCCGATCAGTATTTGCTGATATTGATTTGGACGCAACACGCGCTTTGGATATATATCTGTGCGCTCAGATAAATGGACTATGTTACACTAAATTGAAAATGGCTATAAATATTAAGCCACAATTAAGTCACACTGAAGAAGTCAGAGCGATCGCCTCTTCAAATCTACCCCGACGTTTCTGAATTCAGAAATTAATTCAACTCAAAATCAAAACTAAGAATCAGGAGATTTATTTGTGATTGTCAACGCTACGCCAAATGGTTGGGAAGTTATTTATCACCGCGCCCATGCTTTATTAGCAGCTCAACTTGCAGGACAATGGCGGCGTAAAGATGCGCCAGTAAGGTTATATGAAACCGTCGCTGCAATTTCTCATCACGATGACCTAGAAAAAGAGTGGGAAGAGGACATTCTTACTGAAGCAGGTGCGCCACTGGACTTCACTCTCACCACAAAAAAGGATGTAGAGATTGGTATTAAGAAACTGGCCGATCTGGCAAAGAATGCCCGCTACCGGGGACGGTGGGTGGCTCTATTAATTTCCATGCACATCAGCCGTTTAAATGAGTCAAGCCGGGGTAAGTTTCCAGAACTAGACAAAATTTTAGATGAGCAACTTCAAAACCAGCAACGTTGGCGCAAGGAACTGGGCATCGAAAAGGAAGAAGTTGATGCAGCCTATGCATTTATGCAATGGTGCGATCGCCTTTCTCTCATCTTATGTCAGCAAGAACTACCTGCTGATGAGCGATTTTTAGAAATTAGCAAGGGCCCTGAAGGTCAGCGCTATGACATCATGCAGCGCAGCGATAACTTGGTTGTTGTCAAACCCTGGCCCTTCCAAGACGATAAATTCACGGTCAACGTCGAAGCCTGCGAACTCTCCCAAGTAAAATTTGAAAGTAGCACCGAATTAGCTCAAGCACTACAAGAAGCTCCCATCAAGGCACTAGAGTGGACATTCGTTAAGAGTTAGATAGTTGTCGCCGCCATAGTCACTAAGTGAAGCCTCCCGATGGGGGCTTTTGGTATTGGAAAAGTTTCTCTGGCTTTTCAATATCAATTGCAAGCAGGATCTATTCGCTATTAGTATTCAATAAAAAAGAGCCAGATAACTAACTCTCTGGCTCAAGGCTGGAGACAAAAGAATCATCGAATAAAGGCTAATTTGGGTAAAAACCTAAATTCTTCCCAAGTTATGCAGCCCTAAGACAACGCCCACTCCTAAGATATGACCAAAGGCGGTACTTGCTAAAAGGGCTGGCAAACCAAAATTACCTAAAAAATTGACTGAGGGTAGTCTTGGTTCTGCGTTGGGATACTTGATGGTAGATTTGCCAATGACAATGGCAACGATATTGGCAAGAATTATAATCAGTCCAACGGTAGGACTCCATTGCAGAGGTGTGGTTGCGGCAGCGAGTAAGGTTGAAGTAAACACCTGATTTGCTCCTGAAATTTATTAATGATTGCAAATATAATCTGAGACTTTCCGAAGCAAATTCCAGAAAGTACCCGATTTTGCATCAATATTTAACACTTATTCTCACTACTTAATACAACGTGAGTTCAACGGGATAAATTCAGGACTTACATAAAAATCGCCAAAAAGCTTAATTTATCGAACTACTTTTTCTACAAGAAGCTGTGCGTGCGGCTGCTTTTTCGCTTCGTCAAACTCACACTAATGTATGTATCTATGGGATTATATCTGCACAAACAAGACGAGAACTATAATAGTTATCTATCAAAAGTATTAGATATTCTGAATTAATATCGCAATCCGAATTGAAAAAGAGAAAGTATAGAAGCTCAAAGTACGTATTTACAACCTTTTCAGCCATTTTAATTTTTATAAGTTTTATAATCTATATATAAAAAATATAATTTTCATCTATCAAAAGTATGAAATCTAAAGATAAAAATTTTCTATATCTAAAGAAATTAAATATTTGTTGTATTTAATCTAATAGTATACTTCTGGCAGAAGATGTAAAAAAATATTAGGCATAGTAAATTAAAATCAATATTAATCAAAGTTCCTAAACAATTCGGGCAAGTGTGCTATACACGAGTTTGGAACAGCTTAAAACTTTGTTAAAATCAGCAACACACAAACTATGAATACCACCGAAAAACGTATCGCCTTGATTTCCGTCCACGGAGACCCGGCGATTGAAATAGGGAAAGAAGAAGCTGGGGGACAAAATGTTTATGTGCGTAACGTGGGTGAAGCACTAGCGCACCTGGGATGGCAAGTTGATATGTTTACTCGCAAAGTGAGTCTGGAGCAAGACTCGATTGTTGAACACAGCGACAATTGCCGCACTATTCGTTTAAAAGCTGGCCCCCTTGAGTTTGTGCCGCGAGATGAGATTTTTGAATTTCTGCCAGAATTTGTGGATAATTTCCTCAAATTTCAAGTAAAAAATGGCATTAAATACGAGTTAGTTCACACTAACTATTGGCTCTCTAGTTGGGTGGGGATGCAGTTAAAGAAAATCCAACATAGTAAACAGGTTCACACCTACCACTCTTTAGGAGCGGTCAAGTATAACACTATAGATAATATTCCTCAGATTGCAAGTGTGCGATTAGCAGTGGAAAAAGAGGTGTTGGAAAAAGCAGAGCGAATTGTGGCGACAAGTCCGCAAGAACAGCAACACATGCGATCGCTAGTTTCCACTAAAGGCAATATCGACATCATTCCCTGCGGTACAGATATTCAGCGCTTTGGCTCGATTGCACGAGAAGCAGCCAGGACTGAATTGGGAATTGAGAAAGATGCCAAAGTTGTATTATATGTAGGACGTTTTGACCCACGCAAAGGGATAGAAACCTTGGTGCGTGCAGTAAACGAGTCTGGGCTACGCGACTCCAAGAATCTCCAGCTAATTATTGGTGGTGGTAGTACTCCAGGTAACAGCGACGGCATAGAACGCGATCGCATTGAGCAAATCGTCGATGAATTGGGGATGAGTGACTTTACCACTTTTGCTGGTCGTCTGAGTCAAGATATTTTGCCAACTTATTACGCAGCTGCCGATGTTTGCGTTGTTCCCAGTCACTACGAACCCTTTGGACTGGTAGCGATCGAAGCGATGGCAAGCGGTACACCAGTGGTAGCAAGTGATGTCGGAGGACTTCAGTTTACTGTAGTTAATGAAGAAACTGGTTTATTGGCACCACCGCAAGATGTAGATGCCTTTGCATCTGCCATCGACCGAATTCTCTTAAATCCAGAGTGGCGAGACGAATTGGGTAAAGCTGGTAGAAAGCGTGTCGAAAGTAAGTTTAGCTGGGATGGCGTAGCACATCAACTGAGTGAACTTTACACCCAACTGTTACAGCCACAAACAGTAGCCTCAACAGCAAAAGAACTAATCGAGTCAACAGCCGAATTAGTGCAGTCAACAGCAAAAGAACTAGTGGAGTCAACAGTCGAATTAGTGCAGTCAACAGCAAAACAGCCAGTTTTGGTTGCTAAATAATTCTCTTGCTTGACAGATAATGGTGAATGGGTAACTTGGAAGTAAGCAATAATTTTATTTTTCTAGTCGTCACTCACCATTACTCAATCATTTCTTCTAAATATTCCTCTAGGCTGAGTGATTTCCATTATTAGTTTAATTAATGCAAATTACTTAGCTCAGAGTACCAGTCCCAACAACCGCCTCAGAATGAATTCTGAGGCTACTATTGCATTCTTCTAAAGAAGACTCAATAAGGATTAGAGTCCACTTAAGTGGACTTGCGCTATTAGCCAGAGAATTTATTCTCTGGCGGGAAAGTGGGCATGTGCAAGATATAATATGATGTCCGGCAAATCACCCTTAATATGTCATTGCGAGTAAAACGAAGTGAAACGACGCAATTCACTTGCGTTTTTGGGATTGCTTCCCTTCGGTCGCAATGACGGTTATTTGAACGGACATGATATAACTTATACCATTTATTGGTGAGGCTGCGTCAAACCCTTTTAACTTCTTTGTTTCTTTGTGTCCTACCCTGTGGCAAGCCCTTCGGGTTCGGGGGTAAGGCTACCTACACAGTCCAGTCTTGCTGATCAAATTAAAGCAGTTATAACTACTGATAGTACTTTGGGTTTAACTTTGGCAGCGATCGCTTGAGCGAGGAAAACTCTTCACCAAAAACAAACTGTATAAAAAACTCACTTGTCACCTAAGCGCAAAAGTCTATCTAATGATAAATAAATTTCTGCGTTTTTTTATTGGCAGCTATCACCAAACCAAGTAACCGCTATGATAGTTGAGGTCTGCTATGCTTTGACTAAACGAAGATAAAAGCATAGCGATCGCCACCATTTGAATGTTAACAACTAATCGCTTTGCAACCAGTTGACTTTACCACTCTCACAGCTGCTTGTAGCGAAATCCGCGCTAACTGGCTACCATCACGCTTAGAACAGGTTTACCAGCGCGATCGCTACACGATTGCTATGGCATTACGCACCCTGAAACAGCGAGATTGGCTACAAATTTCTTGGCATCCCCAAGCTGCACATATTTGTATCGGCGATCCACCACCGCGATCGCCAGATACCTTTACCTTTAGCCAACAACTGATACACCAATTGAATGGTTTAGCACTAGTAGCTATTGAAGCGATCGCCCCTTGGGAGCGTGTTATTGATTTGCAATTTGCCCGTCGTCCTGGAGAAACCGCCCTATATCATGTCTATGCAGAAATCATGGGCAAGTATAGCAACGTCATTCTCACCGACGCCAACAATATAATTATCACTGCTGCTCATCAAGTCAGTCAGCAACAATCTAGTGTCCGTCCCATCCAAACCGGACAACCTTATGAAACACCACCGAAACTGACTGGGACTGTCCCCAGTTTGAACGAATCCCAAGAACGTTGGCAAGAACGGGTAAGTTTAGTGCCAGGAGCAATCAAGCGGCAATTGCTCAAAAGTTATAGCGGCTTGAGTGCCGCACTACTGGAATTAATGCTGCTAGAAGCAAATATCGCACCAGAAACATCCACCGATACTCTCAACCCCGACGACTGGCGACGGCTATTTGAACGTTGGCAAGAATGGTTGCAAGCTTTGGATTCCAGTGAGTTTCAACCCGCTTGGACAAAAGATGGCTACACCGTAATGGGTTGGGGTGCAGTTGAAAAGGTCAAAGATATCCAGGAGTTACTCAACCGCTACTACAGTAACCAAATTGACCAACAGTTATTTTCTCAATTGCGCCATCAGTTGAGTCAGAAATTGAATAATATTCTGGCGAAATTACGGAATAAAGCTCAAACCTTTAAGACGCGCTTGCAGCAATCAGATCAAGCTGATGAGTATCGGCAAAAAGCTGATTTATTGATGGCTCATTTGCAAAACTGGGAACCGGGGATGAAAGAAATTATCCTTGCTGATTTTGATACAAATTTGCCAGTAGCGATCGCCCTTCAGCCAGATAAAAATGCCGTCCAAAATGCCCAAAGTCTTTACAAACAGCACCAAAAGCTCAAACGCGCTCGTGCTGCCGTGGAACCGCTACTATTAGAAGTGCAGACAGAAATTGAGTATTTAGAACAAGTAGAAGCTGCAATCGCTCAGATAGACACCTACCAAACAGCAGAAGATTTGCGAGCTTTAGAAGAAATCCGCGAAGAGTTGATTGGACAAAAGTATTTAGAAGATCCAGAATATCGCAGTCGCAGTGCCAATGAACCCCCCAGCACCAACTTTCATCGTTACCTTACCCCTAACGGCTTTGAAGTATTAATCGGTCGCAACAATCGCCAGAATGACCAATTGACCTTTCGTGTAGCTGGGGATTATGACTTATGGTTCCACGCTCAAGAAATTCCAGGGAGCCATCTGCTACTACGTCTAGAACCCGGTGCTGTTGCAGAAGAAGTTGATTTGCAATTTGTAGCTAATCTTGCCGCCTACTACAGTCGCGCCCGTCAGAGCGATCAAGTGCCAGTAGTTTACACTCAGCTAAAACACGTCTACAAACCCAAAGGAGCAAAACCGGGAATTGCAATTTACAAGCAGGAAAGCATCCTCTGGGGAAAACCACAAATGGTCATTAGTCATTAGTCATTAGTCACTTGTACTGAGCGGAGCCGAAGTATTAGTCATTTGTCATTAGTCAAAAATTAAGAATTCTTCCCCTGCTTCCCCTGCTCCCCCTGCTCCTCTACTCGACTCTTTTTCTACCCTGCGATTTGCTGAATTATCCTGATAGATAGAAGCTTTTAAACTTTGCTCCTATCTTTTTTGATGAAGTTTCACGAAAAATCTGTGTTGACTGTTACAATATTGTTAAGAAAAGTTGCCCGTTGCATTTTGGGAACGCGCAATTGGGTTTTAACTCTCTTGAGAAGACAACGCAAAAAAACAAACATTTTATAGACCAGCTGTGGGAGGCTGGTCTTTTTGTTTTTTAAGTGCTTATAAGGCAATACGCTTGGGTTAAGGCTTTACTCTTTGTCAAAGTGAATTTTTTTAACGAACCGCAAAGAACGCAAAGGACACGTTCGCGCAGCGTCTCGAAGAGAAGGAAGAAAAGGAAGAGAAGAAAGAGAAGAAAAAATGCTTAACTGAACTGTATTGGCTTATAAGGTACTTCTGGCAACCATTCTATATCTGGTGCATCAGGCAAAAAGTGGTCTGCATGAACTTCCACGTTTGCACCCACACTACGTAGAGCATCTGCAACATATTTCTTTCCTAACGCTCTGTCAATAAAGAAAATCGACTTGTCTGCTTTATTCACGCTGCTTGAGACAGAGACAATTCACATCGAATAGCTTCTTCAACCTGGAGGCGATCGCAACCATAATCATCAGCCAAATTATCAATCGACTCACCAGCTTTATATCGCTCTGCCAAAATTGCTGTTGGGATTCCCGTTCCGATTAATACTGGACGACCAAATGAAATTCTAGGGTCAATCACTAAAGTTTTAGGAGATTCTTTTTCCATCAAGCTTTCAGTTAGTCGTGTCAAGGGAAAAAGTTCATCAATTTTGCGGTTGAGCGCGGCTAGCCCTTGTTCGATATCTTTGCAAACTTCTGCCATTTACCGACCTACTTTATTTGCAAGATTTTTCAGGCGATCGCCAATTTCCTTGCAAGGCACACAGCAATACCCAGGATATTTATTATGTGTACATTTGTGAGAGCCTTCGGGGCAGTCTTCGTCGCAAGAAACTTGAAAACTGTTACCATCGGGCACACCTATAGTCATGTTCCCAGTATTATTTTTGATATACAAAGTCTTATCTTTGTAAGCAACTTTTAGAGGTGAGGGGAAGAGATATTCTTGCCCTGAAATAATAATTTTGGCTTGATTTCGATTTTCACAATAAGTTTTGAAAATTAGCAGACAGGCATCGCAACTCCCTTGTGGTGACGCTCCATCTAGCCAGTCTGCAAGAGTCTCTTCATTTAATAGCGTGATAGTCCCAGGCGTTGCGCCAAAACCATATTGTGCTAAATTAATCCCGTTGTCCGAAGGAAAATGATATCGATTTCCATAAACAGGATTTGGTGTCCATCCTGGGTTGCTGGCGCACGCAAGAAACCAGACATCAACACCACCCCCGTCTTTACCTTTCCAGCCATAACATTGCTGCATAATCTAGCCTTTTGATAGAATTTTTACGCATTAGAAAATGGATCTAGTGGTGGCGTAAAGTTTGCTGAATATCTCACTTTCCCTAGCGTGATCCTAAAATCATCTATATAGGCATTAAGCCAAGACGAACCATAATTATTGTCTCCTGGAGATCCTCCGATGTATCCAGTAGTGGCTCCAGAAGTAGGATTGGCAGTAATTGTTTTAGTGAGTATTCCATTTAAGTACAAGGAAATTACCCCGAATGAATCACGATTAACAGCCCAGTGTAGCCATTGATTTGTAGGCAAAGCGTATGTCACAAAAGCGGCGTCCGTGCCGATGCGGTCGGTTGCGAGTATCAAAGCACCCGATTGTGCGCCTCCAGGGTTATTGTATGTTGTAAAAATTGCGCGACTACCCGTTTGAGACAATGGATAAATCCAGCATTCAATTGTCCAAATAGGATTTACAGAAGAGCGTAAATCAATTGCTGTTCTTGCTATCCCAAGCACGGCATTAGTTCCATTCAGGTATAAAGAACTATTGCCAAATTTGCTTCTTATAGTGCTAATAATTGGGCTACCGGAAGTGCTGATTGTCTTGCCTGTTACTTCCGTAAAGGTTGTGCTGTTATTAGCTCCGTCGAAATGCATTAATAAAGCAACGAAGCTAAAATAATCGTCATTTGCAAGTCGTAATGAATTGCTTAATGCATACCATCCTGTAGTGCTATCTACCCAAAGCAGCCTTGTGTACCCTGGATTAAATTTTAATGCAGTGGCATAGGAAACTCCCTTGAATTTTGTTAATGAAACTAATACATCAACGGGAGCATTATTGTAGATTTCAATATCTCCAAATGTCGTTGGCAGCGTAACAGTAAAAACAGCAGATCCAGACAAAATTGCTTTCGTGTTGATGGCGGGAGAGTAATCGGCAGAAACTATCGCCCACGGTACAACTGATGTACCTCCATTACCAGTATTAAGTGATTCTAGTGTTGTTATCCGAGCGATAAGATTAAGGATCGCGCTAATGTTGCTGGCAATATTAGCGCTATTAGTAGCAATGGCGCTGGTAAGCTCTGTCAGAAAATTACCTCTACTAATGTGGCGTGTTATTCCACCACTTTCCTGTATAGGGATTAAATCAGTATCATCAGAAGTAATTTTTTCTATACCAAGTGACTTAATTTGCATAAAATTGCAGTCATCTGAAATCTGTTAATGCTTGAAATCATTTTCATTAATAAATCTGTAATCTTATCTTAATCTGTCAACTTAATTAAGATAAAGAATGACTTTCGTAGTGATGTACAATTATTTCATTCCGCACTCTATCTGTGTAGCTATCAGGAATATAAAATCGCCATTGAAACATCTCCAATGATTCCCAGAGATTTCTATTATCGTAGTCAATGGCGATATTGTTTTCGTCTGTAATCGGGGTATTGTTTTCGTCTGTCAGAATTCCTTGAAAGTTTTCAAGTGCCTTTAGTAAAATTGCTACCACCAATTGTTGGGCACGATTATTTGTTGTGGCAGTCATACCGAGTACCGATAAGTCAGATTTTTTGATAATCAATTCGTCGGCGGTCTGGATAGCATTAACACCAAATAGGTCTTGAAGAGTTAGTGCAAGCATGTTTAATAATCGTCTGGGTCAATTACATCTGCACCAGTCAACATTTTGTCAACTTCTACAGAGATGGTATTTCTCAGATAAATTGTATTGTTGCGCGTGGCAATAGAAGGGCTAAAACCTTCGACTACTGCAACACTTTGATCCACATTGGTATCGCGTGCCGTGTCGGTAAGCACTGCTTTAAATTTCAAAATAATGGCTAACAACAGAGATTCAGCCGTGTTATTGGCGCTGGCTGTTAGTCCAACTGCCACCAAATCAGCTTTACTAATTGTCAGTGTCGTAGCGTCCTGGGTCGCATTAAATCCAAATACTTGAATTAAGGTCGGTTCTGCCATAAAAGCGGATTAGTGAAGTGAATATAATCCGTTGTATGACTGATTAAAAATTATGTAAATATTCCAGTTTTATGTAAAACTGGAGTATTCACGGATTCCGCCAAAGTATTCCTGGCAATACAATAGAGCCTATATTTGCTCGGAGCAGATATAAAGTAAATTCCACTTTTACCATTAGCCAAAGTAAAAGTGGAATATCTAAAAGTTGGTTCAAGATATGAAAAATAACAGAAGTGGACAAGCTGCCACACTGTCCAATGATGAATACTCTAAAATCCGCAGACAAATCGTAAGTGAAAAGTACAAAATCCTTTTCGCTTTGGGGTGGTATACCGGCGAACGTTGGGGAGCTTTAATTCAACTGAAAGTCTCAGATGTTTACGATCCTGATGGTAAGCCATATTCAGAAATCACTTTCAGGGCTACTACCCGAAAGAAAGATCCAGACGGAAATAGCGAAACTCGACAAATTCCGATTCACGATTTACTACGTGAGCAACTGGGGTATTACAAGCCAGACAAAGATAGTATTTGGCTTTTTCCTGGTCGAGACTTTGAAAAACATACTTGCTTGCGTAATGCTTACGATATCCTCACTAGTGCTGTTGAGAAAGCGGGACTAGCAAGCAAGGGTGTTAGCACTCACAGCACTCGGAGAAGTTTTGTTACCAACCTGCACAATAACGGTATCAGTTTGGCAACGATTAAACGACTTACCGGACATAAAGACATCAAGTCTTTAGAACGTTATATCGATATCGGCGCTGACCAGTTGAAAGGCGCGATCGCTACTCTATGAACCCCAATTTCTTCGACAAACCGCATCTGAGGCGAATACTCTAGACCTGGTTGATAACACATTAGCTTTCGCGATCGCGCTTTGGCTTATGAGCGCGATAGCGATTTTTATGCCTTCACGCTATGATTGCCGTATCACACGGCAATACAGGATTTTGATGATGAACAAGGGAGGACGGACTAGCACCACATGGGGGACTGGTAGCACCTGGCGCAGCAGAGAATTTAAAACGATTAGAGTCCCAGTTGCCCTTGCTGATGAAATTATGGAATATGCCAAAGCGCTAGACGCTGGAATTGCCGTATCACACGGCAATACAGCCGAAATCATCATTGAGGCTATCACTCGCTACATCGAATACAAACGGCTCAATTACCACCCTAACCAGAACTCGAAGCAACTCGACATCAGCACCCGCGCTTGGGACGAACTGCGAAAGTTTCAAAAGCTTGTGCAAGAGAATCCAGCCGCTTTGGACATCGATGCCTACGGCGGCAAGCTACACGATACTTGTCGATCGCACTCTGCCGCACTATAATTAGCCACTCAATTTTCTAAGTTGACTTGGCTGGAAGGGGCCATAACAGTCAGTACCTGCCCTGGTTTTCCCCTCAATCCAGATACCACCTGAGTGAACTGCACTAATTGTGAATACTC
Organism: Nostoc favosum CHAB5714; assembly: GCF_020829495.1. GTDB lineage: Bacteria > Cyanobacteriota > Cyanobacteriia > Cyanobacteriales > Nostocaceae > Nostoc > Nostoc favosum. The sequence goes on along the minus strand of NZ_JAIVFQ010000014.1, from coordinate 3,784 downwards.
TGTCTTTGAATTTCTTGTGTTCATCCAAGACTGCCACCTCTTCACTAACCTTGAACTCTGGCAGGGGGTAAAGTTCAGACAATTTCACCCGAATTTTATCTGTAGGATTCCCAGCCTGGTAGACTTCGGCTTCTGGCAGGGATTTAAAAAGCTTCCACACCATTACTTGGTTATTGAGTCGCGGCGACCAGTAAATACCCTTTTCCTGAAAATTATCTCGTTTTAGGGGAGATGGGGGCAGGCTTTGTAGTATGTCGCTGTTGTCATCGAGGCGATCGCAATCGCCGTTGCAAATCTCATGCACAACCTCATGCACAACTCCTTGCACAACTTCATCGCCCTCTGAAGTGCTTGTCAGGCAATCGTTTTCAGGAATGATAACGGAGTTGTGCAGTTGTGCATGATTAATTTGAGTTTTTTCCTCTATTTGTAATTCCGGTTTTTTCTCGTTTTCTAGCATACTTAGATGCACAACTCCTTTGTCACTCGGCTGAGATACTTCCTCTACATGGCTTACGCTAATGTTAAGTAGTTGTGCATCGGAGTTGTGCATATAGTTGTGCAGGGTTGTGCAATCGAAATTATACACTTCGCTAGACTGGAGAATTTCGTTTTTCTGACAAGCTTTTGAGCCGTTTTCAGAGTTGTGCCACGGAGACGATTCAATTGTTACGCTTGGTAACGGATTTTCTGTACTACAATCTTCGGACTCCCGTGCAATGTAGTACAACTTGCTTGTACCACGAAAGCTTTTCTCATCAAGAGTTACTATCCCGTCTCTGGCTAATTGCAATAAACAGCGTCTGGCGTTCGCAGGGCTGGTACTGATGTAGTGGGCTACTTCCTCAGCTTCATACTTGATATTGGCGTGTTCCTGCAAGAATTTGATGATCCGGTCTTTGGTGGAGTTGTCTGGTGAGCCTAATTCTTGACCAACTTCCTCTAACAGAGAGAAACTAAAATCTTCTTCATTGAAGAACAGTCGATAGCTTGCAGGGAATCGACGCGATCGCGATTTTTCAATGGTGAGAATTTTCTCCTGGGGGTTGGCGTTGGGGTTGGTGTCTTTCTCAAGTTTGATAACTTCGGAGACGGCGTTTCTAATTGATGTTGTCCCCCTAGACCCTCCGTTTTTGTTGGTGTGGTGAATGATGACTACAGTTATCCCGGTTTCAGCCGCAAACTTGTTTAGCTCCAGGACGCAGCGAGAATATTCTGTTCTGTTTTCGTCGTAAAGGGAGTAGCGGTTGGCGAACGTTAGGGAGTCAATCATTACGATCGCAGGTTGAAATTCAGCAGCGTCTTCATACAATATCGGCATTGCATCTGTATTCCAGCCAAACCTAACTGCTGTCCTTTGACGAACTTCTGTCCCTGGTCTAAAGCCGCGCTTATTGAGCGCCTGGAGCATATCGTGCTTTGACTCGTCCCCTTGGTAAATCAAAACGCGCCGGCTATCGGCAGTAGCAGGAAAGCCATTCCAGTTCTTGCCAGAGGCGATGCAGTGGAGTAAATCATAAAGCCACTTGGTTTTACCAACGCCACCATCGGCAATCACTAGCGCTGTGGTTGCCTGTGCAAGGATTCCGCCTAAGAGCCATTTTCTTCCCTGTGTGCCGACTTCCTCTTCAAGGTTTTATTCTCAAATGCTACACAGATATCTGTCCATTCTGTCTGTGTATCGTAAGCTAAATATTCAAGTTCATTAGCAGTTCTAATTACTTCTCGGCGATTGGCATTTATGATAATTAATCCAGCCAAACTATCGATGTTGACGGCACTAACTGTTCTGTCAACAAGAGTAGCTAACTTATTCCTGCCACCAATTCTTGCTAGCAAATCATGGTCTGATAGCCAGCTAGTAACATGCAGCAAGCCCGATGGGCCGCCTGTTGGTAGTCCTTTTTTACAAACACTAAGACAGGCTTGGTAAATATCCTTGTGTGCGCCGATATAAAAGTGTTCTGGTCTTAATCTGTCTTTAACTTGATAGATAGCATTTGGATCAAGGAATATTCCACCTAGTACCAATTCTTCGGCTTCTGTATTGCATGGTGGCAGCCTGTTATTATCAGGCTTAAAGTTTGGTTCTTCAGTGTATGTATAGGGGATTACTATCATTGCTCTGTCCCCCGATTAGCTAGTTTTGAATTATTTAATGTGGTAGAGTATGAGAAAAGAACGGATATTTTACCGATTAATCTTCGTAAGTGTTTGTTCATTTTTTTTACTGATATTTTTTGCGTTTGATTCACCAATGTCTAAATTGGTGAGTTTTTTTTACGTGTGATGAATTGCCTAGTTACTATTAAAACATCCTTGGTAATTTGAACAGTTCAGTTTTCTTTGATTAGCTAGGAGATTGGGGTATCGCAAAGTTGCAGGTAAAGGAGAAAGTTATCCAACTCCTCTTCGGTCAGTTGAAGGCGCGATCGCACTCCGTAGTATTTCCACAAGTGCTCTCGACCTTGGTCTTCTGTCCAACCCAATCGATACATTTCGAGGTCTGTTTTACCTACTAGTTCGCTGAATTTTTCGTATGTTGGTTTGGTCATTGGGCATTGGTCATTAGTTATTGGGCAAGAGCGATCGCACTTTCTTTTTCACGCAGCAGTGAAGTCAACGTAATAGCTAGTCCCAACAGAGAATTGAGACCACGCGGCTGGGTTGGTGATTTGGAGTGTAATGTTACCGGCTGGTGTCGCTTCCCAGAAAGTTAGGTTTTCTTCATTAGGTGGGTTGGTGGTTACTGGGGCGAGGATAACTGTTGCTATCTGAGTTTCGTGGTCGAGGGTATTTTGTTGACAGGTGAATTTAGCTCTGATCATTGGTTTTATTTGTTGGTGGTTTGGTCAATCAAATCTTCGTGGCGATCGCACTCCGGTTTGAAGTGAGGCGATAGCCACGAATAAAGCCGTCTACCCGAATAGGTAAACGGCTTTATTCTTTATTTGGTATATCTTGTAAGGCTTCACCTAACAGGGTGTATAAATCTTCGATTTCTGCTGTTAGTTGCTTCCTCTCATGTAGGCTGTTTTCAAGCTGCTTTTGCTGAGAGTCAATTACAGTTAGGCAGGCTTCATGTAATTCTTTCAGCCTACGATGAATTCCCCCAATAGTTGCTTGTCCTCCAAGAGAAGCCCATGATCCAGTTTTATTTCTCCCCTCGCTATTTGAATAAAAAACTGTGTCCGATTCATGCCTAATTGAGAGGCTTTGTCCTTCAAGGATTCCCAATCTTGAGCCGACATTCTTACTGTTGCATTGATCGTCTTTTTCTCTGTCGTGGTTTCTTCTGTCATCTGTTATAGGCATAGCAACCCCTAAATTATTGCACGTGCTAAAAGGATGATTCTGCACGTGCTTTATAAAAATATGCTTGACTTCTATTATTGCACGTGCAATAACTATTAAAAGATACTAGCACGTGCAAAATAATTTTGCACCATACAAACCTCCCCAACGCCTAACCCTTTGCGTTGCAACCGGAGCTTTTCCCCCGCGCCTTGTCCTTGCGCGGAAACACCCTGTACCTGATGCTCAATGACCGATAACTAACTCCCAAACAGACAGAGATAGCAGCCTGTAGCGGTAACGCAAATGAAAGACCTGCTGAGGAGTTGAGTAAGTAAAAAGGCGACCAACTACCGTCCAACAGAGCGATCGCCTTCATAAAACAATGGAATTTTATCTTAAGGAGATTGTACCAATGCCTAAAATACATTTCACTTCTAACGATCCAGAGTGGACTGAGTGGTGGGTCAACCCGGTCGAAGATGGGAGT
>NZ_JAIVFQ010000149.1 GCF_020829495.1 Nostoc favosum CHAB5714 | reverse complement strand
AAACTTCTAGTTGACAGTTTCTGATTGGTGTCAAAACTGCTGCAAGAAGTCACTCACGATTTCTCCAAATTGATTAATTTTTATCGCTTTTTAATGTTAAGCAATATTTCGCCAACAGTGTCTTCGCCAGTTCTACCCCAACATCCTTTCACCATCAGCGAAAGTCACAGTCCGTTGTCATATATTCGGTGTGTATTCTTCAATCACTCCCGAATTTCCGTAACAAAGGTACTAATAACCAAAATACGCAAGTTTAGGAGTTAATTATAATGCCTAAATTTAAACAAATATACGCAGATATTAATACGTCACCAGAAGAAGCTCAAATCTTACTATTTGAATTTATTAAGTTACTCAAAAAATGCTATTCAAAATCAGGACCAGAAAATCATAGTGAAGAAAAAAGCCTTTATGAAAAGTTTGAAGAAACTGGATTGATTGGCTGTTGCTCTGTAAAAAAAAATTTATCCACTAGCAATCTTACTGAGACTAAGCCTGCATCGTGATAAGCGTGAAGTAAGCTACAGCAATACCTGCCAGAACTAGACTTGATCGCATCCCTTGCCGATTTCTCTGAGCAACGGTTGCAACCGCATGAGCAATAAAGCCTGCTGCCATGCCATCGGCGATCGAAAAAGTTAGGGGTGTAATTAAAATGACTAGGAATGCCGGAATTGCTTCTGCTAAATCATTCCAATTGATCAAACGCACACCACTCATCATTAAGACACCAATCATCAGCGGAATAGGAGCAGTAGCAAACGCAGGAATCGCGGCAAATAAGGGCGTGAACAACGTCGAAATGAGAAAGAGTAACCCAACCACGATCGCGACGAATCCACTACGCCCGCCTTCAAAGATGCCAGAAGCAGCTACTAGATAGGGCATGACAGGAGTACTACCCACGATCGCACCAAAGACGGTTCCGAGTGCGTTGGATAATAAGGCTTGTTTGGAGCGGCATAGTTCACCGTCGGGCTGGATGCAGTCGATTTGTCGCCCTAACACATTGAAACTCATCGCATCGGATAGGGACATAAATAGCAGCACAAAGACGACTGCCACAAAATTTCCCAGTTGCGACCCAGTGAAATATTGTACTCCAACGATCGCTTGCCCAATCAAGTCTTGAGGCAACTGGGGCAGGGCGAGAATGCCTTTAGGGTGCTACTCCTGTCAGCCAACCGAGCGCAGCCGTGCCAAAAATCACGAACAGAAATGCGCCTTTGACCTGCCGCACCGTGAGCAGTATCGTCAATAAAATCCCAAAAATTGCAATCAGCGTAGCGGGCTGCTTCAGTGTTCCCAGACTGGTCAGCGTGGCAGTATTCGCAACGATGATCCCTGCACCGACCTGGGGAGAAGCTACTTTTCCCGACAGCGCAATATATGAGAGAAACAGACCCAAGCCAATCACCATCGCCTGTTTTAGCGAATTGGGAATGGCATTATGCAGTTGGCGACGGAGTGGACTGACAGACAACGCTGTGAAGAGGATTCCCTCAACTAGGACAGCAGTTAGTGCCAATCGCCAATTCATTCCCATGCCTAGCACGATAGAGAAGGTAAATAGTGCGGCGGCTCCAGTCGCCGATCCCAGGACAAAAGGATAGTTAGTTAATAGTCCAATTAAGAAGCTAGATACCGCAGCACAAAGGGCAAGTGCCACCAAAATTTGCTCAAATAAATCTCCAGCCTGCTGTAGAAATATCGCATTTCCTAAAATATGAGCATTCACGACCAGAATCGGAGCCGTGGTTATAAAGATAGTAAAGCCAGCTAGTAATTCTGTGCGGAAGTTCGTTCCCAACTGTTTAAACCGGAAGAATTGACTAATGCGATCGCGCCAGGATGGGGGCTTGGAAAATGGGATTGCTTGTCTGTTCATAGAGCATTGAAGGGTTGCGTGGAAACGCACAAGAGATATTTGCAGCCATATGAAAAATCTAGATTTGCGTTGTAAACCAACATTTTATAAATTGTTTGAAACGTCTCTTAATCGTTGAATTTATATATTTTTGTGATTTAAAGAATCTTTATTTTACCAATATCATAATGTTGGGTTACGCAAAGCCTCCAACGTCACTTGCTATAACGAGGGGAACCCTCCCAACGTAGTGACTCTCCAACCTACGGGAGATTGCGATCGCACTTTATGATCGAGAGTAGAACTTAAGCACGTTCTACTCTCGATCATAAAGTTTTTAAGGATGACTCATTAGTTTGCGCGCTGAGTTTGGGTTAGCGTTTTCCAAAGACTTGCGTCCAGTAATGTTTGTATTGATATCGACCTGGATCGTTCTCTAGATAGTAATGACCAACGCCAATTTCTGTATAGTCTGAATTAAGAATATTGGCGCGGTGTCCTGGGCTATTAAGCCACTGTTCCACTACACCTTCTGGCGTAGGTCTGCCTGCCGCAATATTCTCTCCAACAGAGGAAGATGGATATCCTTGCTCTCTGGCACGTTTAACGGGATCACCATGCTCGAAGAAATCGCCGTGTGCCATGTTTTGAGAATGTCCTTGCGCCGCTTTGAACAGTTGCTCATTCCATTGCAATGCTCCTAAACCATGTTTAGCACGTTCAGTGTTTGTCAATGCAATAACTTGTTGTACAAGATCCATATCAAATTTTCTCCTTAGTTTTCAATGATTTACTGAATGGAAAGGTAGGAATTAGATGGTGCGTTAACGAAGTAACGCACCCTAAGAAAGCTTAGCGATCGCACTTTAATTGTGTCGAATTCGATGATTAGGGAGGACAGCAGCGGACTTTTTTCCCACTCCAGCAACAAGCTCCATCGCCACAATCGCTCTCCTCACATCTCCAACCGTCAGGGCACTGAGAGCAATGAGCATTACAGTAAGGTGCTGTACCGTACCAGGATGTGCACTCAAGCGGTTTTACTCCTCCCATTGCAACCGATGTACTCGTCTTTCTCAAAATAGGTTGTGCTTGGATTGGAAGTTTCATGATTGTTTTTCCTTTACTTAGGTTATTGGTTATTCACTTGAAACGGTGCCATTCGACTCAGTATGTTAAAAACACTCGTTTGAACCGATGGTTCCGCATAACTGAAATAGCAATTGTTGGAGTTTTCATGGTCTTAGCCAAAAATACACTTTGCTCCACACTGAGAGATGTTTAAGCCCACCGCCCAAGGGAAAACATTGAACCCAAAATTTATTAGACAAGAAGCTATTTCCCCTGGATCTCTTGATTGGTACGCGGATTTACATTGAGGAACGCCATATGTATTTGCCATGCAATCATCGAAGCAAGCCTGTGGGGGCTTGATTAGGTAGTAGCATATCGTTTCTCCTTGCTTTCGTTTTGAGTATTTGTTCTGTGAGGTGCGAGCGGGAAAACCCTCCCTCACAGATCGAGTAGTTTCTTACGATGGGCAGGAACAGCTTGGAAGAATCGAATTACAAGCCGCTCCCCCGCCGCTCTCACAACAAAGAGCGCATTGTAACTGCCAGTTTTGTGAGGGATTAACCCCTGCTATCGTGTCTAAAACTTTCGCTGTGCTGACTTTTCTAATTGTCGGTGGTGCTTGTATGGGCAGTAGCATGATTGATTTTTACTCCTATTAAGTTCTGTTAACTAGCAACAGACCAGGATCGCACCGTACCAATCGAAACTGGAATTGCATCGCTGACATCTACTGTGAACCGATACACTTTTCCAGCTCTACGGCTATCCTGTAAGTTAAAAAACTGAAGTTTCACATCGTAGCACTCAGAATCAGCCCGACAGATCGGACTCTTCTCCACCGTGATAGTATCCAACCCAATATCGGCAGCCGTACCAGTAGACATCACATCGGCTATCTGGAAAGCATTGGTCGCGGAAAAGTTGAGCGCCCGTTCCTGGGGGGTGACACCGAGATTGCGAAACTCATAATAGATCCGCTCCAGGTATTCTCGAATCTTATTGCCATATTCTTCTTCTGAGGGACCTGTTGAATAAACTTGTCTTAAATTTTCAATCAACGCGGCAACTGACCATCCGTATATCCCTCGCACCTCTGGAATGATGACAGGAACGGTTTGACCCGAAAGCAGCTTCACACTGCCAGCTATATACCCTGGAATCGAAACCCGCTCGATGTTCTCGTCGCGCAAGAAGGCGCGCAGTCGCTCATAAGTGACACTGGCATAAGAACCAGAAGGCAAGATTGCATAGATGGGCGTGGCATCGAGATTCAGCGTCCAAATCAGCGATTGTGCTTCCCAAGGGTTTTGCTCCAGATAGTCCAGCAGACTCATGTCCCTGGGCTTGGCTTGGGTAAACGAATCTTGACGGGCTTGAGTCCCGAAATCATAACCTAACTCTCCTAAAGCATAAACTAACTGAATTTGCTTGCTACCACTACAAGAAGCACACTCAGACGGAGCTACTGAAGAATTTGCTTGGTTGCTAGCAGTAATCATCATTGGGGTTTCTTTCATTGACATAGTTGTTGGCATAGTTGTTGATTGATTCATTTCCGCAGCCTGCACACTAATCGCTGAAGACTGGGGAACCGGTTGTTTCAACTCGAATTCAATCACTTCACTGGGCTGAAATTGTGCGATCACATTGTCAACTTCAGTAGGTTGCATCATGATTTCCTCTAGTTTGTGGTTTGTCATGGGTTTAAGTTTTCCTTTGGTAATGAGGGCGTATGCTCCAGAAATATTCAGGCTACCAACCAGACAGCGACGGCTATCTGACCCTTTCGACAGGTTGCAAGGTAAGGCACTTTGGAGAATGGCATCACGGATAGCATGGGGATCGAGCTTTTCCCCTCGTTGCAGTTGAATACTTAGCAACAGAGCAGCAATACCCGATACAATGGGAGTCGCAAAGCTTGTTCCCGTTTTAACCGCAGTCCCATCCCCAGGGATAGCACCCAAAATACTTTCACCCAGAGCGAGAATCCCTTGGTTTTGGTAAGCTTGACCCCAATTACTAAATCCAATTGGATTGCCTTGGGCATCCATTGCCCCTACTGCCAGTACCGACTCAAGGGCAGCCGGAACATGGAGACAATCACAGCCATCGTTACCCGCAGCAGCCACAATCAGAACGTTGTGTTCTTGGCACAAACGGACGGCATTCGCCAGTAATCGATCAGATTCAGCCGATGTAGCCAACTGACCACCACTAATGTTGATCACATTGGCTCCCCGCTCAACTGCTTGCGTAATTGCCCGTGCAAGGTCTATTTGGGAACAAGGCGCAAGTCTTCCTTCTTTTCCATCAGTAAACACAGGTACAATTAAGCCTCGACAATGAGGTGCAATACCAGGAACAGCACTGTTATGTTGACCAAAGATGATGCTGGCAACATGAGTTCCATGCTGGGATGCAGAACCTCCATCGGCAACACTAGAAACCAAGGTTGGAAGCTGAGTCAGATTAGCTCCGTCAAAGCAGGGGTGAGATTGGTCAACAGGTCCATCAACTACAGCGACACATATACTAGGATCGCCACCAAATTTTTGATAGGCAAAATTATTTATGTCAATCTCTAACACCATTGCGATTCCTTATTATTTTAGTGTTTGATAATCGAGGATATTTCGCAAAGCAATGTACTATTTTTATCATGTGTGCAATATTTCGTTTAACTACAAGCCCGACTTAATCAGGTAATCGATATAATTCTTGTGGTTCAATTATTGCGTCGCCTTTTTTACAAGTCAGTATGTATAGAAAGAAATGAAGAAGGGTAGTTTTCGCAGGGCGGCCGCATCATGTCAATAAGCAAAGTATATTCTCAATAGAGTTAAAATTATGTCATTAACTCTTGCTTATTGCGAAAAATTTAGGCGTAGGCAAAGCCCGCCGCAGGCATCGCTTTGGAGCTTAAAAAATAATCAAACGCGAAATCCTGATTTCTTCGTTGGTTCTTAACCTTCGTTGTGATCTACCTCTATTTTTTTATGCTGAATAACATAATAGATACGTTTGTTGGAATAAATTTTGAGCATGATTTCATATTGAAATATATCCAAAAGATGAGAATCTGCGCTCAATACGTCAAGTCGCTTTGCTCCAATTCAAAATTAAAGCTACAAAATTGAAAACTAAATCACAATTTCACCAAGCAAAGGGTTGTCTTTTTTTGTTTCATGCAACAAAGCTATTTCCTTTTGGTTAGTGAAAGTCTTAGACTTGCCAAAATAGTAATCAGAAAAATCAGCTACATATTGGATTACCATCTTTGTACTCACAATCTTTGTTTTCAGAAGGTTCAGCCTGTTTGAACCCCATATATTCATCAAACTCCACTGCTAACTGAGTTCAAACCTGAGATTTACTGACTTATTTCTGACTTGTGACTAATTTTGTTATGACTTATCTCTTGTATAATTCTTATAATTAGATAATATTTTGCATACTCAGATCGCTTATAGTTCAACAGGATTGCCTTGACAAAGCCAAATTTGCACTTAGACGTAACGGCTTTCCCAGCCAACGCTCTTTGCCTGAAGAGGTAGGCGAAGGAGAATATCAACAAACTCCTTCCTAAATGTGGAGATCAACCCAACTGCGGTCAAAGATCAATTTATAAATACGGTTCTGGACTCTCAAAATTCCCTGTTGTTTGACTACTAAACCTGACAAGAGCAATTCCTTTTCTTCTAGGCTATCAACGGTGATAACTTCTTCCTGATGCAAAACTTGTCGAAAAATTTCTAGTAGTTGAACAGACTTGTTACTCTTGAGAAGACGATCACGGATGGTTCTCAAATGTTCTGGCTCATCCTGAAATTCCCAATTGTCTATTATATTTGTCCGCACTAAATTCTCAATCCAGGAGACTTCACCGCCATTGGGAATAGGAGATGAAGTATTGCGGATGAGTTTACAGAGTTTTTGGGTAAGAAAAGGCTGCCCGTTCGTCCAGGCTAAGATTTCTTTAAGCACGGTTTGCGGATTACTCACTTTTTCTGCCAATCCTTGCAGCAACGGTTGGGCTTCATGCTCTTTAAAGCCCTCCAGTTGAATAAACTGACCAATGTTAAAGGGGGTTGTTTGGATATTACTAATTAAATCTGAGGGGGTAGCGACACCAAAAAAAGCAAAAGTCAAACGCTTATACCGTGGATTGAGACTGCGCTGGTTGTAGCAGTAGCGAATCAGGGTAAAAAAGTCATTAACTGAGAAATTTAAACCTAAGACACTATCAATTTCATCGATAAAAATGACCAGTTGTTTTGAGGGAATGTCATTTTCTATCCCGACTTCTACTAGCAGGACTTCTTCGATAAATTCACTCAACCTCTGAACTGGAGAAATATCATCTCGCTCTTTCCACCAAGCTTTTAGGTTAACTTTGCTTCGTAAACCCAAACGTCGCCCTAACTCAGAGGCTAATCCCTTATACCATTGATCCGGGGTAACATTTTCGCTTCCAATGCGGGTCATATCAATCGGCGCACAACAAACCCCCTCGTGCTGGAGGTAGTGAATCATGCGTACCATGAGACTGGACTTTCCCATCTGCCGGGGATTGAGAACGTAGCAAAACTCTCCGCGCTTCAAAGCTTTGTAGAGGTAACGATCTGCGGAACGCACTACATAAGTGGAAGCATCCATCGGCAAACTTCCTCCCACTTGATAGTCAAAGGTGCTGGCTTGTTCGGTACTTCTGAGTAACTCGTTTTCAAATAGCAGTTCTGCTTGGGTGGCTTTGAGAATTTCTAGAGTTTGTGACAGTTCTTGTGTGCGTTCTGAGACTTTTTGTTCTAGAGTCCGGCTATACCCTTCTATTTCATCTTTAGCTCGTTCTAGAGCAAGATTTTTGAGAGCTAGTTCTTGGGTATACTGAACCCGATCCGCTTCGGCTTGTTTCCGTTGGGTGATATCCTGAAAGGCAGCGATCGCATAGACAATTTGGCCCTTCTCATCGTAAACAGGGGTAGCTGATACTTCTAAAGGAATTGTTTTATCAACTTGGTGAATTTCTATATCATCCGTAGTCGTACTTTCGCCATTTAAGGCTCGTACAATGGGTTGTTGTTGAGTTGGGTATAATTGGTCTGTCCCTGCTAAATAGGTCTGATAGGTTTCGGTCAATCGATCAGTTGTGGCTCCAGTTACGATTCCCTTACCAAGGATTAGCTGGGCAGCCTGATTTGCATAGTAGGGTTCGCCCTTAGCATTAAGTGCAAAGACACCTATGGGCATAGCTTCTAAAAATTGAGCTAATCTTTTCTCGTTCTCATATAGTGCAACATAAAGTTGAGCATTTTGAAGAGAAATTGCGGCTTGAGAAGATAGGAGTTTTAGAACTTCTAGGCGATCAGGTGTAAAAGCGCCAGTAGTCAAATTGTTTTCCAGATATAAGATGCCGTTAAGCTTGCCTTGATTGAGTAAGGGTGTGCAAAGAACGGATTTGGGTTGAGTAGCAATAATGTAAGGGTCACTAGTAAATTGTCCCTCATGAGCAGCATCATTTAGGATTACACTTTCCTGCGTGCGAGCAACATAGTTGATAATGGCAGATGACAAGAGGGGGGGGTGAGTTAAGTCATCTACGAAGTCTACTAAGATAGATTGTAGTGTATTAACATCATCAGAATCTACTGTCCCTTCAACTTCGATCACCCATTTATTATCTTTTTCTAGGAGCAGAAAGCCTTTTTGAGCGCCTCCATTTTCAATTACAGTTTTCATTAACTTAGCCAGTAGTTTGTCTAGTTTAATTTCACCAGCTAATACTTGAGAGGCTTTGGTAACTGTGATGATATCTAGTACTTGGAGATTACTACCACCAGTATATTCAGTTGTCGTCATACTTAAGACTTCTTTTCGGTTGGTTATACCCATCAGAAGCTGGGGATATTCTGATTCTAAGGCTTTAACTTTGGCTTTTGCACCCCAGCGACTATAACAATGATGGGCATTTCTCAGGTATAGTTTTCCTATTTCTTCTCTACCCAAGGCAAGATAAAATTCTGCTGCACGTTCGTAAGCTATAGCTTCTTCGTGGATGAACTCATGTTTTTTAGCACCTTGAATTGCTTTTTCATACAATTCTTCTGCTTGCCAATTTTGTCCTAATACTCTAGCTTTTTCCGCTTCTACTAAGTCATATTTGTGCTGAAAATTTTCTGGGCAGTAGCTAGACCAGGTTTTCATATTTTCCTGATTTTTATCTACTAGCTTCAAAAACTTATCTTGTGAGTATACATCTAGAATACCATAATTAGCAAGCAGTGATAGAGAAGAGAAAAAATTATATTGTGATAGATTTAAGTGTGAACTAAGATATTCAACATAGTTTTCAATTCTCAATACATTACCAATAGCTAAATCGTTTTCTTTAAAGATATAATGTGTAATTATTTTGGCAATACACAACCAACATAAAAGCCAAGTATTAGCAGTTTTTATACATTCCTCTTCTTCTTCTTGATTACGACCAATTACTAAGCAAAAGTTGTTTTCATATCCTTCAATTAAATTGATCGTGGTTTTTTCATATATAGTTACAGAAGAGTAACTATATTCTTGTTTTAATTTCTTCATTAGCCTAGTATATTTTGCAAGCTCCTGAGAAACTTCTTCTAGATGATACCCTCCGAAAAATTTAATAAGACAAAAGCTTGCAGATGCAAAACAAGCATATTGATAATCCCCAGTCTCTAATCCCCTTTGAAAAGCCTTGATTAACCGTTCTAATGCAATATTATTTCTGAGGGAGTTTTTCCATTGATATATAAACGCATAGTAAATATGAATAACTAGAGTCTCTAGTTCAGGAAGTTGAGATTCAAATAGTAAACTAATAGACAATTCTCCAAATTCATTGCCTAAATGAATATCTCTCATTAAACCAATATTTTCTATTCCTTTGCAGAGAAACGTTCCATAAAATATATAAGGACAGGGTGCTTGAGGAGGGTTGCCATATTTTAGGCAAAGATTAAGTTGAATTAAAACAACTTCAATATGCAAGAGGAAATTAGTGATTATTGTAGAGGCTATAATTTGTTGCAATAATGGTATAGCCCTTAATTTATATGGATCAGTCATTGGAGAAAGATTCGCTAAACTTTGAACTGGTACTTCTTTCAAAAAGATATCTAGAAATATTTGTTCTTGCCTAATTCTCTCTTCTATTTCACTAGGCTCTTGAGATATTTCTATGCCTAGTTCCGCTAAAGCTTTAAGAGCAGTATTTATTGCTTGTTGCTCCTGGGATTTAGAATTGTATACTAGTATATTTACTTGATACACTTTTACTTTATCAAGAATTTCCTGAGTGTGTTGTAGAATAAATATGGAAAGCTCTTCTACTTTCTCAAATTTTGTGTTTAAGTACAGCACCTCAAGTGTTTCTAAATAAAGCTCTATAGTCAATTCATACTGGCTTTCCCAGCTATTTTTTGTTAGAAGTTCTAATCCAGTCTCTAAATATTTCAATGCTGGTTCGTAAGCAGATGATGCCTTAGCTTTTTTTCCTACGTAAAGATTTAATTGAGCTAACTCATCTCTTTCTAATTGGTCAGTAATGAGAGATGCTGCTTCATTAAGTTGATTGATAATATCAAAAATATTTTCCTCATTTTTATCTTTTCTCATATTCTTCAGCAAAAGTCTTCCGACTTGCAGATGAATGAGCTTCTTTTCTTCTTCTGCAATTAGGGTATAAGCCGCTTGCTGAATTCGGTCATGTAAAAACTTGTAGGGAATAACGGAAGGAAAACTAGGAATAAAAATAGAAGAGACGGCTGAAGAATCACTTGAAATTTCTCCTTGTTCCCAAAGCAAGGGAATTTTGTAATCATAGCTCAGTGGGACAATTAACCCTTCCTGAAGAGCTGGTTGAATATCTTGAGCTATAGAGGTTTTAGATTTATCTCTAATGCTGGAGAGGAGTTCTAGATCAAATATATTACCAATACATGCTGCTAACTTTAAAGCATTCCGGGTATTCTCACTAAGTTTATTAATTTTACTGATCATCAAGTCTATGACATTATCAGTAATGCCTGTCCTTAAAATCTGCTCAATATTCCAACACCATGAGCGTCCAATATAATCAAAGGATATAAGGTTTTCATCGTACAGAGATTTTAGCAGTTGAGTTAAGAAAAAGGGATTGCCCTGAGTTCTATTGGCTAGTAATTCTGCTAGCGGTGTTGAGATTTCTGTAGAACAAAGTAGTGTATCAGCAAGTAATTGATTTATTTGCTCTAATCTCAAGGGCTTTAGGATGACTTCATTCACCCTAACACCTGCTTTTTTAACTGATTCTAACGTCAGAATTAAAGCATGAGTTGGGTTGACTTCATTATCTCTATAAGCTCCTATAATCAATAAATATTTGCTATCAAAATCGGGAATTAACTGTTCAATTAACTTCAGTGAAGGTAAATCTGCCCACTGTAAATCATCAAGAAACATGACTAAAGGATGTTCTTGCTGACTGAAAACGCTAATAAATCTTTGAAAAGATAAGTTAAATCGATTTTGAGCTTTATTAGCTCCAAGTTTTTCAACAGACGGCTGTTTACCAATAATTTTTTCTAGTTCAGGGATTACGTCAATTATGACCTGCCCATTAGGTTCCAAGACTTCCAAAATTTGTGCTTTCCAAATTCCGATGTCTGCGTCAGATTCACTCAAAAGTTGCCGGATTAAGTCCTGGAAAGCTGTGCTAATAGCAGCGTAGGGAATATCCCGCTTGAATTGATCAAATTTTCCAGTTATAAAATAACCTCGTTGCCTTCAATACCTCTGCCAATTTACGAGGTTACAGCGTCGGTAGAAGCGGGATGAATACGTCCTAAAGAAGTAAGCGTGGCAAAAATTTTGGCTAATAAAATAGGCTCAGGGATTTCTGGAAGCATTTTTAA
>NZ_JAIVFQ010000148.1 GCF_020829495.1 Nostoc favosum CHAB5714 | reverse complement strand
ATTTGATGTTGTCAGTGAGCATCAAAACAGGGATTCCTATTCTAGAGATTTAGTCTAAGTGCGGAACTACCCGCACTTCCTACCTTCTAGGATGACTGGTACTTTATTTCTCCGCAAGTCCCTTACCACTTTCAAATAATTGCATCTGCTGGAACACCTGAATATAGCCAAATAGCAATAGAGAACGATTCTAATGAACAGATTTCAACATCACCAATCCGAACCCAATTCAAACCACGAGCAACACCCAGATCGCCAATACGCAAACTATCTAATCTTAGGCTACCTCTTTAGTAAACAGCTATCTGTAACTGACTTATCCGTCACAAGAGGCAGGGGAGCAAGGAGCAGGGAGCAGGGGAGAAGACTGGGAAGGAGCTTGTACTCCACCCCAGGAAGAGCGCCCTTCCAGGGCGGGGCTTGTCTGCGACACGCTACACGAACGTACCCATGCCCCGCAACGCTTGTCGCAGAGGAGAAGGGCTTACTCCCCCTGCTCCCTACCCCCTTCCCCTCTGCCTCTTCGGTGACAAAGCAACAATTCAAAAAGTCAAAGAGCGATCGCTATGGACTTTTCAATTGAGCAACTCAATTTATCAACGATTTCTCAAGCTTTAGGAATTAACTTAAACAGTTTGAAGTTATCTGATTTTGGGGTAATTGAGAAACAAACCATCCCGACTTTAGTAAAAGCTATCCCGACACTGAAAAATAAATCACCAGTCAGTATTAAAGCAATCTACGACACTTTCATACAACTTGGGGTTGCACCACAAGGCACAATTGGTAACTCTTTAAATAATCCGAAACTTCGCCGCGTTCAACTAGGAGAAGTAGTAGATTTATCAAAGTATCAACTTACTTCTATCCCTGGCATCCAAAATGCTTCAATTAATAAATTTGCTAACTGGCAAGATATTGTAATTCGTGAAGTTCCAGGGTTAAGAGATTTGCCATTTAGTGAATTTCCAAGCGTTCCCCAGCCTGACCTTTCATTCATTGGCAAAGTCGATTTAGTTCTACGAGATATTGAAGCCAATCGGGAACGCAGTATTTCAGGTAGTTACCAACAAGGGTTTAATGTCCCATGTATTCAAAGCAACTGCGCTCATGCTGAGATGTCAGGAGCCGGAAGAACCACTGGAGTCCAATGGATTTCAGGCAAAATTCAGAAGGTCAAAGGTGGCTTTGGAATCTTGAAAGCAGTGAACGGAGGAAAAGAACCAACAGGCCGTCATCCATTTGGCTCTGGCTTTAAGCAGGTGGTTTGGGATATCGATGAAAGCACAGGTGCAATGCAGACTACGATGTTTTTCCGTTTCTGCAAGACTATTCCTTTTGTTGGTCGGACTTGTACTCCCTATTTTATCGGGCCAGTGCCATTCATTACCTACCACGAAAAAGACCCAATTATCTTTGGAAACCCTTCTACTATTCCCTAATAAATAATGCTGAAACAAGTCTCAATCACAACTAATCGTGAACTGAAACAGTTACAAGATCCGAAAGATGATATTGGACAATACACTCATCACCTATTTACTCCCAATGGATTAACCCTAATTGCTATGTTGGGTGTTTATTTGTTAATGAAATTATTTTTGGGTGATGGTAGTAACAAGAAAAAACTTGCTAGTAGTTATTGGGGAGGTAGAAAAGAAATAGAGACAGCTAAGAAAAAAGCTCTCAAACAAATTAAATCTTCCAAATGCGATAGTGCTGCATTATGTATTGGGAAAAATTTTTATATTCCTGATATTCAAAGAGGAACCGCCGCTATTGGCGCACCAGGAAGTGGTAAAACTTACAGTGCTATTAACCCAATGATTTTTAATGCGATCTCATTTGGGTATCCAATACTACTTTACGATTTCAAGTATCCGTCTCAAGCCAAAATTGCAGCTTATGCTAAAAAGATGGGCGATGATTTACAATATATTGCTTTTATCGCTTATCGCGCCCGATATATTGAAGTTAATATAATTTTCAATCGAGTCCTCTCTAGCACTCAAATCATTGATTTAAAATGCTTGGGCGCTAAATGGATGCAATATGACATCCTCTATAAATCCTACACAGATATTATTAATATGGCTGATACCAAATTTTATCTGAAACCAGGGGTGTAGGGGGGCAGGGAGGTAGGGGAAGAAAAAGAATTATTTTTCAAGACTTCTTTGTTTCACATTGCTCAAGAAAGCTGCTCTGCTCGATAAAGCTCAAGAGCCTCCCATCTCCTTTGCTCCTCTGCTCCTCTGCTCCCCTGCCCTTCCGCCCTCTACCCAAGAGTCCCTTTACACACTTAATTTTATGTTTGATGAACGTTCTTTAAATTTGATTACCAATCTAACAGTATTGGATCAAAGGGATTATGAAAGGACTGTTAAAATTTTAGATGCACTTATCCCAATTCTTGAAGCATCAGTAGAGCGTTTGCAGTATGAATGGGATCAATTAGCACACATTGAAATTGGGGATGATACATACGTCTTAAAACCCAATGAGGAAGGAGGATATACTTGGGAGAAAATTGATTATTTTGACAATGATTGGTACGAGGATGAGCCAGAGGTAGATGTAGATATTGGTGGTGAAGATGTAGTAAATTCTCCTTCACTAACGACTGAACAACCCCAACCAGAATCAGGAAAGTCCACTAACATTACTGTACAAGAGGTAAGCACATATACTTCCACTCCTAAAAATATTGATGAAGTACCTGTTATATCTAGCTCTCAACTGATATCGTCACCATCCACAAATACTAATATACAAGCAACTTCGCCATCTTCTCCTCCCGAACACATAGATCCACAACATTGGAAAGAACTTGTGGAGGACAGCGCGATTGATCCAGCCATAGCAAAGGTTAACTTCAAAAGCTTGCACCAAGACACAGTAGAGCAAGAACATCTTGCATGGGAATATCTCATGTACAGCCCAGATATTTCCCGCCGTAATGATGGACGGCTCCGAGATGGGGATTTAGCGCGATATCAGCACATTGAAAAGGGCGGTTGGTGGTGTGATGCTGGTGTAGATCCGCGCTCTTTTGTTAACTTGGAACCAGGGGATGCTCCCCAAGGCAAACTCTGGGGTTGCTACAAGCCGGATCAACCCAGATATGACAAAGAAAAACCTGATAAAAAGATTAAGTACGAACATCCACCGAAGACAAATCTGAGCATTTTCTTGCTAGAAGTACCTTCCAAGATTGCAAATAAAATCTACTCGAAAGCTGGGGTTAATCCAAACCAGAGCGATCGCCAATCTGGTTTCTGGTACTGCGTATGGAAATATAATATTCCAGTAGTTGTCACAGAAGGTGCTAAAAAAACTGCGGCTATTCTTAGTCAAGGAGATGCTGCCATCGGTTTACCAGGGATAAACGCTGGCTATCGCTCTTATGATCAGCAGCAAAATCCTATTACTCCTCGTTTACGTGAAGAATTTGCTGTATTCGCTACACAGGGACGTGATTTCAAAATTTGTTTTGACTATGAAACCAAGGCTAAGACCAAAAAAAATGTTGCTCATGCCATTGCTAGAACTGGAGAGTTATTAACTAATGCTGGCGCAAATGTCAGTGTAGTTTCATTACCAGGCCCAGAGAAAGGGGTTGATGATTTGATTGTCAATAGCACTGAGGCTTATCAAAAAGCTATCCGAGAAGCTGTACCATTAAAAGAGTGGCAACAGCAAAATCCTCCACCTGATTTAAGATTCACAATTTTTTTAAAAGATGGTAAAGAAATCAACCTTTATGAAAAACAAGCAGATGGTTCGGTTACATCTAATCCGGCTAATCTAGCTAGCGAAGAAATAATTAGCCTAACTCAAGGGCTTCGAGAAAATTTAGTACCATTAAAAAAGCATATTAAATCTCAAAATCCGATTAACGAATTTCAAGTCATCAATGATGATGCTCAAAATAAAGATAGTTTACCCAAGTATTGGGCAGAGCAACGTCAAGTACCAAATTATGCTCAAAATCTGCCGAGAAAACTTTTATTGCCATTCGAGAATAAACAAATAGCATTGGCTGCTAAAAAGTTGATTGAACAATATGGAAGTAAGGAGAATGACGGTAGCACCCTTTATAGAACCGAGGCTTTCAGTATTAGAAAATTTGGGAAAAAAATCAGCATTCATCGCGCTGTTGATGAAAACGAAAGTTACTTTAGTTTTCCATTAATGCAGTTTGAACTTGATAAAAAAGATAAAGTTGCAATTATTAAACCTCCTCTAAATATGCTGATTGTAGAGCGGCAAGAGTTCTTAAATATAAGGAAAGTGGATAAATTACCCTCATTCTATGAGGATGCTAAAACGCTGAAGCATCACTTGGGTTCTCTTGCACCTTTGGGAACTCAAAAGGTGATTAAGAATTTAGAGACTCAAGAAGTATCCCAATTGCTTACTACTATCTTGCAGACAGCAAACAGCAAGCATTTACAGATAGGAGAATACCGAATTAAGTCTGAACTTAATCAGCAAACTGGTCATTCATCTATTAAATTAATTAAGAAAGACAAATCTGAGCTAGAAAGAGTTGCTATAGAAATTAATCCGGCAAGTAATTCTGTTAAAATTATGAAACTCAGTGAGAGCGACCTAAATAATTTGAGGTTAATTGCTAAAAGAGTACATCTAGAATATTCAGAACGAATACAACAGGGGGAATCTGACAGCTATTCCCTACTAAATATCAATGAACCCAGTGCCAATACTACTGGTAAAAAACGGCACTCTAAGACTCAGAATCAACCTCGCAGTCTGGAACTTTAATTAGGTAAAGATATGCTAGAAAATAAGTCCTCAACATTAGATAAAATTCGAGAAGTTAATCCCGGAGGCGTTTCTGATAATATATTGATTTTCCGATTAAACCGAATCCTCACTGAAACTACAGGTCAGGCTTCTAGCTCTCTAGATTCTCCCACGCAGAAATCTCCTTCCGAATTCCCACAAACAGCCCGACAAGAATTAGGGAAATTATTAACTCAAGGTCAAGTTTCGCCAGAATCTAAACAGCAATTTAAACAGGAATATCTATCTTATTACTTGAACAAGTTTGGTCTAGAATCTCCGCAAAATACGCTAACCAAACAGCAAGGGACACTAGCTCAACTTGAACTTTTCAAACAGCGAATCCAAAGGGCAGAGCCAACTCAAAAACAATTTTTATCGGCCGCAAGTAAACAAATAAATACTCCAGAACAACAGAAAAAAACTTTTATCAAAACAATAGTAGATAATATTGTTACCAAGGGTAAAGAGCTTGGTAATCATATCCGTGGATACGATGTTAACGGGTATAAAACCCAGCTTCGGCTACAGGACAATAAACAAATTCTCAGCAATGACGCAGCTCTCGCATTTTACGCCTCGATCCCAGAGTCAGAAAAACTTGCAGGAGCCGCCGCCGCTTGGAACATCTGTGCATCTCGCCAGGATGAACTCGAAGTTGCAAGAAAAGAAAACGCAAACCCCCAAGCGATCGCTAAAAAAGTCTCTAATTTTGCCTTCGCTGCTTTCCCCAATGAGATTATCTCTCGCTTAGATAAATTGCAATTTACCGAACCGAAGTTAGTCACACTTTTGCATGAAGCGAATCAATTTTTGGGTCGAGACTGGAACAAGGATGATTTGCACCCGATAGAAATTAGGGCTAGCCACCACCCAGTTGGGCATGAGCGCCATGTTTCCAGGCTAATGTTTGTCCAGGATAGTGACGGCGAATATAAGGAATTCGCCATGCTTTCAACCAGAACCGCACAGCTTCCCATTGGTACAAAAGCGCTCTCTTGTATGGTTGGGATAGAACCTGCTACTGCCAAAGCAACTATTGGACTACCAGGAAACGAGCCGATTGAAATTACTATCCGTGAACTCAAGAACTTCTCTTATGCAGAACTTGTTTTTAACGCCGAACCCGTAAACTTAGAATTTGGCACTGTGCCGGTTCCTGATAAAACAGTAAAAATCAAACTTGATGGCAAAACTCTGGGTGAGTTAGACAGTGATTCTGTCCAACAGTTGAAACAAATTGATTACCTGAAAAATGGTAATCCCCTAAAATTAAAGCTCACGTCAATCTCTGAGACAGGAGATCAAGCTTTTGTCCTGGGTGAATCTCCCAATGGGAATCTCCTCAAAATTAATAAAATTAACTTTTATGATTTTTCTGGTCAGACATTCGATGATTTGGATTACCGAAAACTGACTATCGATTTGCCACCCTTAAAAACTAGAGATGCCGTGTTTTTAAATGGTGCTCCCTTGGGGGTATTACATTTCAAGAAAGACAAAGACGCGCTCAGACAACTTGGGCTACTCAAAACTGGGCAACTTACCCCAGCACCCACGATCCTTGAAAGTAATTTCTCTGTTATTTGCGCTCAAATTGACCCTAATACCGTTGAATATCCTCAGAAATGGACGAAGGAATTTCAGGCTTTTGGGACTCAATCAGTTAACCCTCAACAACAGGAGATGATTGATAGTAGTACGAAAATTCTACATCATATTAAAGAGCGTGCTACTTTCTTATTTTCTACCCAAGAAAACAAAAAACTTGGAATCATGGGCTTGGCTGTTGATAACCAGAAAGCTGATACTGTGACTAAATGGTTAACTGCTCAAAAAGTTGAATGGAAACAAGTACCAACAGAAGATGTTATCAGGGAAACTAAAAAAGGTCTAGCGGTATTTAACTTGGTTGATAGCTCCATCCCTGCCAAAACTTTGTCGAGCATGACCAAGAAATTCGGGGCTGTGATTGAATCAACACAAGAGTATCAGCAAAAAGTTGGCTCCCTTGCTACACGACCGCAGTTTTTGAAACCACCAAAACAAACAGCACAATCCCCACCTAACCAATCTATAACTCCATTACTCTCCACTACTCTTTCTACACCAGACATTAGTAATAGTGTGAAAACCGAACCTCTAGGTGTAGAGAAGCCCCCGACAGTCACTATTGATGATTTGAGAAATTGGTATAATGCCGCCGATAAGTTAGGGAAGTCGGAAAATTACAAAAAACGCATTGTAGAAGTGGCTAATGGGTTTAAAGCTGGTGAGCAATTATCAGCCCAAGCTTTGACAGTAATGAATCAAGATACATTTGAGCTTGAAGCCATCAGTCGGCTGAGTCAAATTGCTCAAAGGATTGGCATGGTCTGGGGTAAGTCTAATGAAAATGGCACTCAAGTCCAAGGAAAGATTTATGACTTGGCTTTCAATACCCAGCAGAGAGATTTAACTATTTTGCAGAAAAATGGGGAGGTAATTTTAAACTTGCAATCTGGTCAGGTAGAGACTAATAAACTAACTCCACAGATATTGCAAACTTTTGAGGATGCTAATACTCAAATTGATAAAATATTAGCTAAATCTCAAACACAACAAATAGACATACAAAGATAGATTTATCCTAAAATAGCCTTTTTTAGGCAATATAAAAGGAGAACAACGCTATGGAAACGGCTAATTTAGAGCAAGCACAGGTTTCTTATAATCAAGGTCTAGCACATCTAAAGTCAGGTAATTTAGATGCAGTTATTAAGTGCTTTAGAGAGGCATTACTACTTAATCCTAATTTTGCTGAAGTTCACAATACTATAGGACTAATTTAGTTTCAAATCGAAAAATATGAGAATGCAATTCAGCTTTTCGATAACGCATTAGCAATGAATCCGAATTTTGCTGAAGCTTATAATAATCGAGGATTAGCTCGCTCAAAAATATGTCATAAGTCAGAATACTCCCTTCCTTATTGAAGATTACACTAAAGCCATCGCTCTGAATCCAAATTTAGTTCAAGCTTATTTAAACCGAGCTTATACCTATAAAAATCTAACCGATGATAATCTAGCAGCGATAGAGGATTACAATCATGTACTTTCGCTTGAACCAAACTGTTTATCAGCTTATATAAGTAGGGGAAATATTTATTTGTTGTCTGGGGAATTAGAAAAATCCCTCTTTGATTTAGAAAAAGCATTATCTCTAGATGCTGATTGTGCAGAAGCATACTGTGGACGAGGGACAGCCAGATTTCGTCTGGGCGATCTTGAAGGTGCTAAAAAAGATTTATTTAAAGCGTTTGATTTATATGAGACGCAAGGAAATATGATTTACTGTACTTTTACTCGAAGTTTGATTATGGAGCTTTTCCGAGATCATGAAGTTTACAAAGATTTGTTTGGGGTTGAAAGCGGGATAGTCAAATCGAAAAAGTAGCCACTTTTATCGAGTGGCTACAAATTTTATCCAAGAATCTGAATCACAGCAGCTAAAATTGGCGGTGCTTTATCGTTAGTTGGAATGAATACCCGCTTATTAAGCACAAGACTTACTAATTCTTGTGGACTTAAAAGCTTATTCTTTGATCTCAAGGCTCGTAATTAAGTACGAAGCAAATACAAAAGGTTTTAAAAAGGAATGTGAATTTCTTCATTTTCCAACATCGTGGGGGGACTGAAGTTTGAAGGGGTATTTAAGTCTTGGACTAATTTATAGTTGTCTGGATGCCAGCAAGTATCACTCAAGGAATTATTTAGCCACTCTTTTAGGTGACTTTGCAATTCGGAATTATTCTCAATGAACTGCTTTTCTTCAATTGTCCAAACTCTTTCAATCGCGTCAGAGACAGCTTCAAAAATGGAGTCTTCTAATTGTTTTTGATTCATCTGGATGTATCGGTTCAAGAATTTTCACTTTCTTTTTCGCAAAGCGATCGCTCTTAAAGTGGCGCTTGAGCCATTGCACAGAAACTTGTGTAAAATAGAGACAAAAAGGGAACTTTACGCTAGCACTGTAAGCCATTCATCCCAGATTATTCAATTTTAAGAGCGATCGCTCGGTGGTGAGGGGGATTTAAGCAACAGATACCGTTGTCGAGTACCTTGAGAAACAATAGATTCACAGCTAATGGAATGGTGTAGAGTTTTTAGAATAGAGGGAGGAAACTAGAAAATACTATGACAAACACACCAAACCAACCAAGCCGATTAGAACTTATCGAAGCAATTTTAGTCAGAGTAGCGACACAGCAAGAGGTTAATACAGCCGCTATAGCTGGGCTAACTGCAAAACAGGAAGTAAATACTAATGCCATTTCAGAGCTAACTGTCAAGTTAGAAAATCTTAGTGATAACGTGAATGAACTAACTGAAAATACCAACAGAGTTTTAGGTCGTAGCGCTGTACTGGATGATGTGTTACTTGAATTACGTGATAGTCATGAACAACACCAAATAAATTTTGAATTACATCAGCAGAACTTTGATGAACATCAAAGAACTACAAACGCGGCGCTACATAGTTTAGAGGCTATATTGTTACAGCTTTTAAGAATATTTCCACAACAATAAAAACTGCTAACTGTAAGCTTTTAAGACAGTTATACTCCAAAATATAGTTTATTTTTTGATTTTTCTTGTAAAGGAGGCAACAGAAATGCAACTTTTCGTTTATATCATTGAATCATTACGACCAGAAGATATTAGAAATCGTAAAAATTTGGCGTTAGGTCAGGTGTTAGCACAATCTCTAGATTTTATGGATATTGATTGTCAATATATTTATGTAAATAGTAAAAATGAGTTTGTTAATGCAATTACTTCAAACCTTTATGAGACTTGTTTGAATAAGAAATCATTTCCTATTCTTCATTTTAGTATGCACGGTAATGAACACTGTATAGAGTTTTCTAATGGTGAATTTATAACTTGGGCAGAGTTGAGAGAAAGACTATCTTTCTTAATAAAATTAATGTCAAATGATTTAATTATTTGTATGTGTACTTGTTATGGTTTTTCGGGATGTCGAATGGCTATGAATATTGATGATGAAGAAACTTTTGGTATCTTAATAGGTAATGATAATCAATTAGGATTTAATGAAGGTTTAATAGCTTATCAAACTTTTTATTATCAGTTATTAAAAGGTAGTACAATTCCGAATTCAGTTGAAGTAATGAAAATCGCATCAACAGATAATAATTTTAGATATATTTCAGGTATTGATGCTAAAAAAGGTTATTTAGACTATATTAGAAACCAGGCTTATGAATTAGCTAAAATTAGGATTGAACAAGCCAAAAATCAATTTAGTCAAATGTATTTTTTAGGTGATTTCTCGAATCAATAATCTATCTTGTAATATCAGCTTTAAGCACAGACACCGAATAAAGAAAAAATATACATTTAGGTTAATATCTTTCCTTTTCCGTTGCCGCTAATGGCATACTGTGCCAAATACGCTAAATATACAGTTACTTAGTCCAATGCTCGATTACGTCAGTGCAGGAATTGCGTTTTACTTCACTTTGCTTCCCGTACAAGAGTGGATATTGGAATTCCGCCTCGGTTATCTCGGTCGCTACTGGAGCCTGATAAGTGTTGCTGGCTTATTCATTGGCTTTTTGCTCTGTGTGCTGATTTTTGTGCCATTGATTATTAACATGACATTAGATCCGTTCAGATATCCAGATCATTTGGTGATGAGCGCGATTGCTGCGGTGATTTTTGGTGCAATACTCTGGCTGGGGCAGTGGCTAATTCTCCGCCAGACTGAGATGACACCAAGAATTTTTGCACTCATCAATACAATAGTTGGAATTTCTGTCTTTTCTGTGCTGGTGTGGTTCAATCAAAAAAGTTTGCAGTGGAGCGGTGGCCCGATTGAAGGCTGGAAAATCGGACTCATCTTTCTAGTCGGTGGTACAGTTACCGGAGCGGCGACGGGTAAGGCTTTGGATTTTTACTGTGGACGAGTTGAGCAGCGATTAATCAAACTTGAGAGGGAGAGGGTAGAGCAAGAAACCCAAGAGCGAGAAAGGCTGAAAAGAGAGCGGTTGGAAAAGGAAAAACTAGAACAAGAAATCCTAGAAGCAGAGATGGCAGAGCCCAAAAGGATACAGCAAGAGGCGGCTCAAGAGGAAGAACGCCTCTGGTACGAACAACACGGGAAAGACTATGCAGATTATGAATATGACGAGGAAGAGGAGGAAGAATAACTTTGTGCTGACATGAACGACCGTAAGCGATCGCGGATGAATTAGCTCTCACTGATAGAATGGCACAGGCTAATTCCCCTTCTTTACCGTTGCCAACTTCCTTTAACGGTTACAAATCAAAATCAAGGCTGAATGTTTCCCCTGAAGAATCTTCTTCTTTCTCCTGTGCAAATGGAGTTGGAGTCCAAGAGGTGAGTTGGTTATCTTCAGTATTAATAGGAGTGAAAGCTACTTGTTGTGTGGGAAATGCACCCTTTCTGAAAGCAAAATAACAATCAATGATAAAGTAAAGCGTCTCTAGGTAACTTTTACCTAGTTGCTGTGATTCGGCAAATATCCGCTCTCGGTAGCTATCTTTGATCCGAACTTTTTCTGGAGTTAAGTCAAGTTTGTCTGCCATTGCGATCACTTAATAGATGTAGATGCTGGATTCTTGCTGCTAATGGTTTTCGCCATTTCTAGAAGCCCAAAGACATTAGTTTCCACCGGATTGTCCAAAATTTTGAAACCGTTCTTCTCTAAAAGCTTCTTGAACCCTGGTAAAAGGCAACCTCCACCAATCGCCCAGATTTCATCCCCCTGGTGCTTGGCATCAAATGTCAGATTCACCGCTTTCTTCAAGTATTTTTCATACCAATCTTTCAAACAAGTACTGTATATATCTTTGATATCGATGTCACGGCTGTATCGGGTATGCCCCATCTCTAAACAAAATCGGATTTTGGATGGGTCTCCGATTTTTCCGCCATTCAAATGTTTCATTTTTTGGGAGATATCATCGATGAGAACTTCCACACCGATGGGGTAGGCGGTGTGAACTTCTCGCTGACCCCGGTTATAACGAGAATACAAAGTCGTACCATTGCCAAAGTCTAAAATG
>NZ_JAIVFQ010000147.1 GCF_020829495.1 Nostoc favosum CHAB5714 | reverse complement strand
CGGGTGATATTCTTAAGTTCGACAGTATCGCCATCGACGATCGTAAAATTAATCTCTTTCCCCGTGCGCTGGAGTTGCAGGATAATTCGACATAAGTCTTCTGCAAGAAACCCCCCTGTTCCTCCTGTTCCCACTAAGACGAAGTTGATACGGGTATGATTGCGAGGTAAGACGGGTAAAGCTTGTTGATAAGCAGTTAATTCGAGCATTTTACCTGTGGCGGAAGTTCAAATATGTGATTGGGGTTGATGTCGAAAAAGTGATTGTATATCCCTATGCGGGTGTATATTGTGGGAATGGTATTCAGTGTGCCGATGATCGCGAACACTCGAAATTTGCCTTTTTCTTCTAGATTGTCCACACTTGAAGGGTAAGCAGCTAGAGTTCCATGACTGTGTATTTCCACTACCCCATCTGTATAGCTTTTATCGAGTGCGCTTTCTAAAGATAGGACGTGAGTAGAAGACGCAGTTTGCAGTGGCGTGTGACACCACCATTGGTAGTTTGTCACTCCCAAGTAAAATAGGATTTCCTGTTGGGGGTTGATACTGGCAGCATTGATAACATCAGCGATTACAAGGCTTGGGACTTTTGGGACTTTCAGGCGAAAGTAGGGTTCAAGAGGTTGGAGTCCAGCAACTTGAGTTTGAGTTAGTTGCAAGCAAACCTCTAACTCGCGGCGGTGCGATCGCAGGAAAAGTCCATTTGCTGCCAGCCAGTATTCCTGAAGTTTTTGGCTGTAGAGAGGAAAATTATTACTTGTAGCGAAGTGATAACCGATAAAGGGATTCATGGCTAATTGAACAAATGATTGATAATGTCTTCTGGGGTTGTGACTTTCCAGCTATGAACGGAAACAAGGTCACTTGAAGGGTAGGATTTGGGTTTAGACTCGTGCAATTTGATTAGCTGGTTGCAGATATTGTCGGGATGAGTTTTTGACTTGCCTTGGGACAAGTCTTTGTTAAAGGGTGATTTCCAGAATAGATCCCAGGTTTGGCTTATAGTTGCAGCACTGCACATACCGGGAGAATTTCCCCCAAAGCAAATACTAGAGTCGTCCCAGACGTTAGGTAGAGGAGGCTTGTACAGTTGCGCGTCTGGTTTAAATATCCTCCCTTTAACTGCCCACAGGTAATATTTACTACCGCATCCAGCAAAGAGGAATGCAGGCATGGGGACAGTAATTACTTTCGTTTCCTGTCCCATAATTTTAATTTGATATTTTTGGGGAGAGTAAAACTGAATAATTGCCTCTCCCTCTGGATTTTTACCCCACCAAATTGTGTTGCTATAAAGCCATCCAGATGCGGCAGTTTTACTTGTGAAGGCTTTCTCTACTGCTTCAGGAGACAAGAATTTGTATTTAGACTCTTTGCCTTCGTGTTCGACTAAAATAAACTGTCCTTTGAGGATAACTAACTGCGCTAGTAAATCATCTTGGGGAATATTTGCAAGCAGGATTTGCGATATACTTTCTAAGTTAATTATTGGTAATATATTTGTATCTACATTCATGATTTTGATGCTTGATTCCAAATTTTGACTGCTGCTTTTCGGGCAAAAAGAGATGTTTCTAGCAAGTGGGTAAGCTTATTTGATTTTTCCATCATCGAGACGGCTTCTTTCCACTTTTGACCGAGAAATATGATATTTTCATAAGTCCATTCCAGCCAATCGCTTGTTTCACACGTAACATCTAGCCAGATATTTTCAGTCGAGTAATCTATAATTCGTATGGCTGTATCTAAATATTGAAGATGACTTTTGTAACGACGGCATAGATTGACAAGTTTATTGAAGTAAATTTCTTCTGCTAGAGCAATGTAATCAGGAGTAAAACCAAAATTTAGTTCCCATTGACTTATATTGTACCCTTGCCCCATCAACGACAGTAGGAACTTTTCTGAGTATTCTAGTTCCTCAAAATCTTCATACCAACACTCAACTCTTTGTGGTGAAACCAGAATATTATCACGTTCGGAACTAAACTCAATCTCATCGATATATTCTACTGGAAATAAATTTTCATTCACTAGGTTAATAAATTCAATCTCTCTATCGAGGTAAACACTTGTTGGATGTGATTGTTTATTAATAGGAATGGTTGATTCTAGCCATTGGTTTGGGAAGATTTTTTGATACAGACTTAAGATATTAACTCGTTCAGAAAGATTTTCTAGGTAGTTAATTGCTGTTAAACAAGTAATGGGTATTTTAAATGATTGTATGTTTGTAAGCATAATTAATCAGCCGCTATAACTTTTAGCGGCTATAAATTTGTTATTACAGTACGGGATATTTACTCGTGGCAGCAGGTTGATGCTTAAGGTTTCGAGTTACTTTTTCGATGTAGGTTTCCCAATTTTGACCGAGCTTGATAGCTTTTTCTATCTCAGGTTGTAGGGTAATTAAATTTTCGAGACTAATTTGATTTTTTATCTCCAGAAGCTTTATCTGCCACCCTAACTTTAGTGCAGGATTTATTTCTTCAGAACTATTTTTCAATTCTCTGAATTGACTTCCCTTAGTACCTGCTTTTTTTACCAGACGAATTGAAACTGTATCATCAGTTGTTTGTCGTTCAATTTCGGCATTAGCATATTCTGGAAAGTAGACGCTAATCGCTGTTTTGAGGGTATTGTCATCTTGGGCGATCGCCTCATCAAGAGGAATTTCTTGTCCTTCGATAATCGCAATGTACTTCATGGTAATTAAAATAGTGACAATTGGTTGTTAGGCGCGGGTGTTTTATCTTTATCTTCAGACAGGTTACGCTTTTGTACTTGTCTTGATTGTTCCTGTCTATTCTGATGTATAGTCTGCTTTTCCATCCTTTGCTTGCAGATATCTAACATCTTTGGGAGAGATTTTTCTAAATCCTGTAGCAAGTTATTGATGACAGGATGAGATGTTATCTCAGTCAGGTTAATTATCTTGATAATTGGAAGTGCGCCTTGGATTCCAATTGAGACAATTACTGTTTCAGAATTTGGTATTAGTTGAATGGTTATTAAGGTGGTTTTTGTGTCAGAGTTGCCTAAATCTATCTCGGTAGATGAATCTTGGTTTATGACTTCAGTGTTTGCTAATTCATCTAATGTTTCTTCTAAATCGCTATTCTCCTGAATATCAGGATTAAAATCTCTACTGCTATAACTGTCTTCAAGGTTAGTTACATTCTCGTCAGGTGATATTTGACTGCTCATGATTAAGAAAGATTGGCTAATCTAAATAAGGTGCGGATAGTAATACCTGTCTTGTTAAAAGACTGCCATTTGTAGGCGCATTCGCCTGATTTGTACTTAGGAGAAAGTTGGCTCCAAGTGTCCCATGCTTTAAATAAAATGGGACTAACACTATGAAGTGCCATCCCGACTTGAATCCACGAGTGGTAATCATCCGCAAATCGAGGGTGTATGACTTCAAGTAGTACAAGTGCAGTCTGGATATTTGTCTCGATTGAGGGAATTAAATGAGCGTATCTGTCTACCCCATATCTGCGGTTATATTTTTCTTGGGGTAGGTTAAACTTTCTTGCTTTCTCCTGTTTGGCAAGCATTTGAGCAATTACCCAGTC
Organism: Nostoc favosum CHAB5714; assembly: GCF_020829495.1. Classification (GTDB taxonomy): domain Bacteria; phylum Cyanobacteriota; class Cyanobacteriia; order Cyanobacteriales; family Nostocaceae; genus Nostoc; species Nostoc favosum. The sequence goes on along the minus strand of NZ_JAIVFQ010000147.1, from coordinate 8,416 downwards.
GGGGGCTATTTCTATTTGGCGCTCAGATGGACTACAGCCAGGAAGCCATCTGTAATTTCTGCCCTCTGGGTGAAAGGAAGGGGGAAGGATTGAAGCTAGGTTTTTGCCTCGAAACTCCAAGTGTTCATCCTTTCCAGTTTTGATTTTGCGAGATTTTACTTCCCAAGCTTTTGAATCTGGGATGAGGTACAAACGCTGGCTCCGATATTTCCTTCCAGAGGTAAATGCAATTGTGGGAGGAAGGTATTTTTGAGCGCGATCGCATAACGACTCCGTAGGAACATCGCACAACGACTCCGTAGGAGTATCGCGTGCTTCGACGGGTGTTAGCTGGTTAAGTTCTTCTGGTTCTGTATGTTCGTTAATTTGGATAATTTGTCGCCAGGAGGTTTCCCCGTCGCAGTCAATAGCTACTAAGTACCCTTGGGGATGATTGGAACCGCATACCAAGGCTACACCAGTGGGGGTGATCAATCTATTATTTGTCCAAACTTTTAGGCGGCGGCGGACGAGTTCGGCTTGTAGTTCTCTGGGAGAGTAGGTATTTTTTTCCCATTCTTTCCCTAGAGGACGTTTACCAAAGGTGGGGACGATTCGCCATTCTTCGGGTAAGTTGTCAAGCGAAAATACCAAATGACGGATTTGGGCGTGCATGAATTCATGTGGCTAATTATTTCGATAATTCATGCACAGCTGCGTTAGTGACTGTGGTGGTTTGATATTATGATTACGGTGCTAACTGATGGCCTGCTTCAACTAGCTTGGCAAGGGTATTTTGGTCAAACGCCTTTATGCCAGATACAAATTGTTGCCACTGCTGCCATTTCTCCTTTGAGTAAGCATGATTGGGATCAAAGTTGCAAACTTCACAGAATTTATGAAAGTCAGCCTTCCAATGAAACGTGCAAATACCTGTTATTAAATAATTAATTTGTTGGTCGCTCATGAGTGATATTTCAGCTGATAATATCTGTTTTAAGCCAACCTTTTGTTCAGGGCATTTTCGACTTGATAAGTTCCAAGAGTACAGTTTGTATTCAATGGAAACTTAGGAAATTCCAGATAATTATTCATAGTTTTTGTTACCTTGCACAGTACCATTATCCCGTCCTTACTCTTCTTTTTTTGATTGTGATAGTAGCTGATAACCTCAAACTCATTGTTACCAGCTTCAAATCTGCTTCCTGCATATTGGGAGATAGCCTTTTTCCAGTCTGGCTGCCAGAGCATGAGTGTATCTATTGCCATTGCTCTAACAACTGGGTTATCTAATTTCATTAGAATATCTGGTAAGTAATGGCATTGTTTGGCAATTACTTCTCGTGCGTAATTTATCAACCAATACTCAGCTTCTCTTAAAAGAGCTTTTGATTCTAGATTTTGGCATACTTCATCGTAAACTTTAGACATTAAATATGCCCTTTGTTCAAAAACCATTCCATTAGTTCGCAGTTTTAAGTCTGATGGATAATTAATCATCAAATCAGTAAGTTCATCGCTGATTTTGGGAAGAGGATATTTATCATTTTCTTGCTCTTTGGGATGGGATATTTTTACTTCATATCCTAGATTTACAGCATGATTGATAATAAAATCGACGCTATTAGACTCAACAAAATCTCCTAACTTAAAATCTGTTTCTAGGAGGAGATATGTTGGTGCATGGAGAATTTGAAACCGTTTAGGATTTTGACTTGAATCCGCTAATAGTTCGATGTACATTGCTTATTCTCACAAATTTTCATAAATCTTGTGCGTAAGCGATGTATGTGGTTTAATTACTGAAAAAATAATCCTACCCATCTTGGGTAGGATCATCTTAATTATTGATTAATGGTTCTTGTTTGTGTCGGATTGATTATTTCCTCCAGTAGAGATAGCCCAACTGATTTAAACAGTGCTTTGTTATCATCAGGGCAGCGTTGAATTGTTGTACAAGATGAGCAGCCGTATTTGCAAGGGCAATTATCTACTAGAAACTTTGCTTTAATAAAAGCAGTTTCTAAATACTTGATGAGAGTATCGCACATACCTGTACCGTGTTCGCTTGTATCGAAGAAATAGCCTACTATGTTATGATTTGATGGTACTTCGATTAACATGAAATCGATATCTCGACTGTTTGCTCCATGTTCGACAAGTGGTAAACTGAGCATGAGTTGGTGCGCGAGAGTATGAACGCAAATCTGAGTTTCATTGCTTTCAAATAGTTGTTTCTCTTCATTGGAAATATATTTCTGTTTGTTGAATATCTCTTTTCGGAGATTTTTGACGATAGCTGAAAAATATTTTCTCGCATCAGTGTTAATTTCAACCCTAACGCAGAATGTATTGTAGTTAAGAGCAAATGCTTCCTTATATTTATTTTCCTCCAATAGTTCGACAAATTCTCGTTCAATAAGTTGGGTATTGCAAGCAGGACAAGTTTGTATGTGTCCGGGTAAATTTAAATTGAAGTTGCGGCATCTGTTATTAGTGCAAGTCCATTTTTGTTCCAGTCGATACAAGTTGTACCCGTAAATTTCTTCTTTGATTTTGGCTGAAACAGGTGTAAATCTAGCTGCCCCTTGGGAAAGATTGATAATTTTGGCTTCCCCTGCAATTTTGATTTCCTCGAAATTTAGGCTTCCTTCGGGACGACTAAATAGGTTGGTTGCCTCAATTGGCTTGAGAATTGCTTTCCCTTCGGTTAAATTTAGCTCTTGTGATTTATACTGTACGGGGTTGCCGTCAAAGTCTTGAGCAAGATATATAGCACCAGGGTAAACTTCTCGTAGCGCAGATGATGCCGAACTTTCCTCAAACTCTTCCGCGCTATCTTGATTGATATAACTGATGTTTTGGTCAGTGTTACCTCTGAATTTAATTTTTGAGTGGACATAACCAAGGTTTCGATTAGTTGTCAGTCTTTGGTTATAACTGAAAATCAGTTGATTATTACCGATTAGCTGTCGTGCAATCGCATCGCCAGAACTACCGAAATGTCGGGCAATTTGAGCTTGTGTTGGTTTACTTTCTTTGCAACAGGCGAGAATGTGCTGCTCCAAAATCGTTTCATAATTGTGGTTAAAGTTGATAATTTCTGGAGGGTCAGATAGAAGACGTTCCGGGTGATTGGCGTAGTAAGAGTCCATAATCGACCTTTTCGACGGGATAAATACCAATAGCCCTGCTTCTTGCCTGCCTGCACGTCCCGCCCTTTGGCGAAAGGCAAGAATTGAACCTGGGTAACTATGTACGATAGTTGCATCAATAGACCCGATATCCAGACCCGCTTCTAAAGCACTCGTGGATATAATGAACTTGACCTTTCCGCCCTGTATATCTGCAATAATTTTGTTACGCTGATTTGCCTTCATACTGCCATAAAAGGCTGAGATGGTTTCTCCCAAGTGAGGCAATTGCATTTCCACTAAAGCTTTACGAATGGCATTAGTTAAAACCTTTACCAGTTCTCTACTATCGCAGAAACAAATTCCGACTACTCCTTTACTTACAAGCATGGCTGCAACTTGGGCAGTTTGGTAAAGAGTATTGTTTCGTGCTTTGAGGCTAAGGAAAGTAATCTCCGAGCGTTTTGCCCCACTTTGGTCGATAATAGCAAGGTTGCTTTGTTCTACTCGATTGGATATCTTCTGGGCAATTTCGCTGCTGTTACTAATTGTTGCAGAAGCGAATATGTACTGCAATTTAGAAATATTGTTACCAGCAGATTCTATCATGTATTGAGTTCGCCGATTAAGTAGGGCAAAGTGTGAACCGAATATGCCTTGATAGAAATGCGCTTCATCACAGACGAGGATTGAGATTTTTCTGATTGTTTCTCTAAATCCCCAGTTTGAGTCAAACTGATAGTTGTTCAGTTCGTGGTTCCATACATCGGGTGTCACACATAAAATCGAGGGTTGATGGCTGTAAAGTTGTTTACGCTCATGGGGAGGAATATCACCATTAATATTGAGAATTTTAGGGCGAATTTCTTCATCCAGGTGGCTAACAAACGAGCGGATTTTTTCTACCTGATCAAATGCAAGTGCTTTCAAGTTAAAAAATACTAAAGCTGATTTACCTTTTAGGCACTCGTGAATGATTGGAATTAAAAAAGAGATACTTTTCCCACTGCTGGTTGGAGTTTGGAGAATAATATCTTCCCCTTTTTTGTAAGCTTCCCATGCCTCGACTTGATGAGAGTATAGTTGCGTGATTGCTGACTGACTCAGGGCATATTTAACTAGAGGGTGAATATCATCTGGTATGGGACAAAGTTTAGCTTCTTGAGAAGGAATTATATCACAACTTTGTAGTTTTCCTGAGCCATCAAGAATAGCTGCTATTTCTTGGTAGAGAATACTTTTACCTGTTGGTGCTTGATTAAGAGGTAATAAATTACCGCTATTTACCTCATGCTCCCAGTCAAAAATAATTTGATTTACACTTCCCTTTTTGAAGTAAAGATTTTTCTCAATGATGGCGGCGATATGGATAACACCATGTTCTTTAGAATAAACCTGTTTATTTGCTTGTAACCATTCAAGCTGGGTCATAAAAAGTTACCTACTTGCTGTTTTAGCAGGTAGGCGTTAGTCAAAAGTAGTGGTTTTTGTTATTGCCATATTAGCTATAGAACCCGACTTAAGTATTGCTAAGTTATGGTGCAATACGCTTGGGTTAAGGCTAAAACTCTTTGTCAAGGTCAATTTTCTGAACGTAGATGCGTTGGCGTACCTTGAGGGGATCTCGTATAGAAGCGGCTTACCGCAGGCTACCGCATTCGCAAAGCGGACGCACCAGAAGAACGCATAGACACGGAGTGGCTACTCTTACGAGTTCTCCGCAGGAGTAGCCGCAGGGTAGGATACAAAGAGAAGAAAGAAATGCTTAACCCAAGCCTATTGGAACCTAGCATATTTAGCTAATGGAGGCGATCGCCTTTTTAACTGACTAATTAACCACAGACACTTGTCACAATTTGTAGAAACTCCCGTAAAACAGGTGTCATATCCTCTTGTCGCCACACTACAGCCGTTTCTACTAATGGTGTTTTTTCTTCTAAAGTACGATAAACTCTACTCGTAGTTGTCCTTTCTCACCCCTACCTGTCCGTTGAGTCAGATCAATTGCCTTGGACAGTTGAACGAACAATTGATAAGCTTCTTGCAAAAATACTTGTCCGGCTTCCGTTAGCTGCACCTGTCGTTTAGTTTTGCGTTGAAAAAGTTCTACCCCTAGTTCTGCTTCTAGCTGCTGAATTTGCTGGCTTAAGGGTGGTTGAGCGATGTGAAGTCGCTCTGCGGCTCTACTAAAGTGCAGTTCCTCAGCTACAGCAATGAAGTAGCGCAGGTGTCGCAGTTCCATAGTTTTGATATTTTATAAGTCTCAAATACTTATAAATATATATTGGACATGTCAAAAATTGCTACCTATCATACTCATACATGCAAGTCAGAGGATGATGTAACTATGTCGGAGAATTTGATCAGCCAAATTGTGACGCAAGGAGTGCAGCGAGAAGAAGCCTCTTTAGGTGCAATTTTGGCGGGTAAAATTCAAGCTGGTGATATTTTGGTTATCCGCTACGAAGGGCGCAAGGGTGGCCCTGGAATGCGAGAAATGTTGGCTCCCACTTCGGCAATTATCGGTGCTGGTTTGGGTGATGCGGTGGGATTAATTACCGATGGGCGCTTTTCTGGTGGTACTTATGGTATGGTAGTTGGTCATGTTGCTCCAGAAGCAGCAGTGGGTGGTGCGATCGCGCTTGTAGAAGAAGGCGATAGTATTACTATTGATGCACCCGCTCGTTTATTGCAATTGAATATATCTGAAGAAGAATTGGCTCGTCGTCGTGCCAACTGGCAACCCCCGACTCCGCGTTACACTAAAGGCGTGTTGGCGAAATATGCCAAATTGGTATCTTCTAGCAGTCTTGGGGCTGTGACAGATTTGGACTTGTTCAATAACTAGTTATTAAGCATATAGAGACCGAAAAAACTAAGAATAGATTAACAACAAGGACTGTTGAAGTTTTTGATGATTTGAATGGAATTGACCTATCCTGGGCGGGAATTAAGTCCTTAATTCGAGTTGAAAGAACTGGAACACGAGGAGATAAACCATATCATGAGGTTGTCTGTTACATTAGTAGCCTCATTCATCCGGCACGAGAATTTGCTTGTGGTATTCGCGGACATTGGAGTATCGAAAATCGCCTCCATTGGATTAAAGACGTAGTTATGAAGGAAGATGACTCAAAAATACGTATGGGCAATGCTCCAGCGAACCTCTCAATCCTCAGAGCGTAGGCGTAGCCCGCCGTAGGCATCGCACTCAAGATACTCCGTCGAAATGGTCATCCTTCCATCACAATTGCTCAAAGATTTCTCTCTCATGATATTGACAAACTTCTTACCCTTGTAGAATGAAACAGCCCTGCGCCCCAACGGGGCTTGGTCAAATGATTGCAGCTGCTCCGGATTGGGTGCAGTGGATGCAGTGAATGATTGGGTTCTGAAGGCATTGACAATTAAGGGACGCTTACGAAGCAAGCAGTATCTTGGTGAGCGCCATCGCTAACTGAAGAAATTCTGTCCCGCTTGGAATTGTTGTGTTTTGAAGCTTAAAGCTATAGAATTTTTACGTTTTTTCTATTCTCCATGACCTCAATTAAGGCTTGAATGATTAGGTCAACAGTACTAATCTAGTCTCAATTCAACTAAAAAGCGGAGATCAATTGTGATTGATCACACTGGTATCGTTGTGAGTGATTTTGAGCGAAGCAAGTCCTTTTATGCTGCGGCATTAGAACCAATTGGACTCTCACTCATTTTAGAGTATTCACAGGAAACCAAAAAGTTTTTGAATATTAATTAATACCAATATTCATGCCCATACAGTTCATAATACTTTTTCACATCTAATGAAACAGGTGGATGCCAACCTGATGCTTTCAATTCATTATACTCTGGATGTGTAATATCAAAATTCACAAATAACGTTGTGACTTGATCACAAGTTTTATAGCAATAAGGCAATTGTATAGGATTGTACCATCCTGCATCTTGAAATTTTTTCGGATAATGGCATCCTTGGTTAATCACTTCTAATTTACCACGTCGATATTGATATGGCATTTTTTCGGCTTCAGCAAAGCCTAAAGCTCTTGCTTCGGCTGGAATATCAAGGCTAAAACCAAACTCATCTCTACCAACAGTTAAACAATAGTCTTTATAACTGTAACAAATATTAGTTGCTGCACTGTAACCTGCTTCTTTTGCTTCACTGTCTAACGATTTAAGCACTTCCAGTGTAGATACTTTAAATAACTGATCTATTTTAAGAAGCCACATTTGATAAGGAATGCCACACATTCTATTTTGAGGTGGCAAACCTAACGCTTTACATACTTCGTGATTAGGGCAGTTCTCTGGTAGTTTACCCGTCATCACTTTGCAGTCTAGAAATAACCAACAATCTTTCTCCTGAATTTTAGGCATATTTAATTAGATTTTTTCAATTATTAGGATACTTAAAAATCAGTTAAATTTTAGCAAAATTATCTTATTGTTAGACTATATTACCCTAAAATAAACGTTATGAATAAATCGAAATGTTCTAGATTATTCTTAAAGTAAAAAGGAAGAAAATGAATAACGTTATTATTCCCATCGAATTTGAACTCGCGGCAATAAAAATAGCCCAAGCGCATTTCCCTTGGCTACGTTTTAAAGTATCTCCTATCCAGGAGAAGGGAAGAGTCTACAATCGCTCATCAGACGCTATTTATTTTGAAGCTTACTTTCAAAATAGTTTGATTGATTATGATCCTCTCCACAAAAATAATTACTATCCTAGTTTTAACTTTTACTTGTTGCCAGGAAAGAGACTAATTCAGCTAAGTGGCTGGTGGCGCAATCAGGTGCTAACTTTCATCTACGCACCATTAGACCCAGAACCATACAATAAGCACTGGCAAAATGACAAAAACTTGGCTGTACCTTGCCCCTATCCAGACGGCGATAAATTTGAACAGATGGCAATCGCTTTATTTTCTTTAGTTCAGGAGTATTTAGTAGGGTATGAGGGGTGATGCTGCTTCTTCAATTGTCTAGGATTTTTCAGCCAAGCCATTTAGTAGCTCAACTTACCCAATCAACCCCAATACGCTTGGGTTAAGCATTTTTTCTCTTCTCTCTGTTTCCTCTGCGCCTCTGCGGTAGCCTGCGGCAAGCCGCTCCGCGTCTACGTTAAAAAAGTTGACTTTGACAAAGAGTTTTAGCCTTAACTGAACCGTATTGCCTCCTGACTCTCTACTTCAGGCTAGATTCAGCGCTGTTGACAAGCTTCTTTAGATTTAAAGAAGGGCAAATGCTTTTGGCATTAATGAGATTTTTCCTTTAGTACTATAAGTGTTTACAAGCTG
>NZ_JAIVFQ010000146.1 GCF_020829495.1 Nostoc favosum CHAB5714 | reverse complement strand
CGTTTAAGTAAAGATTATGAAAGACTACCCCAAACCTCGGAGACATTTATCTATATTGCGATGATTCGTATCATGGTCAGACGATTGGCATGATTTTTGACTGGTTTTGACTTTTAAAACATCCTCTAAGCGTAACCTCTAGAACTACCGATTGGAATAATGTCAATTGGCGCAAAACTAATCGAATAGTGAGGAACCTTAGAGGGTGTTTGAAAAGTTTTAAGGAGTCAAAATTTAAGCAAGTCGCCTCACCATAATACGGATCATGGCAAGGTAGATAAAAGTCTCAGAGGTTTCGGGCAATAACTCATAATCTCTAACTAATCTTCGAGATCCCATCAACCAACCGTAAGTGCGTTCTACCACCCAACGTTTTTTGAGCCTTGGTAAAGCCCAAGGTCTGTTCTGGTCGAAGAACTACCTGGATAATCCAACGACAAAAATCCATGACCCAGTGCATAAACGGCGCACCGTCAAAACCGCCATCTACCCAGATAGTTGTCAGACGAGATACCTGGCGTGTAGATTGTTTGACTCGTTTGAGAACTTGTTTTCCCCCTTCTCGTTCACCCACATTAGCTGCTCTCACCAAGACTCGCTGTGACTTTCCCCAAGGTATCAACTGTCAGAAATCGCTTGCGTCCCGTGATTTTCTTACCTGCATCATACCCCACCCCAATACTTACCATTGCCGCACTTTTGACACTTTGGCTGTCAATAATCGCCTCCGATGTCCATCGATGCCGCGCCTGTTCTATCCTTGTCCACTCTCGCAGACAGTCATGGATGTGCAACCATGTTCCATCTTTACGCCAGTTTCGGAAATATGTGTACACTGTCTGCCAAGCGGGGAAATCTCCAGGCAATGCTCTCCATCTTACTCCTTCGAGCAAAACATAGAAAATCGCGTTCAAAACTTCCCACATATCAACTTCACGCTTGCGCCCACCTGGTTTTGCTTCTGGAATTAGATCGCTCAGAAATTCATACTGGGCCCGTGTCAGGTTGCTGGGGTATGCTTTACTCATGTTACTCTCTCGGTGCTGTTTATTATCTATTCACAGCTTATACTGAGAGAGATTTTTTACACCTTTTCCGACTTTTCAAACATCCTCTAAAAGGTATTGAGACAGGATATTTGTAAAAACCTGCATTTTGAGTCTCACTAATGCTTTATTTCTCGTTACTAAACAAGGCTTTTTAATCAAAATTTTATTTTGTAGAATCACTTACAGCATTGTGGCATTGCTTCTTTGTTGCATTAATCTCTAATTTCCAACTCCAGAACCTTCAACACCTTTTCTTCCAACCCCGTCAAATAAGCCCGATTCAGCTTCCCCAGCATCTCCAAAAACTTCTGCACCGACTCCTCCAGCCCACTCGAATATACCCGATTGATGCGATCGCTGATTTCTTTGATCTGCTCACATTCAGCAGGCAAGTAATCGTAAGACTTCAGGTGTTGTAACCCAACGGCGTACTCGCCATCCCAAATTCTTACGGTGCAACTAAACTCGTTTACTGCACTGACAATCGCCCAGCACCCACCTTTGCCTCTGAGTTCGGGGTTGTCCTTTGCTAGTATTTGGCACACCTCGCCAATTTGGTAGGTATTGGGTACTTGGGTTCGCTCCATGATGCGCTGCACAACATCTTTGACGATTCTACCAGTTGGCACTTTGCCGCCAGCAAGTTCTACTGCCCGTTGCCATACCTCCCACTGTTCTTGAGGTTCTAGCTTTGTAATGGGTCGGACTTGCCCTTCACTAGTGGGTAAAATTTGTGATCTATTTGTTGTCAAATCTTCAGGCGGCGAATTTTGACAACAAATTGTTGTCAAATTTTCATAGACATCAGCTGCTGCAATCAAGTAATTTGACTTTTGGCGACTATGCCCAAAGCGATCGCGGCAATAATCCTCAAACGTGCGGTGACTTGAACGGTAAAGCCGACGATCGCGCAATTCTGCCAGTGCCTTACCTGCCTTAAAAAATGCCCGCTCCACTTTCCTCTCCAGATGTATGCGATCGCTTTGCTCCTCCTGGGTCAACTCTGTTACTTCAACAGCACTAACTGTAATCGTTGCTGTAGCTGGGTTTTCTTCAAGGTCTTGATTATCTGGTGGCGTGTCGTTACTGGATGAAGCAGAGGTGGCTTTGTTGCGCTTACGGGGTGGTTTATATCAAATCCGGTTAAATGCACACAGTAACTTGGCTATTTGTTTGTGGCCACCAGTGGTAGCAAGTTAGACCACGAATTAAGTCGTGCTCGTTAGATAGTACCTTGCAACGTTGGAATAAAACTTCCTCTAATTCATCTAAGGAATCAAATGACTGATTAGCGATCGCTTCATTCGTGACAGGCCACAGTCTTTCTGCTGGTTGAAGTTCAGGTGAGTGCGAAGGCATCAAGATAATATGAATACCTTCTGGAACTTCTAGTTCATGGCTAGTGTGCCATCCAGCTTGATCCATTGCCAAAATAATTCGGTTGTTTTTGCCAACCTGAAAATGTTTAGCGAAATCAGCTAAAACTAGATTAAATATGTCAGTTCTTACATCTAACATTTCCCCACATCGGGTCAGCAGCACCCCCAGGATTCCAACATTGGGGGCAAAACTTAATCGCTGGCATTGCCACAACCTCTTCCCCCCTAACAACAGCCTGCAAATACTCAACCGGCACAGATAAAGCCAAGGCAAGACCGCTAAGAGTTTTATGACTGAGTTTCATCGTCAGTCCCCGTTCAATCTTCCCCACAGACCGAGAATGAATGCCAGCAGCATCGGCTAACTCAAACTGAGTTAAATTGAGTCCCTTCCTGATCCGCAAAACATAGTCAGCTAGGGATTCTCCATGTTTTGGTGTCTTAAAAGTATCCATAAAATGCTGTCAATGCTCTTATCTAAAGATATATAATTTATGAATAAATTACCTTGCTAAAAACACACTTTTTTCAGTGAAGCAAGCTGTCACATTGGCCACCGTTGCAATCCTTCCAACGGCTTGGTTATTTTCCCCACCCCGAACTAGTACCAATTGCGGTTATCAAACATTTGCGGTTGTGTTTAAAGTTACAAGATTGGGTAAAAGCAATTCCATCCGAACGCCAACGCTACACTTATCTTCAGGCGATTCGGGATTACCTGAAAGTCAAACAGTATGATAAAGCAGCTCAAAGATTAATAGCCGCATTAGTTGCAGAAGCTGCGGAGGTTAAAGACCATCCTGCTGATTTAATCAATGTAGCCATTGAAGAATTAGTTAAAGAAAGATACGAGTTACCAGCATTTAGTACCCTTGACCGATTAATTCGCCACATTCGTTCAATGGTCAATAATCGCTTGTTTGCACTTTGTTCTGAGGGACTTTCCATCAACGAGCAGATTTATTTAGACCAATTGCTAGCGGTGACAAATAATGAGCTAGATGAAAATGCCACTCTTAATTTACTAAAATCGCCACCTAAAAGTGCCAAACTTAGTGGGATGAAACTCCTACAAAGTAAGTTTGATGTTCTCATGACCTTTGGTGATGCCAAGCGACTGCTGCAAAGTATTGCGATAATTGAAGCATTAAAGTTCGTGTTAGAAAATCAACACAAACGCGCCAAGTATTTACCTTTTGAGATTGATTTAGATTTTATTAGTAGTAACTGGCGTGCGCTAGTTGTAGAAGAAATTGATGGAACTGAGGTTTTGGTTCGTCAGCAGTTAGAAATTTGCATCTTTTCAAATCTAGCAACTGAATTTAAAACAGGAGATGCGTGTGTTGTGGGTTCATCAAGTTATGCCGATTTCCGCGAACAATTATTGAGTCATGCTGAATGCGAACCTTTGATAGAAGAATACTGTCGCTTACTTGAATTTCCTGCTAACCCGGATGACTTTGTTAAACACCTTCAAGATAAATTAGCGCAGGTAGCTTTCGTTGTAGATGAGATTTGTGCGGTTGATAAACAATTCACTATCAATAAAGACGGAGAACCTGTACTTAAAAGAATCCCATCCCTAGCTCAAACGGATGAAGTGGAAGAATTAGAATCAAAAATTCGGGCTTTGATGCCGGAGCGCAGTATCTTAGAAATCCTTTGCAATGTTGAGCATTGGTTGAATTGGACAAGGCATTTTGGTCTATTTTCAGGAAGCGAACCAAAAATATCTGATCCTGCTGAACGTTATATTTTTACTACCTTTAGCTATGGCTGTAATCTTGGCCCTAATCAGATGGCTCGTCATTCCCAAGGTGCAGTGACAAGTCACATGATTTCTTATACAAACCGTCGCCATATTAGTGCTGCCAAAATTGAAGCTGCAATTCGGGATATTATCAATACTTACAACCGTTTTAGTTTACCGTCTTGCTGGGGTACAGGGAAAAAGGCTGCTGCTGACGGAAGCAAGTTTGAGATATACGAGAATAATTTACATAGCGAATATCACATCCGCTACGGTGGTTATGGTGGTATCGCCTATCACCATGTCTCTGATAAATATATTGCTTTGTTTACTCACTTTATCACCTGTGGTGTGTGGGAGGCTGTCTATATTTTGGATGGGTTGTTGAAAAATCTCTCAGATATTCAACCAGATACTTTGCACGCAGATACTCAAGGTCAATCTGGGCCTGTGTTTGCTATTTCCTATCTTCTCGGTATCAAATTGATGCCGCGTATCCGTAACTGGAAGGATTTAACTTTTGTTCGCCCCAGCGCAGATGTTACCTACAAGCATATCGAACCGTTGTTTAAGGGCGTGGTCAATTGGAATTTAATCAAGACTCATTGGTATGACATGATACGTGTAGTACTGTCAATTAAGGCAGGCAAGGTGATGCCTTCGACGCTTCTACGTAAGTTGGGTAGTTATAGTAAGAAAAATCGACTTTATCAAGCTTTTCTTGAGTTGGGCAAGGTAGTACGAACAATGTTTTTGCTCGACTATGTTTCTAATGTGGCTCTTCGCCATGAGATTACAGCAATAACGAATATTGTGGAGATGTACAATGCCTTTCTTGACTGGGTGTTCTTCGGTAAGCTGGGAGCGATTACTGAAAATGATCCTATTGAGCTTGAATTGCGGCTGAAGTATCTTGATTTGGTAGCAAGCGCAGTTATTTTGCAGAATACGGTTGATATGTCGTTGGCTATCCAAACGTTAATGTCACAGGGAGAATTGATTCCCATGCGACACCTTGCAGCAATGAGTCCATACATCACAAGACATATTAAAAGATACGGTGATTATGTAGTGAATTTACACAATATCCCCCAACCATTGGAAGCTGCTATTAATCTTCCACCAGAAATCTTTGAAACATAGATATATCAACGGTTTCCAGACCATCTTGCAGGTTTTTACACGTATCTGATACCGTTGGCGAATTCCCCAAACAGCTAAACTGAACCGATTAGTTCAGCAATGAAACGATTGAGAACCTTCTGAGCAGTTTTATACCCAGTAGCTTGCTTACCTAACTTCAGTTGGGACAAAATGCGATCGCGTAAAATTTCAAGTTCTGAAGTCGGTGGCAAACCGACAGGTTGTTTAGCGCTTGTGGTATTAGATATCTGATGTGACTCACTCTGCCGTGTAGGCGAAAATAGAAGGTTCGTGTCATCAGGTGCAGCCTGTGGCTAGAACACTTGATATATATGGATTCTAGCCTCTGAATAACTTTTCTCTATTAGCTCCCTTTTTGCCCCTAACTCATAATTTTTCTAAATATATATTTTTTTAAGCGTTTGACAAATAGCTTAAAGTCTGTGTGGTTGATTAATTTCTTATAGTGCAACAATCTTTTCTCATACACTGCTTGAGAAATACTCAGGCTTTCAAATGATGGGAAGAAGATGAATGGTCAAGCCAAATTGGGATACAGAAGAATTAATTGAAAACTGGACACTTCTGCCAACGGAATTAGAATTAGTCAGAAACAAAGTCGGCGGTAATCAGATTGGGTTTGCTTTGTTCTTAAAACATTTTCAGATTTTTACCTATTTTCCTGATGAAAAATCGTCTATTCCCCAAATTATTATCTCTTACATAGCAAATCAACTTCAAATTCCTGAAAGCTCATACTCAGATTATGATTGGCAAGGACGAACCGCAAAAGTTTATCGTGTTGAAATTCGTCGTTTATTTAATTTTAGAGTAGCTACCGTCCAAGATTCAGTAGAAATGAGCGACTGGCTAATTAAAGAAGTATTACCTCACGAACAAAAGTTTGAATCACTCGTTGAAAGTGTCTATCAAAGATGGAGAGAACTGCAAATCGAACCGCCCACATCAGGAAGGATTGAGCGTTTGATTCGTAGTGCTATCAGTCAGTATGAAAGTGAATTCTGCTATCACACACTTTCTGCGTTATCAAAAGAAAACCTGGCTAAAATTGATATTCTCTTAACCACAGAACATTCAGAAAATGCAGAAGAAAAACAGGATTCTCTGAAGCTAAAAACTTCTGAGTTTGCCTTTCTCAAAACAGATCCGGGGCCTGTTGGCTTAGAAAGTTTCCTAACTGAAATCGAAAAACTCAAACGGATTCGCGGTATTGGTTTACCCCTTAACTTATTTGAAGGAATATCACCCAAACTAATTAAAACCTACCGTCATCGGGCGGCTACAGAAACTCCTTACCTTTTACGACAACATCCCCCGGCGATTCGCTATACTCTCATGGCAGCCTTTTGCATTCAACGCGCTCAAGAGATTACTGATAATCTCATCGAATTACTAATGTCAATTATTCAACGAATTGGGACAAGGGCGGAAAGGCGTATCAACAAAGAATTAGTCTCGGACTTTAAAGAAGTAACAGGAAAAAATAATATTTTATTTCGCATTGCTGAAGTAGCTGTAGCTGAACCTTCGGGAGTTATCGAAAAAGTTATATATCCTGTAGTTTCTCAGAAAACTCTTAGAGATTTAGTGGCTGAATATAAAGCAACTGGT
The DNA here is from genome assembly GCF_020829495.1 of Nostoc favosum CHAB5714. Lineage (GTDB taxonomy): Bacteria > Cyanobacteriota > Cyanobacteriia > Cyanobacteriales > Nostocaceae > Nostoc > Nostoc favosum. The sequence goes on along the minus strand of NZ_JAIVFQ010000146.1, from coordinate 5,454 downwards.
ACAGCTTATCGTCAAAGAGTACATACTATAATGCGTTCTTCTTTTGCTAGTCACTATCGACGGCTGATTCCGCAACTATTAGAAGTCTTAGAATTTTGTTCTAATAATGATATTCATCGCCCTGTAATTCAGGCATTAGAGCTACTAAAAAAATATGCTCAAAGTAAATGCCGATATTATGGCAACGGAGAAAGTATACCGATTGATGGAGTTCTTAAAAGTGGTTGGAAAGAAATTCTCTTAGAAAAAGATTCTGATGGCAAAGATAGAATCAACCGAATTAACTACGAAATTAGCGTTTTACAAGCTCTGAGAGAAAGACTCAGTTGTAAAGAAATTTGGGTAGTAGGAGCATCTCGTTATGGTAATCCAGATCATGATTTACCTACTGATTTTGAACAACACCGTCAAGTCTACTATCAGGCTTTAACCCTTCCATTAGATGTAGAAACTTTTATCTCAAACTTACAAGAACAAATGGCACAGGGGCTAGAAAAATTAGATAAAGGAATGCCTAAGAACCAAGATGTTACTATTATCGGGAAGAAAGGTCAAAGTTTTATTAGACTAAGCCCTATAGACCCTGCACCTGAACCCATTAATCTTAAACAACTCAAGGGAGAAATTAACCGAATTTGGGAGCATACCAATCTCTTAGATATTCTTAAGGAAACGGATTTAAGAGTAGATTTTACCCATAATTTCACCAGTATGGGTACAAGAGAGATTATAGACAGAGAAACACTACAAAAGCGATTATTACTGTGTCTTTATGGCATGGGAACTAATACTGGATTAAAGAGAATTAATACAGGTATTAATGGCGAAAACTATCAAGATTTACTCTATGTACGTCGTCGGTATATCCACAAAGACCAGTTACGCAGTGCAATTGGTGATGTTATTAATGCTATCTTCTCTATTCGCTTATCTCATATTTGGGGAGAAGGAACTACTACTTGTGCCAGTGATAGCAAACATTTTGGCGCATGGGATCAGAATCTTCTAACCCAGTATCATCTCCGTTATGGGGGTCGAGGAGTCATGATTTATTGGCACGTCGAGAAGAAATCTACCTGTATCTATTCCCAACTCAAAACTTGTTCTAGTAGTGAGGTAGCAGCCATGATTGAAGGAGTTTTACGTCACTGTACTAATATGAATGTGCAGAAAAACTATGTTGATAGTCATGGTCAAAGTGAAGTGGCGTTTGCCTTTACTCACCTATTGGGATTTCAGTTAATGCCCAGATTGAAACGGATTAAGGTACAAAAGTTATATCGTCCTTACGTTGGACAAAGTGATGCTTACCCTAATCTACAACCGATTCTGACTCGCCCAATCAACTGGGATTTGATTCGTCAACAGTATGACCAGATGGTGAAGTTTACTACTGCTTTAAAGTTGGGAACAGCTGAAACAGAGTCAATTCTCAAACGTTTTAGCAAAAATCCCTTTAAACATCCTACTTATCTGGCATTATTGGAATTAGGTCGGGTGATAAAAACGATTTTTCTGTGTCAGTACCTTGACTCAACAGAGGTACGGCGAGAAGTTAATGAAGGATTAAATGTAGTAGAAAGATGGAATGGGGTTAATGATTTTATCTTCTACGGTAAGGGTGGAGAGTTTGCTTCTAATCGCTTGGAAAGTCAGGAGTTATCAGTTTTATCTTTGCACCTATTGCAGATATGTTTAGTCTATGTGAATACTTTGATGATTCAGAGTGTTCTGGAGCAGAAGCATTGGCAGCAAAAGTTAACTGAAGTCGATAAAAGAGCAATTACTCCTTTGATTTTCAGTCATGTCAATCCTTATGGTACATTTAAGCTGGATCTCAACGAAAGAATTGCTGGTTTGACACAACAACTGGTTGCTTAATCCCTCCAGAACTTTTCAAATCTTTGCGGTGACATTTGAGTATAACGAACTGTGTGGTGTATATTCTTATGTCCTAAATAGTCTTGAATTGCTCTGGTATCATGACCTTGAGCAGCTAAATAGTAGCCACAAGCTTTCAGGTAGTTGATGAGGATGAACTGTCCAAGCGATTTTAGCAATTTCTCCCGCTCTGGCTATGATATGACGGATTGAACGAGTTGATAGAGGTGCTTTGCGTTCGGATACGAAAACGTAACTCGAATCGGGGTAATCTCTTTGAATTTGACGCAAAGCTCTTAATTCGGGAGAACGTAGAGGATGTATGCTGTCATGACCATTTTTGACACGATGTATCTCTATATAACCTCCTACTAAATCTATTTGCGACCATTTCAAAGCCACTAATTCGGCAGTTCTTAGTCCGTGACGAAACATCAATAAAATGATTGCTCCATCTCTAACACCATGACGACCTACTTTTTGAGCAGCACCAATCATGGCGTTGACTTCTGATGGCCGCAGATATTCTCTTTCCCTCTGAGATGATTTTTTGGACGGGGGAGTATTTTGAGAAAATATCTTTGCCGAAAATAGATGTTGGATAGTGATAGATAGCATGGGTCAAGTCCTCATGCTGAGGTCTATATTTTCATTGTACTTTGCCTAGAAGGAGACAAACTAGGCAATGTTATCATTTGTATTTCTTATCAATTAACCCTCAAAAATCGGTCATTTTTACAAAACTTTGCAAGGCTGCACCTGGTGACACGAACCTTCTATTTACGCCAAGGTCGCACCACCAAAGGAAGAGATTGACTGGCAAGCCAAGACTGATGCTGAGGTTTGGGGGAGCAAAACGGCTGGGGCAGCTGTAGAAAAAATTCGTAGGTCTTATCAGGCTATCTGTTTGTACAACGATACTGTAGCGACTGGAGACTCAGATCGCTTGGCAGTGACTAACCAAGCGCTTAGGGATTTGTCGGGCTGTAACGGGTTACTAGTGCGTGACTGGATTGAACAGCACAAGGATGAAATAATCAGCCATAACGCCAAGTTCGGCATGGAAAACAAGAAAGACCCCAGTAACCCTGCCAGCTATGCCAATAAAGGGAAGGACACAGATAAAATTCTGTTGCTGATAAACGACGAATTCTTGAGCGGTGAAGCCTTTAAAGCAGGGAGAAATTAAAACGGCGTTATTGGTCTGAATGCTTTACTGTAGAAGCTTTTTGGTGGATGTCGTCTAACGTCCATTTCCCGACATCTCACCATCACAACCATCTTGTCAAATACGCGTATAGCAACAATTAATACCAAAAGCAGAGCGACAATAAAGACGTTAGAAGTTAAATGTTCCTTTTTCCGTTGCATTCACTGTCCACCTACCTCCCTGAACATCACGACACAAAAGGTCAGCTGTGCGGTTTTTACTGGTCATCTGTAGAACCGCGATATATGAACCTGAGTGAGTACACCAAGATGATTTTGTATACCATCGCTCACCATTGGCGTAATTAATCCATTTAGAACCTGCACGATCATAACAAAGAGCATCTATCCCGCCTTTACCGTCAAAGTTCCCATATACTATGCGTGCGCCAGAATGTACACACCAACCTTCGGGTTTAATTTCGGCAGCAGATACAAACTCTTGGTTCATCAAACACATACCAAATGATGAGATTGTAACTGCACTTGCTAAACTAAAGGCTTTAAAAAGTATGGATGTCTTCATAATTATATTTCTCCACAAAAATTATTACTACCAAAGAAAGGCAATATCGGTAGTTCTTAGTTGCTAGTTATTACTTAAAGTAGACATCTTTTTTTCTACAAAACACGGAATCTTAAAAATTATTTACTATCTTGAACACTTACATTCGTCACTACTGGCTGATTGTCGCCTCTACCCAGCCATTGCAATTAACCTAAATCCCTATTAGGGATAATGTGCGTCAATTTCAAGTTTTTTATCTGTGTCTAGCTCTACACCATTACTAGTCACAGGTGACAACATAGCCAAACTCGCTGCCGCTCCCAACACCTGCTCGTCAGTCACTTCTAAATATCTCTGCAACTGCTCCAAATTCCGATGCCCAGATATCTCCTCAATAACTCTCAAGGGTATGCCAGCATTGCTCATCTGAGATAATGCTGTCCTTCTGAAACTGTGCGTACTCACGCCAATTATCCCAACTTGTTTGCAAGCTACTCTCAAAATCCTAGAGGCAGAGTCTTCGCTGATGTGTCCATCACTGCGACCGGGAAACAGATAAACATCTCCTGCCAGGGGGTAATATTCAACCAGTAAACGCCGTAAGTCTTCAATCACTGGGATTGACCGAGTTGCAAGTTTCCCTTTGGTGTTTGACTTTCTGATAACCAGCCGGGGTCTAACGTTGCCTTTGGGTGTGTAGATATCTTGAGTTTGTAGCGTACAGCATTCACGGATTCTACAGGCGCTAAAAAGACAGACAGCAAATAACGCTCTATCCCGGTCGTTGCGTAGCCCAGTAGCGAAAATTAGCTGTATTTCTGACTGCGTAAGAATCTTAGCGCGTCCGTGCCTGTTGATTTTCATTGCGCTGACTGTAGAAAGAGCAATCCACAGCCTACAGCTAATGTGGACGGCTAAGTTAATAACTCGCTGAAAAAATCTGTTGAGCAGTTAAATTTAATTCTGGAAATGTTGGCGACTCTATACGGTCGTCTCCTCTAAATTGTTTACCACGATATTCGCCCTCATCATTTAAAGAGTAAATTGTGATTATTGGCTGTTTGGGGTCGCCTATCAATTCCTTGCTACCCAAAGCTGCATAATCCACAATCCAATATTCTTTGATACCCATTTCTTCATAGTCAGCAAACTTTTTATGATAATCATCTCTCCAGTTAGTACTGACCACTTCAATCACTAATGGTATTGATTCCGCTTTAGTAATTATCGATTCATTTTCCCAATATGCCTCATTTACTAAATTAGGAAGATTTAGTAAAAGAACATCTGGGAAGTATCCTGATATCTTATTTTCCAGTTTGACTAAAGTTTTACTTGGTATACCGTACTCAAGTTTAAGACGGTGACATTCGACCATTAGAATCATTACTAAAAACGCCACAATTTTTTCATGTTTTCCTTTCGGTAAAGGCATTTGTATAATTTCTCCGTCGTATAATTCGTAGCAAATGTTTTCTGGTTGTGTTTTTAAAAATTCTACAAATTCATCAAATGTGAATAGTTTTTGTAGAGATTGTGTCATTTTCCTAACTCTCCAGCATCTAATATTTTGGCTAGTGATTGAGCGTCGTTTGTTTCAACTCGGTACTACCTCACATTGTAAAAATTATTCCCACAGGTAGAGTTTAGAAGAATTTAAAGCATTAAAGCGTCAACTTAACGCCAAGTCCAACTAACTCCCACACCACCCTAAAACCCACACTAACCCCAATACTGCTCGGTTAAGGAAAATGAAGGGTAAAACAAAGAAAATTTTGTTCGCGTATGTTCTACGAGAACAAAATGAGATAATTCGACTTACTTTTTCTCTTTGAGGCTATCGTACAAGTCCACCC
>NZ_JAIVFQ010000145.1 GCF_020829495.1 Nostoc favosum CHAB5714 | reverse complement strand
TGATGAGCGACCTTAGCCAATCGGGAATTTTAGAAATGGTGGCAGACAATATTATTCTTGCTTACCGGGATGAGTACTACAACCCAGACACTACAGAGCAAGGAATATTAGAGCTAATCATGGCTAACGGCACGGTGAAACAGGCACAGCAACGGTATTTTTTGACAAGTCCTATGGAATTATCCAGAATTTGCGCTCCGGGAATATCTGAGTCCTCAAACTCCACCTCGATTCCATCCGCCTCCTGTATTGGAATTTTTACTGGGGGGTATTGATAATAGCCCTAGTAAAAACTTTTCAGAAATAGAAATACCCCTAAGTATTGATAACCCTAGTAAAAACTCTTCAGAAATAGAGATAACTCCAAGTATTGACAACCCTAGTAAAAAGCGCAGAAATTGGGGTGAGGGTAACGGCACTATTTATTGGCGCACCATTACTAGGGGTGGAAAGGACTACCCCCAGGCTTATTATCATTGGCAAGAAAAAGGCAGAAAGAAGACCAAGTACATTCCCAAGCAAATACTTGGGGATATTCAAGAAGCAGAGTTCAAGAAGCGCCCAATTATAGAAATTTTGGGATTACTGGGTGTTGTACCTAGCCCTAGTAAAAACACATTACTGGGGGATATGGAAAACAGCCCTAGTAACGATGTCAAACAGTCAGAGATACCCCCCAGTAAAAACAGCCCTAGTAAAACTAGACGACACAAAGGATTAGGTAGTGGCTCCATTCAGTGGAAAACCATCACCCTTCACGGCAAAGATTATCCCCAAGCTTGGTATCACTATGAGTTTTGTCAGGATGGCGATCGCCTAGTTAAAAAGTGCAAGTATATTCCAAAACGACTATTAAACAGAATAGAGAAGCTAGAAGCAGATAAAGCCCCAGTCAAGGAGATTTTGTCAGTATTGCGAGTAAAATTCTCAAAAAACCTCATCCTCACAAAAGCCCTGCAAATCTTAAATACCGGGTAAGTCTACTACAGCCTTACAATAATGATTATCATTTTAATTAAATTCTATGTCACCTGTAAATTCAACTACCGACAAGCCATCGAACCCGTTCCAACGTCCCCGTCGTCTACGTCGCACTGCAACACTACGGCGGATGGTGCGAGAAACGACTCTGGGTGTGGATGACCTGATTTATCCCATGTTTGTCACCGAAGGCGAAGCGCAACTCGTAGAAATCACCTCCATGCCAGGGTGTTATCGATATTCTCTAGATTTGTTGCTCAAAGAAATAGCAGAAGTGTCTGAGTTAGGAATTAATGCGATGCCTACGGCGGTAAACTACGCACTTTTCCCCGTTATCCCCGAAAATAAAAAAGATGACACAGGCACCCAAAGTTACAATCCAGACGGGTTAGTACAGCAAACCGTCAAAGCCATTAAACAAGCAGTTCCCAATATTGTAGTCATTACCGATGTTGCCCTTGACCCCTTCACCACTCATGGTCACGATGGTTTAGTAGATGAAAATGGCACTATCTTGAATGATCCTACCGTAGAAGTGTTAGTGAAAATGGCACTGTCTCAAGCCGCATCTGGCGCAGATTTTGTTGCACCCTCTGACATGATGGATGGTAGAATCGGCGCAATTCGCAAAGCTTTAGATGCAGAAGGTTATATAAATGTAGGGATTCTGGCATACTCTGCAAAATACGCCTTTGCCTATTATGGCCCCTTTCGTGATGCGTTGGATTCTGCCCCAAAATTTGGCGACAAAAAGACTTATCAAATGGATGCAGCTAATGCCAAAGAAGCTTTAAAAGAGATTGAACTGGATATTGCCGAAGGTGCAGATATTGTCATGGTCAAACCTGCTTTAGCTTACTTAGATATAATATGTCGGGTAAAAGAAGCTACAAATTTACCAGTTGCAGCATACAACGTCAGTGGCGAGTACGCCATGATTAAAGCCGCAGCCCAGATGGGTTGGATTGATGAAAAACAGGTAATTTTGGAATCATTAACCAGTATGAAACGGGCTGGGGCTGACTTAATTTTGACATACTTTGCCAAAGAAGTAGCTCTGATGTTGATGTAACCGGCGAATGGGGAAGAAGCAGGGGAAAATTCCTCTCCTCTGTACCCTACCCCTCTGCCTCTTCCCATGCCCTATTTTCAGAATTACCTTGCTGGACTGATCTTCTCCATATAGAATGATAACTATTATCATAAAAGCCAGATTGTCTCGTAAGCAATGCAATTTACAACCACTGTTCCTGAAACAATTGACTTGGCTATTGTTGGTGCAGGGCCTCATGCTCTGACCTTGACTACCCATCTGCTGCAAAAACGGCAGTCTATCAGGGGTAAATTCTCGGTATTTGACCCCAGTGGCAGGTGGATGAGTCGCTGGAAACAGCAATTTGCGGCTTTGGAAATTCCGCATTTGCGTTCTCCCGCAGTTCATCATCCAGACCCAAACCCCTTCGCTTTACGGAAATTTGCCCAATCTCGTCCTCATGAGTTATTTCCTCCTTATGATTTACCGGGAACACAACTATTTGAGGATTTTTGCCAGGATGTGATTCGAGTTTGGCAATTGCAAGAGCAAGTTATCCCTTTAGCAGTCAAGAGTATTGAACCCTTACCTAATCATTTGCGTCCCCGTTTCCGCCTCTGCTTGCAAGATGGACAAGAAGTCATTGCACGGCGGGTAGTGTTGGCAACTGGTAGCGCTCAAATTCAAATACCTGATTGGGTAAACCAGATTCAGACAGCCTACCCACAAGATAGACTTTGCCACTCACAAACTATTGATTTACGAAAATTGCAGTTGATGGGTAAAAGAGTGTTGATTGTGGGCGGCGGTTTGACGAGTGGACATTTGGCATTAGGTGCTATTTCTCGCGGTGCGAAGGTGCATTTGATGATTCGGCGGCAGTTAACAGAAAAGTTATTTGACGCTGAACCGGGTTGGTTAGGGCCAAAGTATCTGAAAGATTTTTTTGCTCAACCTGATTGGGAGCAACGGGTAATGATGATTCAGCAAGCTAGAAATGGTGGTTCCATGACACCGGCGATCGCTACCCAACTACGGCAACAAGTGCGTCGTGGTAAAATCAGAATTGACGAAAAATGTCAAGTAGTAAAAGCCGAATGGTTAGGTGAAAATTGGCGCGTGGAATGTAGTGATGGTAGTCAGCATGAGTGCGATTATATTTGGCTTTCGACTGGCACTAAATTCGATGTCACCACTGAACCTTTATTAAAAGACATTCTCGTCGCATACCCCATCAAGATAGTGAAAGGTTTACCAGTTTTAGATACTTGTCTGCGTTGGCCTGGTTGTGAATTATTTATCATGGGTGGTTTAGCCGCTTTACAAGTAGGGCCAACAGCACGGAATTTATCGGGTGCAAGAATGGCTTGTGAGAAAATCGTAAGAGCGATTGTCAAACCGAGTGTAGCTCTTTCCCACACGTTCAACAGAGTACAAGCAGGTTGACCAAAAACACTACCCTACACAAACTTACACAAAGAACGGGGAGTGTAAGAATTTTCCTGAATCAGCAACGCCGTTTCTTAAGGAACGTGAATTCCATCGCCCAACTATTTTCCATTGCAACCATCCAATAACGTACCCAAAGTTACACACTTCTATCTTTTCTCCATCCAGGTTGCACCATCAAACTTTTTTTGCGCTACTATGATAACGATTCTCATTCTTTTGAAATATGGTCAGTTCCCTAACCCAGTCTCAGGAAAACTTAAGCCAGCACGACAGTGAAAAACTGGTGCGGATTCGTCACACCTGCGCCCATATAATGGCAATGGCAGTGCAAAAGCTATTTCCAGGGACTAAAGTAGCAACTGGCCCAGTCACCGAAAACGGGTTTTACTACGACTTCGATTGTCCAGTTAGCATCACTCCCGATGACTTAGACAAAATTGAGCAACAGATGCGGCGAATAATCAAAGCAAACTTACCTATTATCCGCGAAGAAGTACAACGAGACGAAATTCGCGCTGAAATTGCCCAATTAAACGAACCATTAAAGTTAGAAATATTAGAACGCATTCCCACATGGGAGACAATCACCCGCTACTTTATTGGTAGTCCCGATACTGGTAAACCAGAATCTTCATTGTTCATCACAGACATTCAACCAGCAAATAACTATTGGTGGGACTTATGTGCAGGGCCACACATTAACTTTACTGGTGAAATTGAGCCTGATGCCTTTAAATTGTTAAATATTGCTGGTGCATATTGGCAAGGAGATGAAACCAAAGCCCAACTGCAACGCATTTATGGTATAGCTTGGGAAACAAAGGAACAACTACAAGCTTACCTTAAACAAAGAGAAGAAGCTTTACGCCGCGACCATAGAAAGTTAGGTCAAGAACTCAACTTATTCAGCATTCAAGAAGATGCTGGTGGTGGATTAGTTTTTTGGCATCCTAAAGGCGCGATTATTCGCTACATCATTGAAGATTATTGGCGCAAAGCTCATCTAGAATCTGGTTATCAATTACTCTACACACCACACATAGCAAACCTCGATTTATGGAAAACATCGGGTCATTTTGACTTCTATCAAGAGAGTATGTTTGATTCGATGGATGTAGAAAATCAGGCTTATCAAATCAAGCCGATGAATTGCCCATTTCACGTATTAACATACAAGCATCAACTACATTCTTATCGAGAACTACCCTTGAGATGGGCAGAATTAGGTACTGTTTATCGCTACGAACGTTCTGGAACATTACATGGTTTGATGAGAGTTAGGGGATTTACCCAAGATGATGCTCATATCTTCTGTTTACCTCACCAAATTGCTGATGAAATTTTAGGAGTTTTAAATCTCACAGAGCAGATTTTATCAGATTTCGGCTTTAAAAATTATGAAGTGAATCTTTCGACCCGTCCTGAAAAATCAGTGGGGAATGATGAAGTATGGGAGTTAGCAACTTCAGCATTAAGACAAGCTTTGGATACTAAAGGCTGGAATTATGTTGTTGATGAAGGCGGTGGTGCTTTTTATGGGCCTAAAATTGACATCAAAATCCAAGATGCGATAGGTCGTCTCTGGCAATGTTCGACTATTCAGGTAGATTTTAATTTACCAGAACGTTTTGATATGGAATATATTGCTGCTGATGGTAGTCGCCAGCGACCAATTATGATTCATCGAGCTATTTTTGGCTCATTGGAACGCTTTTTTGGGATTTTAATTGAAAATTATTCTGGTGATTTTCCCCTATGGTTAGCACCAGTGCAACTGCGATTACTACCTGTGAGTGATGAATTTCGAGAATATGCAGAATCAGTAGCAATCTCATTTAAAAAAGCTGGGATTAGAGTAGAAATAGATAGTAGTGGTGAGCGTTTAGGCAAGCAAATTCGCATAGCAGAGTTAGAAAAGATTCCAGTTGTTGCTGTTGTAGGTAAAAAAGAGGCACAAAATCAAAACTTGAGTGTCAGAACTAGACAATCTGGAGATTTGGGTGTACTAAATGTAGATAAACTTCTGCATCGCTTACAAGAGGCTATAACCTCCAAAACAGTACTTTAAAAGCCAGAGAGACAAAAGCAAAAATTTATTAATAATCTAGTTCGACATAATTGATGTGTTCCCTATGGCTAAACACGCTTTATTGGTTTGCAAATCCTGTAACTTTTCTCCCACTCAACGCGACTATATGGGTGAACGGGGCGGCTGGCATTTGTTGAAACAATTGTTAAGTTTATCTGAAAAATGGTCTTTGCAATCTGAGTTTGTGATTCAAGAAGTAGACTGCTTAAGTGCTTGTAAAAGACCCTGTGCTATAGCTTTTACTGCACTCAACAAAACTAGCCTAATGTTTGGTGATTTACCACCATTAGAAAGTGAAGCAGCCATACTGCAATTTTCTGAACAATATTATGCCAGCAATAATGGCATTGTGGCACGACATGAAAGACCAGAAGTTTTACAAAAAGGTATTCTGGCGCGAATTCCACCTCCACCCGATGGAGATGATGAGATTAAAAGTGGTTAGGATAATTTTTGAAAACTAGCTGCTAGCAATTACTAATGACTACTAAATTTTTGAACTTCACGGAAGATTTAATTGATTATGACTCAACTAACAGCACTAACTTCAAACCCAAGTCTTGATATTCCTAAACAAGGAATGCCTGTTACTATTATCACCGGATTTTTAGGTAGTGGTAAAACAACACTGCTAAATCAAATTCTCAAAAACAAAGAAGATTTAAAAGTTGCCGTACTCGTGAATGAGTTTGGTGATATTAACATAGACAGCCAGTTGCTAATTTCTGTAGACCAAGATATGGTCGAACTAACCAATGGCTGTATTTGTTGTACTATCAATGACAGTTTAGTTGATGCAGTTTATCGAGTTTTAGAAAGAGAAGACCGCATTGATTATCTAGTTATTGAAACGACTGGTGTTGCTGATCCACTACCAATTATATTAACTTTTTTTGGTACAGAATTAAGGGATTTTACAAACCTCGATTCTATTCTCACAGTAGTAGATGCTGAGGCGTTTAATGAAGAACACTTCCATAGTGAAGCTGCTTTAAAACAGATTACCTATGGAGACATTATTCTCCTAAATAAAACAGACCTAGTTACCCGAGAAAAACTAGAAGACGTAGAAAACTGCATCCATGATATGAAAATTGGTGCGAAAATTCTGCACACCAAATATGGAGAGGTGGCGTTACCATTAATTTTAGATGTGGGTTTAACTCCAATAGATGAGTATACTGCCAATAATGCGGAAGATACTCACGAGCATGAACATCATCACCATGACCATGAACATCATCATCACGAACATCACTCACATCATTTAGATAATGATGGATTTGTTTCGATTTCCTTCCAAACTGATAGACCATTTGATGTCCACAAATTTGAGAACTTTCTCACTGAAGAAATGCCGCAGGATGTATTTCGAGCTAAGGGCATTTTGTGGTTTAGTGATAGTGATTTACGTCATGTTTTTCAAATGAGTGGACTTCGCTATAGCTTACATGCTGATGAATGGCAGACCCCACCTAAAAATCAAGCAGTTTTTATTGGTAGAAAGTTGGATATTAGCAAAATTTATTCACAACTTAATGAATGTTTGGTATAGTTAAGTAATGTTAAGCAATCGCCTAGTTTAGTTAATAGTTATTCATGACTCATGGACTATTAACTAATTCATTAATCTACCTCAATCAAACAGATAAAATGACTGTTTAGCAATTTTCTTGCTACTATATTCCAAATTATATAAAAATGATTATCATTATATTTATGTCTGTACCAAACATTATTGTCGTTGCTGGTTCATCTGGGGCTGGAAAAACTACTTGGGTTTGCCAACAGATGCGAGATATCGCTGATGTTGAGCAAATAATTTATTACAGCCCTGGTACTGGGACTGTTCCCGTTGACCAAAACCGCATAGCTGCTGAATTTCCTGGCATACAAGTTTTTAGTGACGGTCAGGAAGTTGAATTTATCAACCAAATACCTAAAGCAGATGCGGTTTACATCGAATGGGGGTTTTACTTGGAGTTGGGATCTGTAGCACAATTATTAGATAATCTAACTTACCGTGCCATTGCAGTTTTACCATCTGACCTCAAAGACTCCGAATACCATGCTTGGGCAAAGGAGATTGTACGCGGCGCACCAACCCAAACCAACACTGTTGAAACTTTATGGCGGGCGGCAAGCAACGGTCAAGTCATTGACGAAAACAGTTTAGAGGAATTTTGGTACGAAATCACCCACGCTGCTTACGGTATCGTCACCCGTGCTAAAGGCATTTTTGACGTGAACGATGGTAGGTCGCTTTACTGTGATTTTGTCGCTGGCGTTCCCCAAACAGATTTTCTGGAATTAGACCTACCACGCTACTTGGAAGGTAGACCCCAGCGTTTCAGTGGACTAGAAGTGGTGGGACAAAACTTGGATGAAGCAGCTTTAAGGCAAACATTATCAGATTGTTGTTTATCTGACGCTGCGATTTTGCAATACCAACAACAAGTAAAAGAGATTTTATTAGAGGGGGAAAAAGTGTGAAAATAGCCGTCATTTCATGTATTCATGGCAATTACGAAGCTTTAGACGCTGTATTACTAGATATTGACCAGCACTCATGCGAAAAAATCTTTTGTGTTGGCGATTTGGTAGGATATGGGCCGCATCCCAATGCAGTCGTTGCCCAAATTCGTTCTTTAGATATTCCCACCTGCGTCGGCTGTTGGGATGAAGATATTGTGGAAGGTTTGAACGCTTGCGATTGCAGTTATCCCTCGTTATTGGCAGAAAAAAGAGGAATACAGGCTCATGAGTGGGCTAATAAGGAAATTAACCCAGAAAACCGCGAATTCTTAGCTAAGTTACCCCACAGTCTCAAAGAGGGAAATTTAGCTTTTGTTCACGGTAGTCCTCATAGCAACCATGAATATTTACTACCTCAACTCGACGCTTTTGTAGCACTAGAGCGAGTAATTTCCACAAATTCAGATGTACTATTTTGTGGTCATACTCATGTACCTTACGCCCGGACTCTGGATGCTGGTCAGTTACAAGTTAGTGTTGGCAGAGGAGAAAAAGCACAGGAAATCACTTTTACATCTCCTCTCAAACGGATTGTGAATGTAGGTTCAGTGGGAGAACCCCGACATGGACGACCGAATGCTACCTATGTAATTTACGACACAGATACTCAAGAAGTAAAACTACGCGAAGTACCTTACTACTACCAAAAAACCTGTGCGGCGATTATTGAAAAAGGTTTACCTGCAATTTTTGCTTGGCGTTTAGCACATGGGTTGGAGTATGCAGAACGGGCAGATGACCCAACTCATATTTGCACAAGGTAATCTCTCTCCCCTCCTCCTCTTCCTTTGCGTTCCTCTGCGCTTTCCTCTGCGTTCCTTTGCGTTGAAAAAATATGAATAAATGGGCAATTTTGAGTGGAATTGAAGCTAACTTGGCAGCTTATGAAGCTGTAATAGCTGACATTAAGCGTCAGGGTGATAAGGTAGAAGCTTTGTATATTTTAGGCGATTTAGTAGGGCCAAGACCAGAAGCAGAGAAGTTGGTGGAACGAGTGCTTAACCCACGTCATGGAGAATTAGAACCCCTGATTTGTAAGGGATGGTGGGAAGAACAATGTTTTATTCTGCATGGTCTGGGGCCAACTGGGGATGCTCCTGAATTGATCGCAAAATATGGAGGAGAGACAGTAAAGTTGTTATGGGAGTGTGTTTCCCGTCAGACGGTACAATGGTTGAGAAACCTCGACTTTGGTTTTTTTGAATTAGATTGTTTATTAATCCACGGCTCAACGGTAAGTGTGGATGACGAACTGACTCCAGAAACTCCCCCAATCCAAATGCTTGATAGACTGTCGCGGATGCAAGCAAATAACTTATTCTGCGGTCGTTCTGGTTTAACTTTTCAGTATCAGCTGCAAAATGGTTCTATTACTACTGGACTTACCACTCTCGATAATCAAGTATCTCCTCAAACTTTTACCATTAGCCCACGTCAAGTAATTGGGGTGGGGAATGTGGGACGGACACCAGGTCAAGCTACCTATACTCTCTATAATCCTGGTACGAATCAAGTGGAATTCAAGACTGTGTATTATGCCAATAGTAAGGGATTTCAAAGCCAGCACAAAGGTACAAAATCGAAATCTAGCGTTTAACGCACTCTGTAAATCTCTGCATTTTGCGTGAGTACGAAGGATTAACATGCTTATGGCGACGCCGAGTAGCCCGTCGTAGATATCGCTATCAGCCAGAATTATTGAGAATATATTGCAATAAATTAAATTATTTGTTAGATTATTTCTATATAAATGCTATGACCTCCACAATACCTTCGCCAAATCGAAAAATGTCTCGATTCGTAGGTTGGGTTGAGGCACGAAACCCAACGTAAGTAATTGAGATTGAATGAGCCAGTTGAAATCATTTCGGATTTTGAGATTTGAACTGGCTAAAAAGCCTAGCTCTTTGATGAGCCATTTCTGGTCTGGTCAAAATTCCCTGAGTAGGACTCAAAAACAATGCTAATAAAAATAGTACGGAAACAACTAAAACTATAGCCGCACCTGATGGCACATTTAAATAGTAACTAATATACATCCCAGTTACACTGCTAATCACACCAATAGCTGCACCTAATTGCATCATTTGGTGTAACTCTTTCACTAATAAATAAGCTGTAATTCCTGGGCCAATCAGCAGGGAAACAACTAATACTACACCCACAGTTTGCATACTCGCAATAATCGTCAGGGTAATAGCACCAGTTAAACCAAAATGAATTAAATTAATTGGTAAACCGCTCGCTTGAGCGCCAAGTGGGTCAAAAGTATAAAATAGCAATTCTTTGTAAAATAGCTTAACTAAAATCAAGACAATAACTGTGATAATTACAGTCCGCTTCACATCATCTGTAGTTACACCTAAGATGTCACCAAATAAAAACTGATGTAGGTCTAATTTGCTTTTCAATAGGGTAATCAACATGATACCCAATGCTAAAAATCCCGAAAAAACTAACGCCATCGCTGCATCAACTTTGATGCGGGATTGAGATTGAATCCAAGTAATGACAAAAGTGCTGAGAGTTCCAGATATAAATGCACCTAAGAAAATATCAATACCTAAGAAAAAGGCTATAGCTAGTCCTGGTAAAACTGCATGAGCAATGACATCTCCTAATAATCCCATACGTTGAACAATCAGATAAGTACCGACAACAGCGCAAAGAATACCCAACAGAATTGCTGTGGTAATAGCTCCCCGCATGAACTCAAAACTTAAGGGTTCAATTAGCCAATTCAACATTAAACTACTTCCCTATTAAATATAAATATACTATCTCCATAAGCACGTTGAATATTATCTGCTGTCATCACTTCTTTAAGCGAACCATTAGCAATCATTTGTTTATTCAACAATAATAGCTGGTCACATTTTGTCAAAGCTGTTCCTAAATCATGAGTAATTACCAGCAAAATCTTGCCTTGTGATTTTAGTTCTTCAAATACCTCAAACATCATGGCTTCTGTCTTTTTATCAACTCCGACAAATGGCTCATCAAAGAATAATAATTCGGCTTGTTGTGCTAAAGCTCTTGCTAAAAATACTCGCTGCTGTTGTCCGCCTGATAATTCTCCAATCTGACGCGATCGCAACTCTAACATCCCCACCCTCGCCAAAGCATCTTTGACTATTTCTTGAGATGATCGTGAAGGTGCGCGAAACCATCCTGTATGCACAGTCCGCGCCATCAGCACGACATTCCAAACTGTTATGGGATAATCCCAGTCAATTTGCGATCGCTGTGGTACATACGCAACAGAATTTAATTGCTGTTTCAAAGCGCGAGATCGAAACTTCACAACTCCACTCGTGGTTGGTACTAAGCCCAAAATCGCCTTCACCATCGTGCTTTTACCAGCACCATTGGGGCCAATCACACCCACAATTTGTCCCGGTAAGGAACGGAAACTCACATCCTCAACCGCCGTGACTCCCCGGTAATTTACAGCTAAATTTTTAACTTCTAACATAAATCTACCATTTATATGATAATGATAATCAATATAATTGAAGTCATCAGATTTATGATATCTTACAAACTGCGATTGAAATCCTTAGCGGCTCTTGCCTTAACGTGTGGGGTATTTGGATGTAGTCCAACATCCCAAACCAGCCAATCGACTCCCACGCCTCCTGATAATGCGTCTGCTATTCAAACGGGGACTTCACCAGCGCCAGAAGCCAGTAGTAAACCGTTAGTAGTCGCCACCAATACCGTTGCTTGTGGCTTAACTAAAGAAATTGCAGGTGATACCGTTGATCTCAAGTGCTTAATTGATCCAGGCTCAGATCCCCATGTGTATCAACCAAAACCAGAGGATAGCAAAGCAATTGAGCAGGCTAAATTAATTCTTTACGGTGGCTACGATTTTGAACCAGGCTTAATCAAGTTAATTAAAGCTACTTCAAATCCGGCTCCCAAGGTGGCTGTAGATGAAGTTGCAGTCCCCAAACCTCAGCAGTTTGAGGATGATGGTAAAACTGTTACCGACCCCCATGTATGGCACAATGCCCAGAATGGCATAGCGATCGCCCAGACGATTTCTCAAGAGTTAGGCAAAATAGCCCCGAATAATGCTGCGACTTATACTAGCAATACGCAAAAACTTACAAATGAAATCAGTCAGATAGATACCTGGATTAAATCAGAAGTAGCGACAATTCCACCCAAGCAACGCAAATTAGTTACCACCCATGATGCTTTCGGTTACTATTCCAAAGCTTATGGAATTCCCATTGAAGGGGCGCTAGGGGGTATTAGTACAGAAGAAGCGCCGACTCCTGCGCGGGTAGGTGCATTATCAAAGGATATAAAAAAGGAGGGTGTACCGACGATTTTTGCGGAAACGACAATTAACCC
>NZ_JAIVFQ010000144.1 GCF_020829495.1 Nostoc favosum CHAB5714 | reverse complement strand
CAGTACGTCACTACTTTGTATATCTGGAGACACCAATAAGAAATCTTTGAGATGCACCACACGCTCATTTTCATTCTTGGGACAATGCTTAATTTACACGACTTTCAGCCTTAACCCAAGCGTATTGATCTTGATTCTCCTTCAGCAGTTCGTAGAGATTCCTCACCGATATAAGCCCAATCAAGACACTCTAAATCTTGTTTGTTAATAGCCAGAAAGCCTGTAAAACCAGTATCCAACATGGCATCTACAGGCAAATCTAATCCATCAGATGTAATCAAATCAATTTCAAAGAATAGTTTGCCCATTATCCCCAAAGTTACCCTGAATCATATTGTGCCAGTTGTTCCTGTTTCATTTACACAGAATAAGTAAGTCGGCGGGAAAATTTATAAGTATGTAACGAAAGGTTAACCAGAGCTATTGGAGTTAAATTTGACACGTTGTGTACTGTAATTGCCTCTTTCTCCTCTAGCTTGAACACCATCAATTACGGCATAGGCAAGTTCTAGCTCGTCATCAAACATTTTTCCTGCAAGTTCATCCTTTTTAAGGTGTTGCCATTCCAATTCAATCGGGTTCATTTCGGAGCAATATTTCGGCAAAAAGAAGATGTACAAACCCATTTGTTCCCACTTTGACCATAACTGCTGCACTTGAAGACATCGATGTATCGGACCGTTGTCCTGCACTATGACTCTCATGCGCCCTATCTTTTGGGCATCAAGAGCTTCAAACTCCATCATCTCGATGTAAGATTTACGACTAACACCTCCAATAACCAAACCGTAAATAAAACTGATTAAAGGTTGAAAAAATCCAATAATACTTAATCTGCGACCACGACGCTGAGTTTGTTCCAGGTGTTTTTGCTCACCTCGTTGATAATAAGTGTAACCAGGCTCACTCCATGCACAAAACCCTGATTCGTCTAAATACTTTAGGTCTATTTCTCCGGCAGCCGCAGCTAATTCTAGCATATCTAAGTCTGCTTGCTTTTTAGAGCGTATTATCGGGTCTTGCTTTGCTTTATGGCTTTTTCTAGTTCGTTTCCAAATAATCCCCTTTTTTTGAGTACCCGTCTTAATCTGTCGGGACTCAGTTTAATAGAGCGATCGCTCTCTAATTTTTGAGCCAATTGAAGACTGTTGTATGTGCGTGGTTCCTTTTTAAGGCATTCTTCCAAATAAACTATGTCTGACTCCTTGCATTTCGGTTTTCCCCCTCGACCCGGCTTTTCCCAAAGCCCTTGTATACCAAGCTTTTCCCATTTATGCAAAACTTCTCTCACTGTTTGTGAAGTCCAGTTAAAATGGGTCGCTATTTTTTCAACGTACCAGCCGTGTGCATTTAACCTGATTATCTCTGCTCGGTCTTTGACTTTCTGTGGTGCATCCGCAGTTCTTAGCTTTAATAGAGTTTCATCTTGATCGGCAGTCAAAAACACCCTTAAACGAGCGCCCATATCTTAGTCACCTCGGTAGATGCATTCTCCGTATTTACTTATCTTCACATAGTTTGGTTTTTTCGCACCGACTTACTTACACAATGTCTACTATTTGGGTATTTTTCAAGGGATTTTTTATGAGCTTGCATTTTATCCGCATCAATCAAATAATCACCACTATCTGGCTCCACTGCAATATACCAGCCATAGTGTTCCTTAATCAAATCGGGACGCACACGCTCAAAAATTGCCCGACAACGCCGATAAAATAATTCATCTTCAGCTTTGCGTCTAGCAAGTTCTTCTGGTGGTAAAATACGTTCTGGAAAAATTCTACCTCTACGTGCAGGTTGTTTTCCAGTTGATTCAGTCATAGTAATTAGCCCTATTTGTTAATGCTGCCTTAACTTTATTTTACAGGAAGATAAAGGCGATCGCTTTTACTTTATTGGCGATTTACCTGTTAACTAAAGATAGCAAAATATATCTCTTTTCTTACAAAAAATGCTTAACTTAACTGTATTGTGTTTTAAGAGTCTTTTTAATTACGAATTACGAATTACGAATTACGAATTATACAGTGAAGCATCCTAGACTGAAGATAAAACTTCTATCTAGGATGCTTCACAATAAAAAATTGTTGCTGATACAACAATTAGGGACAAAATGTGATATTTAGACTAGAGCTATCAGCTAGCAGAAACGGTTAAACTGTCGGGTTTCTGAAGATCACCTTGCAAAACCACACCTCGCTGATTGGCATGGATATGACGCAAAATCTTGTAAATTGCCTCAACTTGCTCTGATGCGCCTGCTTTCTTTGCGAGTTCGTCAAGAGAAATGGGAGCTTTTTCTTTTTGCAGCACTGCTAACACTCGTGTTTGCAAATCGAGAATCGAGGCGGCTGCTTTTTTGCCAGCTTCTACGCCTGGTTGATGGTAGGCGTTGACGTTGACTAAGCTAGCGTATAAACCAACAGCACGCTCATACAAAGCAATTAATGCCCCTACAGTTCGGGGGTTAACTTGGGGAATCGTGACTGTAATCGAATCGCGGTGATTTTCATAAAGCGCTTGTCGGGTTCCTTGGAGAAAACCGGAAAGATAATCGCCTGATGTAACTCCCGGATCTATTTCAGTGGATGGGCCTTGACGATCTTCCAACACTTCGATGAAGGTAGCAAAGAAATTCGCTACACCCTCACGCAACTGCTGGACGTAAGCGTGTTGATCTGTTGAGCCTTTGTTGCCATAAACGGCAATTCCTTGATGGACAACGTTGCCGTCTAAGTCTTTTTCCTTACCCAAGGATTCCATCACTAGCTGTTGCAAATAGCGACTGAATAAAAATAAGCTGTCCTTGTAAGGTAGGACAACCATATCTTTTTCGCCCTTTCCGTTACCAGCAAAGTACCAAGACAAAGCAAGTAAGGCTGCTGGGTTATTTTTCACATCTGAGACGCGGGTAGCGTCATCCATTTCTTTTGCGCCATCTAGCATGGCACGAACATCAATGCCCTGCAATGCGGCTGGTACTAGCCCCACAGCAGACATTTCTGAGGTGCGTCCTCCCACCCAGTCATACATGGGAAATCTGGCCAGCCAACCTTCGTCTTTGGCCAGTTTATCGAGGTTGCTATCAACGCTGGTAATTGCTACCGCATATTGAGCAAATTCCAAATTGTGTCCGGCGTAAGCTTTTTTAACTTCAATCATGCCGTTACGAGGTTCCGGTGTTCCCCCAGATTTGGAGATTACCAATACCAAAGTGCTGGCGAGGCTATTTCGTAGATGATTGATAACGCGATCAATACCTGCTGGATCGTTGTTATCGATAAAGTGAAGTTTCAGGGGCGGGAAATCAGGAGCAAGAGCTTCCGCGACGAATTGGGGGCCGAGGGCGGAACCACCAATGCCAATGGAGATAATATCCGTGAAGCGGCTTGCTCTGGGAGGATGAATAGCACCTGTTTGGACTTTTTCCGCAAAAGCTTCGATTTGTTCTAGGGTTTGGACAATTTCTTGTGTAAGTTCTGGAGTTGGCGCTAAATCAGGATTTCGCAGCCAGTAGTGTCCAACCATGCGATTCTCATCAGGATTTGCGATCGCACCCTTCTCCAGTTGAGCCATATCCGCAAACGCCTTGTCAAACTTCGGACGCAAGGAATCCACGAAGGCATCATCGAACCGTATTCGACTTATGTCTAAGTACAGTCCCAATCCCTCGTGGAAATATAACCAGTTTTGGTATCGTTGCCAAAGTGCCCTAGCATCCATAGGGAAATCTCAAATAAAGTGTTTTTCAAAAACCAGTTTAATGGAAGGTTATAGCGATCCCTGCCTAGCGTTATACAGTTTACAGTTTTAAGTGTCCTGTTGACTCCTCACTTTAAACATCTGGCATAGGGATGACACGCAGAAATTTCACAATTTCACCTCTAATTTCTATACCAATCAGGTAATTATCGAGGGTAAAGCGGTGAAAAATGCCTTCACGATCAAGCTGTCGTAGCTCTTTTAAATCGCTCAACTGCCACTTTTGGGCTAACTCAATAAACACAAAATCATACACCCGCTCGTAGGCGGCAGGTTCTAAATTCTTCAGGTCTAGCAAAAAAGACCTTGCATAGCGCATTTCCAGACTCACTAGGCGTTACCTTAACCAAAACTTGAGGGGCCACTGGCACTAGAAAAGAAAGCGCTGCTGAATCAGAAAAACATCAACAATCTTACCGCTTCTTCATGGGTTAAGATATCCCACGGTTGCTGCGATCGCTTGACTTGTTGTATCGCTTTGAGCATATAAAAGTCACAATGTAAAGCTTCGAGAACGTCCCAAATGTTTTGCAAATCGTCATCGGCTAACTGCTCGATTAAGTGATGCATTCTCAGTCGCAGCAAATTCATACGTTAATTATTCCTTAGTGGAAACACCAACAATAAATAGTATTCCCAAAAATTAGCTCCGCTCAAGCTACGCTAAAATTTATTCGCAAGGGGCAGAGAAGCGTCTGGGAACTCGAAGGTTGAGCCTCTGAACTCGAATGTTGAACCTCTGAACTCGAAGGTTGAGCCTCTGAACTCGAAGGTTGAGCCTCTGAACTCGAATGTTGAGCCTCTGAACTCGAATGTTGAGCCTCTGAACTCGAAGGTTGAGCCTCTGAACTCGAAGGTTGAGCCTCTGAACTCGAATGTTGAGCCTCTGAACTCGAATGTTGAGCCTCTGAACTCGAATGTTGAGCCTCTGAACTCGAATGTTGAGCCTCTGAACTCGAATGTTGAGCCTCTGAACTCGAAGGTTGAGCCTCTGAACTCTAACTCTTGTCTCCTGATTCTCGACTTTTAATATCAAATCCTGTAGCATCTGAATGATTAAAAAACCGCAGAGACGCTGAGGGCGCTAAGGGAGAGGAAAGAGCAATAATTCCGATACAAACGGATTTTATATAACTCCTAAGTGTGAGATATTGCACCAGTCGCAAAAACCGCCATAGGTTAGAAACTATGGCTAATAGCTTAAGTCCTCTCAAGAGGACTAAACTCGATTAATAGCTGGTATCCATGACAGTCCACTTAAGTGGACTTAGGCTAAAAGCCTGTGAAATTTATTTCTTGGCGGGAGATTGAGCAGGTGCAAGATGCCCACCCTACAAGATTGGATAATTTATTTGTTAGAAATTCCTAACTCCTAACTCCTAACTCCTGTACAGACGCGATTAATCGCGTCTCTACTCTAACTCTTAACTCCTGTACAGACGCGATTAATCGCGTCTCTACTCTAACTCCTAACTCCCCACTCCTAAACATGGTTGACTATCTCATTTTCTTAGCAATTTCTACAGCACTTTTTGCCCTATTCGCACTAGGACTCAATTTACAGTGGGGCTTTACGGGGTTAATTAACTTTGGTCATATTGCTTTCATGACCCTTGGAGCATATACAACGGTATTGTTAAGCTTAAAGGGTGTACCTCTACTGATATCAGCAGTAGCTGGAGCAATTGTCGCCGCCTTGTTGGGTTTGATAATTGGTTTTGTAACTCTACGCTTACGGGAAGATTATCTAGGAATTGTCACCATTGGTACGGGTGAATTAATTCGTTTGGTGGTAAATAATCAGGAATTACCTGTGGGTGACACCTGGATTTCTGGGGCGTTTGGTGTGCAAAGTTATCCTATACCCCTATCTACAGAGCCGAATTTGTTTGTCAGATTTGTGATGATTGGGCTTTTGACACTGTTAGCTGCTATAACTTTCTTTACGTTGTGGCGATGGATTCGCACCACCCAAATATCTCGGACTACTGATTTAGGCAAAAGGACAACTAGCAAACAAGAATTTATATCACGTTTGGCTGTGGGAATTGTTTTAGCAGTTTTGGCAGCAGCGATTTATATTTCTGGGGTAATCGGACTGTATAATTACAACCCAAAAGCGGGTTTAATGCTGGTGTTGCTGTTGGTTTTAGCATTTGTATACTGGCGCTTAGAAATTTTGGTGCGATCGCCTTGGGGTAGAATTCTCAAAGCCATCCGTGAAGATGAAGAAATTCCCAAGGCGCTGGGAAAAAATGTCTTTTGGTATAAATTACAATCTCTCATGTTAGGGGGTGCGATCGCAGGTATCGCTGCTGCTTTCTTCGCTTGGCAACTTAGCGCCATTTACCCTGATAACTTTCAACCGCAAATCACCTTTGACACTTGGATTATGGTGATTTTAGGCGGTTCTGGGAATAATGTTGGCACAATCCTAGGTGCGGTAATTTTCTTTGCTTACGATGCGCTGACACGGGAAGTCTTACCCAGAATCGTCCCCCTTGATGAAGCCCGTTTGGGTGCATTTCGGATCATGGTAATCGGACTAATTTTGATGGTACTGATGATTTGGCGTCCTCAAGGTATCTTAGGGAAAAAGGAGGAACTGACCCTTGGTAAATAACTATTCATCACCACTTCCCCTTTTGGTAGCCACTGGACTTTCTAAAAGCTTTGGTGGTATCAAAGCAGTTAATGAGGCGGAAATCGAAGTTGCCAAAGGTAGCATCACGGGCTTGATTGGGCCCAATGGTGCTGGTAAAACTACTTTATTTAACTTACTTTCAAACTTCATTCGCCCAGATAGGGGACGAGTAATTTTTGACGGCGAACCGATTCACAACTTGCAACCATATCAAATTGCACAGCAGGGAGTAATCCGCACTTTTCAGGTTGCACGGACTCTCTCGCGGTTGTCGGTGTTAGAAAATATGCTACTGGCGGCGCAAAAACAAACGGGTGAGAATTTTTGGCAGGTGCAGTTGCAACCGCACGTTGTCGCTAAGGAAGAAAAGCAACTCGAAGAACGAGCAATGTTTCTATTAGAATCGGTGGGCTTGGCAAAAAAAGCACACGATTATGCTGGTGGCTTGTCTGGTGGACAACGCAAACTGCTGGAAATGGGACGGGCGTTGATGACTAATCCCAAGTTAATTTTGTTGGATGAACCAGCTGCTGGGGTAAATCCGAAACTGATTGATGATATTTGCGATCGCATTCTCACTTGGAACCGTCAAGATGGGATGACTTTTTTGATTATTGAACACAATATGGATGTGATTATGTCCTTGTGCGATCGTGTTTGGGTACTTGCTGAAGGACAAAATTTAGCTGACGGTACACCAGAGGAAATTCAAACTAATCCCAAAGTTTTAGAGGCGTATCTAGGGAAATAATGTGGTTTGAAGTTACGATTAACTATATATTGGGTAATACATATAGCAGTCCTATTTGATTCGTGAAAAATATAAAATTTGAAAACGAACCGCAAAGTATTGGCTTTGGGCGCAAAGGGAAAAAAGAAAAAAGAGATATATAATTTTCATAAATGATTTAATCGAACACAATATGGATGTGATTATGTCCTTGTGCGATCGCGTTTGGGCACTTGCCGAAGGACAGAATTTGGCTGACGGTACACCCGCATAAATTCAAACTAATCCCAAAGTTCTAGAGTGGCATAAATTCAAACTAATCCAAAATTTATGGAAGCTTATTTAAGAAAATAAGAGTAAAGTTTGAAATTTTATTTTTTAATCTTCGTTATTTTCTATAAAATTGACTTGCTCGTAAAGGTCGCGTAATTCAATTTGAAAATCAACCGTTTGCAGTGATAAAATTGCAGATTCATGTTCAAGTTCAGTAAATAACCATTGACTTTCCGCAGTTTTTACATACTGCATCACATGATACTGATATTGGTCAATTAAAATATATTCCTTGAATTCTGGAATAGAGCGATAATAAAGAAACTTATCGCCTTGGTCATAATTTTTAGTCGATTTAGATAAAACTTCAGCAATTAACATCGGGTTCATAACCGTTGTTGTGCTGGTTCCTGTATAAATAGGTTGTCCCTCAATCACCATTACATCGGGATATGTATGCTGACGATAACGGGGTATCCACAAACGCACATCACCAATATAAACATCATAATTTTTACGCCTTAAAGCAATTTTTAGGGATGCAGCTAAATTCAAAGCGATTTTATTATGATTTGTAGTGCCACCCGTCATCGGTACAATTTCTCCATCACGGTATTCGCTTTTATATTCTGCCTTTTCTTCAATTTTTAAATACTCTTCAGGTGTGTAATATAATTTTTGTGTTTCTAACTGCATAAATATACGACCTATGATTGTGCGGTTGCTTATTCATCTTTTACATCTATGTTATACGCCAATAAACCCCATTCTCTCGCTTCATTAACTGGCAAGCAATCAACTCCCGTCGCAGGGTGGCGCAGTCAAGATGGTAGCGTTTAAGAATTTCATTTACCAGGCGTTCAGGGTAGTTGACTCCTATATCAAACTGTTTTGCTAACCACTTGAGAATTACTAAGCGCTTTTTGCGACTAGCGGGGATTTCCTTAAGGCATTGTACCGAGTCCTTGTCGGAGACATCGCCCTCGAAATAGTTTTTCAACACTTTGCTTTCCCAAGCTTCAGTATCCACATCCTCTATCAAAGATGCTATCTTCTCCAGTGTGAAAATTTCCTTACTGATGCTTTGCAAAGCCTCGCTATCCAATTGATATAGACGGCTATTACCTTCAGGACGCATTGTCACCAAATTTAGCTCTTTAAGTTTCGCTAAATGATGGGATACCGTCGGTTCCTTGAGTTGCAGTAGCACCGCCAATTCTTCAACGCTGCACTCCTGATTCGCCAGGATACCTACAATCTTCAATCGGCTATCATCCGCTAATGCTTTGAAAAAGCGGAGTAAGATGTTAAATTGCTCTGGTTGCATAACTATCTTCTAATTAGACACCTATCTAATTAGAAGTATATCTAATTGAAAACCGATTGGCTCAGAACCCCAACTTCTCACCAAAAGTCAGGGTTCTTGTTGTTTAATTTAACTAAACTGTTCCTCTGCATCGAGGTTAAATAACATTTGCAGAGTTTGCATACAGCGCTTTCTGGCTTCAACATCTTGCTGCGATCGCAATTGCACCATCGGGTCATGTAAAATTTTATTGACAATTCCCCGCGTTAATGCTTCAATCACCTCTTGATGTTTTTCCGCGAATTCCGAACCCAATCTCGACAAAGCTTTTTCTAGCTCTTGTTCGCGGATAGTTTCGACTTTGTTTCGCAGACAGCTAATAGTAGTCACAGTTTCAAGAGAGCGCCACCAAATATCAAAGGCTTCCACTTCTTCCTCTAAAAGTCTTTCTGCTTCCTGTGCAATCTTTCGACGGCTTTCGTAGTTTTGCGCCACTACTGCCTTCAAATCATCCACATTAAACGCCTGCACATTTTCCAATTCATTTACATCCGCATGAACATTACGCGGCACAGAAATATCAAATAACATTAAAGAGCGCTGAACTTCTAACACCATTTCCAATTTTGCCCGGTCAAGTATTGGCTCTGTTGCGGAAGTGCTTGTAAAGACTAAATCGCTATTGGCAATTAGGCTCATCATTTCCGATAGCGGATGAATTTCGATAGGTTGCTGAGGGAACTGCTTCGCTAATTCTTGGGCACGTTCACGAGAGCGATTTACAATACTAATTTGCACAGCACCTTTAGAAAGTAGGTGTTGCACCAGCAGGCGCGACATTTTACCAGCGCCTAGAATTACCACTCGACAAGCTGCTAAATTTGCCACTTTTATCTGCGCTAACTCTACAGCTGCCGAACTAATAGAGACAGCACCAGTACCAATACTAGTTTCAGTGCGAACCCGCTTACCAGCTGTCAGCGCTTGTTTAAATAATCGATTCAAAATGGTTTTTATACCGTTATATTGCTGTCCCAGTTTGTGAGTAGTTTTCACCTGAGCCAGAATTTGACCTTCTCCGAGTACCAGACTATCTAAACCACCTGCTACCCGCATAACGTGCATTACTGCATCATCATGTAGCAGCATAAATAAATGTTGTCGCAGAGAAAGCACGGGTAATTTACTGTATTCCGCAAGAAACTGCGTTACTTCCCGGATACCTTGGTCTGCTTCACTGGTAACAATGTAAATTTCCAGGCGGTTACAAGTGCTAAGAATTGCAACTTCGTCAATATGGGGATAGCTGGCCAGTTGAGCGATCGCACTTTCAATTTGTGGTTCTGGAATGCTCAGTTTTTCCCGGACTTCTACAGGGGCTGTTTTATGGCTTAACCCCACCACTGCTATATTCATTTGCTAAATCGTAGTTACTAGTTGGTAGTTGAAAATAGGGCATTGAGTGAGAATAGGGAATGGGGAATTTTTGTTTATTGGTTGGTAGTTATCCCCAGCAATAAACAACTATTAATCACTAACTACTAACTACTAACTACTGTAAGGGTAAAGCATTTTGATGATTATTTTTCCGTTTTAGAGAAAGATTTATTTCCAAATGCTTCGCCCCTACTTTTACCATTCCCCATTCCCTAAAAATTAGTTCAGTTGGAGAGTCTTGGGTTCACCAAACATGTGAATTGTATCAACAAATCGAGCCGTTTTCGACTGGTTAGAAATTACCAAGCTTTGAGTTCTGGCTCCGCCGTTGAAGAAGCGTACACCTTGCATGAGATTACCACTGGTAATGCCGCTAGCAGCGAACAGAACAGTTTTACCAGATGCCAGTTCATGAGCATCATAAACCTTATCGGGGTCATTGATATTCATAGAGGTTAAACGATCAATATTGGCTTCTCTGCTTTCTCCAATCAGACCTGTTTTTACTATTGCTGGATCGTAAATCAGTTGACCTTGGAAGTGTCCACCCAAAGCACGCATTGCTGCTGCTGAGATTACACCTTCAGGAGCCGCACCGATACCCATCAGCGCGTGAATATTAGTTCCAGCAAAACCACAGCTTATAGCTGCACCCACATCACCATCAGAAATCAGGGCGACTCTCGCTCCAGCCTCACGGATTTCTTTAATTAAATCGTTGTGGCGTTCGCGCTTCATGACCACGATCACGAGTTCTTCAATAGAACGCTCTAGACACTCAGCGAGAATCTTGAGGTTTTCTGTTGCTGACTTGTTGATGTCTACCTTGCCCTTAGCTGCGGGAGGTGCTGCTAACTTCTTCATGTAAAAGTCAGGAGCAGCGAATAATCCACCCTTTTCAGAAATTGCCAAGACAGCCATCGAACCAGGTTGTCCATAAGCTACTAAGTTCGTACCTTCACAGGGGTCAACGGCGATGTCAATTTCAATTAATTCATCAGGGTTACAGAGAGCTTCGGCATTTGGTTGGGTACAGATACCAACTTCTTCCCCGATGTATAACATAGGCGCGTCGTCACGTTCGCCTTCTCCAATCACAATGCGACCCCGCATATAGATTTTATTCATCCGCTCCCGCATAGCTTCCACAGCTACCTGGTCAGCGATGTTTTTTTCGCCTTTACCCATCCACTTTGCGGATGCGATCGCGGCTTGCTCTACTACTTCAATAATCTCTAGCCCAAGTGTATTTTCCACAGAGTTTGCCCTCTCAGCTGCTTGAATTTGCGTCGTTTCATCTGCCTATTTCAGTTTTCAAGTCTACCAAAGGGCGGATACACCTGGAAGAAAGTTAAGTTTTACTGCTAACTCGTTGAAAAAGTGCCAGTTAACACATCCTCATTTTTTACTCCTAACTACTCCAGTATAAAGCGTGTTCAAAAGGAACTAAGTTAAGAACTGGCACAAATGGGTAGCAGTGTATATCTAGAACATTACTTTTATTCAGTATTTATCTTTAGGTATAAAATAATAAAGAAAAAAAGCTGGTGAATTCACTAAAAACTGAAAAACGAGGACCAGAGTAAAAAGCTAGTCAAATTCAGAGGTTAATCGTGTTTATCGACTACATCACACTCATGTTGATCAATATGGTAGCTGGGCTATTTCTACTGGCTGACTATGTGTATCGTGGTATAGATAGTTCTAATCAAAGACAGTGGATTTCCGGTTTTGGAATTACAGGTGCGCTCGCACTCACAACTGGATTACACATGAGCTTCACCTGGCCAGTTATCGGTAGCTTTAACATTGCCTTCGGTGAGACAAGTGTCTTATTTGGAATCTTGTTTGTTGCAGCTGCGATTTCTCTTGCTCAAGGTTGGGATTTATTGACAATAGCAATTTACGGCTTCTTCGCTGGTGCAGTTGCGATCGTAGTGGGTATCCGCATCATCAACTTGAATATGACAAAGCAACCGCTTTTATCGGGAATCGGCTTTATTTTAACTGGCTTAGGTGGTATTTTTGCAGCGCCAACCCTCTATTGGAAAACCAATCGAACTTGGCGGCTAATTGGTGTAGCAGTGCTGATAGTAGCCGCTCTAATTTGGGCATTGACTGGATATTTGGCTTACTGGAGTCATTTAGAGGGTTTTCAAAAGTGGGTTCCAGCCCCAATGCGGTAAGCAATAGACCTATTGCAAAAGTCCCTAATACACCCCCCCCTAACCCCTCCCCGCAAGCCTACGGTGTACACACAAGTCTCTACGTTGTTCTTTGAATCTGGGTTTTACCCCACCCTAACCACTGCTTGAATTCAATAAACGACCACCCGAATTCAATAAACGA
>NZ_JAIVFQ010000143.1 GCF_020829495.1 Nostoc favosum CHAB5714 | reverse complement strand
AATCAAAGTTTTATCACAAGAGTTAGAACAGTACCAAACTCTATGGCAGCCTTCTGAAACATTACCCAAATGGGATATTACTATTGTGCCTGTTTAACTGGTATTTTATTTTCTTGCAAGTCCCTTATCAGAATTCGATCTACCTTTAATTTTCTCTCTTAGCGAATCAGAGATTAAGGTTTGGTGCTGGCTGAGTGTTCACCTACCTTTCGATAACAGCAGGGAATTAGAGATTGATACCTCACAACTTGCTGAAGAGATTGGAATCAGTCGCCGCAGTGTTCAAAGAGCTTTAAAAGCCATCCAAGAAAATGAGGTTTTTGAGGTCGAATTCACTAAGGCCAAGGTGAAAAGGAAAGCGTCACAGATGTCGCCTAGCGTCACAGATGTCGCCGAAGCGTCACAGATGTCGCCGAAGCGTCACAGATGTCGCCGAAGCGTCACAGATGTCGCCGACACAACCTGAAACGCCTACTGTACAAGCGTTTGAAAACCCTAAGATCATTAAGACTTATTCAGACTTTAAAAAGACTCTCTCAGAAGGCGAGAGAGAGAATTTTATTGAATTTGCTAAGAAGAAGGCCGCACAGTTACCCAATCCCCCGCAACTCCCTCAGCGTTGGATAGAGAAGAACTTTGATGAACTGCGTAGTCAGTGGTACAAGTCAACTGGGCAAGTCTCCCCGGCGCAATCTTCAAAATGGGAAGCTGACCCCCGCCGTCAGGAGTGGCTAGATAAAATTCGCTCCCTTGGGTTCGCTGCGTTCATTTACGAAAGCAAAGATTTAGATAAGGAACGCAAGGAATTTTACGAGTGGGCAAACTCTAACAATTTAATTTGGGGGGATGAAACGTGAAACTACCTGAATTTTCCCCAGAACCTATAAGAGACGAAGACCAGCCCGGATATCAGAAAGAAATTTGGCAGCCTTCTTGGAGATGCTTTTGTTGTAGAGATTTGGGCATAGTCGATCCACACCTAGCGAGGCTGGTTATGCCTCAGTATAATTCGTCCCTTGATCGCAATCCAGTATGTCAAGCGCCAGGATGTAATGAGGGCGCTAATTGGCTGCATCTGAAAAGAAATATAGATATGAGATTTACAGCCGCGATTTGCCAGGAATTAGACCGGATTAACCGGGAACACTGGCGACAGGCAACACAGCAGCAGTTTGAGAGGTATAAAAAGCAACTTGATATTGCAACTGGTGCGATCGCTCAATCTCACAGTTTGGCAATTTCAAATCGCACCTCTAACGATGACCGAGAAGTGCAGCAGCGCAAGGCTGAAATTGAGGCTATCAGCCCCGAACAGTGGGGAGCAATGAATAAAGCTTACTTAGTAGGTAAAAAAGATGAGTAAAGTTTCCTCTAAGAAAATATGGGCTGTGGGCGATCGCTTTCAATCCAAGTGGGATAAAAGCGCTATCTGCACCCTAGTAAAAATCAGAGACAGTGGCAAAAAGCCCTACACCATTGAATGGGACAACAAGCGGAAAGTCCATTGTGATGAATCTTGGTTTGATGATATGAAATTCTTAGAGGAAAAAGAGGCGACAGAATGCAACTTACACACGCCAGTTTCTTCGCAGGAATTGGAGGGTTTGACCTCGGAATTGAAGCAGCCGGAGCATCAGACCTCATCAAAACTCAACTCTTCATCGAAAATAACCGCGACGCAAAACTCGTTCTCAGCTACAGATTTCCTGATATCTCCATCCACAGTGACATCAAAGACTATTACCCTAAATCAGGAGAATTCAAGCTGTACACAATTGGATGAGTACCATGACAATAGTTTAGGTACAATGTTATTAAACAATTGTCATGGTACAGAAGAATGGGAAGAAAAGCAGGGCAACCCCGCAGAGCTTACGACAAATGCCTTGATTCAGGACATTTCAACGCCAAGCCAGAACTTGCAGCAGCCTATTGGGAGCTTTACCAACAAGGATTCAGTACAACAGATATTGCCAAAGCTCACAGAGTCAGCAGAGGAGCAGTCCACACACTTCTTAAGTCACACGGGTACAGCCTCAAAGAAAAGAAGCAATTACCATTCATCATGTTCAACGGAGCTAAATATACCCTTAAGCCAATTGGGTACTATGCCCGAACCGATGGAGAGCGCGAGCTTCTTCACCGAGATATCTGGGAGTACCACAACGGACAAATCCTTGATGGATGGGACATCCACCATATTAACTCTGACAAGCAAGACAACCGAATTGAAAACCTTGAGTGTTTCTCCGCATGAGAACACACCAAACATCACAGCAGCGAGAAGGAGTATAAAGCCAAACCAATTAGGCGATCTGACACAGGAGAAGTTTACGAATCAGCAATATCTGCTGCCAAATTGCTTGGAGTTACAAAAAGCGCGAAATGCGCCACGGGGATACTCCCCGGTGGACACTTTCGCGCAATTTACACAGCCGTTAGAACAAACCGAAAATGTAACGGGACTAAATGGGAGTGGGTTTAAATGCTTACAATGCTTGACGTTTTTGCCGGAATTGGAGGGGCAACAATTGCCGGGGACAGTCTTGGCGTCAAAACAACCCAGTTCATTGAAATTAACCCCGATGCCCAGCAAGTCCTCAAGTATCACTTCCCCAACATTCCAATCCACGCCGACATCAGAAATTATCACCCCAAACCAGGAGAGCATAACATCCATTGGGTGTCATTTCCTTGCACCGGCACCAGCATTGCAGGCAACGGAACAGGACTTGACCACCCAGAATCAAAACTCTGGTTTGAAGCCTTGCGGTGCATTGCAGACGGTCGCCCCAACTTCATCATCATTGAAAATCCTACAGGACTTATCAACAGAGGATTACGAACAGTTCTTGGGGGACTCCGAATGGTTGGCTATGTCTGGGATGATCCGCAAATCATATCAGCTGCGGAACTCGGATCGCCCCAAGAAAGAGAAAGGCTTTTCATCGTTGCCTACACCAACAACGTATGCGAAAGGCTCAACGGGATGCAGACCAGCTGGGGCGACCAGATTGGAGCAGAAATTAAGGCCATATATAACCAAGGGCGACAAGTTAAACCCAGCAGTACCAGGGTGGATGATGGGGTTCCCCGTTGGCTGGGCGGAATATCCTTTGATGGATACTGGAGAAACAATATCAGTGCAGCTCCCATTTATCCCGGAGTACGCCACCACCTCAATAAACGACGAGATTGTAACGACCTCTACGCCCGGTCAGTCTGCCCCCTCCAAGCAGCGATCGCAATTAAGCGAGTCTGTTACCTTGCTAACCTCGCAGCAACTTAAACAATCAGATGTAAAAGTAGACCTTTATATCTGCAATTCCTCTTTAAATATTGGGAAAATTGTTGAGGTTTGGGAAACTTGTTTTACTGTTGATTGGAGCAGTGAAATTAAATGCTACTTCTGGGAACGAGATGATCGAGTTATCGATGAGTTAGCGATCGCACCCCAACACCTAATTGATAAATTCTTAGAGGAAAAGTTAGGGTGTGAAACAACACAAGAGAATTTCTTAGAGGAAAGTCAGCCGCAGCCGGAAGCTGTGCGGAAGCTAAAAGGCAGACAGCGCAAAGGATGCCTGTACAGATACATTGAAAATAAGAAGCTGAAAAATGGAAGCATCGCTTCTTACCCTCGTGTCATTGGACACAGACAGCTTGATGATCCTACTCATTGGCGCTGGGGTTTCAATTGGGAAGAAAAGATAGATGGCGAGTGGAAGGGGCGAAGTATTGGAAGTGTGCCATTAGGTGCGATCGCACTTATTCAATCAATGCAAAATGAGGGAGTGCTGCTAGAGGAAATTATTGGTTTTATTAAGAGAGCTAAAGCTAAGAAATAAATTCTTAGAGGATGAGGAGCGATCGCCTGTAAATGACCTGTAAATGAAGGGTGATCGCAATTAAATTTTATTTAAGTTTCATCATCTAACTCAGCTAAAATCTTATCGAGTCTGTCGTTAGTGTCTTTAGCAAGCTGAACGCATCGGACGCTTGCAGCCATTCCACCAGCCGCCGTGACTGTTCCTTCTGTAACTTTTCCTAAAAGTAGAAGTCCAGCACCTACAAGACCAATGCAGGCAGACAATGCAGTTGTAACTAATGCAAGATTGAAACTGTAACGCGCTTGTCTCAAGCGTTCCTGAGCAATGCTTAATTCTATTATTGAGTGAGAGTTAGGAGTTGGCTTGTTATTCATGGATTTTGCAGAGCATGTGGACTTCACACTTCTAATGTGGAGCAAAACCCTTGCAATACTGACTATACAATGATTTTGTTGTAACCAATTTGTGACTATTCTATGATTGCCCTATGCCCTAGTTGTGACTGCGTAAATAATCGCTTATAAAAAACTCTAGCCAACCTATGACAGACCCAAGCCTTGGCAGAAAAAAAAGGAAATTTACCATTATCGCCTCTCCAAAAGGTGTTGAAATAGCAGAAAAAGCTTTGCTGAGGCTAGGATTTGATTCAAAAAGCAACTTTGCAAAGTCTCGACTTTTGGCTCGCACTACAGTCACAAAATTTTTTCAATGTGAGCCTATTCAGCTTGATTCCTTTAAAAAGATATGTAAAGAACTGGAATTAAATTGGAGAGAAATTGCGGGAATAACAGAAGAAGAACAATCAGAGCAGTTAGAAAGAAACGATTGCAGTAGTTTCGATACTAATAAGGGGGTGGAGCCTGTGCAGACACTTCGCCGTCAAGTGACTGTAATAGATGAATCAAGTCAAGTAATTATAGTTGCTATCGTATTAGAAGGTGATATAAATTCAGTTCCAAATCATAAAATTCTCGAATCGATTTTACGAGAGTATTCAGGAAAAACCATCAAAATTCTTGATGTTCAAAAAGGCAGTATTAAATTATTCGTAGAGGGTTCTCAAGAGGATATCGAACGGCTTATATCTCTCATCGACTCAGGAGAACTAACAACAATTAGCGGTTTCCCTGTTAAAGATATTCAAGTTTTAAGCGAAAGTTCAGAGGAAGACGAAAGTAACGAATCTGATGATAAGTGGCATTTAGTGCAAGAGATTGCCAGTAAAGCAGTTAAAGGTCGAAAATTAAGCGATGCGGACTTGAGCAGTGCTGACTTAAGCAGTGCTGACCTAAGCGATGCGGACTTGAGCGATGCGGACTTGAGCAATGCCGACCTGAGCAATGCCGACCTGAACCGTGCCGACCTGAACCGTGCCGACCTGAGCAATGCCAACCTGAGCCGTGCCAACCTGAGAGGTGCCAACCTGAGAGGTGCCAACCTGAGAGGTGCCAACCTGAGAGGTGCTGACCTGAGAGGTGCCAACCTGAGCGATGCTGACCTGAGAGGTGCCAACCTGAGCCGTGCCGACCTGATTCGTGCCAACCTGATTCGTGCCAACCTGAGCGATGCTGACCTGAGAGGTGCCAACCTGATTTGTGCCAACCTGAGCGATGCTGACCTGAACCGTGCCAACCTGAGCGATGCCTACCTGAACCGTGCCGACCTGAACCGTGCCGACCTGATTTGTGCCAACCTGAGCGATGCTGACCTGAGCGATGCCGACCTGAGCGATGCCGACCTGAGCGGCGCTATTGTTGCGAATGCCTTGTTTGGAGGAAGTTTAGGTCTTACAGAGAATATGAAACGTGACCTAGAGCGGCGAGGTGCAATTTTTGGCGATCGCCCCCCAGTTCCAGTTTCTTAGAGGAAAAAGGGTGATCGCATACCACCAATTTCCTCTCTTGAAAAAGCACGCACGCGATGGCGTACCCGCCTACCGTAGGTGATCGCGTGCAGAATGTATTGAGTAATAGCTATCCTATTAGATAGGGTTTTAGCTTTAGCAGGTGTCTAACAACCAACAAGAGCAATGTGAACTGTGCCACAGAGAGATGGAACATTTAACTGTCCATCACTTAGTTCCGCGACAAAATACCAAACGCAAGAAACAAGATCCAGGCCTAACAGCAAATATCTGTTCTGCCTGCCATCGTCAGATTCATGCGTTGTTTGACAACAAGTTACTTGCTAGAGAATTCAATACTCTAGAAAAACTCAGTAATGAGCCGCAAATGCAAAAATTCTTGGTGTGGGTAAGAAAGCAAGAAAGAGGTAAACGAATTTCAGTTCATCGATAAATAATAAAGTGTTTTGAGAATATTACACAGCAATTTGCTCCCAGCTATAATTCTCCTCAAGAATATCTATTTCATCTTGAGATAGTATTTTAGGTTGCATTTTTTGCAAGTCGCGTAGCACGATTTTGACATCCTCAGCATTAAATTTATAGTACTCAGTTAAAGACCCAATGGGATGATTAAAGTCCCGATAGCGGTGTTTGAAATACAATTCAATATTTCCCCGATGCTCCCAAGTTCCTAATATTTTAATAGCAACACTTGGATAATAATTTAGTAAATCTACTTCTACTTTTGCTACTCGCTTTACAGTCTCCTTATCCCCCCATCTAGGGTGTTGACGCAATGAATAAGCCCCCAAAAACATGGAGCGTGTGATCGCACTCCCGTTTTCCTCTAAGAAAAAGCGTAGATACTTGCCCGCGATCGCATATCATGGCTGCGATTGGGTAGGGTGATCGTCTGACTGCATTATCCCCTTCAACAGCAGATTTATTAGTTGATTATTATTGATATTAATAGTTATGATTCTGGTTTACCGTACTAAGAAATTCGAGTAAACCGTAATCTTTTTTTAGGTCTAATTAAGTACGGTAATCATCATTCTATTAGGTGATGATAACCGAATTTACAGGAGTTTTAACCATACTTATTATGAATACATAAGCACAAAACCAAGTGCAAAAACAATTAAACAGAAGCTAATTAATGCGAGAAAGAGTTATGGCACTAGTTCGTTACAACCCCTGGCAAGAATTGAACGCTTTAGAACGCCAAATCAACAGCTTATTTGCAGATACCAGAGTACCATCTGCACGGTTTGACAGAGATTTTATCAGAGTTCCTGCGGCTGAACTACAAGAAACTGATGATGCGATTCTTCTATTACTAGAACTGCCAGGACTGTCAGCTAAAGACTTAGATATTCAAGTCACTGAAGATGCTGTTCACGTCTTCGGTGAGCGCAAGTCTGAAACTAAAACCGAAAACAATGGCACAACTAAGAGTGAATTCTACTACGGCAAGTTCCAACGTGTAATTCCTCTATCTGCTCGGATTCAAAATACCAATGTCACCGCAGATTATAAAGACGGCATTTTGAATCTGACACTGCCAAAAACCGAGCAAGAAAAGAACAAAGTTGTCAAAGTTAATCTGGAACAACCTGCTGCCTAATGGTTCTGATGAGACTACTCTACCGACAATAATTGATTGAGATAGCTAAAAGCCCAGTTATGAGATGACTGGGCTTTTTTGTATGCGATGTCTACGACGGGCTATGCCTACGCTTGTGGTTTCCTCGCTTGATTGGGTGGAGCGATCGCGTTTTCTCTGTGGATTTGGTTGGTTTGGTATACCAAATCTTTACTTATAGTCAAGTGTATTCTCCGCTACATTATCTTCTGTGGCAATAAAGGAGCGATGTCTGCGGCGGGCTATGCCTACGCGCTTGGATTTTCCTCGCTTGATTGGGTGGGGGCGATGCCTACGGTGGGCGGGTACGCCATCGCAACAGAGGAAAAGTTTAGGCTAACAGTTTGCGAAAATGCCCTGACTCGGCGTTAGTAAATTATCTGGATCGTAACGTCGCTTTGCACTTACCAGATTTCGCCAAACTGGATGAAAATGCTGCTGCCAATCCTTTTTGGAGAAGGGAATAGCATCTACGGAATATTTGTAACCACCCAAATCACGATTTTGCTCAAAGAGTCTACGATTATCATTGAGCATTTTTGTAATTACAGAATCATCTGGTGGTACTGCTGTTCGCAATATGGCAAACAGAAACACAACCTTCTCGTTCGGAACCCGAAAATTGGGTAGCCCGAAGCGTTTAGTTTTAACTGGATACAGCAGAATTGGCCCAAGACCAGTATCAGCTAGCGTTAAGGTGGCAGCGACTTCACCAACAAAACTGTTAACTGCACTACCTGGCACAAACAGGTTTAACCAAGGATGAGGATTAGACCAAACACCAATAGATTTGAGAAAAGCAACTGTAGGAGCTAAACGGTTGAGAAAATCAAATTTTGTTTTATCTTCTATTTGTTCTGTACCACGAGTATAATTTAAATCCGCAAGTAACAAATCGTTATTAGGTATGCTTGGAGGACTGTAAAAGCTAGCCGCTTCTAGCAGATAACGCCATCCACCAGCATTATTAGAAACTAACTGACCTTCTACATAGTTAAAGCGCTCATCATTGATGATTTCACATTGGTCATTAGTAAAGGTAGCTAAATCGTCATAATACAACTGAAACACACGGGCATTGGTGGTGGCGGGAATTAGCTTAACAGTTGCCTGTACGAAAACTGAGCGACGTGAAGTGTTTTGTCCCATAATTTTTACTTGGTAGTATAATCGTTGCTTTGCAAGTTTTCACACTGGTAGTTTTTAGTGTTTACTTAACTAAACTTGAATTGATATTCAGTGAAAAGTGTGATTTTATGGCACAGCCATAAATTAAAAAATATACAATCATTTCATGAAAAATACGGTTAAATACTGTTAAGTCAATTACTGAGTCAAAATCGCCCTCATAAAATACAAGCGAGTCAACGAAAGCAACGGGGAAGCGATCGCTCCAAGTAGTGAAAATCAGCAGATTGATTCAGTTGTTGTGAAGCGATTTTGAAGAGTCAGCGTAGGCGTAGCCCGCCGCAGGCATCGCATGAAAGCATCCACTGATTCAGTTGCTACTATGGGCAGATATACAGAAATCCTTATACCGAACCGGAATCATTCTATAAAGTTCTTGGAAGAAACATAAAGCACATCAAAAGCCCCTTCAGAGGGGCATTTTTATGGCGGAGGAACTACGCCAGGATATTCCCAATGTCACCTAAAAATCGCGATCGCACTTTCTTGCCCAAGCTAGGTATCGCACCTCAACAAATGGGAACTCTGGTAATAGTTGCGTTTCTCACCGTCATTACATTCTTAAGCTTCCTCAAACCCAAACCAGCCCAGCCAACTATTGATAGCTACGGACAACAAAGCTGCGGCGTAGAGCAACAGCAGATTCAATCGCTGATGGAATGGCTGGAGAGCTAGTCTGCTAAATGCGGGTTACTTGGGAAAAGCGCATATTATTTGGTACAACAGCGATCGCCCAGACTCCAGCCTAGAGCAGAAAGTTAAAAAAGTTGTGCGCTCTAGTGAGCCAATTTTTTTGTATCGTTGCGGTGGTAGGGTGTCGTCGCTGCCTACTGGGTATTACTGGCGGATGATGAACGAATACCCATCGATGCGAATTTATCAGTTAGAGGTTAAGGATGGGGAGTGATGGGGTTTTCAGTTCTGGCCCAAGTGGGAGCGATGCCGAACGCGAGTGCGTCTCGTAGAGAGGAAATCGGTAAAGGGGCGATCGCTCCCACGCCATTGCTGACTTTCCTCTAAGAAAATCGCTCACTCTTGCTTGGAACCATTCTTAGAGGAAACGTTGCACTCATGGAGCGTAGGCTTCAAGAAGCGCTGTTCCATCGCTTGTGACAAAGCAGTACACTTGCTATGCACCGAAAATCAAAGAGTGCGATGGCTCAAGCGCCCGCCGGAGGCATCGCCCTCAAGCCTTGGCGAGAAGAATTGAAGAACCAACGCACTATGTGCAACCATTTCAAGATTCCACTCCTTGGATACTAGGAATCGCACGCCTATCACTTCACCCTATACTTTTTAATAACTAACTGTTGATGCACTCTCCAAAAGAAGTTATATTGAAATTATTGAAATTTGATAATATTAACGCCCACTGTAGGCGATCGCCCAAAATTCGTATCCCCTCAATACTTCGGGGGAGGCAATTATTCTGGTTGCCACGACCAACCAAAGGGATTAAGAAAAGATTTTTCACGAATAATACTCGCAAGAGAGGGGATTCTTCCAGTCTCAGAAATCCGGTCACGCACATATTCAAAAAAGCTGATTCCCAACTTACGGGTAGTCGCAACCAGAGACATAAAAGTATCAATCGCTTTAGTACCCTCAGTAGTCTGAGTGGCATAACTGATATTGCGTCGCTGTACCATAGTCCTGGCTGCTAACTCAGCAGGATTATTATGCTTTTGTCTATTCAGGATGCTCACTGGCTCAAACTTTCTCGGTCTAATACAGTACGGCTGGCTTTGGTTCATATTTGCGATACTCCTCCTCAAGTGTCCCCTTTGTCAATACCCTGCCACCTGAATCCTTACGTTTTGAGACCCCTCTTATTTGCAGTTAATGTGGTTTCTGTTAGCGGCTTGTTTGCAGTTTCATGTCCCGATGTTTGCAGTTCGCTACACCTATTTAGCTCTTGGTTGTTAAATTCAACAATCAGTTAATCACTTCTTTAATAAACCAGAATAAACTACAATACAGTTCAGTTAAGGATTGTTTGTAGAGTGTAAACGTTGCATTGCAACGTCTCTACATAGGTTATCGGTCAGGCAAATTAATTATGTCTAATGGTGCAGTTACTCAATTAGAATTATTAAATCGTAAAGCTGCTGGGCAGCACAACCCCCATCAGATTCTCTCTGTACAGGATTTGAGTGCTTTAAGCGATCGCTCCAACTCGAAAGGGCTGCTTCAACTGGCTTTGCATCTAACTGTCATGGGATGCAGCGGCTATCTGTGGGCGACAAACTTGGGCAATTGGGCGTTAGCAATACCAGCACTAGCGATTTATGGTTTTAGTATTGCTTCTATGTTTGCACCTATGCATGAATGCGTTCACAGAACTGCATTCGCTGCTCATCCTTTAAATGATGCTATTGCTTGGTGTGCAGGTTTGCTCTCATTTTACAACAGCACATTCTTCCGTTACTATCATAAATGGCATCACCTTTATACTCGCGTTCCTGATAAAGACCCAGAATTAACTGACCCCAAACCAAGCAACTTTGCTAAATACTTATTAATAATTAGCGGTTTACCTTGGTGGTTAGGAAAAATTCGTGGGCATTTTCGGATTGCATTCGGTCAACTTGATGATTGCCCATTTATAAGAGAATCAGCACGTGCTGAAGTTATTCGCTCCACTCGACTGCAATTAGCCGTTTATACAGCTGCTTACGCTCTCTCAATTGCAGTAGGTCAGCCTTGGTTTATACTTTATTGGCTGCTGCCATTGATTGTCGGTCAGCCAATTCTGCGTTTTATTCTGCTAGCAGAACATACAGGTTGCACTCTTGATGCTAATCGGCTGACGAATACGCGCACAACACTAACCCTCTGGCCTGTGCGATTTTTTATGTGGAATATGCCGTTTCATGCAGAGCATCATTTATACCCATCAATTCCGTTCCACGCGCTGGCTGATGCTCATAAGCAGTTGAGTCCGCACTTTGCTCACATTGAACCAGGCTATATAAAAGTCAACAGGGATATTGTGACTAAATCGGGACAATCAGCAATATGACAAAATCCCCAAGTTTTCACTCGAAAAGAAAACTTTAGGCTTGAGTGTGGTGCAGTTCTATCCGAAGCGAGGTTAGTGTACCAAACTTACGGCGAACTTGCAGGCGATGTCACAGACAAGCCGCTCCGCGTCTACGCAGTAATGCCATTAGGTTCCATTTTGAATTTTTAATTGGAGCAAAGCGACTTGACTAACTCACTTTCTGAAATTGCCCGCGAAAAGAGTATCCGTTATTTTCTAATTTCATTCACCGATTTGTTTGGGGTGCAACGGGCAAAACTTGTGCCTGCTGCAAGCATTGATAGCATGGCAGCTAATGGTGCTTCCTTCGCGGGATTTGCGGCTTGGCTAGATATGACTCCAGCAGATCCAGATATTTTAGCGATACCCGAAAGAGCTAGTCTGTTTCAATTACCTTGGGAGGCTGAAGTTGCCTGGATGCCTGCGGATCTCTACACTATGAGTGGACAACCCATAGAACAAACCCCCAGACTTGTATTGAAGCGCGTCCTCAAACAAGCCTTGGAGTTAGGCTATAGCGTCCGCACAGGAGTAGAGTGTGAGTATTTTCTGCTTAATAGCGAAGGTAACAGTATATCTGATTTGCGCGATCGCCAAAGCAAACCCTGCTACGACCAACAAGCCCTGATGCGCCGCTATGAAGTAATTAGCGAAATCTGCGATGCCATGTTGACATTTGGTTGGGGTGCCTACCAAAACGACCATGAAGACGCAAACGGTCAGTTTGAGATGAATTGGATGTACGCCGATGCCCAAGTCACCGCAGATCGTCATACCTTCTTTAA
The DNA here is from genome assembly GCF_020829495.1 of Nostoc favosum CHAB5714. GTDB lineage: Bacteria > Cyanobacteriota > Cyanobacteriia > Cyanobacteriales > Nostocaceae > Nostoc > Nostoc favosum. Next base: position 203 of record NZ_JAIVFQ010000143.1, on the reverse strand, counting down.
ATATATGGTCAAAACAATTGCCGAAAAGCACGGGTTGCGTGCTACCTTCATGCCCAAGCCTTTCCCCCATTTGACTGGTAAGGGACTTGCAAGAAAATAAAATACCAGTTAAACAGGCACAATAGTAATATCCCATTTGGGTAATGTTTCAGAAGGCTGCCATAGAGTTTGGTACTGTTCTAACTCTTGTGATAAAACTTTGA
>NZ_JAIVFQ010000142.1 GCF_020829495.1 Nostoc favosum CHAB5714 | reverse complement strand
AATCTCATTCGGTATTTGAGTTAGTTGAAGTGGCGGTTGCGGTCACGCGACTGCACACTTTGTCGTGAGCGATCGCACGACTTTCCACCGCAAGCTCTTGGAGGTTAATAACCCGCAACTTGGGTTAGTAGCGTGTCAAGGCTAAATTTGTGCAATAAATTTTGTAGGTTGGGTCGTTCGCGTCAGCGTCGCGCAGCGAAGAATGATACCCAACACCCCGATGAATGTTGGGTTTCGCGTTGCTCAACCCAACCTACGTTTAATGCATCATTTTAGGCTTGACACCCTAGTAGTAGCGTATCAAGCAGAAAGTTCGTGTCGATATGCAGACGGAGGTATATGCTACATCGGTAGGTGGATCACAAATTCAGTACCTTCGCCTAGTCTAGAATCTACCTCGATCGCTCCTGCATGTTTTTCTGTGACAATTTGACGAGCGATCGCTAACCCCAATCCCGTGCCTTTTCCCACACCTTTTGTAGTAAATAAGTGATCAAAAAGCTTAAAGCTCTATCTAAATATCAATTTTTCATTCAAAATAGGACGAATTGTCGTAAATGATTGAAAAAACATGGTTCAAATAGCTTTTTATGTTTTTTAACCATACAAAGACGAAAATGTCAATCCCACCCCTTGGCTCAGTGTAGTAATTTTGAACTTATTTGTGCTTTGGGTGAACCCCAAAACTACCGTGTCAATAGGGTTTGAGATGCGCTTACCCTGAGCAGTGTAGGCAGTGGCAGCTATAGCTTTCCGTCCAGCTAACAGATTTAATTGAGCTAGTTGATCTCGTTCTATCTGTTGAGTAATTAACCCTAACCCCAGGTTCAATTGACTAACAATTTGAAATATTTTATCTTATTGTTCGCTTTAAGAAATATTATTTAACAGTAGCTGACCTAGTTTTAAGTGAGTAGTCTGCTTCTGAGCTTCTGGAATCAAAGAATAAGCAGCTTGTTGAACGCGATCGTGTAAAAATTTATAGGTAAGGACTTGCCAATTGGAATTGAAAGGCTTTGAATCAGAATCTTGCCCACTGTGTTGAAAGAATTTATAAACATCACCAGTAGTTAAAAGTAACCCTTCTTCCAAAGCTTTCCACAAATCAGCAGCCGTTTCGATTTCCGATGATTCTGAAACAATTGCCAAAGTTGCTAAATCAAATTGATTGCCAATACAAGCAGCTAGCTGTAAGATGTTTTGAGTTGATTGTGGCAGTCTTTGTAGCTGAAATGCCATAAAGGCAACAACATCATCTGTAACCGCTTGAGTCGTCACTTGTGCAATGTCACATTCCCAAAAGCCTGACTCAAAGTTAAATTGAATCAGCCTATCTTGATGTAATGCTTTGATAAACTGTGTAGCGAAAAATGGATTACCTTGAGTTTTTTGAGATACAAGTAGGGAAAGAGGCAACGCTAAATCCTCAGAACACTTAAGTGTGTCAGCAATTAATTGATTCACTTGTCTTTGACTTAGTGGTGCTAATGTAATTGTATTAATCGTGAAGAGTGTTTTTTCAATTTCACTCAAAGTCAACATTAACGGATGTGCTTTTTCGACTTCGTTATCACGATATGCACCAATTAATAAAAGATGTCCTGTATCAGCCATTAATAACTGCATTAACTTCAGCGATGCTGAATCTGCCCATTGTAAATCATCTAAAAACATTACTAATGGATGTTCGGCAGTGGTAAAGACTTGGGTAAACTTTTGGAATATTAAATTAAATCTAATTTGTGCTGCATTTCCTGATAATTCTGGAGGCGACGGTTGTTGACCAATAATTCTTTCTAATTCCGGGATGACTTCAATAATTACTTGTCCATTTTCACCCACAGCCTCTAATATTTTGCTTTTCCATTGCTGAACTTGGCTATCACTTTCTGTTAATAGTTGCTCCATGAAATCCCGAAATGCTTGCACCAATGCACTTAAGGGAATATTCCGTTGAAATTGGTCAAATTTCCCTTTGAGAAAATAACCGCGTTGTCTAACAATCGGTTTATAAACTTCATTAACAACCGCAGTTTTACCAATACCGGAAAAACCCGCTACCAGCATCATTTCAGTTGCACCCAAGCTAACTCGCTCAAATGCTTGGAGTAGGGTTTCTATTTCTGTTTCTCGTCCATAAAGTTTATCAGGAATAATGAAGCGATCGCACACATCCCGTTGTGCAATTGGGAAACTCTTAATTTCACCAGTTTCTCGGAGTTGAGATAAACATAGTATTCCCAGATGGGTGAAGCAATTCATCTCCACAGCTTTTTTGCGTTGCTCTGGGCCTTGCGATCGCGTATGCTAAATTCAGTCTGATTTGAATTATCTTCTGTGGACAAAAACCGCGAACCGTTTATCAGTCTGGCACTTTACCACGTCTTTAAATGGTCGGTCGTTAGCCCCATGCTTCACGCTTACTTTCGGGGCCAGATTTATGGTACGGAAAATGTCCCCCAATCAGGGCCGTTGTTGGTAGTGAGTAATCACGCTAGTTACTTTGACCCGCCAATTGTCTCCAACTGTGTACGTCGTCCAGTGGCGTACATGGCTAAGGAAGAGTTATTTAAAATCCCAGTTTTGGCGCAAGCGATTAAATTGTATGGTGCTTATCCGGTGAGTCGAGGAAATGCCGATCGCAATGCCATCCGTTCCGCCCTAGAATATCTTAATAATGGTTGGGCTGTCGGTGTTTTCTTGCAAGGCACTCGCACCCCAGATGGTCGAATTACAGACCCCAAGAGAGGCGCACTGCTGCTAGCGGCAAAAGCAAAAGCCCCAATATTACCCGTGAGTGTCTGGGGTACTGAGGAGATTTTACAAAAAGGCTCGTCCCTACCTCGCGCAGTTCCCATCACTGTGAGAATTGGTAACTTGATTGATGCTCCCAGTTCCAGTAATAAAGAGGAATTGGAAGCTTTGACACAAAAGTGTGCCACAGCAATTAACGATATGCATGATTTAGGGCGATGAATTTAGAGAAACTACAGATATATGCTCTAGGGAGGTAGCGATCGCGCCTTAGCCTCTGTATCTTTAAGGTCAATGTGCTCTAGCAATAAAGTCTAACTTTGTGCTTAAATGCAACTGCTAGGCAAATTTACCATAAGTTTCCCTCTAAAGAACATATATATGAGCGGCTTTGAAGCCAAGAATTTTTGGGATCGATTAAATAATCTGGCGTTAGTCCGCTTTTTACTTTTAGTTGCTTCTGGCTGGGCAATTGTACAACTTTTAGCTTACTTTGAAGCGGTCATTGTTATTTTTACATTTGCTGCAATTTTGGCTTTTTTACTCAGCTATCCTGTACAATGGCTGCGGCATTTTTTGCCCCACGGCGTAGCTGTTGGTGTCGTTTTCTTGCTCAGTATTGTGATTATTGGCAGTCTGATAATTACCGTGGGCTTAACGGTTTTATCTCAAGGACAACAATTAATTGATAGTATAACTGCATTTTTAAATTCTTTAGTACCTTTATTAGAGGGACTAGAAGGATTTTTGCGAAGCCGTAATTTGCAGATAGATTTAAGTTTCATTGAAGAACAATTACGAAACCAAGCTGTATCAAGTCTTGTAACTAGTTTGGCTATTTTACAAGGATTCATGACGAATTTTGTGACATTTATCTTGATTGCAGTTGTAGCTTTCTTTATGTTACTAGATGGAGACAAGTTGTGGAATTTCACGATAAAAATAGTACCAAAACAGCGCCGGAATAGATTTACAAATATAATCAGACGCTCCTTTCTCGGATTTTTTAGAGGTCAGTTGTTATTAAGTGCATTTCTCACAAGTACGACTTTTTTAGTTTTTTTAATATTAAAAGTACCTTTTGCTTTGATATTGTCAGTGATAGTCGGAATTCTTGATATCATTCCAGGTATAGGAGCGACATTAGGAGTAAGCACAGTTACTTTAGTTGTGTTGTCTCAAGGTGTTTGGTTAGCATTAAAAGTATTGATAGCTTGTATTGTCCTCCAACAGATACAAGACAACTTGATTGCGCCTCGAATTATGCAAGATGCGCTGAATCTTAATCCCGTAGTAGTGTTCTTTGCTTTGCTAGTAGGCGCAAAAGTAGCAGGCTTACTAGGAGTTTTTATATCTATTCCCATCGCTGGAGTCATCGTATCTTTATTTGAAATTGATGAGATGAAGGCAGAGGTTTAGAGACGCGATGAATCGCGTCTGTACAAGAGTTGGAAGTAGAGACGCGATTCATCGCGTCTGTAGTAATTAATGTAAAATAGTTTATTAGCCAATACAAATTGAGGAATAATGTCGGATTTAAGAGCGGAATTAACAGAAATTTTGGATGAAGCAGAGTGGGAGTGGCTAATTCCTCATGTACAACGAGATGCAGTAATTGTGGTGGCGCTTGAGCTAAACTTGGTGGATGTTGGAGTAGCGATCGCCAGTGATAACATACCATCAGTGGAACAGTGGATTGATAAACAATTGATTGCCAAACCCACGATAGTACAGGTGGGAGAATGGAACGGCGATGCCTTCGGCGGGCTACGCCAACGCACTAAACGATTTAATACTCTCATCGTTCAGCCTTACGTTCTGGTACAAGAAATAGTTGCTGCTTAATCAGTTTTTGTGACATTTTGATCAGAGTTAGAGTCAACAAAAATGTTTATGTAGTATAAAATATATCAATGTATAAGAAGGTAGAGGGCGAATATACCTCTCGACTATTGACTAAAGCAAAATTTTCTCCTTTAAGATTTATCCATCTAGGAGCTAGAATTGTTACGATAATTTCAGATTAGATGTTGAAACCTTGATCCAATCTGAGACCTTAGAACTATTAGAATGGCATCGCCTCTGCCAGCACCTTGCCACCTTTGCGGCAACTAAGCTGGGGGCGACAGCCGCGCGTCATGTGAAAATACCCGATTCTCAGATCCAAAGCGAAGAGTTGTTAGAGCAAACCAAAGAAGTCTACCAACTGGAAACTCGCCTGACCACGGGACTCTCATTTGAGGGAATTCAAGATATTGGCAATTCCTTAGAACGGGCAGAACGCAGTGGAGTTTTGGCAGGAGATGAACTGTTAGCGATCGCTACTACCCTCGCTGGTGCCAGAAATTTGCGCCGTGTCATTGACAATCAGGAAGATTTGCCGATATTGACTGATTTGGTTGCCGATTTGCGGACTTATCCAGAACTAGAACAGGAAATTCACCGATGTATTGATGAACGGGCCCAGGTAACTGACCGCGCGAGTCAAAAACTGGGAGAAATTCGCACAGACTTGCGGCGAGTACGCAGCCAAATTACTCAAAAGCTGCAAAATATTTTACAGGCAAAATCTGGAGCAGTTCAAGAACAACTAATTACGCAACGGGGCGATCGCTTTGTCATCCCTGTAAAAGCACCCCAAAAAGATGCCATCCCCGGTATTGTTCACGATACCTCTACTAGCGGTGCCACGCTATATGTGGAACCGAATTCAGTAGTGCCTTTGGGCAACCAACTGCGGCAGATAATTAGAAGAGAGCAAGCAGAAGAAGAAGCGGTTCGCCGTGCTTTGACAGAACTTGTAGCCGCAGTCAAACCAGATTTAGAGAGATTGTTAGCGATCGCCACCACTTTGGATCTTGCAACGGCTAGATCGCGGTATAGCTACTGGCTAGGAGCGAATCCCCCGCGATTTATTCAGCGTGAAGATAGTGAAATCATTACCTTGCGGAGTTTGCGACATCCACTGTTAGTGTGGCAGCAACAGCACGAACAAGGGCAACCAGTAGTTCCTGTAGATTTGCTGATAAACCCGTTAATCCGGGTAGTGACAATTACTGGGCCAAATACTGGCGGTAAAACTGTAACCTTAAAAACCTTGGGGTTAGCAGCATTGATGGCGAAAGTGGGTTTATTTGTCCCCGCCCGTGAACCAGTAGAAATACCTTGGTTTGATAAGGTGTTAGCAGATATTGGCGATGAACAATCTTTACAGCAAAGTTTATCTACATTCTCTGGGCACATCCGCCGAATTAGTCGGATTTTAGAAGCATTGGGGAATCGGGAATCGGGAATCGGGAATCGGGAAGAAGAGAAGAATCTAGAAATCCCCACTCCCCACTCCCCACTCCCCACTCCCCAATCACTCGTTTTACTCGATGAAGTCGGTGCAGGAACCGATCCAGTAGAGGGTAGTGCCTTAGCGATCGCCTTGTTGCAATATCTAGCCAACCACGCCCAACTAACGATCGCCACTACTCACTTTGGGGAATTAAAAGCCCTGAAATACGAAGATGATCGGTTTGAAAATGCCTCTGTAGAATTTGACGAAAGTACTCTCTCGCCTACTTACCGTCTGCTGTGGGGCATACCTGGACGTTCTAACGCCCTGACAATTGCCTTGCGTTTGGGATTAAAGCCAGAAGTGGTACAACAGGCGAAAACTCAAGTGGGAGAGGCCACAGATGAAGTTAACCAAGTAATTGCTGGCTTAGAAGCGCAACGCCGCCGCCAGGAAACCAAAGCAGCCGAAGCACAAAGTTTGTTGCAGCAAGCGGAACGTTTATACAAACAAGTATCCGCAAAAGCCGCAAGTTTAGAGGAGAGGGAAAGCAGTTTGCGGGCTTCACAGGAAATAGCAGTCCAACAAGCTATCGCCCAGGCAAAAGGTGAAATTGCCCAAGTAATTCGCCGCTTGCAGAAAGGTACGCCCACAGCCCAAGAGGCCCAGCAAGCCACCAATGCTTTGAATCAAATCGGCCAGCAATATCAGCCAGCAACGCCAGCAAAACCAAAAGCTGGGTTTATGCCCAAAGTAGGCGATCGCGTCCGCATTCCAAAATTGGGACAGATAGCAGATGTGATCACCGCCCCTGATGAAGATGGCGAGTTAAGCGTTCGGTTTGGGCTAATGAAGATGACTGTGAAGTTGCAAGACGTAGAATCTTTAGATGGTCAAAAAGCCGAACCAATCGTCAAACCCAAACCAGCCCCAGCAGCAGTAACCCCACCACCGCAAAGTGTCCCAGAAATTCGGACTTCCCAAAACACCATCGATTTGCGTGGTAAACGGGTAGCTGATGCCGAATACATTCTAGATAAAGCCATTTCCGAAGCTACAGGCCCAATCTGGATTATTCACGGGTACGGTACTGGTAAGCTGCGACAAGGAGTTCACGCCTTTTTGCAACAGCATTCCAGAGTGAACAACTACGAACCAGCAGAACAAGCAGATGGCGGCACCGGTGTTACCGTTGCTCACATAAAATAAAGTAGCAATAAATGTGAAGACTGCTAGTTCGTCCCATTTATCTTTATTAAGCAATACGCTTGGCTTAAGGCTTGATCGTTCCTAACCCTCTTTAAAAAGGCTTGTCGTTACCCACATTTTTGTAACAATCAAAGTGCCGCGCTGACCGACATCCCGCCCAGAACTGAAGTTCTGCGGCTCAGAGCTACTGTCCACTAAGCGTGGACTGAAATTTTCGCTTTTACAGAAAATAGCTATTTACATCACTTAATATCTTATATTTAGTCCTCTTAAGAGGACTTTAGCTATTAGCCTTGGAATTTATTCCAAGGCGGGACTAATACCAATACGGTTCGGTTTAGGTGCATAGTCCTTAAAGATCCCCTTTAGTCCCCCGATAAATTGGGGGAAATAGAGCCATTATGAGCAAGCCAATTTATCGGGGGGTTGGGGGGATCAAGTCTTTAGGACTTACGCATTGACAATAAATACCAAATATGGGTCAAGGTTAAAAACCAATACAGTTGAGTTAACGCTAAAAACCTTAAACTGTGTAGGTTGGGTTGAGGAACGTAGACCCAAAGGGGCTTAAGGCAGGGTAACCCAACATTTCCGGGGCTTTGTTGGGTTGCGCTTTGCTTAACCCAACAAAGCAATTTTTCACTACAATTTTTCACAAAGCCAAGCGTATTGGGTTAAAAACCATATCTTTTGTAAGGGCTAAGCATTGCTGTGCCCCTACAGCATGGTCTATTGACGATCGCAGGATAATTAAGAAAAGCCTGAAAACTTCCTCAAGATAGGTAATGGACATCACGATGCGTTTGTACAGTGCGTAAGTCCTAGTCTTATCCGAACCGTATTGGGACTAATACCAATTTTTCATTATTTTGCGTAAGTCCTGATTAGGATGAAGCAGAAGTTACAAAATAAAAACAGTATGAAGACCAAGATTTTACCTTTCATTGCAGCTTTTAGCTTTTTTACTAATAGCCCAGCTTGTGCTGAGTATATAGGTGCAGCAAATATCTCAGAGCAAACTGATAGGGTCTACTACATAATGGTGCAAGGTAAAAATCCAGAAACTCCAGCTAATAAAAGTGGAATACTAACATGGACAAAAAAAATTGACTTTGACAAAGAGTTAAGCCTTAACCCAAGCGTATTGATCTATAACCCATACTTAAGCATTGGTTTTGGTAAATGTCTAAACTATTACCTCTGCCCATCAAGTTTACAAATGAGTTCTGATATGTGCGTGGTTTGCGGTTATAGCTATAGTACCAACTAAGTTGGATAAAATCAATTGGCAAACATCTTCAAACACTGACTTTATCAACTTTTTAAGTTTGTGATCAGTTTCATGGAGGCATCAATCGTCCTGACGTTGCCCAGCCTGTCCTAAAATAACAGGCTACACACAAGAGAAACTGGGGTGGGATCATGGAAAGCTCAAGAAGCACCTTTAGCAAACAGACAAAAAATTTGTATAGTAATTATGTATACATAAAGACCAAATAATAAACATCAATAAATTTCAAAATTTAAAAGCGCAAATAAATTAGGAGGTATTCTAGATAATTACTTAGCAATAATTAGCGGTTAGCATTCAAAACATTGTTTATTTATACTCTTGTACGGAACTTGCAGCGAAAGTCGGGTAAACCTTAACTAGAATTGATACTTTTCTACTTTGTCGAAAATAAATTTTCATCTAGAGTAGGACAAAGATACCTGCTGTTTACCACATAAAAAAGCTAAATGAAGCCTCTGGCTCAGAACTATGGGAAACCAAGCTTGATTCTTAAGAGTCTGGTTTCAAAATGGGTAACAGCAACATCCTCTATCAGCTTGATCACCTATGCTAAAAGTTATGCACTCGGCCGCCAACTCAGCCACTCCAAATTCCCAGTGGGAGGATTTAATCAAGCTTCCAGCCCCAAACACAGTTCAATGGGACAATATCAAAACCCAATTAGACTTAGTGCTGTTGGCGCTAGAAACCTTAACTGGCATTGGTTCAGAGGCTATGCTTTCGGCGGCAACTGATCTGAATTTAGAGTCAAGAGTGCCAGACCGCGTAGCTTTATGGCGACTGCGCCAATCAAATCCCCTACGCAAAGGTCAAGGAGGGCGAAAAAAGCTAGATATCGAAGAAGCGCGATCGCTTGTTCTGATCATCTGCTACCTAGCCAAACAGCACCAGGAATTGATTCGCCGCGCTGTCGGACTGTTGGAACAAATGGCAGAAAATAACCGGGAACCTCACCAGGCTGCTTTACTTGGAGATTATATTGATGCTTTTTGCAACACTTACCAAGAGCGGATGGAAGAGGACGAGAAAATCTCAACGGATTTACTAACTAATCTGGCCCTAAAACTGCTTGTAGATTTACTTTTTTACAGTGCTCCTGGTGGGCATCGCCGTCTTTGGCTAGCACTTATAGACCGTTCAACAAAATTTTAAATTTTAGATTTGAAATTCCTCAACCAAAATTCGCTCATGAAAGTTTGCTAGATAAGGATTCCCTTTTGATGATCGTTAGTTCTTGTGCAATGCACTATCAACACTGCTGCCTCTTTGCACATCACAGAAGGAACCTGACAAAGTTCTGAGTGGAGGAATCCGCCTTTCCAACTTTTCTTTGCAAGCAACTGGCTCAATTTTTTGCAAAATCCCAAATAGTCTTCTTCGCAGTTCCTGCCATGCCTCTATCAAATTCTGTCATTCGTTGCTACACACCCCCTACTTGCACGCTAGAAGTATTCGCGCAAAGCTCCCCTCTGTCGCGTTGGATGGGGAAAACTGTCCTCAAGCACCTGAGCTTTGAGCTTCGTTTTGATGATCCCCGACTACCAGAAGAACACAAAGTTCCAATTCGGGGCGATCGCGATCAACTCGAAGCTTTATGTGATGCAGTCACAAGCTACGTACAGCAATTCCTCCAACAGTCTCCAGAAAGCTTTTGCGTCAGTTTCTCCGATACCCAGGAGTCAAGCACAGCATTAGGTGAGCCGGAATTAAAGTCCTCTACAAAAACATTAAATTCCTTTAGTACCCAGATTCCTGGGGCAAATATCCGCTTAGAACCAAGCAGCCATTTAACTCACAACTTATTTCTCGGTTCTCTTGCCAACCAATCATCCGGCCCCGTAATTCAACTCAGTCTGCTGCAACTATTCGATTTGGCAAGTGCTTTAGATGAATACTCGACTGATGTCATGGCACTCCCAACTCTCAACAGCACTTCGACTCTGAGGTTCCCTGCTTGGGCACCTGTTGCCGCAGTATTAGTATTAGGTGTAGGTTTATTACCAGTTACTTGGCAATATGCTAACAACATTAGAGAAAAGCAACAGCAAACAGCTAAAACAGCAGATCCAGCTGCGGTAAAGGCTGCTTTAGAAACTTCACCCTCACTAAACTTTCCCACGCCTCAACCTGGACTGACGACTCCATCAGAGAATTTGCTAGGTTCCACTCCTCCACTTTCTACATCCAGTTTGCCCCAAGCACCTCTAACAGCCCCTAGCTCCAGTTTCTCTACACCGCCATCTCTAAATGCACTGACAATACCTCAGGGCAAGACTTCAACCCTTTCCACTAATCGAGCGATGCCAACTCTTGGAGACGCTACGCGAACGGCGAGCTTCTCTACGAGACGCTCCGCGAACGCTAACGCACCATCTAGCAAAATCCCAGGCCAGGAAATTGCTATATTACCAAATCTTGGACAGAACCCTACAGGGTCAAGTCCCCAAGGTACTACTCTTCCTCAACTGCGGGATTTGCCACCCAGGCTATCTTCTAACACAAGCAGCTTACCAACTAATATCTCACCAGTTGTTCCCCCATCTCTTGACACCATACCCAATAGTGGCAATACTCTTACCCAACCCTCCCCACTAACCTCACAACAGCTACAGGAAAGAATTAATTCCCTACAGCAACCTTCTCCTGGAGAGAAACCTGCTTCACAACTTTCCTCCTCTAGAACTGCGGATAATAATCCCTTTATCGATCAATTAGGGGACGGACGCAAAGCCCCCACATCTACAGAAGTAGCTACAGGCACATTATTTGACACACCTCAAGTAGCAGAAGCTAGAGAATACCTAAAAAAACGTTGGCAACCACCCACTGGGCTAGGACAAACATTAGAGTACAGTTTGACAGTCAGTGTTGACGGCACAGTGGAACGAATTTTTCCCCTCAATAAGGCAGCAAGAGAATTTATTGATAGCGCTGGGATGCCTGAAGTTGGTAAACCTTTTGTTTCCGCCAATAAACGCGGACAAAATGTCAAAATTCGAGTTGTTCTCAGTCCTGATGGCAAGGTACAGACTTTTTCAGATGAATAAGTAAATTAATCCGTTTAAGCTGAGATATTGCATTAGTCACAACAACCGCCTAGTAATTCATTACTAGGCTAATAGCTAAAGTCGTCTAAAGACGACTAGTAAAAGCTTTTATTCTACTTAAGTGGACTTGGGTTATTAGTCTTACACTTCGAGTCTTGGGGGGCTAGTTGGTTTATCGAGAATCCTGCAAGATTTCAGTTTAATGCCACTTATAAAACTGGTACAAACCTTGTGCCAGTTTCTATTTACTTCAGTTGCTCTTGAGCTTGCTTTTTAGAGTCCAGTTACCAAACTGGTCTTACTATTGATACCAGTAAAGCTACCACCTATACAATTACTGTTAACACCAATTCTCTAAAATGAAACTATAGATAGATACAAGTCTGGAAACCCAGATTAAATCTGACTTTTCTTAATTACGAATTACGAATTACGAATTACGAATTGGTATAAATCACTCATATCAAAAGTAGGAAATATGCAAACAATTGGTACTCAAAAAGACAGTCCAGCGTGGATTATTCAAACTTGGGCAGCTTTTGTAATTTCTATTTCTATGACCACCTTCGGTATTGTAAACTTACCTGTAAATGGTTGGGTAAAAGGCTTTATGGGTATGGGTATGGCTTTCTCTGTTGGCTCAACCTTTACTTTGGCGAAAACTACTAGAGACTTGCATGAAACTAGAAGATTAACCGCTAGGTTAGACGAGGCAAAAGTAGAAAAATTGCTTTCACAACACGATCCTCTAAATTTTAAATGAAGGCAACCATAAAAATTTGGGATTTTGGATTGCCAATTTTGGATTAATGGGATTTAAACAGAAATCCCTTTCAGCAATATCAAATAATACTAACTTTTACAATTTGATGTGATTTACACATCAAAAATTAACTATAGGAATCCTATTTGATTTTTGAAAAAGATTACGAGATAATACGGATGAGTTGACAAGTGTAAGAGCAGACAATGATAAACCAGCATCTACAATCGGCAATACTACCTGGAGGAGTGGCAACTGC
>NZ_JAIVFQ010000141.1 GCF_020829495.1 Nostoc favosum CHAB5714 | reverse complement strand
AGATTATTTGTATATTTTGCGGTTCGTTGCGTCCAATTTACCTGAAAACCATCAATATATGTCAGACTTGTTATCGAAAACAGTCTAGCACCAGATGTAATCGTTGTGGACGGGTGACACACTATATGGGGTAAACATAGCGTAACTGACATTAGGGGCGAGATAGTCGGAAAGCATTAGTGTATAAGCTTTTTAGCTATTATTTTTAGATAAATCATCCAAGTCATGTTTGGTTCTTGTTAGACAAGCCTGTAACAAAAGAATAAGGGCTTTAGTTTTGTCATTGGCATACTACAAACCTCGGTTTTAGGTAAATTTGTACTATTTTGCCCCTGATGTCAGCTACGCTATATCTGCCCCAAATCAGAATATTTTGGCGAAAACTTTTTACACCTATACACCCCTGTACTATCTCGTAACATCAATCAAAAATTCAATCAAATTTCTTTTTTTTAGGTTTGCATCTTTGTGCTTACACTTCTTATAGTCAAATAGCTACAACGTTTATGTTAGGTGGTGCGCCGCAGGCGTACCCCCTGAACGGTTACCATTCAACCTTGGTCATTTTCTACGTTGTGGAAATTAATTTGTTTCTACCCTAACGCAAGAATTAGGGCTGTTGTTGTTGTTTTTTCTACGTTGTAGAATTGATTTCATGATTTCTGTATGATCTGTCTGTTTCTCGCTGTCTTTTACCTTGTCAGGGTGAAAGATTTCAGCTAACCTCAGAAATGTTTCACGAATTTTTCTCTTATCTTCTGTTCTAGCTTCACCATGAGATCCTTCTACAGATTCTTGTGTTTGCCAATGTTGATGGCGACCTTCAGCAGTTTTCTTTGAAAAATCTGATTCGGGTTCGGGATTGTCAAACAATTCGTCTAGCTCTGTTGAAAATTGTTTGCGGCTTGGTTTGAGACTAATGATTCCTGTCAACTGGAGCTTAAGGTAAACTGCCTCTATATTTTTGAAGGTTTGTTTACCAAACTTTCTAGTAGTAAAAATCTCATCAAATAAAGTATGAATATCCTGGTCTAACTCAGCCATTTTTAGAAAGCTGGGACTGGCTTTTTGAAATATTTTTGTTGCGAAAGCTCGCGTCTGTTCAATAAAATTATTCAGTTCTGTGCGTTTTCTTTTAATCTGTTTGAGTAATGATTGGTGTGATTTTTCTAGAAACTGTAAGCGGATATGTAATTGGGAGAGAGCCAGTGGAGTTGTAACAGTCGAGTGGGATAAAGGTGGGGTTTTTCGAGGCATAGAAGATTTATGCTTTTTCAAGGGAAAAAACTCTTTCCTTCAATTGACATCTCAATGATGATACACGAATGTCTACTGAGATTAATTTTCTGGTGATAGTTGTGCTTGTAACTGCTGTACTTGTTCTACACTTAAACCCGTGATTTGTGCAATTTCCGGCACAATCATTCCTCTTTGTAGTAGATTCAATGCAATCTCTTCTCTTGTTTTTTGGGCAGCTTTTTGTTCCCAACTAGTAACAATTTCCATGATTTCCTCCCGCTCAGTTAACCCCATTGTATCGATAGCCGCTTGGAAAACTTGCTCTTCGGTTGTATCCAGCCGCAAATACGTATCCACAAAGCCCGAAATCAATTGCATTCGTGCTGGCGATAATTTTAACGTCGCCAGCAAACGTAAACATTCCGCCTTCACCTGCGGACGTTCCTCTGTTGGAATATTCATCTTCGACATCAATGCTGCTGCCACCGGATTTAGCTGCGTTAAAAAATCTCGCCAATTTAAGCGATTCAACTGAATAGCTGCAAACTGAAATTCCAGCACCTTGAAGTCGCCAAAGGTGACACGATAATTTTGAGATTGGGCCCGTTTGGGTTCATCAAAAGAAAAAATCACAACGGGATAAATCGCCAAATCATATTTTTCATGGAGACGCGCAAAATACTTAAACATCCGCTTCGCAAATGCTGTCTCAGTATAAGATTGATTTTCAACGTGAATTAAAAAACAAGTGTCTTGCTGCTGATAACGCACCTGAGCCAGTAAATCAATTTCCTTCTTTTCGCCAGACGTGACATCAGTAAAGACTTCTTGAGGTAAAAATTGGATAGAATCGCGGTCTATTTGGCTGACTACTTGAGGCAGGAATAAATCGAGAAACTCAACAAAAAACGTAGATAGTAATTCTTTGAAAAGACGATCGTGGTCAATCATGCTTTTTGTCTTTCCCTCGGATTATAATAATTATTATATAGAAATAGGCATTATTTTAGGCTATTAATTGAATCTACTTACAACAATTAATACCGAATGCCAGATATTAATTATTAAAAATTTATTAACTGGATTCAGAGGGAACTCGATGGATGGGCTTCGTACCTCAGCCCATCCTACCGCGCTTGAGTGCAAACGTCTTATTTCTGTTTACAGTTTGCGGTAAGTTCTACATTGTAGAAAGTCCCTGGTTTGGGATTAATTGAACGCAACTCCTGGATAAAAGCATTAAATCTTGTATTGCTGATGCCGAAGCCAGCTTCAGCACAAGCAGATAAACCTCCTTCGATGGGAATAGGAGAACCATTCCTAGGACTATATACAATGAATTTATCAACAGTGCCAGTGCCTACCCCAAACCCAATAATCTGACGAACTGTTCTCAAAGCGGCATTATCTAAAGAACCACCAATACTGCCAATACTGATATTAACCGCACGACTTTCAGCCACAGCCGGCGCACTAATCGACAATACTGCCCCGACAATCATCAAACAGGTGAACTTCAACATTATCCTCGACTCCAAAAAATTGAAAAACTAATAATTAGGTTTCGACATGGATGAAGTACATCACAGACGCAAGCCATGTAAGGTTTACAAACACGCTTGTGTGTGTGTAAACTACAAAATCTCTGATTCTGAACTTTTGAGGATTACTTCAGCATTACGTCTTTCCTTTTCTGAAGAATTTTAATTTCTTAAAAATTCTTTATAAAATCGTGTTTGCAGACAGACCTTTGGCTGTCTAATCAGTATTTAAGGGTTGAGACGAATGGCACAGTTAGAACTCAAGGCGTGGACATCTTCAATTTTGACGGAACAACACAAAGCGTCGCGTTACCCAACTTTCTCACGCCATCCACTCAACCCACTGTGGGGCATCTGTCACCAATTGAGCAAACTTGTCTGGGTAAACGTCTTCAAACTCCAGCATCACACCCAACCGCTCATCAATCGTTAGGGTAGTGAGTAATTGATGAGGCAGTATGTTGCTTTATTGCTGCAACATCTTCAACAGAACCTCTGGGCTGTCCATTTTATCCATTACAACCTCAATAAAAGCAAGTTGGTCACGGTTAAGTTGAGCTGTTTGTAATGCTTTGTCTAACTGGGATTCGGTACTAACTTTAATTGCCCAGGCATTGCCAGCGAAAACCTTAGGGAGCTGATGATAATTCCAAGGTTGAATGTCGTTATATGGCATACGTTCACCGTGAATATCACGCTCTATAGTATATCCATCATTGTTGATCAAAAAAATAATCGGTTTTAGATTATAGCGTAAAATGGTTGAAAGTTCTTGTGCAGTCATTTGGAAAGACCCGTCACCAACCAGTAGGATAGAGCGACGTTGTGATGCGGCGATCGCACAACCAAGTAATGAACCAACAGAGTAACCAATCGATCCCCAAAGTACTTGCCCAACAAAAGTAGCTCCTTTTGGTAAAGGAACGATAGAAGCGCCAAACAAACAAGTTCCAGTCTCAGCAACGATAATATCATCTTCTTGGAGAAAATGAGCAAATCTATGCCAAAAATGCTGCTGCGTAATCGGTGCCGAAGAGCCGCCATTGAAAGGCGTTATAAAACCAGCATCTAAATTCTCTGTTGCTGATTTGAAGTAAAGCGTTTGAGGATCACGGTGCTGCAACCGTAGGCTTAAAGCAGAAAGCACATCTGCCATAGCGACATTGTTGTATAAAGCATGTTTAACTTTTACATACTGCCCATGCACTTCAATAGTTTGGCTGGGATCAAGTTTGGCAGAAAACTTGCCTGTGTTGAAATCAGTCATCAAAGCACCGATAGTTAAAACACAATCTGCCTGCTCAATACGTTTTCTGACAGATTCCTGACTGGCAGCACCATTATATATGCCGATGAATTGGGGGTGGGTTTCTTCTAGCAATCCTTTTCCCATGTTCATCGTGGCATAAGGGTATCCAGTAGCTGTTAGCAATTCTCGCAATTGTTCATGCAAATGATAGCGAGCTACACCAATGTCAGCAAGAATCACAGGTTGGGAAGCTTTTTCCAGTATGTTTACAGAGACATCAATTATTTCTGCTATTGTAGCGCCATCACTCTGAAATACAGGGGGTATAAAGAAATCAGACGGTGCAGACACCTCAGCCAGAGCAACATCCATAGGTATGGAAATATAAACAGGTAATTTCTTCAGCAAACAGATACCTAAAACTCTGTCAATTTCCGTTGTTGCATTTTCGTTTGTTAAATATGCTTGAGCCACCGTTACCTGTTGATACATTCGGGCAAATATTGAAAAATCACCAGTACCAAGCGTATGATGGACAAGTGAACCAAGAGCTTGAATTTTAGTTGCAGGAGCACCGGTAATCGCTACAACAGGAACGTGTTCAGCATAAGCGCCAGCGACACCATTAATAGCACTGAGTTCACCAACACCAAACGTAGTTACTAATGCCGCAACACCATTAAGCCGACCATAACCATCGGCAGCATAGGATGCGTTAAGTTCGTTGCAAGTAGGAATTAACTCGATGCCATTGTGGTTAACAATATAGTCGAGAAACTCCATATTGTAGTCTCCAGCAACGCCAAAGATATGCTTGATGCCAATTTGCTCCAAACGAAGCAATAAATAGTCGCCAACAGTAAACTTTGCCATTGTCTTAGCCAAAATTTTACCCCTTTAGGGTATGAAAACTATAACTCAGATGCGTATCTCTGAAGTAAGAATAGGATTGTGACTTTTGCGTTAAGCCTTTCAAGAACGTCCGCTTTTTAGTTGAATGGAGACTAAATTAGTACAGTTGACCTAATCATTCAAGCCTTAATTGAGGTCATGGTGAATAGAAAAAACGTGGAATAACTGTTTATTATACTGTCATGGTACTGTGTATCAGTAATTGAAACTGAAACTGTTGTTAACTGGCGAAGATAAGCTGTCATGAAATGCAATTCTTACAGTTGAGTTTAAAAACTGAGCATAACTATAGACGTTTATCTAAGAAGCAATGCGATTTTACATCTGGGATTTTGATGATTCTCAAGTACCTTCGCGCTACTTCTCCTACAACCAAGGGAGATAATAGTCTAGAAATTGACCTAAACCGCCACCTTTCCTACGCACACCACAGTCCTACACCCACTATTCATTGTTAACCCAAAGGAGCCACTGCCCCAAATACGCATTCCAGTAAGGCTCACCATCAGCAATGCCAACAGCTTCGCTAACTTGGGAGACTAGCTGTTGGTAAAACTTGTCAACGCTGTCGAGTCCAAAACGCAGCTTCAGGCGTAACCCCTTCCATCCAAGGACAAGAGGATCTTCTACTTGGGTAAATGTTTGGGAATTGTCAAGGGATTCCGTGTCAATAGCTCTACCTATTGAGGGATGTTTGAGTTTGTACTGTCTAACAAAATATGAGTTACGGAAGTAGCCTTTTATAAGGAATTAAGCCGGCAAATGTGTAAGTTACCTGCTCTGCCAATGGCTTATTCCTATTCATCAGCCAGATTAATAACTTATTTATAAATGAGAATTTCCTAAAAGACTTTATCTGTAAACCAGCATCGAGGTCTGGCTCAAAGTACAGCTGATAAAGACGCTGCCAATTTTCAGATGCTAATTCTGGACTAGTACTCATATTAATCGCTTGCGTCACGTATAAGCCGCTAAGAATAGCATTTGCGATCCCTTCACCAGTCAAAGGATCTGTCAGATTTGCAGCATCACCAATTTTAAAAACCTTGCCATAAGTGACTGTGTTAGCTCGTTTTGCGGTAGCTAAGGGATAAGCTTTAGGTTTTTGCTGACTAACTACTAGACTTAAGAGTTCTTTTGTAGCCTGATTACGCTGCACAAATTCATTGAAAAGCCGAATAATGTTTGTGTTGTTCTTTTGATATTCATCTATCCATACTCCCACACCAACATTGAGCTTGACTAATTCTGAGTCTACCGTTACGGGAAATATCCAACCATATCCATTAACCCCAAGAGTTTTATCAAAGTAAATTTGAGCTTTTGAGAGATAGATTTTTGGAAAATCTGCGACTTTTATATTCCAGTAAGCTCTAATTGCGATCGCATTGGCTTCTCCCGCATAGACACCGCGTGCATCAATTATGTAATCAAAATCACTATTAAGCTCTTGGTGATAGCGTTGAATATCGCTAATCCTCTGCGTTCGACCTACACACCCTGCATTGATTGCTTTTTCATAAAGAAGATTGTCGAATACAAATCTAGGTATGCAATAGCCTTTAAGCTCAGTGGGGCACAGATGGCTAATATCGTTTGAAACTCCTAGCAGAAAGCCATCGATTTGAGCGTACTCAGAGGCTAAACGTTTGATGTCCTGTGGATATATCCCCATTGTGGATAATGCTTGAACCGATCCAAGGCTGACTCCATCTCCACAAGTCTTATCTCTGGGAAAACAGTCTTTATCTATAAGCATGACTTGATGTCCGCTTTTAGCCAAGTGATAACCTGCGGAACACCCTGCTGGTCCTGCCCCAAGGACTACAATTTTAGACATTATTAAATTATCCTTATTAGAATTTGTCTTTATCCATGAACATAGTTTAAAAGGATGCCAACAATTTTAGAAACTGATGAATTGCTTCCTTATTTTCTAGACAAGTAATAAATAACAGACTTATATTGGACTTTCAAATGATGGATACGCTTGCTTGTTTATAACTAATATCTAGTTAATTCTTGTATTGTTTAGTACGTCAAACTACTTACGCTAAGATTTTCCGATACCGAATCCGAGCCATAATCATAATATTTCCCAGAAAAAAGAGTGATGAACCGCCACATGAACGGATAATTTTCTTTGCAGTTTTTTTGATGTTTTTCTGTTCGTTAACTTTTTCATCAGCTAGATAAACACCTAATAAAGCTCGATTAATCATTCGATGAAAGTGCTTATGTGGTAAACAAGAAACAGCTCGATCAGCCTGTTTAAAAAAATAAGCAAACCGTTCACTTATTTCTTGTCCATTATTATAGTAAGCACAGAAGTTTAAATCTCCACCTATGCGGTCTTCTTCTTGGTCGATAAAATAGTCAAGTAGGATATGAAGTCCTTGAACCCAAGGGAAGTAGCTAGTTTTAACTTTTGTAGCTAATTCCTCGGAGCAATCTGGATCGCTTGCATAGGCCACAAGGCAAAAAATTCCTAATGTTGAGCCAGTAGAAGCTGAAAATTCATACCACTTCATTTGAGGAATTTGGTTACGATGTCTTTCAAACCATGCTTCTAAGCGAGGAACTCGCTCGTTAACTTGAACGTGTTTATGAACTTGTAAATCACAATAATAATCAGCCAGATGATGTAAACTAGGGGCAATTACGTGATATGATGGTAGCTGCCTTAATACATTTTGACAAGTTTTTACTAATTCCATCAGATAGCCGCCATCGTCTTGCTCTTGACGAAATTGGTAGTAATTAATGCATTTAGCACTAGGTGTAAGAGCATCTAAACAAGCTTGATGGAGAGTACGAAAATCTTTCGGGTCTAAGGAAGTACTGCGATCGCATAGGTTATCTAAATAATCGCTAATTGTTTGATAAGCAACAATAAAGCAGATTATTTGCTCAATTTCTTGTTTGGCAAGTAATCCATAGATAGAGCCACCTTCACAGTGGAAAGCTTTAGTTTTTATACTTAGTAAAGCTTGTTTACGTAATTCTGGATTAGGAATTCGTTCAGCTTTTTTCTTCCAGAATTCTAAATGTTTATGAACTCGTGGAATAACATCATAATAGATTCTCAGCATCAGCATGGTAGAACTTGATGGAACTTGCAATGCCAAAGCTTTTGGGAGAAAATCTTTGATGTTTTTATTATGATTATGATCCTGATCTATGAGCATTATTATTCTTTATCAAGATTAATCATTAGCTGTTTTTTACATTAAACTTTAAATACTTAAAATTTACCTATCCTTTGAAACAGGTAGGATTAAAATGCTATGTATAATTAGACATACTTAATAAATTATGAATAGTAATTTGTGGGAAAGTTGGCTTGCCCAAGGCTAATGATTTACCTAAAAGTGATAAAAATACAAAAGAGTAATTGCCTCTATCGCCCTAAGTTAGAGGTGTGAGACAGATAAGGACGAGCGGTTATTCTGGTTTTTCTTGGCGTGTTGATTTCATGTTGTTGTAAACATCTTCACCCATGCCATTATTGCTATTGCTATCGGTTATGGGTTTGCGCTGGCAATCTGTCGCCAGTAATCTGTTTCTAGTCGTCATTGCTTGGACGCACTGTACATGACCTACACCGCAACCAACCAATCGCACACCACCGATTTACAGCCCGTGGCAAAGTTAACCCAAACCTGCCACTGGTTCAGATACCTATTCCAGTAAGGCTCACCATCAGCAATTCCAACAGCCTCACCAACTTGGGAGACAAGCTCAGTATAGAACCGACCAGCGCTGTCGAGTCCTTCCCGCATTTTCAGCTTCAGCCCCTTCCATCCAAGGACTTCAGGATCTTCCTGGGTAAATGTTTGGGGAATGTCAAGAGATTCCGTGTCAATACCTGGTGTTTGTAACTCTATATTGTTCGTGACTGACACCGACTCACTAAGAAACAGTTCATCCCGATTTAACCACTGCCCAAAAATTGAATCACGCTCGTCATCAGGGGCAACGAATTGGTAAACGCACTCCCGCTTTTCACGCTTACCCAACCGACCGACGTAATCGAGTTTCAAATCAATCTTGGCAAGTAATTTCTGTGCGATCGCAATCGGGGTCAGTTTTTCTGAGATACTGACATTCAGGTAATTCTTAATAACGTGTCGATGCTTTACAGCCATTGCCTTAAACTCCAGTATCTTCTCGTCAGTTCCACGTAACTGAACGTCTGGTGTAAGAAACTGCAACAGATTCAGGCTTTCGAGTAACAACACAGCAGGTAATAACTGCCCCTTGTTAAAGTCCGGTTTCCAAATTGAATTTTCCCCTGCTTCTAACTGTGTTTTAGCCCGTTTAGCATCACGATTCGTCAAAAACTCTCGCCCCAGCGTCAAATAATAGTGCATCCGCAATTGGGGATACTAGCCGTCGTCATCTTTCTCGACCAAATCAGGCGTAACTTCAATTTCGTAGCGACGAGACAATTCGGCCTTACGCTGCTGATGTCGTTCGGTTTTCGTTTTCGCCCGTTTGTCTTGCAGTTTCTTGAGTTCGGTTGGGGAGAGTTCATCAGAATCCGCGATCGCTTGACATTCAGCAGTATACAATTGCTCACTTGCCGCTTTAACCGACTCGATTACTGCCCCACTCTCATCGTCATCAGCATCGTCGGCATCGATAATTGTATAACCATCCTCGACCAAACCCGCAAGCACAGATTCTCTATAGCGCCGCATCTCTACGTTGATGACAGAGCCACGCTTGCCCCAAGTCTGCAATGACTCCGGTTGAAAATTCTGCTCAACATAGCTGTAATCGTCATTATCCGCCGCCGACAACAGTGCAATGTTCGCTTGTGTGGCGACGTGCTGACTTCTTAGCAATCCCCCTATGGATGTAGAGCCATTGCCCACAAGACCCATCCCCCACTCTCGCACCCAAATGTGACGGTCAACTGTTTCCCGTAATCTTGCCAACATCTGACGCACAGAGTTAACTGGCTGCACTCCCTGAAAAATCCCCCATACACCATCAAAATGCCCTCGAATGTCGATGCTGACTCCAGTTTCTAAACTTGGAGAGGCGATAACCAAATCGTACTGGGTGAGAATTTCATTCAAGTGAGCGATACAACCGAAAGCCGCATGAGAAGGATCAGCAACGGATTCGCTGTCTATTCGCAGGATTCGCAATTCTGGGTATTTCCGACGAAAACGTTCTTCAAGTGCCTGGGTTCCCCATTTGGACTTGGCTTTCTGAGCAGAGCAGCACAATAGATGATGCCCTCCAATGGCGATGCCTCCGGCGAGCTTCGCTAACGCCCGATCAAGAGCAGCAATTAAATTCTTCGGGTTACTGCCAGAATAGTTGTAACAATTTCCGGCACTATCCCGATAATTGTTGACGATGACGAACGGGTTAACTCGATATTCACCAGCGAGTGATAAAACATACTTCACATCAGTATCTGACACATCGGCACTAGACAGATAAATCTTTCCCTGACTGCTGCCCAAAACATTCTGTACCAGTTGTTTGAGGTTTTTGAGAACCGATACCCGACGTTTTTGCACTTCAGTACCAGAGTTGAGCAAATGCCAGAATACTTGGTCACATTCATCAATAATAATGACATCATTCGCCCAGTCGTTGGGGTTGAATCGCGCCTGACTTTCCTGATGCAGTGAATCAACGCACACCCCGTATCCCAACAATGTGCCTGTTTCATTCGTGCGAACTTCGGTAACATAGTTAACACCAAACCGATTACACAGAGCCTCACCCAATTGGATGCGATGGGTAATGATTAATACCCGTCTCTCTTGGTCGTGTGCTTTTGCCACCTCAGTTGCCAGCCATTCGGTTTTACCAGTACCTTTGGGAGCTTTGAGGATAATCAGTTTTTCACCTTCGGGGACGAGAAGCTGTCCGAGGAATCTTTGGTTAAGTGCGATGGACGGGGGATAAGTCAGCAAAGTAAACAGCTTGATTTCCCATAACTCCAGTGCAAGAGCTGTGTTGTACAGTGCGTCAAAAGCTGGCTGACCCTTGGCAACGATAAAATCATCAACTCCTTTCTCTGCTCCTAACGGTAAATCAATCACTCGTAGGGAACAGCCTTCATTTACCAGCAACCGTCCCATACGACTGATAGCGGTTCTGACTCGCTGGACTGTCTCAGGTTTATTGTCCTGGTCAAAGCAGATGTTAACCTGTCTCCCAAGAGTTACAAAGTGTTTAAGGTCTGGGATGAGGTATGGTTTACCAATGGCAGTACCATATTCATCAGTAGGTGTGCGGTATCCAGCGTTGACACCGGGGATAGCGATCGCTGCATAGCCGGCTGTCAGTAACGCTCCCGCTTTCTTGACACCTTCCACGATTGTCACTGGCACATTATGCCTCCAAACCCAGTGCCAGAAACCCCCAGGATGTTGTAAGTCAAATTCTGTAATGGGAATGCCGCAACGTAGGGAAACTTTCACCCAGATGCGATTCGGGACTAAGAGGAAGAAAGCGCGTGTCTCTTCTCTGAATGGGTGTTCATACTTGATGAATTTGTGAATCTTTTGGCGATCTCTTCGGGGGTGGTCAGGTTTGAAACAGCCCCACATCATCAGCACGTAGTTGTTGAGGGGGTCAACGCCATTGCACCACCAGCCGCCTAGTTCGATGTGCTGGTACTTCTTCAAATCTCTATCTCGTAGCCGTCCATCATTGCGACGGGAAATTTTGGGACTGTAGAGCAGATATTCGTAGGGTAACGTCCTGTAGAGCGAACGCACATTCAGAGCAATGATTTCTTTGTCAACTCCGCTGTTGAGCCATTCTTGTAAGTGTAGAGCTTGAGAATCAGATTCGATTATACGCATATTCCCTCTGTTTTTTGACGCATGGAAATAAAGCGGCATGGGTGCAATGCCGCCGGTTCAACTTTTTGTGAGAGTTTGTGCTGGCTATGAAATCGTCAACAGCCAGCTACAGCGTTATCTCTTGCCTCCGGTATGCGGTCGAAACGTGAGATTAATACGTGTGCTAACGACTTTGTTGGTCTTTGGAACCTGATGCAGATGTGTGGACTGACAACCGGGGTGCATCACAAGCAAGCTGCCGTGTTCCAGCCAGAAGTCAGTGGGTTTGCCATCTTTCGGTTTAATTTGAAATTTGCGAACACAGCCAAGACTTATAGAAGCGATCGCAGGGTTGAATCCCATCGATGGCTCGTTGTCTGCGTGCCAACCGATGCTGTCCTGGGCACTGCGGTATTGATTTCCGATGACGATGCGAAATTTATAGCCAATCAACGCAGTGATTCTGTCCCGCAAGTTGTCCAGAGCATCTGTCCAAGTCAGGGGTTTTAAGAACACGCTGTTGGAGTAGAGGTAATCACATCCAGCATCACCGTAAATACATTCAAGGCGGGGAACGGGCATTGTTTTACCCGCGATTCTGATTTGATTTTGCTGCCACTCCAGTTTCAAGCAGTGTTGGTAGAGCGAGTTAGCTTGTTCGTGATTTAATACCGTCCACACCCGCCGTCTTCTTCCCTTGGTTGTCTTGAGTTACCCTTCTAACCGCTAGACATTTTGCTGACCAAGACTTCATCAACGTCTTTTGGAGTCTGCGAACTGCTATGACATCACCACGAAGTGAGGCTCTGTAGATTCTTTTTTGCAACTTGTAGACACGTTTTTCTAACTTGTGCCAGTTAATGTGTCTCCATTCCACCATCGATTTGTCAT
>NZ_JAIVFQ010000140.1 GCF_020829495.1 Nostoc favosum CHAB5714 | reverse complement strand
GTCTTTTCTCAAACATACCCGTGCTCCAAAGAAGAAGAAAGATCCTCCAAAGTATGACCCTCAGCATCCACATGTTTCCACTGCCAAACTTTTAGCGACTGCAAAAAAGTCACCTTGACAGGGCTAGACCTAACAGTTGGGAATCGCATTACGGGTTAGGAAATTTTTATGAAGATCAGCAAAAATACGATTTAGCGGAGAAAGAATATCAATTAGCTATTCAAAAGAGTGATTATGCAGTGCTTGCTATTACTGCTTTGTCAAGATTGAAAAACAATAATAATGAACATGATGCGGCAATTATTTTAGCTTTGCAAGGGTTACAAAAAACTAAAGATCCGGAAATCGAAGCAGCTTTATATAAGGATTTAGGCTGGGCAAGATTTAAGCAAAATAAGTTAATTGAAGCTAAAAAACATTTAGAAAAATCAATTCGATTAGATGGAAGAACGGATGCTTTCTGCTTGCTGTCTCAAGTCGAAGAAGCTTTGGGAGACACTGACACAGCTAGAATCTATATAGAAGGCTGTATGTTAGCTCAATCTACTTTGCCAGAGGTTTTTAACTGGAGGCAAAAATTATTAGATCGCATACTTAAAAAGTAGTATTTTCTAAATAAATTTATATTGATACAGATTTTCTTCTAATTTTATGAGAAACTAAGCATATATAAACGTACTATTTGTTTTTAGACTTGTGAAAAAGAGTACAAAAATTTTAGTGGGGCTTTGTTTGAGCTTTCTACTTATAAAAGATATACCAATACTGGCAAATGTGCCGTTAGTAAGAAATAAAAGGAATCAGGTTCGCTGCAAGCCAAGTGGAAGAGTAATGTCTCCAGGTGATAAGCGTTTTGAAGTAGGAAGCTTGATTTGTGATGGCGAGAAATTAGAAGTTTTAGATGGTGGTAGTATTAAATTTTTATGTTTTAGCACAGGAATAGTTTTAGACTTATCCAGTGGATTTGTTTCTTCTAATGAATGTGCAAAACCTTATTCATCTGATTCTGTTTGCCGCATAGATAGCAGAAACTTCTGTCAAAGGACACGGAAGGGAGGGGAAGTAGGAAACGATGAGCCGACAATTATTTATCCTTATCATATCCCGACACTAAAACCGCGAACTGAAGTCGCTTGGCTTGCGGTTGCGGGTGCTACTTCTTATACAGTAAGGTTTGATTGTCCTGAGTTTGCTTGGGAAAAAGTTGTAAATCAAACTAGATTGGCTTATCCTTTGGAAGAAAAAGCTTTGCTATCTGGACAAACATGTAAAATTTCTATCTTCGCTTATAAAAATGACAATCTTCTGGGTGCAGATCAGTCAGTAGTTTATTTGCTACCAGAGGATGAGGTGAAACGACTTTTAGACACAGTAAAGCAAATTAATCAATTAAAACTTTCCCCGGATGAAGCTGCTCTTGACATGGATACTGTCTTTATTTCAAGAAACCTTTTCGATGAAACATTTGAAAAACTAAATAATGTAATTGCATCAGGTACAAGGAATCCAACTATCTATAGAGTGCTAGGTGATCGCTATTTTCAAGCTGGTGTATTAGATAAAGCGCAGCGTCAATATTTAAAAGCATCTGAGTTATTGAAAACTAATAACAACCCAACTGAGTTAAAGAATGTACAAGAAGGGTTAAAAGTAATAAATTATTATAACCAGCTCCCTACCAACAGGTAAGGGGCCCAATGGTAAGGGTTATTGTACTCAGGAATTGCCATCAAACTGATTTGTGCAAGCCTTAGAGCCTCTGCTTTAGGAATACCATGCTTGAGGTTTTTGTAAAATTCATTGATGAAAAAAACACTAGATTTAGAATCCACTAACCACAAAGTGGCTATTATACTTCTTGCACCTGCTTGTGCTGCTACACCAGCAATCCCGAGCGCTGACATTTTATTACCCTTGGCAGTTTGGCACGCACTTAGCACTAATAACTCAATTGCATCTTGATGGATTTGAGCTTGCCTTTTTAACAAAGTACCAAATCGGCTAATATTGACTAACTCATTCCAAGTTAAAAATCCTGTTCTTCTACGAATAGAACAAATTTTGATTAATCAGGCTCCCACTAACACCTTCGGTATCTTTGATCTGATGATAAATTTTCGTGGCTTGTTGCCAACTGTCAAGAGCCTCTGCTGCTTGACCTTGATTTAATTGTTTTCTACCCACTTGGGTTAAAAGTTCAGCCTGTTGTATATGTGTTTCTTTTTCCGTTGACTGAGCCAGCAATAGAGACGATTGAGTTAAAACTATTGATAAAGTTAGGATGCCTAAAAGAGCAGATTTTAGGCAATATCTCCATTTAATCATCGCTTTACTATGTTGCTAGGATGGGAAAATTCTGCTACAGAATCGACCGATGTACACGGAATGGTAGAAAAAAAGCTATCAGGCGTGGCTTGATTAGGCGCTATCGCAACTAATTCGACGTTTCCTCTGGAATCTATTACCCAACTTTGAGCTTCAACAATTTCCGTAGTTTCTTTAATTGTTGATAGCTGTAACTTAGATGAAAGTTCATCAGACTTAGATGAAATAGAATTTTTCTGCCAGATAGGTTGACTATCTAGATGTTCGTCAAATTTAGGCGGTGGACTGTTACTAGCTACAATTAACATATCACTTCCTGTGCCTGATTGTGCAGCACAACCCGATACTATATTAGGAGTTTCTGTAACTATTACTGGCACTGCTTTAAGATCACTAGGATGATAATAAAAACCGTTGTTATCAACTGTGCCATCAACTCCTAACTGAGACGTGGCGCTAAAAAAGCTATCGGCAGAAAGAAATAACCCACGAGCATTTATCCGAATATTACCGCCACGTCCCTCGAATGCATTAGCTTTTATGCTGCTATTTCCTGAGCCAGTTAGGAACGTTGTATTGATGTTGACATTGCCACCGTTGCCAGTGCCAGTTGGGGCAAGGCTGTAGGGAAATTCAATACCTAAAAGATGATAAGCCGCCTGCGAATTACTGGCACTAGCACTGATAATGCTATCAAGCAATTGCACATAGTTTGCACGTATGAAAATATTTCCTCCATCTGCTAATGCGGTTGCAGCACTAATGGAAGAATTATTTTTCAGAGAAACTATATTTGCATCAATATCTATATTGCCTGCCGAACCAGTGCCTAAATTACTTACAGTAACTGAACCGTTAGATAAAGAAAATTGCCCGGTTTTTATTTCTATACTCCCTGCCGCTCCACTGACCTCTGAAGATAGCCCTAATACTTGTTGTATTGATGGGGGAGGTGATACCGCATAAGATCCTATTCCAGACATAGAATTATAAGATAAAGCTTCTAATTTTGTAGGTGTTGTCACATTTACAAAATTAGAAGCTTCAATTGTAACCTTGCCAGAATTACCGCTGGAAAAAGTGTAAGAAGCAATAATGCCTGTGTTGTATAACCTAACTTGAGGCGAGGTAATTTTCAAATCACCGGAATTTCCAGATCCATAAGCCACTACAGATGCTTGGGCTGGTGAAGAAAAAATGGGATTAAACCCACTCAATTCAACACTGCGATCGGCGCTAATAATTAAATCCCCCCCCGTGCCAGTGCTAAAAGTTCCAGATGTTATAGTTCCTCCATCTAAAGCAGTGAATTGACTTGTATTAATTACGATCTTCCCACTTGTGCCAGTGCTAAAAGTATATGAACCAACTCCACTAGCGATGCTAGCAGTAGGTTTAATAATGGAAAAACCTTTGACTTCTATAGATTCAGAAGCATTCAAAAGTATATTGCTAGCATTTGCTTCTGTAAATGTCTTGCTATTTATAGCTCCTCCATCTTCAAAGCTTAAATATTTAGTTGAAACCACAACATCACCTGCGCTTCCTCCTAAAGTTTCTACTTCAATTCCACTAGGGATTGTTCCATCTGGGGAGGTTCCATTTAATTGAAGTAAATTTGAAGCCTGTATATTTATGCCGCTTCCAGCTTGAGCGCCTTGATTTTGAATCAACGCAACCGATCCTTCAGTAAAAGAAATTTGTTTTCCTACTAGTTGAATAGCACTATTTCCAAAGCCGCTAGTATCTACTAGTGCTTGTTTAGACAATTCGATATTTTGAAAGTTTTGTAACCCTTCATATCCGAATACCCAACCGGAGGTTATCGGATTTAAGGTAACTATTCCATTATCAACGCTACCAAGTTCTACCCGTCCTCCTGGTGCTGTCAAATTACCTCCTTCTAAAGCAATCTTACCTCCTATCAAGGCTAAGGTTTTCTGCGGCAAAACCCGCAGACCATTGTTGCTAGCACCTGCTCCTGAAATAGGTGAAAACAAAGAAGAAATACCCAAAGTATGTCCTGAACCTTGTACACGAATCTCACCACTATTGCTTTTTAAGTTCAAACCTATGGGTGCGCTTACAGTTAAAAGAGGAGTAGTTTGAGTCTCAGTCGTACTAAATTCCGTTCCATTGGCAAACTTCAAGCTACTCGCTGTACTTGCTAAAAAAGAACCACCGATGTTCAAGCTGGCATTGGAACCAAAAATAATGCCATTGGGATTAAGCAAAAAGAGGTTAGCTGCGCCGTTAGCTCGAAGTAATCCGTCAATGTTAGAAATAGACTTACCTGTTACTCGGCTAATGATGTTTTGAATGTCTCCTGCATTGTTGAAGTAAACTGTTTTCCCAGTGGGGATAGAAAACTGGTCAAAACTATGTAACAGATTGCTACCTGCTCTAGTTCCTCCCTTAATAATGCTAATATCACTATCAATAGTAATGCTGGAATTGACAGGTAGCGTTGAATCCGGAATGATTTGTGCTTTTACTACTCCAGAATTCAACAAGCAAATCATTATGCTTACTTGGATAACTTTGGAAAAACTGAATATTTTCATGTTAGTTATATAATCTTAATTTTCAGCTTCCAACTAAGGAGGAGAGACTTGGAAAGATAAAATCATGTATTGTAGTAATCCACGGCGACTAAGCCTCTCCAACCCTCTAGTTGCCCGGTAAGTTTCCTCATCCCCTTCTCGCCGCATTAATGAGTTAACTACTGGGTAAGTTGGTAAAGTATTACGAGTAATATTCTCTGTTTTTACTAGCTCAAAACCTGTAGCTTCAGCTAAATTTTTGTACTCGAAAACAGGACAAAAATTAACAGACCGAGAGCCGTAAGTACGAATAATAAGAGTTTTAATAGCTTTTTCTATTAATTTCCAGGTTCGGTAAAAAGCCTGAATAGGAATAAAATCACAAATCGTTAATCTTCCTCCTGGACGTAAAACTCGCCTTGCTTCCTTAAAGAAATTTTCGCGGCTAGAGAAAGCAAAAATAGACTCTACTGCAAAAACTACATCAAAATAACCATCAGGGAATGGTAGCTGGCAAGCATCAGCGTAAATAAATTCTATGTGATTATCCGCTAGAGCCTGTACTGTTGTTTCAGCTATAGATAGCTGTTCTTTATTAATATTTATTCCGATTAAATGCATATTACAAAAACGTTCATTGAGAGTAGCAATGGTTCCTCCAAATCCACAGCCTACATCAAGAATGCTTAAACCATCCTGTACTTCTGCAACATCGGTAACGAGACAAGATAAGTTCTCTGCCGCTACAGCAAAATCTGCAACCGAACCATTAGCTTGAGTTGGGTCAGACCAATAACCCCAATGTAAATGGCGACCAAAAGCTAAAAGCGCATCAGCATCTCCTTCAGAAAATTTTTGTGGCAAGCTATCAAAGTAAGCTACACTAACTGAATTATTATTGCCGTCGCTCAAAATTTTTCTCCTTTACGTGAATAAGTACGTAATCTGAATTTGACTTTCTTCTTCAATAGTTGTAATATTTCCTTCTATTTTACGTGGCTCTAGTTAAATAAGGACAGAACAGATATGACCTTATTTAAGCAAAAGATGGAAAATCGCTCAAAAAAATTAGTGCTGATATTACAGTGTTATTGAAAATAGTTTGAATTTCCAAGATATTGATAGTATACAGCAATCAATAACATGTCAATACTCTTGGAAGAAAAAACTACTATTGTGGTAATAATTATCTGCTTGATAAAAACTAATATAACGGTATAATTAGCTACTATAAAATTATAGCTATATTGTATAGTTGAAATTTTTAGTTCCCTTGTAACCTTGGGACAGGCTGAGAATCACACCAAATATTACCGCAGCGATCGCACAAAGAATAACATTACCTGTCCAAGTGAAAGGATCTACTCCAAATTTAATGATTAGTGCGATCGTAATCGGGGCAGAGAGCAAAAAGCTCAGGAGTAAGGTAGCACTGATGGCAAGAAACCAGTAGCGACCGAGATAACCCAGGCGTAATTCTAACAACGACTCTTGTACTCCAAACAAAGTCATCCAGAATGTAATATCCGCCGTCAAATAATCAAGCATTAGCCGTTATCAGTTATCAAGTATCCGCATTATCAGTCAGAAACTGTGATAACTGTTCACTGATTTAAAGAGGGTAATTTCTAGAATAAGCTGAAATTGAGTCAGGAGTCAGATATCTTGGGAACCAATGGTTCCTAAAATCTAGCTAACTCTTAGTTGTGCAAAAAATAAAGTTTAAAATTATACCGCAAGAGTTCTACTAACAGCGGCTTTCATTTAATTTAGAAAAGAAATCCTTATCTTTTATCCGATATCATATACGATTAATACCATTTCCCCCCAGATACAACACTTTCACCAACATGCGTAAGCGGGTGTGCATGTTGGCAACGGAATAGAAACTATTGCGCTGCCGATAAATTTTGCTTGTCTTTGGTATTGCCTTTGATGCGTAATCCAGCAATACACACTTACATGGTGCTAACTTCACGTTAATAGTTAGCCGTAACTTATTATAGACACAATTCAACTATAGCTTTGACTGAGTGTAAAGATAGTTTACAAAAGTTGCTCAAACGGTTGCCATAGGGCGTGTTTTAACGAAGAGACAGAGGGACAGGCAGCACAAGAATGCATTCGGGAAAATTTTCTCCCTTGCTTCGTGCCTGTTCCTCAATCTCTGACATTTGGATCGTGGATAACTACAACCGCCTTGATGCTGAACCGTCTGGAAATACAAATTGTCTGCTTTAATTACAAAAATCATCTACCCGAATATCCCGCCAGACATCAGAAACCTGCCAGCCAGAGTTGCCCACCGATTGTACTGGAGGATTATCAAGGAACGGAATATAGTCAGGAACTCTAGGCTCTGGAATCGCTACTGGTTTATCATAAACCACAGGGGCTGAAGAATTCACAGTATTAGCTTCTTGAAGTTGGTCTTCTGCTTCTTCGATCAACTTCATCTGTTTCAGAGTAAGCTTGTCGGATTTTTTGATGATTTTTTTTGTATGTATCTCATTAGAAGTATTCATTAGCTGTTCCCTCAAAGGCATTGGCTTAAAATTTGGACTCAAGTAAAGTTGCCAGAAATAAAGTATTAATAATTGCACGGAGTATACAAGATACACTAAATCTGTAGAAAAGACGAGTCCCTTGCTGAAGAATTTATTAATTGGATATAAATCTCTTTTTCGGGCAGATACCCTAGCATAATAGGAGCACAAATGCCTTAAAGCGATCACTTCTTTATCATGACTGTAGGTCAAGATTGTTTTGCGTTTTTGACTCCTAATAAGCAGATAATGGATGGTTGAGAGTTCTCGCTGTGGAGGAACAGCGTTGAGAAACTTATCAGGTGATAAAGGCACAATCTTAGTAGTAGATGACGAAGCCAGCATCCGCCGAATTTTACAGACGCGTCTAGAAATGATTGGCTACAGGGTAGTGACAGCTAGTGATGGTGAAGAAGCTTTGTCAGCTTTTCGCCTGTTGACCCCTGATTTGATAGTTTTAGATGTAATGATGCCAAAGCTGGATGGCTACGGTGTGTGCCAAGAATTGCGGAAAGAGTCAGACGTACCAATTATCATGCTCACAGCTTTAGGAGATGTAGCAGACCGAATCACTGGGCTGGAGCTAGGTGCTGATGACTACATGACGAAACCTTTCTCACCCAAAGAACTGGAAGCTCGAATTGCCTGCGTACTAAAACGGCGCTCCCACAAAACTAGTATTAATACTATTCCTAACTCTCTTGTAATCCATGTGGGCAATCTCAAAATCGATATCAATAAACGGCAAGTTCATAAAAATGAGCAACGCATTCGGTTGACAGGTGTGGAGTTTAGCTTATTAGAATTGTTAGTGAATCATTCGGGAAAGATTTTTTCAAGGGCTAAAATATTACAGCAATTGTGGGGCTTTGTACCAGAGATGAATATAGACACCCGTGTGGTAGATGTGCATATTTCACGATTGCGGACAAAGGTAGAATCCGACCCCAACAACCCAGAATTCATTATCACAGCAAGAGGTAGTGGTTATTTTTTCCCACGAATTATTGATTCAGAACAGGAATAGCAGAAAAATATGAGTAAGCTTAATTTACAGCACTTCCGTCTGTTATCAGATACAGTAAATTAAAATATAAATACTTTTAAATGAAGTTATACTCTGTCGATCTTCGAGAAAAAATAGTTGCAGCACATCTTCAGAAAAACATCTCAATCAGGAAAGTAGCTAACATCTTTTCCGTCTCAAAGAGTTTAGTCCAAAAGCTTGTAAAACAACAAAAACTTGATGGAAATAATTTCAGTTGCGCTTGATTTAATAAATCCTCAACATTTAAGAAACTGGTTTACTAATTGCTGTTACTGTACCTCATAACAGCCGGAAGTGCTGTAACGCTCCCATAATAAAATGGAACCCCAATTCAACTTTTTTCAGCATTGGTATCCAGTTTCGCCAGTTGAAGACTTAGATCCTAACCAACATTTGTGACACTTTTGGGACTGCGTTTAGTTATCTGGAAACCTAAATCATCCCCAGATTTCCGGGTGTTTTTAGATCAATGTCCCCACCGCCTTGCTCCCCTAAGTGAGGGGCGCATTGATGAGAATACGGGTGATTTAATGTGTAACTATCACGGTTGGTTCCTGCCTCCGATTCAGGCACCTGACTTTTCCCGTTAAGTCTTAAACAGCTTACTTACAAAGGATTCTGGATCAAGCACAGCTTATATGATACAGTGATTAAAATAGTGTATTACAGGTAACAAGCAATACTACACTGGTGGGAGAAAAATTTGCAACCTGTGAGGGCGATAAGCCTGACGGCATGGCTACACTTACCGCCAATTAAAATGAGCGTGCTTCTGTCTTTAGGTTATGCTCTAAGTCTTGGATTTGGCATTGCACCGTCAGAAATCTTCAATAGTGGAACCGTACTCAAGAGAGCATACGAATTTTTGCCACGACCCTTGTGTTCGCGTAGCGTCTCGTAGAGAAGGCTGGCATTGCAAAAGAGACTTAACGGGAAAAGTTAGAATTTTAATTATTATACTGTATATGCTGTGCTGTTTTTTAAATCCTTTGCCAGCAGGCTTTTCGAGATTTAACGGAAAAAGTCAGTTAAGAAACTGGTTTGCTAATTGCTGCTACTGCACCTCATGACAGCCGGAAATGCTATATAAGGATTAATGATAAGGATAAGAATAAGAGCTATGAAATTAGCAACATTAAGTTTTTTACGCAGTGTAAGTAAAGATAATCAGCAATTTGCTGTAATTGGATTAGGGCGTTTCGGCCGTTCCGTTTGTGCGACACTACGTAAATTGGGCTATCAAGTATTAGCAACAGATATAGATGCAAAACAAGTATCTGCCGCGTTGACAAAAGAAATAGTTAGTCATGCTTTACAACTAGACTCAACTGAACCAGCAGCATTGAAGGAAGCTGGTATCTTTGGATTTGATACAGTAATTGTGGCAATTGGCAACTATGTTCAAGAAAGCATTATCACTACTTTAAATATGAAAGAAGCTGGAGTACCTCATGTAGTTGCTAAAGCTTCTAGCGAGGTTCATTATAAACTATTGAACCGAGTAGGTGCAGATCATGTAGTTTTTCCTGAGTATGAAGTAGGTCGTGCGTTAGCACTTACCCTTACTCAGCCATTTATTCTGGATAGATTTGATCTCGACCCAGATAACAGTATTGTAGAATTAGTTGTACCAGATGAATTTCATGGTAAAACGATTACAGAAATTCAGTTACGTAACCGTTATGGTTTGAATTTGTTAGCCGTAAGCAAAGATAGCGAATTTCAAATTAATCCCAACCCCACTTATCGTTTAGAACGCGGTTCAGCAATGGTAGTTATAGGTTGCAATAAAGATATCAGTCGTATGCCAATTTAATACGAAGATTTATTTAGAGGAACGGGATGATGGTAAAAAGTTATTAAATACCGAAAATTATTAGGTGCTCATCCTACCTATTAAATCTTAATTTAATGTCAAATAAGCAACAACTTATCAATCAAGTCATAAGTTGTGTGTCCTTTTTTTGATTCACCCAACAACGCCGGATTTATTGACTACTGTTGGTTTAGGAATTGCTATCACACGCAAGCAAAGACTAACATACGCCAAGGATTAAAGCAGATAGACCTCTCCAAACTGATTAAAAATCAATACTTGATTCGTGGCATTGCCAAAGTTCTCACCTCGTAGCAAACTAATAAAAGCACGCAGTGCATTCTCCAAACCAAGAACCACACCTTCTTTATACTTAACCCTGTGTGTCAATTTAGGCACAGGAGAAATAGAATTCAGGGTGAGCCAGGAAGATAAAAATTGGAGAAGTTAGCCTATAAATAATGGATTGAAGTTAAGAAAAACCCAAAGACAGTTGAAGAATAGGAAAGACTGTTAACTAGGGGTATAGGAGTTTAAAAACACCAACTTCTTCCTCTATTAGTGAAGGAAGCCCGTCAACGAAAAGGCTCGGTGGTGATGACTTGTAACGGTATGCCTGCGTTATTCATCTAGGCTTGGAACGTCGAATTTCTTCTACTTGGCCAACTTCAAAAATTAGAGTGAATGGTTGCCCCATCTCTTGTTTGATAAATTCTTCTAATAACTCTACTTGACGAGGTGTAACAGGTTCCCTTGCCCGAACACTCAAACGGACTTCTGGGGGATTTGTCAACCAATTGGTATTACTGTTAAGCAACTGCAATCGCCCAAAGGTGACAGTTCGATTCAATAATGCCCGTCGTAAGCTAGTTTCTAGTTGCGCTTGTCGTACAAGTCGAGCAAAGCTGACTCCCAAGGGAATTAGCAGGATAGCTGTCAAAGCCATAGTCCAAATTAGGGGTTGACGGGCCCGCGCCATTGAAGTGTAACCCGCTACCACAAATGTCACCATACAGGAGAGCGCAATACCTAGCAAGTTGGTAAGATAAAGCAGAGTTGCTCCTAAACTGAGTGACCAATTTCCTTGCGCCAAGCCTAAGCCAATCACACAAATGGGAGGCATAAGGGCAACAGCGATCGCAGTTCCCGCTAAACTAGTAGAGATTTTCGTTTCAATTTTCGCGTAGCCACTAATACCACCAGCTGCTACAGCAATTCCCAAATCTAACAGCGTTGGTTTTGAGCGAGCTAACACTTCACTACCATAGCTGGGCAATCCTACCAGCAAACCCAGAGTAAAAGCGATCACTACCGCTAACAACGTGCCCAATGCTACAGCAATTATACCCTTGCGTAACAAAGTAATATCTGCCTGCAAAGCACCAAAAGCTAACCCCCGAATCGGCAACATCAGGGGTGCAATAATCATCGCGCCAATAATCACGGCCGCACTGTTAGACAATAAACCTAAAGTAGCGATTGCACAGGAGCTAGTAATCAAAATTATGTAAGCTGAGTCTAGGGTTGATTCTGCCAGCAAGTCTGTTTGTACCTGTTGGAGTTGCTCCGCCTGCGAACCCCGGCGACGGAAATTTTTAAAGCGGTCTCGAATGTTATTACCCAAGACCTTCCTCCTAAATACTTGGTTAACCGTCAAATCTTCATTCTTTGCTAATTTAAAGTCTTACATTGAACTAGTGTCATCTGATAATAGTCAGATGAGGATAAAAGCAAAATTATACCAGGAATTTCCCTATGGTACTTGAATCAGCGATCGCCGAGGAAGTTATTACAAACAATCTTAAGCAGTTTCTGTTGGTGCTTTCGGTGTCTCTAGGTGTGGCAACACTACCGCAGATATTTAGCTGGTTTCGCAATATACCTTACACCTTGCTACTGGTGATTGTCGGGTTAGGTTTGGCCTGTGTCGATGTCCGTTTAGTAACCCTTTCCCCGGAATTAATTTTGTTCATTTTTTTACCACCACTGCTATTTGAAGCCGCGTGGAATTTGAAATGGTCAGACTTGAAGCAGGATTTAGTGCCAATTTGCCTGTATGCGGTGTTTGGGGTGTTAATTGCGATCGCAGGGGTAGCGATCGCTCTCAATCAAGTTGTTGGTATTTCCCTAACTACAGCTTTACTCATTGCAGCCAGTCTATCTGCAACTGACCCTGTTTCTGTAACTGCTTTGTTTCGTGAACTGGGTGTAGATAGTCGTCTTGTCACCTTAATGGAAGGCGAAAGCTTGTTCAATGATGGCATGGCTGTAGTTGCCTTTGGTTTTTTGGTGGCCTTATCTTTGGGAACTGTAGAATTGGAATTCCAGCCAATCTTAGTACAGTTATTTACAGTTATTGGCATCGGTGTAGGGGTGGGAGCTTTTATCGGATTTGGTATTTCCTACCTTACCCAGCGCTTCGATTTGCCCTTGGTGGAACAATCTTTAACTTTAGTTTCCGCTTATGGGACTTACCTGATTATTGAAGACTTGGGCGGTTCTGGAGTAATTGGAGTTGTCACTACAGGTTTGATTTTAGGCAACTTTGGCTCTCGTATCGGCATGAATCCCCGCACCCGGATTATTGTTTCCGAAT